>JAZKGE010000016.1:5105-60568 GCA_040386075.1 Bacteroidota bacterium
AGTATCTTTGCAGCCAACAGAAGAAATAGACACTAAAGAAACCGTATACGTACCACCATTCGAATAATTATTTGAAGCCGTTAAAACCGAAGAGCTTGATTGTCCATCTCCAAACAACCAATAAGCAGAATTGCCATTTAGACTTGTATTTGTAAATGACATTAAGCTTGAGCAAGGTGCAATTGAACTATTAAAATTAGCAATAGTGGAATCAACAGTGATTTGAACAGATTGTGTTTTAACACAATTATTAGCATCTGACACCGTATAATTATAAACGCTTGTTATTAAAGGGCCAACTGAAATACTAGCTGCGTTTGTAGTTCCATTATTCCAATTGACTGTATAGGGTTGTGTCCCTCCTGAATTATTTACACTTAAAGTCGTACCTGAATTTTTGCAAATAGAATATGAACCAACAGATAACGTAGGGCTTAACACAGGCGGTTGATTGATGGTTATACCTACAGTTTGGCTAGAGCATGCGCCATCTGTAACAGTTACTGTATAAATACCTGCGCTTAAATTATTGACTACAGAAGTGGTGTAACTTCCGGGACTCCATAAGTAATTATAGGGGCCGCTACCGGACGCAACAACTGAAGCACTGGCCGTTGAAGCTCCAAAACATAAAACAGCATTATTAGCAGAAGTTGTTGAAATTGTTCCCGAAGATACACTACTTAATACTTCGATATCATCGAAAAAATAATTAGCGTATACCGAAGAAGCTCCTGTTGTAATAGAATAAGTTGAAGTTGGAGAATTTTGCGAGTCTGGCCGAAATGCCCCAATTGTCAAATGTTGCCAATTTGAAGTTGGATTAACCGTAAATGTATACTTTACCCAATTTGTACTTCCAACTAAAGTTGTTAATTCTAATTGTGGAATCGCGCTAATTAATGAATAGCCACTTTGAGTTAATGGCAAATTAGAAAAATGTAAGCCTATGTTTTTTATTGTATATCTGGAAATAGGATTAAGCCCATTTGTTAACCAAAAAGATACGGTGTAGGTGTTACCTGGAATCATCGGACAGGAAAGGGGCGTTGCCATGTATTCTCTATACCCCGGATATGGTGAATTATACATTACCAAAGCTGTCATAGCGTTCCCTGTGTGAGGATTGCACTGCCCGGCAAACGTATTAGGAGGAACCACATTACCTGAACCACATGTGTGAAAATAGTCGGGTGTGCCAACTGTAAAATTACCATATATTAAATTGACATTATTCCAACTGGAGCAATAGTTAATTTGACCTCCAAACGTAGGACATGTAGTGTGATTTTCAAATCCTGGATTAGTAACTAAATTAATTTGAGAAATACTAACTCTAGAAAACAAAATAAATAAAAAAAGATATTTAATAATTTTCAAAGAGTTGTGCATCCAAATAGCCATTTTTAAATATACTAATAAGTTTAATTCTAAATGTAAAACGAAGAGTAACTTATTAATCTTCCATTTTCCTATCCAGAATTTCCAGTATCTCAGCTTTTTTTCTTCTCGATACTTCAAAAGAGGTGTTATTAGTTAAAGTAACTTCACAAACCTGACCTTTTGTATAATTATTTACAAAATTGATGTTCACGTACACACTCTTATTAAGTCTAATAAAGTTTGGAAAGCTACCTATAATGAATTCGTAATCGGCTAATTGCTTTGATGATACAAATTTATTTTTATCATTATTAATTACAAATAGAGTATATCCTTCATGCGTTTGAATTGAGATAATATCATCAATATTAATTAGATATACTTTATCTTTAAAATGAACCGGGATCTTAGATATTACATTTCCACCGTTATATTGTAATACAATATCCTTAAGATGATTGGAAGAAACTTCTTTACGAAAGATGCGATCCTGAACTTTGATCAGAGTCTTTGTTAATTTCGATTGATCAATTGGCTTTAAAATGTAATCCAATGCATTAAATTCAAACGCTTTGATCGCATATTCATCAAAGCCGGTTATAAATACAACTTCAAAACCCGGGTTCGGAAATTGCTTTAAAAGATCAAATCCAGTACCATCAGGCATTTTTATGTCCAAAAAAACCACATCAGGCTCAACAGACTGTATTAATTCAAACCCACTTTCAACATCTTCTGCCTGTCCAATAATTACATAATTGTCGCTTATTTTCACAACAATTTGAGAGATCAGATCCCTATTCAAATATTCATCATCAATAACTACTGCCCTTATTTTTTTCATTTTCTCAACACTAGATTTAAAGGTAAAACAACTCTAACTCTTGTTCCTATTGCATTAGCTTGGTTATCTACCAGGTCTTCGTAAACTAAATCAGCAGTAATGCTATTATAATAAACATTCAAATTCTGTATACGCTGCCTGGTAATATCCATTCCTTTTGATTCTTTCAAATTTCCTATAGACGCCTCTGTTTTCTTTCTACCAACACCATTATCCTCGATACTAATATATAATAAATCTGCATCGACATGTATTTTAATTTGCAATTTCCCTTGTCTAGTCCTCTTCAAAGGCAATAAACCATGCCAGATAGCATTTTCTATAATAGGTTGCAAAATTAAAGGTGGAACGAAAACATATTGTATATCCAGCGATCGATCAAAATTGATATCATAAACAAATTTGTTTTCAAATCTTAATTGCTCAAGCTCAATATTGATTGAAGCTATTTCCAGTTCTTCTCTAAGTGTTACCAGTGGTTTAGAAGAGAAATTCAGCACCTGGCGCACAAGAAGACTGAATTTTGCCAGGTATTCATTTGCCTCATCCACTTTATTGTTAAATATCAAATGCTGAATAGCCGTTAAACAATTTGACATGAAATGAGGATTGATCTGAGCTTTTAAGGCAATTAACTTGTATTCTGAAATTTGTTGCTGAACTGCATTCCTTTTATTTTCACGGATCTTGTAATACGTTAATACTCGCCAACCAACAAAAGCTACCATGGCAAAACCGGAAAGGACGTATAAAAAAATGAACCAGCCTGTTAACCAAAATGGTTTGCATATAGTAAATGGAATAATAAAAAGCCTTGCGTTTATATGAGTTGAAGCAAGTCCCGCTGTTAATTTATAATCACCTGGTGGAAGGTTTTGAAATACAATACGCTGATCACTTGTTTTTATCCAATTACCTTTATCACCCTTTAAATTATAGATTATGTCAGGAACACCCGAGGAATAAGAAATAACATCAAAATTGAAAGTTAAATTATTTTCATCATACTTTAATAAACTAATGTCATTCAATGTAGCATTTTTACCATTCAAAAATATAGATGCCAGGTTGAAGTAAACGGACGGTTTATTGGCAGGTTGACTTTTATCAATTATAGTTAGCTTATTTTCTGCTAAAAGATAAACTTTATTATTACACTCAAATGCACTTTTTACCTGTCCGCTATATAACTTATCCCATTTTTTAAGATCCAGGCTTTCATACAAACCTTTATTGGTTGATAATATAATATGATTGTCCCAATCAAAACTTATATTATTAATAATATCACTGGGTAGGCCATCTACCGTTGAATAATGAACCAATTTGTTAGATGCGTCTAATTTAAATAAGCCGTTGCCCTGTGTACAAAACCAAAATTCCCCTTTATTGCCCTCTACAATACTTACAATCTTAGAGTCTTTGGTTTGAGCTAAAAAATCGGGCTGCATAAGTTTATTTTTTATAAAAAGGTAGACGCCGTCATTTGTACCAATGAGTTTTTCATTCTTTCGTGAAGCACAGGAAAATATTCTATGATCCAGGTAGCCATTTACATTTATTTCCGAATTACGTATGCCGGCTACACCATTATTTACAATTGTAAACCGGTTTCTTGAAAAACATAACAATGTGTCACCATTTAATTTAAGTACATTTAAAGGAAGAAACCCCGGCAGAATGGTAGGCAAATCGGATATAACAAGTTTATCCTTAATTTTTAATAACCTTACCTGTTTTCTGGAATAAACAATATAATCTGAATGGTATTTTATAATATCCAGTGAACCACTATTATCATTTCCTAAATTGGTTGAAACCATTTTACCCTTGTCAATCAGGCAAATATCACCGGTACGATTAGCAATAAATAATTTATCATCAATTTTTTTTATAAAACTTATCCCTGAATTAAATATTTCAAATTCCCTAAAATGCATCTCCTCAGGATTGCTACAATGAAAAACACCCGACCCCTCTGTAGACAACCATAAACCATTTTGGGAATCTATAAAAACATGGTTTATGGTTTCATTCCCAAAGTAGTGATTAATGATAGAATCATTTTTATCCAATTCATATAAACCAGAATTAAGAACTCCAACCCATAAATGGCCTTTTTTATCCTGTGTGTAATTTAATATGTATGAATTAAAAGGAATGGTTTTGATAAAACCGTAAGGCTGCGCTTTTAATAGATTAAATCCATAGGTAAAATAAATATCCTTCTTGAATCGTTTAAAAGAGGTAGGGCTGATTGATTTGCTCGATCCCCAAAATTTTAGTGTATATGTTTCGCGTGGATTCTCTTCATTGATATATCTAAATACAAAATTACCTCCAGGCATAAAATTTTTTACTCTCCGTCTGTAATTAAAGCTATTAGAATTGAAAACATGTCCTTCAATATCCAGGACGTATACAAAGACAGAGTCTGCATCATCATAGTTTGATAAACTAACAGCCTTATAACCTTTACTTTTTATAAGTTTGAAACCATTATATTTCGAGCTTATATAAATATTATTTTCTTTATCAACAAATATCTCTGTGATTTCACTCGCTTTTAAGTTAAGTAATTCTGATATTTCTTCGGTTCCCTTTATCAAAAAAGCACTGTCATTTTTAACTTCATATATTTTCGCATTCGAATTAGCAACCCATATCTGTCCGTTGTCATTCTCATAATAACTGTATATAAAAGACTCTTTAAATGGTAAATTTTTCAGTACTTGTCTAAATTCCTTTCCGTTATACTTCATAGTACCATAATTGGTAAAGAACCACATATAGCCTTTTTTATCCTGAAACATTTTGTAAACGTCGTCGGAAACCAACCCGTCTTTAGATGTGTAATTTTTAAATTTTAAATTCTGAGCATTTGTGGAAAAACAAAAGCCTAAAAAAATAATTATAAAAAAGCATGTCAATTTACACATCAAAACAAATGTAAGATATTTTACTTTTTGTATTAAAATAAATCGCTAGTGTGACAAAAATCCTTTTTACGGTCGAACTATTATTTTTTGATGTTCTAATATTGTATTCTAAACTCATTGTAAAATCATTTATTCACTAAAAACCAAAAACATGAAAATCAAAACCCTTGCTATTGTTGGCGCTCAGGTGCTACTATTAAACAAAACCTATGCACAGTTTACTACGAATGGAAGTCCTTATAATACAACCACACAAGTTACCGGTGGAAATGTGGGTATTCAATCACCATCTGCTACGCCACCTACTGATGCATTTCAAATAGGAGATCGCTTTGTTTTTCACAACGGCGGCTACAAATATTTTGGATATAATACAAAATGGGGAG
Organism: Bacteroidota bacterium; assembly: GCA_040386075.1. GTDB lineage: Bacteria > Bacteroidota > Bacteroidia > B-17B0 > Aurantibacillaceae > UBA4416. The sequence continues at coordinate 10,658 of JAZKGE010000016.1, forward strand.
GGGCTTATAATATACGTATGGCTGCTAATGACTACGCATCATTACTTGGTTTTGGCAACGGAGATCTTAATTTTGAAACTGCCCCTTACGCAACAACAGCAGGGGTTCAAGTAACTACTACTACTAAATTTATTGTAAAAAATGCCGGTGAAGTCGGGATCGGGACAGCTACACCAGATGCTGGAAAAATGCTGACGGTAGTTGGAACCGGAGTAAATACACAGATAGCTAAATTTGCCGATAATGCCAGGTATATTGGTTTAGGAAGAGATGAAGTTGCTGCTTATGATGTAACAAATGGTAATGTCGCAAATTTATACCTAGGCGGCGGCGGCGGAAAACTTGCCATTTTAACAAACAGTAACATTGGTATGGGTGCACCAACTCCATATAAACGATTAACCGTTAATGGCGATGTATCATTTGCAAACCCAGCTGGGTCAACAGGTGGCAATAGTGGTTTTGAAATAGTAGGTAATGGGCAAATACCTTCAAGAAGAGGTATATCTGTTGATAACGATCCTAGCGGGAAATTTAATTTCTATATACACCAGTGGCAAACTAACGCTGGCTTTTATTTTAAAGAAGGCTTAAATAATAAAACATTGGTATCTATAATGGCTGATGGTAAAGTTCGCATCGGAACATTAAGTCCTACAGCGCCTCATACAGATGCATTACTTGCTGTTGACGGAAAAGTAGCATGTAAATCATTGTATGTATTAAAAACAACAAGTTGGGCTGATTTTGTCTTCAAAAGAAAAGAATTAGAAAATCTGGCTGATGTTGAACAATTTATAAATAAAAACAAACATCTACCGGGTATTCCTAGCGAAGAAGAAGTATTGGCAAACGGATATGATATAAATGAAATGGATGCCAAATTGTTAGAGAAAATCGAAACATTATATCTTCATATTATTTCTCTTGAAAAAGAAATCAAAGACCTTAAAAATAAATAATCATGAAAAAGTACATACTTATACTTTTTACTTTTATTAATGCGGTCGTTTATTCACAAGGATCTGGTGCTACTGTACGTATTTTAGGCAGACAGGCGCAACAGTTTTGTGAAAATGATATAAAAGTTAAGGACGCAAAGCCTGCAAGCTGCGCAGCAGACAACTGCCACAGCTATCTCTTCCCTGTTATTGTTGAAGACTTTGATAATATGTATGATCTTCCAAACAAATGGAGATTTGATTACGGTTATGCTCAAGGAATTGAGAACACATGGTATGGTTATGGTTTTTATAATTCATCCGGTGTTGTAACCAATAATAATGTTCAAGTCAGCGGTGGGATAATGAAACTGGTTAACAAATATGAGAGTAATAGCATTGGAGGAAATTCCTATGATTTTACAAATGGTATGATCCGGTCTTTGAATCGATTCGAGTATGGTACATTTGAAGCGCGCATTAAAGTTCCATCAGCTAATAAAATGTGGCCGGCATTTTGGTTGCTTGGTGAATTAGGCAAATATTCGGAAATTGACATCTTTGAATTCTATGACAATGATGTTTCAGGAACTCCGTGTGAATTATACAACGAACATAAAATGGCAACCCATGTTGGTAGCATACCTAATAAAAACGAATGTCACAGATCTGAAAAATACCCAATTAACATCGAGGTGTTTCACACGTATAAATTAGAATGGGGAAAATATGAAGTTAAGATCTATGTAGATGGCACTTTAAAAGGGTATGCAACAAAATTTTATGATGGCAACGCTTTGGATGTTAATTGTAATTATAGTTCTGCATACAATAATTTTGATCCTCGTTATAATTACGATTGCAATGGTCTTCGGAGTTTGGATGATAATATCTACCAGCAGTTCTGGCCACAAAAACCCAATAACTGGCCATCGTGGTTACCTTGGCCAAATATGCCGCAGATTTTATATTATCCAAATAAAATTAGAGAAGATTCTTATTTTCCAAGCAGAGACCGCCAAATGGGCTTGATCATTAATAATACTATTAATGGTAAATACAAAACCGAGAATTTCAGCGAATTCAGTCAGGCAGCACAAACTATGGAATTAGATTGGGTGAAAATATACCAGCCATTTTGCTGTGGAGAAGACAAAACTGTATATACAAACGCAGACTTTGCTTATCTGACTAATTGGACCAATATTCTTACCGGTAGAAAATTGAAATTTGGTAATGTAAATACCAGCCAGTTTTCAAACTATGTTGATATGCCCGTTTTTTTATTAGCTACTGATGAGATCGAAATTAATAGTGAAAGTATTTTTGGAGCCGATGTTTATACAGAGATGAGGATAACCAATTGTACTGGTACAGGAGGTGCGAGGTTGATGGATGAATCCAACGGAACAAATGGTTCTTCAGAAGAAACCGGCATTGACAAATCGGAAGATATTGCAGCAAATGCCAGATTATCTGAAAATATCATCATTGATGTTTATCCAATACCAACCACAGATGAAGTAAATATTAAGTGTGATAGTGAAACATTTGAAAAAATCTCATCATTTTCTTTAATTGATATAAATGGTAATAAATTTGAAATTAACAAATCAGCTACTATAAACCTGGAATCGTTTAATGCAGGCTGTTATCAGTTAATGATCAGGTTAAAAAACAATTCTATTGTTTACAAAAAAATAATTAAACTATAAAATCATGAAATACACTCCTATTATAATGCTCATACTTTGTTTCACATGGTTTGGGTTCACAAGAAAAGAACAACCCTTAGTTATAAAGTCACCGTTGACTGTTGATACCGTTAATACGATCTCGGGTACCTTCAGTAGCTATTATTTTACCGGTATAGATGGCTTGGGTAACATTTCAACTGATAGCATCAATGTCGCTGAGTTTTACCCTTCTGCTGTTAGCAATCAAACTACATCAACTGTTAGTGCCGGCGATGTTATACTAAATACGACTACTAAATTAGATTATGATGGCACCTATTTGAGGTACTTTCAAAATGCCAGTAGTAGTGTGAGTATGAATCCGCTTAGTTGGAACGTACAGGGAAGCGCTTACATTACGGCTTTCACACACTCTTTTACGCCCCTTTATCCTGAGTTCAATCCGGCGGTGTTACCTGATACCAGTACAAAATCATCAGGCATAACCATCTCCCTGGGAACTGTTACCAATCCGGACCCAACACTTTTTATTTGTACGGCCAGATTAACACAAAATAACGGGGCCATTCAGACTATTAAAACTATTAATCAAACGGCTATTAATAATACTACAGTATTTTTTAGCACATCTGATCTATCGGCTTTTAATATAAATGAGGATATGGATATCATCATTACTTTACAAAATTATAAGTATACCACTATCGGTGCTCAAAATTTTGCTTTCATAACTTCGCATTATTACCGAAAACAGAGTTATCTGAAATAAAGTAAAAACTATCTCTAAATAAAAGGAGCGGCCTCAACCGCTCCTTTTTTATTTACACTACATTGTGCCAAAAATCCTTTTTACGGTAGCAATGATGCTTTAAGTTGTAGTTATTTTTGTTCTTCCTGTGGTTTAAACAATATGGGTGTTTAGTTAGTAACAACAAAAAAAGGATCGCATACGCGATCCTTTTTTTAATTATATACTTTAGGATTTAAGCTTTTGAGGCCATCTTATTTTTAGCCATAGTGATCAATATTGGTAATACAGATAAAGCAATAATACCTAAACAAACCAGGTCAATGTGTTTTCTTATGAATTCAACCTCACCTAATAAATAACCGGCAGTAGTTAAACCACCGATCCATAAAGCACCGCCTAAAATATCGTAACTAAAAAATCTTCTGTAGTTCATTTCACCAATACCAGCTGCAAAAGGCGCAAAGGTTCTTACAATAGGAACAAAACGAGCCATGATGATAGCTTTAGTTCCATGCTTTTCGAAAAACAAATGCGTTTTATCTAAATATTCTCTTTTAACCAAAACCCTTCCTTTAATTTTAATGTCAAAGATCTTCACTCCTATTTTTCGTCCGATCCAGTAATTACAGTTATCACCCAAAACAGCTGCAATAAATAATAAGATCAACAAATACGACATGTTTAAATGTCCGGAACGGGCAAACAAACCCGCAGTAAATAATAACGAATCACCAGGTAAAATCGGCATGGCTACTAGTCCGGTCTCAATAAAAATAACCAGGAATAATACTACATAAATTGCTGTACCAAAATTGGCAAACAACCAGTCAAAATCAAGTTGTAAAATGTGCTTAAATAATTCGATCATAAAATATATAAGTTTTTTGAGTTAAGTTTTAGTTGTTTGAAATATTTAGAAGTTGAGTTATTCGAATAACAAACAACTTTTTAAAGTCCTACTTCTTCAATATAAGCTAATATTCCGCCTTTTAAGTTATACAGGTTTGTAAAGCCATGTTGGCTCTCTAAAGCTCCAATTACAGTGGCACTGCGCTTACCGCTACGGCAATGAACCACTACCTGTTTGTCTTTGGATATCTTATCAATATTATCCATTACTTCACCCATTGGGATCAACTCGCCATTAATATTGGCTTCGTCAAATTCATATTGTTCGCGAACATCAATTAACTGAAAATCTTTTTTTTCGTCAATTAACTTTTTCAATTCTGTTGCTGTTATTTCTTTCATAGTATTTACTTTATAGTTTTGGAGAATTCCTCCCTCTGCCCCAACAGAGGGGATAAATAAGCTTATTAAAATGTTTTATCTTTTGTTCCTTCCGGCAAATAATTAAAGAAGGTGTCACCACGTAAACCAACACGTAATGTCTCCAAAGGAATAACATCATCTACGCTAATGTTACCAACATTGACATTAGCTCCAAATAAATTAATGAAATATACCTGCTGAGATTTTTGTGGTGTTTCCCAGATAATGTCCTCTACATTAATTTTATTAGTGATCCTTGTGATAAGCATGCTGTGTGCACTTCCATTCTTATGAAAGATCCCAACGGTTCCGCTTTCTCTTGCCTCTGCAATTACTTTAAATGATCCTGCTTCCAGTTCGGCCTTCATCATGCTTGTCCATTTAGCCGGATGAATAATAATACCTTCTTCTTTTGATCCAACCTCTGATAATACAGTAAAGTTTTTGGCAAGCGTACTAATGAATTTACATTTACTATCGTGCTCAATATTGATACTTCCGTCAGATACTTCAGCAGAATCCAACCCATAAGAGTCAATGAATTTTTGATACTCGTCAAATTTTCCTCTTGCTACAAATGCTTCAAATAAGGTTCCTCCCAGATAGGTTTTAATCCCTGCTTTCTGATAGATCTTGATCTTCTCTTTCACATTCTTCGACATTACGGATGTTCCAAATCCCAGCTTTACAAAATCAACATAATCTGCGTAGCTGTCAACAAAATCTTCGGCGTGTTTCAACGATATTCCTTTATCCATAACCATTGTTATCCCGCTTTTACGAGGTCTTTCAGTACGATCGGGTATATGTGATAAGTTTACATTGTATTTTGGCATAGGTCCTTAATTTATAATGGTTTATTTTTAAATGATTGTATCAATTGCATTACTGCAACATCCTGTTCCAAAACAGGTAAATATTCTAAAAGGTCGGTATGTTTATCGTAATCCATTTCCAGAGCATTTTCTAAAAACACCATTCCTTGCTGTTTTTTTCCAAGCTCCATTTGTAAGCCGCTCATACGGTAATATAATTCAGGAGTATCAGGATACTTTTGAATTCCTTCTGCTAATATTTTCTCACAGTCTTTGTAATACCCACCGTCATATAACAGTTTAGCATAATCCAGGTAAATATCATATTCTTCGTATCCTAATTCAATTACGCGTTGGTATGCCGAAGCTGCTTCTTCTAAAAAGCCCAGTTTATGTTGAACCTCTCCAAACACATACCAATACTCAGGCATGTTAGGATTAATTTCAATGGCCTTTTTTATGTAATGAATACTTTCAGTGATCCTGTTTTGATAGTCTAGCACAATACCAATTCCTAACCAGGCGTCTGCATGAGCTGCATCCAGTTTAATGGCGCGGTTATAATTAACTAAAGCATCTTCGTATTGGGTCATGTTCTCAAAACATTCTCCAATATAATAATAGGTGTTGGCGTCCGGCTCTTCATGTTTAAAGGTTTCCCTATAAACTTCAATTGCATCCTGGTATCTTTCTAATTGAGCTAACGAATTAGCTTTATTGAAGTAAGCTGATGAAAAATTCTCCTTAATAGCAATGGCATAATCATAAGCATCAATAGCTTTTTCAAATAAGCTTAAACGATTATAACTAATCCCTAAATTAAACCATGCAAAATGATTATATGGTTTTTCCTCAATGTAATTTTCATAAAAAGCGATAGCTTCTTCGCTTTTACCTGTCATTTCGTAACATAACGACAGCTCATTCAAAGCCACATCATTATCCGAATTAACTTTTATCGCTTTTTTTAAATAATACAAAGCATCTTCGGCCTTATCATCATTTAAAAATTCTATTCCAATAGCCACATATACTTCGTCCTTATATTCGGCCAAAGGCAATGCTTTTTTATAATTTTCGATGGCTTGTTCGCTTAACCCGGTCTGGCTATAAATATAACCCCGGGTCATGTATAGTTCGCTATTATTACTTTCCACCTGCTCTATCTCATTCAGTAACATTAAAGCATCGTGTGTTTTGTGCTGAGACGAAAGGTATTGCGCTAATTTAATTTTTAAAGCTGATGAGTATGGATAATGATCTAAGGCAAAGTCGATGGCTTTTTTAGCTAATTCAAGATTAAACCACTGCATATAGTAATCTATGATCTCTTCCAATTCGTCGGCATCAAAAAACTGATGCGTACCCGAAGAGATCATGTCCTCAAAACGCTTTAAACTTTTTTCGAAATCCTGGCTACTTAATCCATCTCCTTCAAATTCACTCATACAAAAAACTGCTTTCTGATAATAAAGACAAATTTAAGGTTAAAAACCACATTTTAGCCCATAATTTTTAACAAATTAAATGGTATATTATGGAAAAGTAGTTCCTTTTAATCTTGATGCTAAATGGTATATTTGTGATTCAAAAAAATAAAAAACGTGACCTTAATTAAAAGTATTTCAGGCATCAGAGGAACCATTGGCGGCAAGCCGGGAGATGGTTTAAGTCCTTTGGATATTGTAAAATTTGCTTCAGCTTATGGAAGCTGGATCATAGAACAACATAAAAACGAAAAAGCAACGGTTGTAATTGGCCGGGATGCCCGTTTATCGGGCGAAATGGTAAATAATATTGTTTGCGGTACATTGGTTGGTTTAGGTATCAATGTGATCGATCTAGGCTTAAGCACTACGCCTACTGTGGAAGTAGCCGTTACCGAATTAAAGGCTCATGGTGGGATCATATTAACTGCAAGCCACAATCCAAAACAATGGAATGCTCTTAAATTATTGAATAACAAAGGCGAGTTCATTAGTGATACCGAAGGCAAATATATTTTAGAACAAGCTGACAAAGAAGACTTTACCTATTCGGACGTAAACCAGTTAGGTACATATACACAACGCAACGATCTGTTACAACTTCATATTGACAAGGTTTTAAAATTGCCTTATGTAGATGTTGAAGCCATTAAAAAAGCAAATTTTTCAGTAGCAGTTGATGCCGTTAACTCAAGTGGAGGAATTGTAATTCCCATGCTATTAGAAGCATTAGGTGTAAAAACTATCCATAAGATCCATTGCGAACCAACAGGTCATTTTGCACATAATCCTGAACCATTACCAGAGCATTTAAAAGATCTTTCAGATACTGTTTTAAAAACAAAATCGGATGTAGGTATTAGTGTTGACCCCGATGTGGATCGTTTAGCCCTGGTATGCGAAGATGGAGAAATGTTTGGAGAAGAGTATACGTTAGTTGCCGTAGCTGATGCGGTTCTTCAACATCATAAAGGAGGAAATACCGTTTCTAATTTATCATCAACCCGCGCATTGAGAGATGTTACCGAAAAAATGGGTGGCACCTACTCTGCTTCTGCCGTTGGCGAAGTAAACGTGGTGAACATGATGAAATCTACCAATGCTATTATTGGCGGCGAAGGAAATGGCGGTGTAATTTTACCCGAAATTCATTACGGACGTGATGCCTTAGTTGGAGTAGCTATCTTTTTAACTCACTTAGCTAAGTTTGGTAAAACAACATCCATGTTGCGTAAGTCATTCCCTAACTATTACATTTCAAAAAATAAAATTGAGTTAACGCCCGAGATCGACGTTGACAAGGTTTTAGTGAATGTAAAAGAAAAATACGCCAAACAGCCTGTTAACACAGTTGATGGCGTGAAAATAGAATTTGATAAGGAATGGGTTCATTTACGTAAATCAAATACTGAACCTATTATTCGCATTTACAGCGAAAGTGAAAGCGTGAGTACAGCTGATGCATTGGCGAAAAAGATCATTGAAGATATTAAAGAAATCATTAAAAATTAGTTTTCAGTCGCCCTGAACTTGATTCAGCATCTCATGAGACCCTGAATCAAGTTCAGGGTGACACACCAAATAAGAATCTCATAATACAGGAAATAAAAATTTACAACAAACAAAACTTTACGAACTTTGCGACTGCCTGTCGGCAGACAGGATTAAACCAACTAAAAAATGAAAGTATATTTAGATAACGCCGCTACTACCCGATTGGACGAGAACGTTTTAGAAGCCATGTTACCATACATGCGCGAAGAATACGGAAATCCTTCTTCTATTCACGCCTTCGGACGAAAAACACGTTCAGCTATTGAAGTAGCCCGTAAAACTGTTTCTAAATTATTGAATGTTGCTCCTGCCGAAATATTTTTTACTTCGGGTGGTACAGAAGCCGATAACATGGCGATCAATCAAAGTATTCATTCCTTAGGAATAAAGCATGCTATCACCAGTAAGATCGAACACCATGCAGTGGAACATACCTTACAAATTTTAGAAAAAGAAGGTAAGATCAAATTAAGCTGGGTGAATGTGGATGCTAAAGGAAATGTGGACCTTGATCATTTAGAAGAGCTTTTAAAGAGCAATGAAAAAACATTGGTATCGTTAATGCATGCTAATAATGAGATTGGAACTTTATTACCGTTAGAAAAAGTTGGCGAGATCTGTGCGAAGTACGATGCCATTTTTCACAGTGATACTGTACAAACCATGGGACATTACCCTATGGATCTTCAAAAAATTAAAGTGCATTTTATTACGTGTGCTGCTCATAAATTTCACGGACCAAAAGGTGTTGGTTTTTTATATGTGAATCATACAATAAAAATTCAGCCTATGATCCACGGTGGTGCACAGGAGCGCAACATGCGTGGCGGTACTGAGAATACACAAGGTATTATTGGTCTGGCAAAAGCCCTAGAGATCTGTTATAATGAAATGAATGAGCACATTGCACACATCCAGGGATTAAAAAATTACATGAAAGAGCAACTGGAAAAATCGATTCCGGGAATTGCTTTCAATGGAGAAACATCTAACGAAAAAAGTTTATACACAGTATTGAATTGTTGTTTCCCGGCTCATCCTGATGCAGAAATGATGTTGTTCAATTTAGATATTGTTGGTATTGCAGCCAGTGGCGGAAGTGCCTGTAGTAGCGGAAGTAATCAAGGCTCGCACGTATTGCGTGGTATTGGAGCTGATGTTTCTAGAGCATCTGTTCGTTTTTCTTTTTGCAAATACACTACTAAAGAAGAGATCGACTATACCCTTGAGAAATTGAAGGGAATGCTTAAATAATTTTTTTTATTGAGTTTGTCATCCTCAACTTGATTCAGGATCTCATTTTTAAATAGTTGGGCATGCCGGCGCAAAGAACAGGCGCCGTCGGGCTGGTCCGCTTCAATCTTGTAAAGGAGGCACAAAAAGGATTTCCGCTCGCATCCCTCACGCGGCTAAACTTTAACCTTACTTATACCCCTCTATCTTAGTTTGCAACTGACTTTTTGAAACAGACCCAATATTTTCCCACACTTTTCTGCCATTTTTATAAAGAACGAACATGGGCAAAGAATTAATCTCATAATGCTCCGTTACTTTAGGGTTATCATCCGTATTTACCTGGAATACGTCACAGTAAGCTTTTACTTCCTTCTCCAGTTGATCCATTTCCGGTTTTAATTTTACGCAAGGCATACACCAGGAAGCATTGAAATAAACCAAAACCGGTTTTTGCATGTTAGCAATTCGTTTCTGAAACTCTTCCACACTCATGCCTTTGTCCTTTGTCTTAATTTTATAATTTGCAGCGTATAAACTACTGTTATGATCTATATAAAAATAGGCTCCAATAGTTACCAATATTAATACTGATATGGAAATTACTTGTTTGACTGTAAATTGTTTCATATAACAAAGGTACACGATAACAAAGGCTTAATAATTTATGAAAATCGAAAAAAATTGATTATATTAATAGTAAACAAAACCTGTCAGGTTTCCGGCAAACCGCATATAACTGACACGTGTATTTTCGTCTTAAATTCCTTACCTTTAAGTATCAAAACAATATTTACATATTTGATATTATTTTTCGCCCTTAGCTTTACTATTAAAGCGCAACGGGTTTTATATCCTTCTCATCATCTCTTATCTTTTAGTTATAACAATCCTGTTGCAACAAATCATTCTATGATGTTATCACACAATAATTCATTTCAAAAAAAACCTGCTGCATTTTCTTCCGGTTCTATCAACGACCTGCCCTTTTTTTGTGCGATGGAATGTAAAGTTCGCAAGCATACCAATATCTGGATCAAGCTACGAGCAGGCGATGATGCCAGTTATATGAAAATGATAAAAGGAATAAAATAATTGGGTATGAGCTATATAAAAAAATACATGTTTCTTTGTTTGGTTGTATTGAGCGCAAAATATAACGCCCAGGAATTAAATTTTTATCCTGACACAGTTTCTTATAAAAAATCTTTATTCGAAATGCTTATCAGAACTAAAAATGTTGTAAATCTTAAATATATAAGATTTAAAGATGGCGTTAAATTCGGAGGTCATCCATTTCTCACAGACTCAATTATGGGCGTAAAAACTAAATTGAAGCAGCGTTTTAATAGTTCTGTAGCCCGAGAATTAACCAGTTTTAGGCCTATAGATGATCTATTTACCTCCTGGATCTATACCTATCAAAAAAACTATCCTGATTCCGTAATTTTTATTTGGGACTGGCATGTTGATGATTTTTTCCATGAACAGGATAGCCTCAGTGTAACACACAACTCATCAAATTATGGAGCCTATTTATGGACTATTGAACCATGTATTTTTTCGATAACAAATAGTGGAGTAAAAAGGGATTACGCTATAATTTGTTCCTATTACCAAAAATCACAATATTTCCCATATGGTAATTTTGGGCAAATTTTATTGTATGAAAGAAGAAGTAGAAGATGGGAGCAAATAGAAACTTTGTACCAATGGTAAATTGATCTATCAAAGTATTTTGTAAATGCGTCATTCTTAAAAAGAATTTTTAACATCATTTATGGAATAATGAAAACTCAGGCGTCTCAATGTCAGACCCCAGAAATTAAATCATTTAAAACCATAAGTCATGATAAAATTATCTTTCCTCACATGCATGCTGGCCGGCTTTATAAGCGTAGCACAGCAAACACCAACCGCTAACTGTTCCATCTACGGTAAAATAACCGACGTAGCAACTGCCGAAGAAATTCCCTTCGCTAATTTAATTCTGTACAAAAACGACACAATAAAAGTTGCAACTGCCACGAGCGACATGACAGGCAGTTTCACTTTCAAAAAACTAAGTGCCGGTAAATACAAACTGGAAACTGTTTACGTGGGCTATACAAAAAATGTTGTTTCAAAAATTGCAGTGCTTGATAATAAAGCAACTCAGGTCAATGTTAAACTATCAGGCAGTCAGGTAGTTTTACAGGAGCTACAGATTGTCAGTTACAAGCAACCACTAACTACAAAAGATGCCAAATCAGGGAAACGCGTTTCAAAAGAAGGTTATAAGATCAATGCTGTAGCAGGTTGTGCTTCCCCATCTTATAGTAAACCAAACGATAACCTTTATATAAGAGGGGGAAGAACAGATGAATATAACACCGAAGAATACAATCGCATTTACGATAATGAATTTAAAGATTCAAAAAAAGATCCGCTTTCTACTTTTAGTATTGATGTAGATAAAGCGTCTTACAGCAACATACGTCGTTTCATTACCCAAAATCAATTACCGCAGGCTGATGCCGTGAGAATTGAAGAGATGATCAATTATTTTAGTTACAATTACCCAAAACCAACAAACAATCAACCTTTCTCCATCTCAACAGAATATACCGATTGTCCGTGGAACAAGAACCACCAGTTAATTCATATTGGCTTACAGGGGAAAGAAATTGCCATGGATAATTTACCGGCTAATAACCTGGTGTTCTTATTAGATGTTTCAGGCTCCATGGAATCGGCCGATAAATTACCATTACTAAAATCAGGCTTAAATTTATTAATTGATCAGATGCGGCCGCAGGATAAAGTTGCTATTGTAGTTTATGCCGGTGCAGCAGGAGTTGTATTGCCATCCACTTCTGGAGATCATAAGGACAGAATTTATGACGCTCTTGATAAATTACAGGCAGGTGGTTCAACAGCAGGTGGCGAAGGTATTTTATTAGCCTATAAAACCGCTAAAGATAATTTCATGAACAAGGGCAACAATCGCATTATTTTAGCAACAGATGGCGACTTTAACGTTGGGGTGAGTAGTGACGGCGAATTAACCCGCTTAATTGAAAAACAAAGAGAAGACGGGGTGTTTTTAAGTGTATTGGGTTTTGGCACAGGAAATTATAAGGACTCAAAAATGGAACAACTTGCAGATAAAGGAAATGGTAACTACGCATACATTGACAACATTTTGGAAGCAAAAAAAGTATTGGTAAAAGAAATGGGCGGTACTTTATTAACCATTGCTAAAGATGTGAAGTTGCAAATTGAATTCAATCCTGCCAAAGTAAAAGGTTATCGTTTGGTTGGTTATGAAAACCGTTTGTTGAACAACGAAGATTTTAATGACGATAAAAAGGATGCGGGTGAATTAGGGTCCGGACATACCGTAACGGCCATTTACGAAATCATTCCTGCAGGTTCTTCAGAAGCATTGACTGCCAGCGTTGATAATTTGAAATACCAACATGTGGCAGCGGCTCATCCTGCATCTGAAAGCAATGAAATAATGACGATTAAATTCCGTTACAAAGAACCAAAAGAATCTACCTCTCAATTGATCTCTCACATTGTATTAGACAAAAAAACACCATTTTCAGCAGCTTCTGAAAATTGTAAATTCTCATGCGCTGTTGCCGAGTTTGGTATGTTGTTACGCAATTCTAAATTCAAAGGTGATTCTGATTTTAAGCGTATCATTACTATGGCTAAAGACGCAAAAGGAAAAGATGAAGAAGGTTACAGAGCTGAATTTATTAGATTGGTTGAGATGGCTGAGTTGTTGAAAAAATAAAACTGTCTGAAAATAAACACCTGTCAGGTTTATAGCACACTCTATATATAAACCTGACAGGTGTAGCTACCTCCCTTCAACTATATTAAAAAAGCCTGAGTTAACACTCAGGCTTTCAAATTTATGCTTGATGAAAATTAAGCAGGAGTTACAGTAGATAACACATTGTTCATACTTCTAACAGCATCTGCACTTTTAGCAAATAATGCTTTTTCTTCGTCGTTCAATTTAAAGTCAACGATTTTTTCCCAACCGTTTTTACCGATAATTACAGGAACGCCCATGCAAATATCAGATTGGCCATATTCTCCTTCTAACATTACGCTGCAAGGAATTATTTTTTTCTGATCGTTTAAGATACTGTCAACGATAGTTGCAACAGCTGCTCCTGGCGCATACCATGCAGAAGTTCCTAACATACCTGTTAATGTAGCACCGCCAACCATTGTATCAGCTGCAATTTTTTTCAAAGTATCTGCATCTAATGTCTGAGAAACAGGAACCCCGTTGTGTGTAGCAAAACGAGTTAAAGGGATCATGGTTGTATCACCATGTCCGCCAATAACAACACCTTGTACATCACTTGCAGGTGCATTTAAAGCTTGTGATAAATAGCAGTTGAAACGGGCGCTATCCAAAGCACCGCCCATACCAATGATACGGTTCTTAGGTAATTTGCTTCCTTTTAATGCTAAGTAAGTCATTGTATCCATTGGATTAGATACGATGATAATGATCGCATTTGGAGAATGTTTTAATACATTTTCAGTTACTGTTTTTACAATTCCTGCATTGATACCAATTAATTCTTCACGAGTCATTCCCGGTTTACGAGGAATACCAGACGTTACAACAACTACATCACTGTTTGCTGTTTTAGCATAATCGTTTGTGCTTCCGCTGATACGTGTATTGAATCCATTTAAAGAAGCTGTTTGCATTAAGTCTAATGCTTTTCCTTCAGCAAAATTTTCTTTAATATCCAAAATTACAACTTCACTTGCAATTCTTCTTTGTGCGATATACTCTGCACAGGTAGCGCCTACGTTTCCGGCACCGATAACTGATACTTTTGTCATTTTAATTATTGAGTTATAGATTTATAAAATTGTTGATTTAAAATTTAATTATTGATTTTTTGAATTAAAGAGTTAATGAAATATAAAGTAAATAAACTACTTTATTTTCAAATCACAAATTCTTCAACTCAATAATTCTCTATTTTTCTTTACGCATCAATTTTCGCATATTTCGCATTTTGTTCAATGAATTCTCTGCGTGGGGGAACTTCATCACCCATTAACATCGCAAAAACACGATCCGCTTCTGCAGCACTGTCTATAGTTACCTGGCGTAACGTACGAGTTGAAGGATCTAAGGTGGTTTCCCATAACTGGATCGCATTCATTTCTCCTAAACCTTTATAACGTTGGATATTTACACTTTCCGGCTTATCGCCACCCAAAATTTTTACTTGTTCAGCACGATCAACTTCGTTCCAGCAATATACTTGCTCTTTTCCTTTTTTTACTAAATATAATGGAGGAGCTGCAATATATACATGTCCTTTCTCCACCAACTCTTTCATATGACGGAAGAAGAATGTTAAAATTAAAGTTGTAATGTGAGAACCATCCACATCGGCATCACACATGATCACCACTTTATGGTAACGTAATTTATCCATGTTCAATGCACGGTCATCTTCTTTGGTACCACGGAAAACTCCTAATGCCGTAAATATATTTTTGATCTCTTCGTTCTCATAAATTTTATACTCTAATGCTTTTTCTACATTTAAGATCTTTCCTCTTAAAGGTAAGATAGCCTGAAAATCACGATTACGGCCTTGTTTAGCTGTTCCACCTGCAGAGTCACCCTCTACTAAGAATAACTCACAAGCTAATGGATCGTTATTAGCACAATCTGCCAGTTTACCAGGCAAACCTGAACCTGACATTACTGATTTACGCTGCACCATTTCACGAGCCTTGCGGGCAGCGTGGCGGGCAGTAGCTGCCAACACAACTTTATCTACAATTAAGCGCGCTTGCTTAGGGTTTTCCTCTAAGTAATTACTTAAGGCTTCACTGATAGCAGAATCAACCGCTCCTGTTACTTCGCTATTTCCTAATTTAGTTTTGGTTTGTCCTTCAAATTGCGGTTCCTGTACTTTAACGGAAACAACCGCCGTTAAACCTTCTCTAAAGTCATCTCCGCTAATTTCAAATTTAATGTTTTTAAACATACCATTCTTTTCAGCATAGCTTTTTAAAGTACGGGTCAATCCTCTGCGGAAACCTGCTAAGTGAGTTCCTCCTTCGTGCGTATTGATATTATTGACATAACTCTGTATACTTTCACTATAAGAGTGATTGTATAACATAGCTACTTCAACCGGAATTCCGTTTTTCTCACCTTCGATGTGGATAACGTCATCCATTAATTTTTCTTTACCTCCGTCAATATATTGAACGAATTCTTTTAAGCCACCTTCGCTATGGAAAGTTTCCGCATAAGAAACTCCATTTTCATCTTTCTGACGGTCATCCGTTAAAACGATCGTAATTCCTTTATTTAAGAAGGCTAATTCACGCATACGGTTAGCCAGGGTAGCATATATATACTCTCCTGTTGTAAATATGCTTAAATCGGGCGTAAAAGTTACTGTAGTGCCTCTATCGGTTGTGTCGCCTATTACTTTAGCCGGATACTGAGGAATCCCTTTTCTGAACTCCTGCATGGTAATTTTACCATCACGGTGAACTTCAGCAATTAAGGGATCAGATAATGCATTAACGCAACTTACGCCTACTCCATGTAAACCACCGGATACTTTATAAGTATCTTTATCAAATTTACCACCGGCATGTAAAACCGTCATTACTACCTCTAAAGCACTTACCCCTAATTTTGGATGAATACCTGTAGGAATGCCTCGCCCGTTATCTTTTACTTTAATTGAGTTGTTTTCTAATATAATAACAGAAATAGTATCGCAATGTCCTGCTAATGCCTCATCAATTGAATTATCTACAACCTCATATACTAAATGATGTAATCCTTTTACACCAATATCGCCAATGTACATGGCTGGTCTTTTTCTAACTGCTTCTAATCCTTCTAATACTTGAATGTTATCGGCACCGTAATTAGTCTTGTCAATCGCTGTATTTTCTTCCATAAATTCTGAGATCTTCTTATTAAGTATATAATCATTAAATATACCGATTTTATTGGGTTTTTAGGTAATTTATTTCTATGATTTTACTAACAAATGTTAATAAAAACTTGTTCTTTTTAATTAAAAAAACAATCAAAAATTTGCCTGTTTGAGAACTCTTATTTTAGAAAGCAGAAACATAAATTCACTGCTTTTTATTACTATTTTTACAGTCTAAAAAAACCGTATGTCTGATATATTTTCTACCGAAGCACTCTTAAGTTTGATCCCATTAACCTTGATGGAAATTTTATTAGGCATTGATAATGTCATTTTTGTTTCCATCGTTTTAAGCAGACTCGACAAGAGTAGAACCAAGCAGGCCGGAATGATCTGGATGATCGTTGGTATCATTATGCGTCTATTGTTCCTGTTTATTTTAGGTCATTTAATAAAGGGAGAACAGGAATTGTTTCATGTATTTGATCATTCGGTAGCGTTAAAAGATATCATCATGCTGGCCGGAGGCTTATTTTTATTGGTAAACTCAACCCTTGAGATCCATAATAAACTGGAAGGGGAAGATCCTGATGAGCATTTGAATAAAGAAAAAAAGAAACCCGCTACATTTAAGTCCATCATCATTCAAATGATATTGATTGATATGGTATTTAGTATTGATGGTGTTGTAACTGCCATCGGTATGGCAAATAATATTGTGATCATGATGATCGCTGTTATTATTAGCATGGCAGTGATGTTTTATTTTGCACCAAGAATTTCAGCGTTCATTCATAAGCATCCAACATTTAAAGTATTAGCTCTTTCTTTTTTGGTATTAATAGCTGTGCTGTTAGTTGTAGAAGGTGTTCATATTGATAAAATGGAAATACCTAAGGGTTATATCTATTTTGCAATGGCCTTTTCTTTTGCAGTAGAATTGATCAATTTAAAGGTGCGTAAACAACATCATCCGGTTGAATTGCGTTCGCCAACCTTAAAAGACGAAGAAACTAAAAAGTAGTATATATAATAAGGTATAGCTTTTTTACTTTTATGAAATCTTAAATCCTGTTAAATCTGAAAGTAATTAATTTCGATTTGAAATTTTATGTACTTTTGTAACTGAAAAATGAAACTAAACAGATCCACATATTTTTCTTTATTCTTTTTATTTTGCTTTTTAGCATCATTTTCAGCTAATACTTACCAAACTATACAATCCGTATATTCCAAATTACATTCAACCAATAGTAAGTGTATTTCATTGTCTGCCAAGGAAGATAACAGCTCTCCCGCAACTGATCTTTTATTTGAAGAAAGCGAAAGTGAAACAGAAAATGATTTTCAGGCACAGATACTGCTTTTACCATTTTTTATTTCGTATTTCCAATATGAGTTGGTTCAACCTAAACTCATTTCAGCTAAACCCTTAGCCGAAAAAGTAACAAACCCGATCTACATCGCAGTTTGTAATTTTCGTATTTGATTTTTTTAATATACAGTATTTCCTATTCTGTATATCCAATCTGTGTATATGATCTATAATCATCATATCACCTCTTTCATTATTTAATCAACCATTGAACTGTAAATTTTATTCATTATGCGAAAAAGCATCGTATTAATTAGCATGTGTGCATTATTATCACACATAAGCTGCCAACACGCTGAAAGCGAAAAACAAGAGGAAATCAAATTTTTGGTTACCAGTCCTTTAAAAAAAGACACTCTTATCACAAGAAATTATGTATGCCAGATCCATGCTATTCAGCATATCGAACTGCGGGCAATGGAAAAAGGGTACCTGGAAAATATTTTTGTAGATGAAGGTCAAACTGTAAAAAAAGGCCAGCAGATGTTTAAGATCATGCCGCAGTTGTATAACGCTGAACTGCAAAAAGCTCAGGCTGAGACAAGTTTCGCTGAGATAGAATATCAGAACACAAAGCAATTATCCGAAAAAAATGTTGTTTCTCCGAACGAGCTCGCCCTGGCCAAAGCTAAATTAGACAAGGCAAAAGCTGAACAATCGCTGGCACAAACACATTTACAATTTACGGACATTAAGGCGCCATTCGATGGCATCATGGATCACTTCCAGGTACGACTTGGAAGTATGATCAATGAAGGTGATCTGTTATCTACTTTATCTGATAACAGCGAAATGTGGGTTTACTTTAATGTTCCTGAATCCGAGTATTTAAATTATAAAGCGCATGCAACAGAAGAAAATTTATTAAAAGTAAATCTGTTAATGGCCAACAACAGTGTATTTGAATATCCGGGAGTGGTAACCGCCATTGAAGCAGATTTTAATAACGAAACGGGCAATATTGCATTCAGGGCTACTTTCCCTAATCCTAAAAGCCTTTTAAGACATGGCGAAACAGGTAATATACAAATGGGGATTCCTCTTAAAGAAGCCATCATTATTCCTCAAAAAGCAACCTTCGAAGTTCTTGAAAAAAAGTTTGTATATGTAATCGACAAAGACAATAAGGTTAAGTCGAGAGAAATTACTGTTGCTGCAGAATTGCCGCATATTTTTATTATTAGTAAAGGGCTTAAGGAAAATGACAAAATTCTTCTTGAAGGATTACGTCAAGTAGAAGAAAATCAAAAAATAGAGTACAAGTTCGTAAAACCTGACTCTCTCATTTCACATTTAAATTTATATGCTGAATAATCTATCACTAAAAAGTAAAAAATATGTTTAGTAAATTTATACGCAGACCGGTATTTGCAATTGTGATATCGATCGTCATCATCTTTATAGGTTCATTGGCAATTAAGCAACTTCCTATTTCCCAATTTCCTGATATTGCACCCACGACTGTAAATATATTTATAGCTTATCCAGGATCTAGTGCAGACGTATTAGTGAAATCTACTCTGATTACATTGGAACAGGCCATCAATGGTGTACAGGATATGAGGTATATCGCAACTGACGCAACCAGTGCTGGTGAGGCTACGATGCGTATCATTTTTGAGCCAGGTACAGATCCAAACGACGCCGTTATTAGGGTAAAAACAAGGGTAGATCAGGTTATGCCTCTTTTACCTGAACTAGTACAACGTGAAGGAGTTATTATCACGCCTATTCAGCCCAGTATGTTGATGTATGTCAATCTCTATTCCACCACAAAGAGCATGGATGAAAAATTTTTATTCAATTATGCTACTGTAAACATGATCCGTGAAATTCAACGGATCAAAGGTGTGGCAAGGGCACAAATATTGGGTAGCAGGAGATACGCTATGCGTGTATGGTTAAACCCTGAGCGTATGCGTGCGTATAAAATTTCTGTAGAGGAAGTGATGGATGCGATTAGCGAACAAAGTATCATTGGTCGTCCTGGCAGGATAGGACAGAGTTCGGGAATTGCTGCACAATCACTGGAATATGTGCTCACCTATAAAGGTAGGTTCAACAAACCCGAAGAGTATGAAAGCATTATTATTCGCGCTAACGCTGAAGGTGAAAGTATTCACCTGCGGGATATTGCTACAGTAGAATTAGGCAGTGAATTTTTTGATATTTATTCAAATCTTAATGGGAATGCTTCTTCTGCAATTGTGTTAAAGCAAAATTATGGTAGCAATGCCAGTGATGTAATAGCAGAAGTTAAAACAACACTGGAAGAGATGAAAAAATCTTTTCCCCCTGGTCTCGATTATAAGATCAGCTATGATGTTTCTCAATTCCTCGACGCATCTATAGAACAGGTAATTGACACGCTGCGTGACGCATTTATACTTGTTGCTCTGGTTGTTTTTATATTTCTGGGCGATTGGCGCTCAACATTGATACCAATTCTGGCTGTTCCAATATCATTGATCGGTGCGTTTTTTGTTATCCAGTTTTTTGGAATTTCAATCAACCTGGTAACACTTTTCGCACTTGTGCTTGCTATTGGTATTGTGGTAGATGATGCCATTGTCGTCGTCGAGGCCGTGCATGCAAAATTTGATGAAGATCCAAATATCTCTCCTTACAATGCAGTAAGGAAAGTGCTTGGCGAGATCAGCGGAGCTATTATCGCTATCACATTTGTAATGGTGTCAGTGTTCGTTCCTATATCATTCATGTCGGGTCCTGTAGGTACATTTTATCGTCAGTTCTCAATTACAATGGCAAGCTCAATTGTAATTTCAGCCTTAATTGCACTTACACTTACACCTGTATTATGTGCGATGCTTTTAAAAAATCATCATGGGCATCCAAAAAAGAAAAACATACTGACAAGATCACTTGACAGTTTCAACAGAGGGTTTGATAAACTTACAGGAAAATATGTATGGCTGCTAAAATTAATTGTTCATAGGAGAACAGTTACTTTTACAATACTGATCATATTTTGCGCGGGGATTTATTTTGAAAGTCAGATTGTGCCCTCAGGTTTTATTCCTAATGAGGATCAAGGGACTATCTATGCCATCATTCAAACTCCTCCGGGTTCTACACTTGAAAAAACCAACGAGGTGTCTCAGAGACTTCAGAAAATTTGTGAAAAAATTGATGGAGTTGAGTCAGTTTCCTCATTGGCAGGATATGAGATTATGACAGAAGGACGAGGATCGAATGCAGGTACTTGTCTAATCAATCTCAAAAACTGGTCGGAACGCCATCATACCGTAAAAGAGGTAATGGAAGAGCTGGAAGCCAAAACAAGAGATCTTGGAGCTATTGTCGAATTCTTTGAACCACCAGCAATACCCGGTTTCGGTACATCCGGAGGATTTTCTATGCGTTTACTAGATAAAAACACCGAAACGGATTACCACGAGTTTGACAAAATAAATAAGGAGTTTATGAGTAATCTGAGTAAACGAAAAGAACTCACTGGTTTGTTTACATTTTTCGCAGCCAATTATCCACAGTATGAGCTAGAAATAGATAACAACCTGGCCATGCAAAAAGGAGTATCTATTGGAAAGGCAATGGAGAATCTGAATATATTGATAGGAAGTACTTATGAACAAGGATTTATTAAGTTCAACCAGTTTTTTAAAGTATATGTTCAGTCAGATCCGAAATTCAGAAGACTTCCTTCTGACCTTTTAAATCTGTATGTAAAAAATGATCGTGGAGAAATGGTACCTTATTCATCCTTTATGAAACTCGTAAAAGGACAGGGACCAAATGAGATTACCCGTTTCAATTTGTATAACTCAGCCGCTATCCAAGGCCTTCCTGCTAAAGGGTATACCACTGCCGATGCGATACAGGCAATACGGGAAGTGTCTGCCAAGACGTTACCTAAAGGCTACGATATAGCTTTTGAAGGACTTTCGTATGATGAATCGAGAAGGGGCAATGAGGCGCTTTATGTGTTCCTTATCGTATTAATGTTTGTTTATTTTGTATTGGCCGCACAGTACGAAAGTTTTCTCATTCCTTTGGCTGTTGTACTATCACTTCCGGTAGGGGTATTTGGTTCGTTTTTAATGCTGAAGCTAATGGGACTCGAAAATAATATTTACGCCCAGGTCGGATTGATCATGTTGGTAGGTTTATTAGGAAAGAATGCCGTACTGATCGTAGAATTTGCTATTCAAAAACGACAACAGGGAGAAACCATTCTCAATGCTGCTATTGAAGGAGCAAAAGTCCGTTTCCGACCGATTCTAATGACTTCCTTTGCCTTTGTTGCCGGATTAATTCCATTGGTTATGGCACATGGAGCAGGTGCCATAGGTAACAGAACTATTGGAGCTTCTGCCCTAGGTGGAATGTTATTCGGAACCATTTTCGGCGTTATAATCATACCCGGATTATACTACATATTCGCCAAACTGGCCGATGGGCGTCAACTGATTAAATACGAAGATGACAGTCCTTTAACCGAAGATTTAGTTCATCAAATAGATAATTTTCCAACAACTGAAGACAATGATGACAATGCTTAGAAAAAACATAGTAATAAAATTTGGTGTAATAGGTCTATCACTTATGTATACTGCCTGCATGGGTCCATCTATTATTAAGCGGGCAGAGAACAAAAATGTTCCTGCGAGCTATAACAATAAAAAAGATTCGATCAATACGGCAAACATAAAATGGAAATCATTTTTCACTGATCAGAATTTAATTGCACTGATCGATACCGCGTTAAAAAATAACCAGGAGTTAAATATCATGTTACAGGAAATTAGCATTGCTAAAAACGACGTAAGAGCCAAAAAAGGCTCTTACGTTCCTAACCTGGAAGTTGGTATAGAAGCAGGTCTTGATAAATCCAGTCGATACACAAGCAAAGGTGCAGTGGATGAAGCTATTGACATTATCCCCGGACAAAAAAATCCGCAACCATTAGCAAATTATGTTCTTGGAGCAAACATATCCTGGGAAATTGATATCTGGAAAAAGTTACGCAATGCAAAAAAAGCGGCTGTATTCAGGTATCTTTCTTCTATTGATGGAAAAAACTTTATGGTAACGCATTTGGTAGCAGAGATCTCTAATTCGTATTACGAATTATTAGCTTTAGATAATCAGCTAGAGATTTTGAAAAAAAATATCGAATTGTATCAAAGCTCACTTGAAATAGTGAAACTTGAGAAGAGTGCAGCCAGAGTAACTGAATTGGCTGTTCGTAGATTTGAAGCAGAGGTTCTTAAAAACCAAAGCAGACAGTTTTATATTGAACAACAAATTACTGTAACAGAGAACAGGATCAATTTTTTAATGGGCCGCTTTCCTCAACCTATAATAAGGAATTCAAAACTATTTATTGATCTGCCATTAGACACCATTCATTCCGGGATTCCTTCCCAACTTTTAGAAAACAGACCAGATATCAAAAAAGCTGAGCGTGAATTAATTGCTGCTAAACTGGATGTAAGATCAGCAAAAGCCGAATTCTATCCTGCATTAAAAATAACTGCGGGTGCCGGTTACAGTGCATTTAATCCATCATATATCGTAGAAACTCCTCTATCATTGATCTACAATGTTGCTGGAAATTTAGTAGCCCCATTAATTAACCGAAATGTTATAAAAGCAAATTACTATTCGGCTAGTTCAAAACAGGTACAAGCTATGTATAACTATGAGCGTACTATTTTAAATGCTCATATCGAAGTTTCCAATCAGATCTCAAATATTAGCAATCTTAAAAAAAGCTACGACCTAAAAACAAAACAAATTCAGGCACTCACCGAATCGATAGAGATTTCAAATACACTTTTTAAATCTGCGCGGGCTGATTATATGGAAGTATTGTTGACCCAGCGTGATGCCTTAGAATCGAGATTTGAATTGATAGAAATGAAACAACAACAAATGAATGCAATGGTTAATATTTTTGAAGCATTAGGTGGTGGCTGGAAATAAACACCATGCTAAAGAAGCTTGTCAGCCTTAGTCGAAATTACCGGCATTTTTATTTCATAGTTTTTATGCCGGCTATGGAGGCTAAGGTTTGGCAAGACCATTGCTTGCCAAAAATATTAAAAAGGAATAAAAGTTAAACCTGCCATTAAGTTAAAACGCTGACTTGGATATTTCTCCCAACGATAATAACGTGTATTTGCAATGTTATTAAAGTTAACAAAGAAAGATAACATTTTACTATAACGGTATTCCGCGCCCAAATTAACATCAACTATACCACTTAATAATTTTGGTTCGGTTGTATAATTAAAACTACCATCTGAAACCTGTGTTAAAGCAAACTGGTTACCAATAACAAAGATATCAGCTTTGATAATGATCTTGCTTTTAAGGTTATACTGAGCTGAGAACGTGAGATCAAAATCAGGTTTATGATAAGCTCTTTTTAAACTATGTGGGCTATACATATAATAGTTTCCCTTTGCGAGGAAATGAATCTTTTCTTTATATTGGTATTTCACCTGTCCGGCTACATTAAAAAAGTTTGTATTGTCATATAAAACCTTATATTGATTATCCAAAGTTCCGTTAGCTGTATAATCAACTACAAAAAAGTGCATGCTGTCTACAAGCGCCCAAGCTGCTTTAATATCATAGCTTGTTTTAGAGCTCAAATTTCCTTTCAAACCACCAAATACATTGATCTTGGTATTAGAGTTTTTATAGTTGATCGTAGACGTAATGAAAGGATTTTCATTGGATAAACTTCTTAAGGAATTTTTCTGTAACCCACCATTCACCCCTGCATAAGGAATGATAATACCTTCATACACATCAAACTGTGCATTTAATTGCGGATGAAAATAAAACTTAGTGCTTGTGTTAGAAAATGCGTCCAGGGTTGCGGACAAGCCAATATCAACCATCCATTTTTTACCATGTGTTTCAAAATAAGGATTCAGTTTAACGATCACATCGTTGAATGTATCGTTAGGCAATTTATGATTATAGAAATCCACATCAAAAGCAGCAAATAATCGTTCTTTGTTAATGAATGTATTGAACAGTGTATTCAATTTCACATTATTTTCAGCTACATGGTACAGATCTGTCAGATTATAGTAACCAACTTTGATCATGTGGTTTATTTTAGAACTGTCGGTATAATGACTCTGTACTTTTACAACGGGTTCAAATAACTGGTAACGCTGCTTGGTGTAATCCTTATCCAGCTCGTTCATGGTAGTATCATAACCGTAAAAATGAGTCACATTTCTTTTGTAATTAAATTCACCTGTTAACGTATGTTTTTTATAGAATTTCTTTCCAAAAATTTCACCTTCATTATCACTGTAACCACTGTAACCTACATTTTTTAAATGTGAAGAAGAAGATAAGTGCTTTAAATGAATTCCATAAGCCACATCTCTTGTACGCAAACTATTGATCCAGAATTCTCCATAAGGTGTAGTGTATGTTCCCATACCTACTTTTAACAAAGAACGATATAACTTAGATAAAGGCTCATTTTGCATTTTAGCAGCGTCAATAGGAACCACCTCATATTTAGATACCAAAGGCGTAGAAACGATGCCGTAATTGATATTTGCAATTTTCTTAACCGTATCTTTAATTTCCGGTAAGTCACCTAACTTAACAGCATCTTTGATAGTAGGTTCAAACTCACTTGTAGCTTTCAATTCAATATCTTTCATGCCCGTTTGAGCCAAAGCAGCTGCAAAATATCCCAATACCAGCAGCAACACAAAAAACCATTGTAATTTTTTAATACGGCGTTTTTGCTGTTGCTGATCTTGCTCATGCATGAACGAGTTACCATACTTATTCGAAGAAAGGATGGCGCCTCTGTTATAATGGTTGTTTTCTTTCATAATAGTACTTTAAACAATAGTTACTTGTTATTTTTCAATGAATCCTGTCTTGCATCAAACATCTGATCAAACAGATCCTTGTCTCCTTTTGATTCCTTAAATTCAATTTTCATATCTTTAGCTTCGGGAGCTGCTTGAATTATTTGTGCAGCCTTTCTGGCTTTTAAAGCTTCCAATTTTTTAGTAGCCTCTTCAAGGTATTCCTGTTTTGGTTTACCGTCGATAACTGTTTGTAACATCAATTCCGCATCTCCGTCATCACCTTTGGCAATGTATGAATCTGCCAATAATATTAATCCTTTCGTATTCCAGTCATCATTAGAATATTCATAACTGATCAGGTTACCAATCGTTTTTTCAACCGCTGTATGATCCTGCTTTTCCAATTCAATTTTTGCAATGTGGTATAAAGCTTCTGCTCCTGTAATATTTTTAGCAGATTTATAGACCGCTTTAAACTCAATGAAAGCGTCATCAAAACGGTTCAACTCAAATAATGATTTTGCTTTATCATATTTAGCTTCATTGGTTTGTTGAGGAGTTATTTTTTCGGTATTCAATACCTTTCCTGCAAATTCAAGGGCGATATCATACTTCTTTAAATTAAAAGCGCTTCTCATGGCCCCTATTCTACCGCTTAATTTATTAGCCGGTGTTTCGGCATACTCTTCCAGTTTTTGATATAGCGGTAATACTTCTTCATATTTTTTATCCTTGTATAACAAGTAACTTAACTTCAATAAAGATGTCTCAGAATAAATACCACGTGACCTGTTAACGATGTATTGGTAAGACGGCAACGCTTTCTCGAAAAGATCTTTACTATACGCACATTCAGCATACGCAAAATGAGCTTCCGAAATGTATTTACCTTCTGGGTACTTAGATATATAACTTTCAAATTTCGGCATGGCCAGATCACAGTTCTTTTGATTGTAATAAGCGTCTTTGGCTGCTTCATATAAAGAAGTTTCAAGCTCCGTCGTGTTTAAAGGATTACCAACCGAAGCAAAATAAGTGGCCATCTCATCTATTTTACCTTGTGCTTCAAATATTTTTTTGATCATCGGCAACACTTCACGCGCTTCTGATCCCTTCGGATCTTTTTTTACGATCTGATCGAAATAAGAAAATGCTTTATCATCTTCTTTCTTATTATAATGCACTAAACCAATTCCCGCTAAAGCAGAATTTGCAAAGGAAGAATTCGGATAATTATCTAACACTTTTTGATAATAGATCACCGCATTATCGCCATCATTCAGGTCTTTACTATAGGTTTCTGCGGTTTCAAAAATAGATGCAGCCATATAATTCGATTTCGGATATTTAGATGCCAGCAATTTCAGATCGTTGATCTTTTCTTTGTTATTCTTTAATAATCCACTGCATAAAGCTTTTTGATAAATACAGTAATCCACATCCAGCTGATTTAAGGCAATAGCTGTTTCGTAATACTCTGCTGCTTGTGGATATACATTATTCATAAAATAACTATCAGCTGTTCTTATATTGGCATCAGCGATCTTTTTAGAATCAAATTTATTTTTAGTCAATAAAAATTTACGAAATGAGATATTGGCATTTTCATAATCATTTTTATTTTTTTGTTGAAAATAAGCGTATCCAATATTATAGTTAGAAAGATCGTATTCGTTAAGGCTAAAAGCGCCTTCATTCAACTGGAAGTTTTTCCAGATCTGAATGGCTGTTGCATAATCCTTTTTAATATAAGATATCTCTCCTAACCAGTATTGAGATAAAGCATTATAGGTCTTATCGGAATTGACAGCAATAGATCTATTGAAATAACGTGTAGCACTATCCAGGTCAATGTTATTAAAGAACTCTACTGCTTTAAAATAGATCAGCTTTTGATAAGTGATCTTTAATATAGGATCTAAAGGTTGAATATTTTCGATGGATGCAATAGCTTGTGAATAGTTCTTAGTAGTTGAGTATACATTCACTAAATAATTATAGGCCTCAGCCTTTCTAGGCGAAGTTGGATACTGTTTAATGTATTTCTGAAAAGCAATAACAGCATCATTGTACGGAGCAAAAGAGGTTTCATAACACAACTTAGCATAACTGAATAATGCGTCTTCAGTTATCTTTAGATCATAGGCCATGTTACTTGCAGCATAAAATGCGCTCCTGGCTTTTATTTTATTTCCCATTTGAACATGACAATCTGCTAGATGATACCATGCATTTTGCCCCAGACTATCATCGCTATATGTTACTTTTTCAAATCTTACTGCGGCATTTTTATAATCTTTGATCTGGTAATAGCAATACGCTAGCTCGTAATTACCTTTGTTATTGAATCCACTTTCAGATTCTGCTTTTTTGAAATAGGTCAACGCGTTTGCAAAATCTTTTAAATTAAAATACGATTCACCGATCATGCGATTGATCTCACCTTCTTTTTGAATTTTTGAAGAGTCGTTTAAAAGTGCCGGCGCATTTTTAACTACTTCCGCATATTTTCCCTGAATAAAGTAGATCTGGGTAATGTAATAAGGAACAATAACACCAAAGGTCTCATCATTCAACAAACGTTCGAATCCTTTCAGTGCTGTTTCGTAATTTTTTTCCTGGTAAGAAATATGTGAGTGATAATAATTTGCCGGATGTGCATACTTGTTATCCACATCTTTTATTTCAAACAGATCAGCTTTTGCTTTTTCATTATTGTTGGTTATAAAATAACTGTAGCCTCTTTTAAAATATAGTTCTGCCAGGTTATCCTTGGTCAATTCATAAATATCAACTTTTTCTAAAAACTGAATAGCATCTTCATACTTCTTTTTTCTGAAACTGGATTTTCCTAAATAAAAATAACCCCATTTCACTTTATTGCTTTCAGGATGACGTTCAATGAATTCTTTCATACGCCACTCACCATCTTTATGAAACAGCTCTATACCACAGGCAGCAGCGTAGTATTCAGCATCGGTCTTCATTAAGGTATTACCTTTCACCGTTGCCATGTAATCAATAAATGATTTTTGTGCGGCTGTATATAATTTTTTATCGAACAGCTCGAGCCCCGTTTTATAGTTGGCGTCTTTATCTAAATACAATTGCGTTTTTTGAGAAAACAACAATCCGGAGAACGTTAGTAACAAAAGACTTATGAAATATTTTTTAATCATCATGAGGTATATAATCGTATATAAATAATTAGGCTACAATAAAAATTCATAAAAAATTTACTGTAACTTTTAGTCATTAAAATCTGATCTTAAAAATAACAGTCAAATAAGCTCACTTAACACACTGATTACGTAGTTATTAACCCGCCTTTGTTAAAACTTGAAGCCAAGATGCTTTATAGGAAGCCATTTAACTTTTAACTTCACAACACAATATTTTTGCTATGATCAACGATTCGGTTATTGAATTTAAAGACGCCACTATTTTTCAGGGCGATGTTCCTGTTATTACTAACCTAAACCTAAAGCTGGATAAAGGCGAATTTGTTTATTTACTGGGGAAAACCGGGAGCGGAAAAAGTAGCTTATTGAAGACCATTTACGGTGATATAGAGCTAAAACATGGTGCCGGCGAAGTTTCAGGCTTTAAATTGCATAACCTGAAACGCAAGGAAATTCCCTACTTACGCCGTAAGCTTGGGATCGTGTTCCAGGATTTTCAATTATTAAGCGATCGTAATGTGTTTGAAAACCTTCGTTTTGTGATGAAAGCCACAGGCTGGACCGATGAAGCAAAAATAAAAACCCGTGTAAAAGACGTTTTGTCAAAAGTGGGTCTGGAAAGTAAAGAACAGGTCATGTCTTTTCAATTATCAGGGGGTGAACAACAACGGATCAGTATTGCTCGTGCCTTAATTAATGAGCCAGAGATTATATTAGCCGATGAGCCTACCGGAAACTTAGACCCCGAAACTTCGGAAGGAATTATGAAAATTTTATTAGATATTAGTAAACAAGGGCGTTGTGTGTTGTTTGCTACTCATGATATTTTATTATACAGTAAGTTCCCTGCTCGCACTCTTTTGTGTGAGAACAATAAAATTGCCGACAGTGTGGCTTTAAAATGAAATGAATGATTCCTTTGATATATCTTATTTTGAATCGCCGCTTGGATTGATCCAGATAAAAAGCGTTAACCAAAAAATATGCTCTATTTTATTTGTTGAAAGGGAAACAGAAGCGTTAACGATTGAAACGTCTCTAAACAAAGAGTGCATCAAACAGTTAAAAGAATATTTCGCAGGTACACGCCTACAGTTCGATCTACCTATATTTCAGGTTGGTACCGACTTTCAACAAAAAGTATGGGAAGAAGTTTGCAGGATACCTTACGGAACAACTATTAATTACGGATTATTAGCGCATAAAATTGGCGATGTTAAAAGTGTAAGGGCTGTGGGCACTACGAACGGTAAAAATAAAATAGCCATCATCGTACCTTGTCACCGGGTAATTGGATCTGATGGAAACCTAACAGGTTACGCCTGGGGAATTGACAAAAAAGAATGGCTGCTCAAGCATGAAGTAGAACATTCGGGGCCTATTGAAGGAAGATTGTTTTGATTTAGTAGACCTGTCAGGTTTCTAAAACCTGACAGGTCTGAATTACTTTACCAACTCCACATACACATTTCTGTTTAAGGAAATGTTCTTTGAAGCTTTTTCCAAAGAAATGGTTTGCCATTGGGTGTTTGGATAAATCCAGAATTCTTTCTCCGTAGTGATCTTTACAGGCATGTTAAATCCTTCGTTACAATTGGTGTATCTGAATTCGAGTTTCTTTTTTGTGAGTTTACATTCCAACCTCGGCACTTTGGTAGTTCTAAGATATTGATCAAATAAAGGTTTTAGGTCTTTTCCGGTTTTTAAGATCAGGTAATCTTCAAATTCATTGGTAGTAATTACTTTGTGATAAAATGTTTTAGACACATCTCTTAGTATCATCCTGAATTTTTCATCGTCATTTACTAATTGACGAACCATGTGAATGACGTTACTGCCTTTGTTATACATATCGCCACTACCCTCTTCTCTTACATCATACTTTCCAATAACCGGAATATCATTATCAATGGTTTTTTTTACACCACCGCAATAGTCGTTCCCGGCTTCTTTTCCAAATTCGCACTCGGTAAATAAAACCTCAGCATAAGATGCAAATCCTTCATGGATCCAGTTATCTGCTACATCTTTGGCGGTAATGCTATTTCCAAACCATTCGTGCGCAGTTTCATGAACCACAATAAAATCCCATTTCAATCCCCATCCTGTGTTCGATAGGTCTCTTCCTGCATAACCGTTCAGGTAAAAATTGCCGTAAGCCACATTGCTTTGGTGTTCCATCCCTAAATAGGGTGCTTCCACAATTTTGTATGTATCATCATAAAAAGGATAAGGACCGTACCAATGCTCTAAACATTTGAGTGTTTTGAGCAC
Organism: Bacteroidota bacterium; assembly: GCA_040386075.1. Taxonomy (GTDB): domain Bacteria; phylum Bacteroidota; class Bacteroidia; order B-17B0; family Aurantibacillaceae; genus UBA4416. Next base: position 42,030 of record JAZKGE010000016.1, read on the forward strand.
ATTTGGTTTCAAATGTGTTTTTGCTTTTGCTACGTGATAATTCAAAACCCAATAATCGGTCATTAGTTTTCCATTCTCGCCTACTACTGAATCCTTTAGGTTAGTATACTTTCCGATATAAGGAATGATATCATAACTGTTAATACTGTTTTTTACCTGCCATACATATGACATCAATCCTGCTCTGCTTTTTTGTTTACTGATCAATTGTCCGTTACCAATAGCAACCAGTGTATCCGGAACTATCATCTCAAGCATTGCTCCATTATCAGGTTCTTCGCTTTGCAAATCTTTGCAAGGGAACCATACGCTTGCTCCTGCTCCCTGGCAGGCTACACTCATCCATGGATTTCCCAACGAATCCTTTTTCCAGACAAAACCGCCACCCCAGGGAGGATTAACCGCCACCTTAGGTATCCCATGATAAAATAACTGAATAGTGTGCTCTGTATTTTTTTGTTGACTGGATAAAGTCATCATCCAACGGTTCTTTTCTTTTTTGTAATTCGTGAACTTAACTCTGTCCACAAAAACCGAATCAACCTGCAAAGGATCCTGAAGATCGATCTGCATAACAAAAGGAAGATCGTCGGCAATGGTTTTATAAGTAATGGTATTGTAACCCGAAATTGCCTTCTGTTTATAATCCGGTTTCACCGATACATTGTAATGTGTTACATCCCACCAGGAGCGATAAATCGTGTTACTTCCCCATAACGTGTCCTCCTTAGTGAAGGCCTTGGTTTGAGAAATGATAAACTCCGAAAATAGCAGGGCAATTATTATATATAGGACTCTCATATTGATTTACTTAAAGCGGCTTTTAAATTCTCATTAAAATCTCCAAAAACTTCCGCATCCAGTTGAGAGAATTGATCTGACGTGTAACTTTTTACAAACTGTTTGTTTTTCAAATGATGTATCTTCTGACAAATGGTGTATAATGGTTCAATGATATGCGACGCTATAAAAATGGTCTTGTTTTTTTTATTAAGCAATTCAATGATCATTTGTAATGTTTTATTGGATTCTACGTCCAATCCATTAAAAGGTTCATCTAAGATAAATATTTTTTTGTCCTGTTTCAGTTGGGAAATGATCAATAATTTTTTCTTCATGCCGGTAGAATAGGTGTCAATAAACTCATCTAATGGCAGATCGAACACTTTGGCTAATTCAGATTCGTTATAATTCAGATTCGTTTTTGGGAATACAGATAAAAACTCAAACGCGGTTAATTTTGGATAAAAAAACGATTCTGCATCGATATAAGCAATATCATTCTTTTTAATAGAGATACCATTTAACGTTATACTGCCTTCATCCGGAGTTAAAAATCCTGACAGAATATTGAAAAAAGTTGTTTTGCCACTTCCGTTTAGCCCAACAATGCCATGAGTCAGGTTCTCTTCAAAACTGATATTCATGTTTTGTAACACAGGCTTTTCGTTATAACTAAACGACAAATTATCAATGACTATCATCCAGGTAATTATTTAAATTTTTAATAGCCTCAGCTCTCGACTGTAGATAAAAAATAAGCGTTAAAGGAGATAAGTAAGGAATAAATAACCCTAAAATCATGATGATCAATTTGATCTGAATACTGTTACCTTGCTTTTTATACTCGTAATCCGAGTACTTTAAAACAATAACAGTTGCTAACATTAATAAATTATAGATCAAAAAATACAGGTTAAATAAAAACAGGTCGAAATTAAAAACAGTATTAACAATTAATATAGGTGCATTTACCAAAAATAATTTCACCGCTGCAGAACTTGTTAATGCTGACAAAAACTGCTTAGGTGTTTTATTAGACGCTTGTATCATTTGTACACTTTCATTGATCTCGTAGAACGAAAACACCACAGCATTTACAATAAATAACGCTACTAAAGGAAAAAGCTTTAATGGACTTAAAGCCAACGCTATCGATATCAACGGAACTAATACAAAAAGGTTTTTCCGAATTCCGGAAATGAAAATATAATCGCTTTTAAAATACCGGGTTACAAACAAAAACCTAAATTGAATTTTACGGGTTGTATCTACAAACGGAATTACTAAAACAAGTAAATGCAAAATAAAAAAACCATACCAGTAACCGGTAAATAGTAAAGGAATTGAAACCGGCAACAAAAACAACTGATACTCGGTTACAATTTGCGTTTTGGCCGAATTAAAATGTTTGTATGCAAATGACAGGTCTCCCCTGTTTTTATGAAAACTATGAAACAAATAGGTAATAATTGCAATAACATAAAGTCCAACCTGTGCCGGATGGTTGCAGGAAAAATAAACGATCAGTGAAGCTAAAGCTACTATTGGAAAAAATAAAATTCCCAGATCGCGCTTAAGCTGATAGAACCTTATTTTTAAAATCTGCATCTTTTTAATTCCTACTTCCCTCCCTTAGCCTTCTGCATAGGGTTACCACCTGTACTTTGTCCGCGACCAACAGTTTTACCTTTAAAAATATCAAAGCGGTTTGGCGCTTCTTTGATATTCCAGGTATTATTCTTCTCATCAATATCGCAGGTCTCTTTATATGGATCCAATAAGATAGAAGCAACCTCTTTGTTCTTAGAGTAAGTCTTCACTACGTTCTTTTCATTCTTACGCCATACATACGCATTCACACGGTCAATTTCAGAAGTACCATCCTTAAAGTTCCACTGGATAATTAATGGCGTTACACAACCTCCTTTATTGGTAAAATAAACTTCGTAATTGTATTTTCCTTTTAAGCTTTCAAAAGAAGAGTCACTCACTGCCTCTATATTCTCGTAACGGTTGATCGCTTTTTTCTCAACCGTCGTTTGAACTTCGGGTTTGTAGTGGTAGTAAAAATCGCGCAAAGTGGTATCCACATCTACCAAAAATTTTAAGCCTTCTTCTTTGTTCCTTAATCTTGATACATGAATGTATTCTGCTTTCTTAGGATAAGTTCTCACCGTATCATTCTTTATTGGAACTTCTTTATTATTGATAAACGTATAAGCTTTTACTGAATCTACAGAAACGTCAACCGGTTCAATATCATAGAACCAGGCTCTCCAATACCAATCTAAATCAACCGCACTGGCATCTTCCATTGTTCTGAAAAAATCAGCCGGGGTTGGATGTTTGAACGCCCAACGGGTTGCATACTGCTTGAAAGCAAAGTCAAATAATTCTCGACCCATAACAGTTTCACGTAAAATATTTAAGGCCGTACAAGGTTTACCATAAGCATTCGAACCAAAATTATTAATATTCTCGCTATTGGTCATGATAGGCTCTAACTGATCTTTTGGTAAACGCATGTAATCTACCATTTTGTGTGCAGGTCCGCGGCCCGACGGATAATTATTATCAAATTCCTGTTCCGTTAAAAACTGTACAAATGTATTTAAACCCTCATCCAACCAGCTCCACTGGCGTTCATCGCTATTAATGATCATTGGAAAGAAGTTATGTCCTACTTCGTGAATAATTACACCAAGCATACCGTATTTAGTTCCTTCGGTATATGTTCCATCTTTTTCGGTTCTTCCAAAATTAAAGCAGATCATCGGGTATTCCATACCGTTAGATGCTTCAATACTTTGTGCTACAGGATAAGTATAAGGAATAGTAAATTTTGAATAGGTTTTAATAGTGTGTGCTACTGTTTTAGTAGAATACTTTCGGTACAAGCCTGCAGCTTCTTTGGCGTAAAAACTCATACACATAATCTTTTTTCCTTCTACTTTAATTGGCATGGCATCCCACATGAATTTACGGGAAGATCCCCAGGCAAAGTCACGTACGCTATCCGCTTTAAAGATCCAGGTCTTAGTAGTAGATGCTTTTTGTTTTTCGGCAGCCGTACATTCATCTAAGGTTACGATCTCTGTTACATCACTGTAATTAGAAGATGCTTTTGTCCAGCGAGCCATTTGATTGGGAGTTAATACCTGCGCATAATTCTGACATTCGCCTGTAGAGCAAACCAAATGATCTGCAGGTACTGTCATCTTAACTGTATAATCTCCAAAAGCTAAAGCAAATTCTCCACGACCTGTGAATTGTTTATTTTGCCAGCCCTGAAAATCGCTATACACACACATGCGTGGATACCACTGGGTCATGGTAAATAAATCATTCCCATCTTCTTTAAAATGTTCGTAACCACCACGTCCACCGATCTCAGTACGGTGCCCCATTTTGTACTGCCATTTTACAATGAACTTTACTTTGGTATTTGGCATTAATGTTTTGGGAAGATCGATACGCATCATGGTTTGATTGACCGTATATTTAATTGGCTTACCTAATTCATCTGTAACAGATAAGATCTGATCTCCCAACCCTTTCAAACGTTCTTCTGTATTCATACCTTTTGCAGCTCCCTCGTCGTAAGGTGCATTCATTTTATTACTATCGAAGAAATTAGATTCAGAGTTAGGAGCATGTTGATTTTCATCCAGCTGCAACCATAAGTATTGTAGTTTATCGGGCGAATTATTATGATAGGTCACTGTTTCCTTGCCAATTAACATCAGGTTCTTTTCATCCAATGTTGCCTCGATATTATAATCGGCCTTTTGCTGCCAGTATTTAGCGCCGGGTGCTCCCGAAGCTGTTCTTTGCTCGTTTGGCGTTGGTAAAATAGTTCCCAATTGCTCAAATTTATTACCATGGTTCGACATGGGATTATTTTTTGTATTTTGAGCTAAAGCCATTGAAGCAACAAAACAAAAGGATGTGGTGATCTGAATGAATCGGGTCATGATATAGGTGCGTTTAAACGTTGAATAAATAATAAAAAGGCAATTCCAAAAACAGCTGAAGAAACAAAAAATACAACATCCTGTTTTTTGATGCGGGTAAATCTAGCTAAAAAAACAGAGACTAATAGCATAACTAATACGATAATCAATTGGCCTAATTCCAATCCTAAATTAAATGACAGTAAAGGAAAAACGATGCCTTCTTCCTTACCGAGCATGGATCTTAATATATAGGAAAAGCCCAAGCCGTGAATAAAACCAAATACCAAGGCTAAAGCATAATTAAAGCTATAGCTCTTTTGGGTACTGTGGCGTTGATAATCGAAACGCCTGTAATAAATATTTACCATACAGGTGATCAAAATAGTAACGGGGATCAATATTTCTACAATGTTTTGTTTAACCGTAAATATGTTCAATGCACTTACCGCCAGAGTTAAAGAATGTCCAATCGTAAAAGCGGTGATCAGAACCAATAACTTTTTCCATTCACTCACAGAAAACAGGACGCACAAGGAAATGACATATAAAATATGATCATAGCCATTCCAGTCTAAAATATGTTCGGTACCGGTATTGAACCAAAGCCAGAATTCGTTCATAAATTTTATTACTTTTGCGTGTGTTAAAAATAGAAAATAGAACGTCATTTCCTCAAATTATTACAGCAACGGCAAAATGTCTGTTTTTTGGGCTATTCCTTCTTTTAGTAACTGGCTTTCATTCAAAAAAACATCCTTTTTACATAAGTGTGGTTGACATCAAGCATAACGCAAAACAACATAGCCTCAATGTAAGCGTAAAGCTATTTACCAATGATATAGAAGATGCTTTAAAAAAAACAACGTCAAAGCCCATTGACCTATTGAATCCTAAGAACAAGGCTGAAATGGAAACTGAACTCATGAACTATATTAAAAAACGTTTATCGCTTTCGGTAAATGCCAAAATGGTCAATCTTGATTTTATTGGCTATGAAAAAGAAGAAGATGCCATCTGGACCTATTTTGAAGTCAAGAAAGTAGTTCAGCCAAAGATCATTAAAATAGAGACAAAACTGTTATTCGATTTTTTACCACAGCAGACCAATATTGTGCATGCCGAAATAAACGGTGTAAAAAAAAGCAGTAAAGTTGTTAACCCCGATAGTAAAATAGAATTCAAATTTTAAAATTGAAAAAGACACTTATAGTTATTGCAGGCCCAACTGCGGTTGGGAAGACTGCCTTATCCATTGAACTGGCAAAATTCTATCAATGCCCGGTAATCTCTGCCGATTCACGCCAATTCTTTAAAGAGATGAGTATAGGCACTGCAAAACCAACACTGGATGAAATGCAGGATATTCCTCATTATTTTATTGATAACATCAGCATTAACGATACGTATAATGTAGGGCAATACGAACGTGATGCTATTGAAAAGATCGAGACTTTATTTAAAGATCATGAAACGCTTATATTGGTTGGTGGCTCAGGATTGTACATCAATGCAGTTTTAAACGGCGTAGATGAATTTGAAGAAATTCCAACCGAAATACGCGAAAAGTTGATCAGGGATCATGAAGAAAAAGGCCTTGAGTTTTTGCAACAGGAATTAAAAAAGCTGGACGAAACATATTACAACCAGGTTGACCTCAATAATCCGCAACGCGTGATGCGCGCTTTGGAAGTTTGCATTCATACTCAAAAACCTTTTTCCTCTTTCCGCAAAAAAGAAAAGAAAGAACGCTCTTTTAATACTGTTGGGCTACTTATTAATACAGAACGTGAAGCATTATACCAGCGTATTAACAAACGAGTTGATATGATGATGGAGCACGGGTTAGTGGAAGAGGTAAAAGCATTGTATCCGCACAAACATTTAAATGCATTAAATACGGTTGGGTATAAAGAATTGTTTGATGTTATGGATGGAAAGCAAACTTTGGAAGAGGCAGTGAATATGATCAAACAAAATACCCGCCGGTTTGCAAAACGCCAGCTAACGTGGTTCAACAATCAGGGAGAGTTTGAACCCTTTGAACCAACAGATCTCGAAAAAATAAAAGCATACATCGATATTCTTAGCCAGCACCAATAATTTATGCTCACGTTCCTGAAGGATTATAAAAAACTAAAACCGGCTATCATTAATGTGATCGTTGCAGAGTTTTTTATCCAATTGGTCAATGCAACCTTTATGCTGATCCTTCCATTATATATGGACCGTAAAGGTTTTAGCGAAGAGCAAATTGCCTTATTCATCACCTTTCGATTTTTAGGTGTTTTTATTTTAGCACTCCCAATTGGCAATATAATTAAAGGACGGATCATGAAGCCATTCTTTTACATGTCTTCTATTCTTGTTCCCTTATTTGGATTATGTATTGTGTTGTGCATTTATTTGAAACTCACTTTTCTTATTTATGTTTCACTTTTATTGTGGGGTGCCTCTTTCACTTTTATGCAGATTCCCATTACGCCTTATATTTTAAGGAACGAAGCGAAAGAACAACATACTTCCGGTATTGCACTAAGCTATAGTACATGGAGTTTTGCAGGCATATTCAGTGGAATTATCATTTGGTTTTTAGATATGCTCGATCCGGTTTTCTTTGATGAACAAAAAATACTGATCCTGTTTTCGATTCTTGGATTTGGAGGTATTTATTTTATGAATAAAGTTAACCTGAAAGAAGAAATGGATGATCATAAAACGATCAAGATCAAAACCAGAACGCACCGAAACGACTGGCTCCTGATATTTAAAGGATTGATCCCAACCTTGATCATTGCTACCGGTGCGGGATTAACGATACCATTTATCAGTCTATTTTTCGACAAAGTACATCACATGAGTAAGGGCGATTTTAGTTTTGTAAGTGCTATTGCTGCTGTATTGGTGGTATGGGGCGCGCTGATGGTTCCACGCATTAAAGACAATATTGGCTATAAAATAGCGATTCCCACAACGCAATCTTTAGCGGTTATATCTCTGGTAGCATTAGCAACTACACAATTTTACAGTCAGTATAGCATTGCAGTTTACATTGCCATCGTGTGTTATTTACTACGCCAACCTTTAATGAACATGGCTGGTCCAATGACATCCGAATTAGTAATGAATTATGTAGGAGAAAAGAATCGCGAGATCACCAGTGCCCTAACAGCTGCTATATGGAGCGGGAGTTGGGTCATCAGTGGTTACATGGTAAAGATCATGTTTCACGAAGGATATCCTTATGTGAACATTTTTTTAATTACAGCAGCCTTATATGCTTTTGGCGTATTGATGTATTATTTCCTGATCGTGGATTATGGGAAGAGAGAGAAACAGGGATTGATCAAACCTTAATTATTTTCGATTCCGTCACCCTGTCCCGATAGCTATCGGGATGATTTAGGGTCTCAGGAGATGCTACTTCTCGACTTCGCTCGAATTGACAGTTCAGCATGACATGAAACTAAAACGCCAGAGTAAACTCCACATCCGAAGAAACATCCTTTCCCTCCTGATTGGCAGAATTCCAGTTCTTCATCGAGTTCAAAGCATTTTCCAGTTGAGCACTGCACTTACAATCTTCCTGACTGATCTTTGTAACAGAGCTTACTTTTAATTTGCCTTTAGCATCTACGATCCCTTTAATTTTATACTTACCAATCGGTGTGGTTAAAGATCTATCCTTAAAGTAATTCAATACAACATCCCTGATAGCAAGTTCGCTGCCAATATAATATGCTGAGTTATTACTTCTTTTGCCTGAAGCTGTATGAGTTGTATTGAGATTACCATCAGACGCAGAACCCTGAGCAGGCGCTGAAGGAGATTTTGTATAAACTACGGCGTTGGCCGATTCAGCATCAGGAGTTGTTGATTGTTCTTTGGCTTTACTTTGCTTATCTGCAATTTTTTTAGCGCTCACACTTTTATTGCGATCCGCCTTATACGTCGATTCTTCATTCAGTGTTTTTTCATCCATTGTAGTAACCCGGTCAACATTAGTATTTGATGCAACCTGACTAGCAGAAAGTGTAATATCTCCGGCAGCTATTTCCTGTTCCAGGTTCGCACTCTTTGGTTTTTCCTTCACATTCATTTTATCCGCCACTACTTCTGCCTGTTTTTGAAGCGCATCCTGATCATCTTCTCTCCTTTTTGCCTCATCTTTACTACCCATGATTCCCGGCGATAAAGTTGGCTTGCTTTCTGAATAACCAAGTGCTGGTTCATTAGTTAAACCTGCCATGCTTTCTCCTGATTCTTTTTTAGGACCTTCGGTTTGTAACAACTTTGCTAGTTGCTTTCCTCTATCCTCTGCTTCTTGGGTTGCATTAGTAGTGGTCATATTTTCTGAAACAGTTTCCAAAGGCGGAACGGTTCCGGCCGGAGAAATAACCGGTGCTCTATCTTCTTTTAGTTCATTCAATGCAATGTTGGTTTGTGATTCTTCTTTACTTTGATTGAAAAAGAAAACAGAGATCATAATGATCATCACAATAGAGGCAGCAGCACTGAACCAGATCAGTTTATTTTTTTTTGATTCTTTTAGTTCTACACCCGAGGCTTTTTGTGAAATAGCGAGATTCAATTCATCCGTCAAAGCCTGAGCTTTTTCCGAATCTACATGTGCAGCAAAACCTTCCAATGCTTCTTTTTCAAAGTCATCCAATTCATCAAAATCACTTGCCTTGTTAGACTTATTGTCTAACAATTTAAATAACTCTTCGGGGGATAATGGTTTATGTTTATTCGGGTTGTTCACTGTTTTTCTCTAGTTTAATTTTCAAATTTCGTTTACCGTTCTGTATAAAGCTCTTAACTTCATTCATTGTGTAACCGGTTATTTCTACAATATCATTATATGACTTCTCTTTCAGGTAAAAGAGCTCAATGCATTTTTTCTGATCCTCATTCAATTCATTAATGGCCTTTTCAAGCAACGTGTATTGTATCTCTTTTTGTGCTGCTTTGTTTGGATGCAAAGTATTCTCGGTTTCCATAAACGAATCAGCATGGATCTGAATATCGATCTCTTTCTTTAACCTCGACTGTTTTCCTCTAAGTATCATTAAACAATGATTCTTGGAAAATGTATACAGCCAGCTTTTAAAGTACTCAATATTGAATTTCAGGAGATCTGATAACAGCTTTTCAAATATCTGCATCACGGCATCTTTCGCCTCATCTTCGTCTTTTAAGTATTTAAAAGAAAGACCTAAAACCAAATGCGAATACCTTTTATATAGGATTCCAACAAACACATTATTTTTCGTGTTCTTATACTCCGTAATCAATTCGGTATCAGAGAAATGGTTGTATTTGTCGTTATAAAGCACAAGGTTATACTATGATAAATATACCTATTTTTAACTATGATTAATATGTTAAAATTTACTTTGTTTAATACTTTGTTAATGTTATATTTGTTGGTTCACGAACATTGGCAAACTATTTGATATTTCGACGCATTAATTGAAAATTTTAGTAAAATATAGCTTAATATTTATCCTGGCATTCAGTAGTCTGAGCTTTCAGCAGCAGACCTTTGATCCTAACGCCAAGGTAAAAGCAGTATTCTTATATAATTTCACCAAATACTTTGAATGGCCCGAAAAAATGAAATCGGGTAATTTCATCATCCATATAGTAGGAAGTAATAGCAGTTTAAGCCAGGAATTGAATAAAATGGCCTCCTCCAAACAAGTGGGGAACCAAAAGCTGGAAATTAAGAGTTCGGCTACAATTGACGTGTCAGCTCAACCACATATTATCTTCCTTTTAAGTGAATCATCAGATATGCTTAAGGAGATCTCATCAAAATATAAAGGAAAAGGTTCTTTAATTGTAACCGAAAAAACCGGCCTGGCCAAGGCTGGATCGGCAATTAACTTTGTAGTAGCCGAAAATAAACAACGATTTGAGTATAATGAAAATAATGCCGTAAAGGCAGGACTAAAAACAGGAGAAGGACTAAATAGTTTAGCTATTGCGATTATTAAATAAATTAATTAAATTTGTATAAAGTGATAACAGTTTCAAAATCATATCATTACTTAAAAAGCAGCATCTGTTTTTTATTAATGTTGGTTTGCCATAAATCTTATGGTCAGACTTTGCTTTTTGATGCTCAAAGGTTATGCAATGAAAAGAAATTTGATCAGGCTATTCCTATTATTGAAAAAGTAATTGTTGATCCTGAAACAATGAATGATCCTGCTTCATGGCACATTCGTTCCTTTGCCTATATTCAAACCTACAAACAAGCCGGAACAGGAAATACTTCCAAAATTCATTTATTGGATACCGCGATGTCTTCGGCGATAAAATCCATGAGTTTGGATGGTGATAAGAGCTATTTGGAGAATAATAAAGCGTTTATTAAAAACGGGGCAAACACTTATTATAAAATAGCTACCATTTTATTGCAGGATTCATTGAACGATGTTAAGTCGGAGGAGTATTACTTGAACTACAAAAAGTACACAACCATATTTGACCCTAGCTTTGATCTTAAACAACAGGATATTAAATATTATAATACAAAAGGCAGCATATTTGAAGACCTTTATATGAAGAACAACTTCAACCAAAAATATGGTGATATTGCTAAATCTGCTTTATTAAAAGTATTAGAACTTGATAACAAGAACATCAGTGCCAATATCAACTTAGGCATCTTATACTACAACCAGGGCGCTACTTTAATGCGCATGATGGATTATGATGTGGATCTGGCGCAACTGGATGTTATACAGGAAAATGCTAAAAAATTATTTAAACAGTCATTACCTTTTATGATCAAAGTTTACGAACTGGACCCTAATGCTGAAAAAGCATTAGAAAGTTTACAGGGAATTTACTCGGCTTTGCTGGATGATGAAAAGGCAAATGAGTTTAAACAGAAAAAAGAGGCCTTAAACAAAAAATAAGAGGCTGTTATATGGCATTTAGATTTACCATTGGAAGAAAAATAGGGACAGGGTTTGGCGCATTGCTTTTGTTAACCCTTATTGCTTTTATTTTTACCATTGTAACTGTTACAAAAAGTAAACAGCAAACCGACTCGGTGGTTGGCCAGGTAACACCTTCTGTATCTGCCTTAAAAGAATACAACTTTATCTTACAAAAATCGCAGACCTTAATTTCAAAATGGTATTATAACCAATCGGGAAACGATGATCCTTCAAAAACCGAATTAAGAAATCTGATCAGTAAAGATTATCCGCATATCAAAGCAGAGATCAACGAATTATCGAAAGACTGGACCAAAGAAGAAAAAGAAAAAGCTAAAGCAATTATTAGGATCAGCGATGGCTTATTCAAGCTATACCAGGAAGAGATCATGACTCCTTTAAACTCCTGGGAAAGCTACCAGGATGCAACCATTAAATTTGTTGTAACATCTCCATTTGAGGATAGTCAGGATAAAATAAAAATGTTGTACAATCAATTAAACGGTCTGATCCAGCAAAAAGAATTGAATGCCGAAAAAACAAAAGAGCAAATGTTTAGCTCTTTTAATTTCCTTGACCACTTTGTGAAATTATTAGGCATAGGTTTATTTATTGGAGGAATTTTAATTGCTGCCTTCACAACCAGTTCCATTACCAAACCTATTCAACAGCTAAAGAAAATGTTATTGTCGATGGGACTTGGCATCTTACCAAAAGAACGCATCAATTACCGCACGGATGAAATTGGTGAGATGGGAATAGCATTGAATAGTTTGGTAGAATCGATGGAAAGTACGACCGAGTTTGCCAAACAAACCGGAAAAGGTAATTTCGAAGCTTATTACAAGCCTTTAAGTAAAGATGATAGTTTGGGGCATGCCTTATTAAAAATGCGTGACAGCTTATCGGAAAATGAAAAAGTACTCGAGCAAAAAGTTATTGCAAGAACAGAAGAGGTTGTAAAACAAAAAGAAGAGATCGAACTAAAAACAAAAGAACTGGAAATACTTTTCAAACAAGTAACAGATAGTATTCATTACGCAAAACGTATCCAGGAAGCGATCTTACCTCCAAATAATTTAGTGAAACAGATCCTGCCCGAATCATTTGTATTATATAAACCAAAGGATATTGTTAGTGGCGATTTTTACTGGATAGATAAAAAGAAAGACTGGTGTTACTTTGCCGCAGTTGATTGTACCGGACATGGCGTACCGGGTGCCTTTATGAGTATTGTGGGCTACAACTTATTAAAAGATATTTTAAAGAATACCGAGAGCATTCAACCATCCGTTATTATGGATAAAATGAACGACGGTGTTGCCAATACTTTGCATACCAACACAACATCAGGTAAACAAACCAAAGATGGTATGGATATGACCCTTTGCGCTTTGAACTACAACACGCTGGAACTACAGTTCTCAGGAGCATTCAATCCGCTATATATTATCAGAGGCAACGAGTTGATACAATACAAAGCCGATAAATTTCCGGTGGGTATGTTCATTGGCGAAAAACAAAATTTCACCAATCATACTATCCAATTACAAAAAGGCGATAGCATTTATATTTTCTCTGATGGATACGCCGATCAGTTTGGTGGACCAAGAGGTAAAAAATTCATGGCAGGTAATTTCCGCCAGTTGTTAGCAGACGTAAGTAAACTACCAATAGAAAGACAAAAGACCATGCTGAACCAAACCATTGAGGAATGGCGAGGTAACCTGGAACAGGTCGATGACATTTTAATTATTGGTGTAAAAGTTTAAAACCTTCCAAAGCAACGGAAGGTTTTTTTATGCGATAAAACTTTGTCATGAATTTCTTCCTGCAGATTTTATGCAAGAGTGAAAATACTTTAGGTAAAAAGGGTTAGGTGTACTAAAAAGATCCGGGCGGCCGAGCAAAAAAGACAGTAATAATTAAAATTCTGGATTCATCAAAAAAACAATATATTTATTGTAAAACTAAACAGGAATTAAACTATCTTTTACATGAAACAATTAAAAAGTGCCACCTATGTTTTGATTCTTCTACTGGCAATTTCAATTCCTCATTCATTAATCAGTCAGGAACGCGACCCCGTTACGGAAGGCAAAATAGAAGATCAGTTAAAAGCCATTGATCCAACATTGGTTCCAACCTTTAAAGCGGCTACTATTGCTTTTGATAAATCTGACTATGCTGCTGCAGATAGTTTATATACTATTGTTTATCAAAAAGCACCAACCTTTGATCCTGCCATTCGCAGACTAGGATCGTGTAAAATACAAATGGGTGATCTGCAAAATGGGATAAATCTTTGTGAAGAAGCTATCCGTATCAATAAATCATCTTCCAATGTCATAACTCTTGCATCTATGCTTATTTCTATAAAAGAAACAGATCAGCAAAGAGCAAATGATAATTATATCCGTGCCATTAAATTATTAAAAGAAGGTCGCGAACTACCCGGTGCTGATGACTATGAATATACAACACTATTAGCGCAAGCCTCCATGCAGTCTTACCAGGTAGATGCGTTTAAAAAGGCAACGGCGGAGCTTTTACAAAGACATCCCGATAAATGGACCGCGCATTATTTTGCAGCAGTTATGGCTGCGGAAGAAGAGAACTGGATTCTATCGGAAAACGAAATCGTAAAAGCGAAGGAATTAGGAATGGCACAGGAAGATGTTGATTCTTTTCTGGACAGCGGCATTCATACAAAAGCGCTGACTGAAAAGGCAAAAACCTTTTTTCTGTGGACATTGCTTATATGGGCGCTGGGCTTTGTGTTACTGTATATTGTAGGGCTCATTCTTTCTAATTATACTCTGAATGCTATAGAACGCGAATTTAAAACACAGTCGAGCACAAAACTGGCCCATACGTTAAGAAGTGTGTATGGTTTTTTAATCAATACAGCCGGCATTTACTATTACATTTCATTACCCATTATTTTAATACTGGTAATAGCATTGGTAGTTGGTATTTTTTACCTCTTTTTAATGTTGGGCCGTATTCCAATCCAACTAATGCTTGTTTTATTGATAGGTGCCTGTATTACCGTTTATGGCATGATCCGTTCATTGATCTTAAAAGTAAAACATGAAGATCCAGGACGTAAACTGGAAGAAAAGGATGCGCCTGCTTTATTTGCATTAACTAAAGAAGTAGCACAAACAATGGGAACGCGGCCTATTGATGAGATACGTATTACACCTGAAACCGACCTGGCAGTTTATGAGCTTGGTTCATGGAGAGAAAAACTGCGCGATAACGGAAAACGCATCCTGATACTTGGTACCGGAGTATTAAAAGATTTTAAGGTGGATGATTTTAAAGCGGTGCTGGCGCATGAGTATGGCCATTTTTCTAACCGTGATACTGCCGGTGGTGCGGTTGCTTTACGCGTGAGAAACGATATGCATAAATATTACATTGCGCTGTTCTATGCCGGGCAAGCTGTTTGGTGGAACCTTGCTTTTCAGTTCATTCGCTTATACGATTTTATTTTCAGAAAGATCAGTAATGGCGCTACACTTTTGCAGGAGATCCTTGCAGACAGGGTAGCAGCGCAAACCTACGGAGCTGAAGCTTTTGAGAATGGATTAACATACGTGATCAAAAGAAATATTGAGTTTGTAAAATTAGCAAACTCTGAAATTGAAGTCGCACAATTGGCAAAACGTTCCTTCAATAATTTATATGAATTAAACGGCGGAAATATAACCGATATCGAAGAAGAAGTGAAAAAATCATTGAACAGAGAAACCACCGACGAGGATACACATCCAAGCCCTGTTGACCGCTTTCGTTTTATTAAAGGGTTAGGGAACGGCAAAGCATTGAATAGCAGTTTATATGTACGCGACCTGTTTACTGATTGGAATGCATTGACCATTGAAATGACTAAAAACATTGAAGATCGTTTTGAAAAACCAACAGAGTAAATACTTCATGTTGTTTGCTCGTATATTAGTTACTGTTTTGTTTATTAGTTTAAATAACCAGGCAAAAGCCCAAAACTATAAACTGGATACCATGTTCCTGAAAGGGAAATATTTTGGAAAGAACCTGTATGTGCAAAACCCACAATTGATACAAGGCAACGATACTATTTACACAGCCCAACAGGTATTGGTAAACGACAGCCTGGTGCTAAACTACACACAATTACAAAAAAGTGCATTTGCTATTCCCTTAACCAAATTGCATTTAAAAGAGGGCGATGATATTGAAGTGAAAATTGTACAATGGAATTTTAGCCGCGTGAAGATCCTGAATCCTGTGAGATAATTTTGTATCTTTAGGATATGAAACGCCCAAAACTATCCGACGATAAAAAAGCAGAGCTGCGCGAGAACCTCGACAGACAATTGGCATTAAAGGCGCAAGAGAAAAAACAATACAACAAACTATTTCGTAAAACACCTTTGTTTATTTCGTCGTGGTTGATACGCATAGCCTGCCTGGCATTTTTCATTACTGCTATTGCATTGCATAATACAACGTCAACCATTAACGAAGAAGTTTTACTGGAGCGCAACATCAAACGCGATTCATCTTTCCAGACACAAACACAAGTGATCTCTACCATTTATTTAACTACCGATAAAGGACATTATATGGGTGATATTTCATCGAAAATAATTCCTGGTTTTGATGTGGGCGATACCATGCTCATACAAAAGAACCTGTTTGGTAAGCCTACTTTTTTTACCCGTAAGCACTGGCCTTATAAATATGAACTCGATTACGGATTGGAGATCTATTACGTGGTGTTATTTTTAACGCTTATTTCGATGGGCTTTAATGATGGGCAGGATAAATTTACCAGGAAGATCCTTTGGGTATTTATGATCGCAGATATTGTAGCGGTTGTGTGTTACTTTTTGTTTTAATCTTCTTTATTATTTGGGCGTGCCCCCGCAACGTACTACAACTCCGCTCAGTAACTAAGGCGGGGTCGGGCTGACCCGCTGGCTTCGAGAGCCTCAGCCAACGGGAACGGACACTAAGGTCCTCAAGCTGGTACA
This sequence comes from Bacteroidota bacterium, assembly GCA_040386075.1. Classification (GTDB taxonomy): domain Bacteria; phylum Bacteroidota; class Bacteroidia; order B-17B0; family Aurantibacillaceae; genus UBA4416. The sequence goes on from JAZKGE010000016.1 coordinate 58,746, forward strand.
AGGTAACCGTTCCATTACTAAAACCACCTGCTCTATCTAATAAATGGGCTGCTCGGCCAATTTAATGACCACTAATTTCATTTTAGTAGGCTGCTCTGTTATTTTAGTGACTATTAATTTCATTTTAGTGAGCTGCTGCGTCATTTTAGTGGCCTGCTCCACCATAAAAGTGTAATGCTCCATCACGGAGCACCAGTGCTCTGCCACAAAATTGCTCTGCTCCACCGTGGGGCACTCGTGCTCCGTCACAAAAGTGTAGTGCTCTGCCGTGGAGCACTCATGCTCCGCCGCAAAATTGCTCTGCTCCATGGTAGAATTGTTCTGCTCCGTCACGGAGCACTCGTGCTCCGTCATAGAATTGTAGTGCTCCGCCGTGGAGCACTCATGCTCCGTCACAAAAATGGTCTGCTCCGCCGTGGAGCAGACCATTTTTCCCGTGCATGCGGCCAATTATTTCATGGATCAGAGCATTTTTATGATTTTTGTGGCCTGCTATTAACAAATTTTTGCTAGCTGAGGAAGGGAGCACTGATCATAAAACAACCAGGAATGCTTAAATATATAAATATCCTATATTTGATATACTATTTGTTGTCATTTTCAATCGTTTGTAAATAATTACAACCGATTCTATGGGACCAAGCGAGTAGTTAGGGCTAATGCATAAAGACCACAATGAAACTCATATCTCATAGACAAATTAGCAGACAATTATTATTCCTACAGCTTGTGGTTGTGGCGACAATAATTCTTATAGCTTATTTATTTAGACAAGGTATTTATGACTACGCAATTTTTTCGTTTGTGCTAATTGTGCCGACCTGTGTAATAACACTAACTCAAGTAAAAGTTTATGACTACAAAGTAAACATCATTAAATATTCATTATTTGGTTTAATAACTAAAACTATAGACCTAAATGAAAAAAACATACTAGCAATGACAAATTATCAAGATCTAATAGAACTAGATGACACAGGAATATATGAGAGTGAAAATCCAATTAGCTTCATGTATATTTTTTTACCAAAAACTGCATTATCATACAATCAAACAGAGTTTCAGTACACAGACCAAAACAACGAAACCAAAATTGTGACAGTTAATCTAAAGACAAAAGAATATAAGCTAGTTTGGGACACACTAAATAGAAAAATGCACTAAGCCCTAACACACGGTTCGCTCCAGCCTTGCGGACATCAAAGCATTTGCAAAAGCGGTAGACAATTTCTTTATTTTTTCTTTGCAAATGCCTAGCAACATTGTATCTTTATTTAAACTTTCGGTAGACAGCGGTTTCAAAACGGCCGAAGCAAAGCTCCAAAACGTTATACGGCAGCGTTAGACAACACAACTCAGACAAGCAAATCATGGCAAAATGGAAAAAAATATCACTTATCATAATATTGGTGTTGACACCTATAATAGTGTTCTGTGTTTATACAATGACAGAACAAGCATTTTCATTAGTTAATGCAAGCGAAATGGTTTCTAAACGACAAGCAAAAATTGACACGCTTGAAAACGAAATCGAAGATTTAGAAAAACAATATTCAACACTGTCGACCCAAATAGACAGTCTACAATTAAACGACACATTGTTAATCAGAACTAAATCAACAATTAATAAGACAAAGCATAAATAATTTTCTGCTCGTTGCTTTCCGTAGAAAAGTTAATATAAATGTAGCTTCGTAATAGTTACCCTTTTATCGGCAGACACGAAAGCTGTGTTTAAACTAACCGCAGAAAAGAAAACGCCGACCGTATAACAGCACCTACCAGTAATGCGGGCAGACAACAAAGCTTTTGCAAAAGCGGTC
>JAZKGE010000017.1:0-15191 GCA_040386075.1 Bacteroidota bacterium
TGTCGGGTGTGCCGTCGTTATTGAAATCCCAGGACCAGCCTGTGATAACATCCGGTGCCGATACACTCGACGTGTTCCCAAAAGTTGTGCCTGTGTTCAAACATACAGTATTGCCCGTAATCGCTGCTACCGGATTAGGATATACCGTGATGGTTTGGGTGATAGTACTATTGCAACTGGCACTCACAACCGTGTAGGTAACAACTTTTGGTCCCGGAGTTCCATAAACATGCGTAGGATTAGCGCCGGTCCCAATAGCAGAACCATCACCGAAATCCCATAGATGTGCTGTTACTCCTGCGGTTGGTGTTGTTGTAGAAGAAAAACTAGTGATGGCATTTAAACAACCACTTGTATTAGTAAAACTAGCCACAGGACCTACGCTGAAAGAAAATATTTTGGTGATACTATCTGTACAGGAACCATTGGAAACTTTTAATTCTATGGTCTTTGTACCGATCGCTCCATAAGTATGGACGGTACTAGCTCCTGTTCCAAAAGCTGTTCCATCGCCCCAATCCCAGGTATAACTGGTTATTGGCCCGCCTCCATTAGGTGAAGATGTTGATATAACAGGCACACTGAAACTTGAAGCGCATGGCGTTACTGTATAATTAAAATTAGCAGTAGGCGCTGCGTTAGGAGAAAAATTCAAAGTATAAACATAGGTTGCCGCACCGCAAGATGAATAAGGGGTACAAGTGACCGTGTAAATACCGGGAGTAGTTGTTGTTGCTGTTTGAGTAGTAATAGATGAAACCGAACTACCCGCAGGACCTGCCCAGACATAATTATCCATACCTGCAGGAGCAGTTAATGTTCCTGTTGAAGCGCCCGCACATCCACCGGTTACAGATGTTGTTAACGTAGAACATAAACCGTCAACATAACAGTAAGCCCAGTCATAATTGTAAACACACCACCTGTTCTCGATCTCAACAGTAACATTTTGGCTAATGTAAGGTGTGAGATCAAATCCTAAACTTGTCCAAGGTACATAAGTTGTTGGATAGGATTGAGCGCCAATGTTCACACCGTTAGCTCCTGTCTGAAATCCTGTTAAGCCATAAGACTGGCCGCCGCCGCCCGAACCATCGGCATAGTAACATTCCAATTGTGGGCAGGGAATAATATTTCCGGCGCCATCTTTAAACCTAATAAATACACGAGCTGCATCTGCAGCTGTATGAGGGAAATTTAAAATAACCATGGCAAATTTCAATACGAAATAAGCATTGGCAGCAGTTACGGCAAACGTTTGATTAGCCATACTTGTTGCTACATTAGTGTTATTTCCTAACTGCAAAGAGAAGTTACCTCCCGGACAAACAACAGGAAAACCTCCAAACGGATCAGTACCGGCACCACTTTTTATAACGGCATCTCCAGACGTCGTCCAACCACCGGTAGTACCAGTTTCAAAATCTATGTTTGTACAAGGAGCCTGAACAGTTGGAGGTGCCCCCCCTTTTGAAACTGACATGGTATTGATGCCATATTTTGTTTTGATATAATCACGTTTCCGGAGATAGATATAGCGCGCAGTATTTTCTTCTGAAAAACCTTCCTGTATGGCATTTGCCAAAGCTGCCCCCTCGTTAAATCCATTAAGGGAATCGCTGTTGTCATAAACCAAGAAAGGAATTGATGGCACTAACTGTTGTAGTTGTCCTTCATGACCATGCTTATGATCATGCTGTGAAAAAACGTTATTAGGATTTGAAACAAGAAACGCCAATAACAATACAAAAACGGAATTAGTAGCTAATGATCTCATGCTTTGTAGGTTTTAATTATAGTAATAATAGTGAATTTTAAGCTCAAAGTGAAGTTATTTACTAAGCCCTATCCTCCTTTAACTAAGCGAAAACACAATTTCACCTAAACAGTTGATTTTTAATCTACTAATTCAAAAAATATACAGAATTGAGACAAATAACACACATCAAAAAAATCGAAGAAAATAAACACTTATTTTAAATCACTCTTTCTTTTTTTACTAAAATTTTATTCCCATTACACACACATCATCAGTTTGCTCAGTATTCTTTTTCCACTCTTCAAACTTTTGCTCAATATATATTTTCTGCAGAGAGAGTGGTAATTCACACGCTTCCATCAGGATCTGTTTAAATCTTTTGTAATTCAGTTTCTTGTCTTTTTCCCCACCAAACTGATCAGCATAGCCATCGGAAAACAAATAAATAATATCACCTTCCAAAAGATCAAATGACTGCAATTCATATTTTATATTATCATCGATACCTGATCCAATAGCCTTTTTAGTAGATCTCAGTTCATATAACTCATACGCGTCAATTGTTTTTCTGCAGATGTATATAGAGTTATTTGCTCCGGAATAATGGAGTCTGGCTTTTTTATAATCGATACCGATAAAAGCAACATCCATTCCATCGTTTAGCCTGTTTAAATTATTGGACGAAGAATTTAAGCTTGAGGTAACATGTTTGTTTAAGAAATCAAGTGTTTCAGCCGGGTTATTTATACTCGTTTCAGTAAGAGATTGTTTTAAAATATCGCTTGCCATGATACTTAAAAAAGCACCGGGAACGCCATGACCAGTACAATCAGCTATACATGCCAAAGACAAGCTCTCTTCGTTTTTACGGTTAAATGAGCCTGCAGCCCAATAAAAATCACCACTTACTATATCTTTTGGTTTATAAAAAATAAAGTAATTATTCTTAAATAATTTATTGAGTGTGTCTTCGCCAGGTAAAAGTGAATCCTGGATCCTACGGGCATAATTAATACTATCTGTAATATCCCTGTTTTTATTCTCCAACTCAACTTTTACTAATTCAACCTGCTCCTTTTCTTTTTGCAATAAAAAAGTCTTTTCATCTACTTTTTCCTGCAGTAAGATCTGGTCTTTCTGTAAACTTCGCGTTCTCCAATATACTATAAGATAAGTTATAAAGATTATCAAAATTACAAGAATAGGATAGAACCATACCTTTTTCCATAAAGGCTCTTTTATTATAATCACCACCTCTACCGGCGAAGAAGTCCATAAACCTTCATTATTACAAGCCATTACCTGAAATGTATAATCTCCATCACTCAAATTCGGATAATCAACAAACGGCAGATTGGTCATTTTCCAAAGCGAATCAATTCCCAACAATCTGTATTTGTACTTTATTTTTTCGGGATTAGTTAAGGAGATGGCGAGAAAGTCGATATGCAAAGAATAAAAACCGTATTTTTTTTCGATCTTAGAAACTCTTCTGTAAGTTATTCCATCCAATACTATTTTATTGATTGCCAGCTTTGGTTCCTCGTTATTTTCTTTTCTGATCTCTGAATTATAGTGTACCAATCCTTTGGTTGTACCAAACCAAATATTACCAATGCTATCTTTATAGAACGCATTCAAATTATTCTCTACAAACAATAACCCTTCCCTCGAAGAGCTGGGGTGGAATTCTTTTAAAGAAGCCTTTTTCTCACTCAGCCCGATCTTGTGGCTTACCCATACCGAGTTGTAATTATCTACTGTGATCCCATAACAGTAATTAGACAATAAACCATTCGTCATCTTATAATTTGAAAAACCGTGACCATTGTATTTAAAAACGCCGTCTCCTTCGGTTGCGATCCAAATATTTCCTTCTTTATCTTCACAGATCGAATTGATATTGAATGTTTTCAGATCTTCGATCTTATTAAATGTGGTGAACTTTAAGTCCTTAAAAAAATAAGGAGATGCGCCGTGAGAAGAGATCCATAATCTATCTTTACTATCATGAAACAAACTCAACACATTATTGTGCAGCAGGCCATTCATGGTAGTCATAACTTTTAAAGAATCGGAATTGGGATTATAAATACATAATCCTTCATTCGTTCCAGCAATAATATTTCCATGCTTATCTTCAATGATAGTATTAATGGATAGCTGAGGCATACCATGTTTCGTGGAAAAATTTTCGAACTTAAGAGTTGATGTGTTCAATGTGTAGATCCCACTCGTATTGGTGCCTATCCAGATCAATCCTTTTTTATCGATCATTAACGCATTCACTTCATCATTTACAAAAGCATTGCGCGCATCAAAGAATTGATAGGTTTGCGAAGCCGGCAAGAAATACCCAAGACCTTTATTACTACCCGCCCATATTCTGCCATGCTTGTCTACCACAATTTTTTTAACATCTGTATTCTTCAAGCCGTCAATCTCGTTGTAATAAGAAAACTTTTCAATAGGCTTCTCTATTAATCCATCACCAAAGGTCCCAAACCACATATTCCCTTCAAAATCCTGGAAAATAGATTGAATGTATTCATTCTTCAATCCATTATCCTTAGTGATAGTTGAAACAACAACTTCTTTTTTATAAAGATCGGCGTAAGCTATTTTGCGTAGCCCTTCACCAAAAACACTAACCCATAAATTACCAAGATGATCGCAATAAATAGTGGTGACTTTATCGCTCTTTGAATTTAACTCAGATGATATATGAGCAATTTGAACAAATTTGTTTCCATCAGATCGAATTCCGTAAATGCCCTCACCCTCTGCTATAAGCCAGAATGTGTTTTCTGAATTTACGGCAGCGACTATTTGCTTAACATTTTTTCCTTCAAGAAAAGATACAGATTCTACTTTTCCTGTTTCGCTTATTATCTTTAATCCATCTGTAGTTCCGGCCAAAACCTGATTCCTAGTATCAAATACAAACGAGTTAACAGAAAATTTATCTTTTTCAATTACAGCTTTTAAATTAAAGAGTGTATCAATCATGAATAAGCCTCCAGTATTAGCAATCCAGATCTTTTTTTTACGATCTTCAGAAATTTGTGTGACCTTATAGGAGTTGATCTCGTTGCTTTTTAATTTATTGAACTTTTCCTTCTTCAGATAAAAAACCCCGTTCTGACCGAACCCAAGCCAAACTATCTTTCTGGAATCAACTAAATGTGTTGTTACAAAATTGTCGGCAATCTCTTTGGTTGTGAAAGTCGTAAATTTATTACCATCAAACATGGTGTAGCCTTCTCCGGTTGAAAAACTCAACAACCCTTCCTGGGACTGTGAAATATGATAAATGTATGAATGTGGTAATCCATCATCTTCAGAATAATTTCTGAAATTAAACATTTGTCCAAATCCATTAAAAACATGAAGGGAGCAAAGAACAAAAAATAGAAGTTTTGATTTTTTCATAAAATTAGTCTTCAGCTTTAACTCCTATTTTCATCATGTATTTAGGAATGCCTCCTATTGGCGTGGTAAAAAAAGGCATTAGCTCGCCATACTGATTACTGATCGCAACAACGATATTATTATTCTTACTTGTTTTGTTTTTCATGAACTGTATATCCAACGACGTATTGATCTCTGATTTAGTGATCCTGTATATGTTTTCCATCCAGTTTTTATCTACTACCGGTTTAGATACTTCTCCCCTTTTAGCAACAGAAACCACTCTTATGCTTCCATCATTATCAAAATCAAAGATCCTGACCTTAACGGCAGTTACATTTGTGCCAACAAACGGATACAAATGGGATACGGGCATATCCAGTGCAGACAAACGAAAAGTATATTCATAAGCAAAAGTATTGCCTCCTTCTACGGGTTTATTATCATTTGGATCAGAAGACAAAAAGATTTTATACAGATTTCCATCATCTCCTTCCATGCCCTCAATAATTAATTTAAATACTCTTCCTCCTATTTCAGGCTGAAGTTCTCCTTCGATCGGATTAAACGGACCCATTGCATACCAGGTGTTATCAAAACTTGATTCGTTGGAAAATGTTTTCGAAGCAAGACTTATCCCGCTTCTAAAATTCCCAACCGGATCCTGAGATTTTGCTGCAGGTTCAGAATGTGCTTTATTGCCCCCGTATACAGTGAATTTACATTTGCTATTAAAAGGGCCGTGGTTCTCATCAGTGTTGCCACCTATTTCGGGATCATATATCCTCACATATACAGGCTTTTTATACGACTCTGGTATCACAAAAAAGAAAGTCTGCACACCATCATCATCGCCCCAATCTTTATCAGAGTCTTTGCTGAAAGTACATACAAATGGGATTTTCTCTTCCGGCGATGGCGTTTGCTGACCTCTTACAACTGATAACGAAAAAACAAAAAACAGTGCGATATAATATATAAATGGTTTCATAAATGATTTTAAAAATTGTCTTTAACGATAATATGCTTTTCTATTTTGAATTGTTCTATTTGATTGGTTGTATTATTCTTTGCATACACTCCTAATTGAATGACATACTTTCCAGGCTTATTATAAACATGCTTCACATGCCTGCCCGAATTATATTTTCCATCGCCAAAACTCCAATAAGTTCTATCTAATTGATAATCTTTTAACGCACATTTTTCCGAACTTAAAATCACTTCCCTTCCTGCTAACAATGTATCTGCACAGCTCACAAATAATTTTGGCGGCTCATCAATGGTTAGCGTATAGGTTACTTGGTTAGCAAATATTTCTCCTGTACTTTTCTCTACTGAATTTAAACTGACCACATAATTTCCCGGCTTAGCAAAACAGTGGCGGGATGTTAATTGCTTGGATCTAGTTCCATCTCCAAAATTCCATTCATAAGCCAAACTTGTTGTGTCATTTGTTTCCAAGGCTGTTTCTTCAAAAAAAGTATAGCAAAATTTGTTTTTAAAAACAGGAGTTTGAGCATTACTAAAATCAGGAATATTAATTCCAAAATAATAAATATCATCCCCGTGTTTTGGAACCCTATTTGTAGAAAAATATCCGGAAGTCCCTGACGAATCAGTCCATATACCAAAATCATCGCTTGCGCTGTTCACGGGATATTCCAGGATCATTACTTCGTTATCAATTGGATCGTTCATATCAAAAGTGTAAATATCAAGTCCTCCGTATCCAAATGGCTTATTAGCAGAAAAATAAAGCTTGTTATTACAAGCGATAAAAGGAAATACCTCGTTCGCAACTGTATTTATTTTCGATCCGAGATTCATAGATTTTGTCCAGCTATTATTCTCATACTTTATCATATATATATCCATGCCACCAAATCCACCAGGCTTATTTGAACAAAAAAACAAGGTTTTACCATCATTTGACAAAGATGGATGACAATAGGAATACTCCGGCTCACAAAACTCGGCTATCACCGGTTTGGTCCATGCACCATTAACTTTTTCGGAATGATATATTTTTAAAAGGTTAGCACTACCCTTTTGCTTTTTTGTGATACCTGCGTTACCTGTATAATAGATAACGTTGCCGTCTTTAGAAAAAGTAAATGGCCCTTCACTGTATTTAGAATTAATGCTGCCTGCTAAAGGTTTTATGTTCTTAAAAGATACTGAATCTCTTTTAGAACCCACAAACAGATCGGTAATTTCACTTTCGTCTTCATAGCCTGAGTATTTTACTCCAATATTATTTTCACGTGCCGATGAAAACAATAGCGTGTTATTTAGAAATACAGGGCTAAAATCACTCTTTTCGGAATTTAGATCAAGTCTCGTAACCTTTATCCTCGTTGAATCTTCGGCGCGGTATACAACGGCAGAATCTATTTGCGCCTGAATAAATACAGGCACAAAAAAAGCGCAGAAGTATAGAACACATGATTTCATATTAAAAATACCTGGTACTAAGTGAATGAACTTTATAATGGAACAAATACCTTAACATAATTTCGTGACTGCCGGATGAATATTTATTTAATACAGTAGTAGCATGATCATAAGAATACCCGATCCTGAATTGATCATTTATTTTAAGATCGATCAATCCGATAAGCGATGCATTATAAGAATACCCAACACCTATTCCAATTATATCTTTCCAGTAAAACGTAGATGAAATGTTAGCATCAACTGGAGAATTAGTAAGGTATTTGACCAAAACGGCAGGTTTTATTTTGAAATTCTCTGAAGCGCTTACTAATCCTCCCATGCTAAGTGCGATAGTTCTGTTTACACTAAAAGTATTACTATACATATCAGGAGCAGACAATCCAACGAAGAATTTTTTCGAATGGTAGTATATCCCAAAACCTGCTTCGGGATAAATTCTATTTTGAATAGAAGAAGTAAAAGATGCATCGCCTTCCTGCGTTGTACGAACTTTATTCCAATTCATTTTATAGGAATCAACGCCACCCAATAAACCAAAAGATAAATTTCCTTTAAATAACCTGATACGATAGGCGTAGATCAGGCTTGCCTTCATATGTTCTGTAATGCCATACCTATCGCTGATGAGGATCAATCCAAGATTTACTTTTTTATTTTTTAAAGGAGTATGAGCTGTAAATGATAATGTATTGGGAGCATTCTCAATACCTGACCATTGCTTTCTATACAAGGCCGTTAAGTTTAAAGCATCATTACTTCCTGCATAAGCAGGATTAATCAGCAAACCGTTGAACATATATTGGCTATAGCTGCTATTGTGTTGTGCTATAACACAACAACAAAAACTCAACATTATTATCAGCGCCTTTATTTTCATTTGGTTCTTTTTATAATGATGAAGCCTTTGAATTCCATCTCAATAGATGGAATTTGCAATGTGTAGTAATAAGTATCATCCGTTAATGGTTCATTATTCAGATTACTTCCTGCCCACTCATTTTTATAATTATTACTTTCATATACCAATGCACTCCATCGGTTAAATACAGTAAATCTCACATCATTGTAGTATTCTAATCCAGGTACTACAAAACGATCATTGATATCATCTTCATTCGGAGAAAAAGCGTTAGGTATCTTTAGTGGCTTTAGATAAACAATTATATCGTCGGTACTTGCAGCACACACGCCATTTGAAACCGTCCATCTGAAAATATTATTTCCTGTTGATAGGTTTGAAACTGAAATAGAAGATTGAGAAGCATTGTCAATTATACCATAGCCTTCTACAACTGACCATGAACCGCTTCCTACTACCGGGGTAATTGCCTGCAATTGAGCAACGGGGTTTTCCGATTCAATATCAACTCCGGCATTTGCAACATCAGGAAACGCATCTCTTACAATGGTTACTTCATCAAATGTGGTTGGACATACGCCATTTTGTGTGGTCCAGCGAAATGTGTTAGTTCCTATTACTAACCCTGTAATTGTTGAATTGTTGGCAGTAGTATTTGTAATTGTTGCGCTCCCTGAAATGAGCGACCAACTGCCCGAACCTACTGAAATAGTATTACCTTCCATGACATAAGTATCGGAACAAATGTTTTTGTCTGACCCGGCATCAGCTGTTGTTGGAAAAGCATCAACTAAAATAGTTGTCGTATCTTTAGATACAGGACACACACCATTTGAAATACTCCACACAAAACCATTTATTCCTATTGCTAAATTTGATACAGCTGAGGAAGGTAAATTAATATTTGTAACTGCAGAAGATCCTGAAGAAACTGTCCACATACCTAAACCAACGGCAGGAATATTTCCCGACAAATTATCAGTTGAACTACAAATTGTTTTATCGGGCCCGGCAAGAGCTAATGTTGGCATTTCATCCTGAATAATTATAACTGTATCCGTTAATGAAGGACAGATTCCATTGAAAGTGATCCATACAAATTTATTTACACCTATGCTTAAACCGTTGACTGCGGATGTTTCAGAAAAAAGATTATTAACAGTGCCTGAACCGACTAATACACTCCATTGCGCTAAGCCAATTGATATTGGCGATGCATTTAATGTTGCTGAAGAAGAACAAATAGTTTGATCGCTTCCTGCAAAAGGAATATCCGGTGACGCATCCTTAGTAATGCTTACAGTACTTGTTGATGAAGGACAGGTTCCGTTAGATATTGTCCATACAAATTCATTTAAACCATTATTTAACCCCGTTATAGTAGTGGACGGGGCATTTAAATTTACAACTGTTGCACTGCCTGTTGTAACCGACCATAAACCCACACCTGTAGTTGGTGTGTTAGCAGATAAAGTTGTTGTTGATGCACATATAGTATATGAAATACCTGCGTTGGAAACCGAAGGTAGACTATCTCTCATAACAGTTACCGTACTGGTGGATGAAGGACATACACCGTTTGAAATCGTCCATACAAATTGATTGTTGCCATTACTTAAACCCGTAACAGGTGAACTATTATTTGTGAAATTAGAAACTGAGGAAGTACCTGAAAGAACAGACCACGAGCCTGTACCCACGGTTGGAATATTTGCATTTAAGGTAGCTGATGACGCACATAATGTTTGAGATATTCCGGCGTTGGAAATGGTTGGAGATGCATCTTTGGTAATACTTACCGTACTTGTAGATGAAGGACAGGTTCCGTTTGATATGGTCCACACAAATTGATTGGAACCATCATTTAAACCGGTTACAGATGTAGAAGCCGAATTTGCATTTATCACCGAACCACTTCCGGCAATAACCGACCACAGACCTGTTCCTGTTACAGGAGTATTGGCAAGTAAAGTTGATGTTGTAGAACACAAGGTTTGCGAAGAACCTGCATTTGAAATTGTTGGTAAACTATCCCGAATAACAATTACCGTACTGGTGGAAGAAGGACAGACCCCGTTGGAAATGGTCCACATAAATTGATTAGAACCATTGCTTAATCCGGTAACAGGTGGGTTGTTTATTGAAGTATTTGATACAGAACCTGTACCTGTTAAAACAGTCCATACACCACTACCTATTGTTGGAACATTGGCATTTAAGGTTGCTGATGAAGCACATAAGGTTTGTGATGTGCCTGCGTTTGAAATAGTTGGTGAAATATCTCTATCAATTGTTACAGTGCCCGTAGAGGAAGGACATGTTCCGTTTGAGATGGTCCACACAAATTGGTTGGAGCCAAAACTTAAACCTGTTACAGGTGAATTATTCAAATCGGGATCGGAAACAACAGCAGTGCCGGATATAACTGACCAAATCCCTGCTCCAGTTACAGGAATATTTGCACTAAGATTTGTACCGGCTGTACATACAGTTTGTAAAGTGCCTGCATTAGAAATAGTGGGTAGGCTATCCCGCATAACGGTTACTGTACTGCTGGAAGAGGGGCATACACCGTTCGAGATGGTCCACACAAATTGATTGGAGCCATTGCTTAAACCTGTAACAGGTGAGTTGTTTATTGAAGTATTAGAAACCGAAGCCGTTCCAGACAAAACTGACCATGTGCCTGAACCTGTTAAAGGGCTATTTGCACTTAAGGTTGCTGATGAAGAACACAAAGTTTGTGATGCACCAGCATTGGAAACAGTTGGAGGAATATCTCTGTTAATTGTTACAGTGCTGGCAGATGAAGGACAAGTTCCGTTTGAAATGGTCCATACAAATTGATTAGAGCCAAAACTTAATCCGGTTACAGGTGAATTATTATTCGTTGTATTGGAAACAGACCCTGTGCCTGTAAGTACCGACCATATTCCGGTTCCTGTTGTTGGAACATTTGCATTTAAAGTTACTGATGAAGCACATAAGGTTTGTGAAGAACTTGCATTTGAAATAGAAGGCAAACTATCCCGCATAACAGTTACAGTACCCGTAGATGAAGGACATACACCGTTCGAAATGGTCCACAAAAACTGATTGCTGCCATTGCTTAATCCAGTAACAGGTGAGTTGTTTATTGAAGTATTTGATACAGAACCTGTGCCTGTTAAAACCGACCATATACCCGTACCTATTATTGGAACATTGGCATTTAAGGTTGCTGAAGAAGCACATAAGGTTTGCGGTATTCCGGCATTGGAAACAGTTGGTGGAATATCTCTGTTAATAGTAATAGTACTTGAAGAAACCGGACAGGTTCCATTTGAGATGGTCCATACAAATTGATTAGATCCAAAACTTAATCCCATTACAGGTGAATTATTATTCGTTGTATTGGAAACAGAACCTGTGCCTGTTAAAACAGACCATACACCACTTCCTGTTGTAGGAACATTCGCATTTAAAGTTGCTGATGAAGCACATAATGTTTGTGAAGTTCCGGCGTTGGAAATGGTTGGAGGAATATCTCTGTTAACTGTCACAGTGCTTGATGACGAAGGACAAACGCCATTCGAAATGGTCCACACAAATTGATTGGAACCAAAACTTAATCCGGTAACGGCTGAATTATTTAATGTCGTATTAGAAACCGAAGCCGTTCCAGACAAAACTGACCATAAGCCTGTTCCTGTTGCGGGTGTGTTGGAATTTAAAGTTGCTGATGAAGCGCATAAGGTTTGTGATACTCCTGCGTTGGAAACAGTTGGAGGAATATCTCTGTTAATTGTTACGGTACTTGATGATGAAGGACAGGTTCCGTTTGAAATGGTCCATACAAATTGATTGGAACCAAAACTTAATCCGGTAACAGATGAACTGTTTAACGCAGTATTAGAAACAGAACCTGTTCCTGAGGCCACCGACCATAATCCCGTGCCCGTGGCTGGAGAATTTGCATTTAAAGTTGCTGATGAAGTACATAAGGTTTGTGAAGTTCCCGAGTTGGAAACTGTCGGAGGAACATCTCTCATAACAGTTACCGTGCTGCTGGAGGCCGGGCAAACCCCATTTGAAATGGTCCATACGAATCTGTTAGTTCCGTTGCTTAATGCGGTTACTGATGTTGAAGAACTGTTAGGTGTTGTAACAGATCCGGTGCCGGTAATAACCGACCATAAACCTGTTCCCGTTGCTGGAGTATTTGCGTTTAAGGTTGCGGATGAAGCACATAAGGTTTGTGTGATCCCAGCATTGGCGTTGGTAGGTAAAGCATCTACATCTATCAGTATCGAAGAACTGATTAAAGAACTTGCACAGGTTCCTGTAACGATTACCTTTCTCCTGTAATACGTGTTTGCAGTTAGTGAAGGTGGGCTATAATTTTGATTAGTATAGGTGCCGGTTGCATTTGTCCATGTAGAGTTATCCGGACTTTTTTCCCAAACATAAGTATAAGGCCCACTGCCCGTAGGCAAGGAACCGGTTAAAGAAGAGGGTGTATTGCCAGAACAAATAGTTTGATTAGCGGTGATCGTATTATTTTCTAACTCATTACAACCGATCTTTGCAACATAAATATTGTCTCCGCCGCCATCGGTAACTGTATATGCGCCAAAAACAGCCCCATTGTCCTGATCTCCCGTAATATATATACCGCCGGCGTTATCTACTGATAATCCATATACCAAATCGTCTCCGGTGGTTCCTGCCTTCGCAGCCCATTGAAATGTTCCGGCATTAGAATAGGAAGTTACATAAATATCTTTTGCACTTGCAGCTAAAGTAGGGCCCCCTGCTGTCGAGTAATTTAGATTTCCCATAAAATGGCCTGTAAGAATAACATTACCAGAATGATCTACTTCCACTGCCCTTCCTATCTGTTCGCCTGCACCTGATCCGGTAACAGCAGCGCGCCAGGTAAAAGTTCCTGTCTTGGATAATTGAGCTAAAAAAATATCAAAACTGCCACCTCCCGTATGAGTTTGTGTTAATGTTGGCGACGGATACTTGAAATTAATATCATCTTCTAACTGCCCTGTAACATAAAGATTGGATGCATCCTGTGCAATTCCCCATCCCATAACATCCTTACCCCCACTATTACAAGTGATATTAGTTTGCCATACAAAGTTTCCGGCAGATTGTGTATATGCAATAATAAATACCTGTTGTTCATTATTTTGTTGAGATTGTAAAAGAGTAGAAGCTACACCCGATGAATTCCTGAAGATTATATCCTCATCATACCGACCAATAAAATAAGCATTGTTTGCGTCAGCTACTACATTATACCCGCAATCAATTTTTGATCCGCCTCCTGAAATAGCCCATTGTGCCACGCCGGAAGAATTGTATTTAACGCCAAACATTTCGCCGGTACTGTTTCCGGAGGTTGTGACTTTGGTAACACCACTACTATAAGAATAAAAAGTAACCGGTGCATTGGCATAAGATCCTGTCATATAAATACCATTGGCATCTGCATGCATTTTCCAGGGCTCATCATCTCCACCTCCGCCGAATTTTACAGCCCACAAAAAAGTGCCTCCCGGAGAATATTTTGCTAAAAAACCATCCTTAACCGCTGCTGCTGTTAAGTTAAATGTTGCACCCGAAGGATCAAAATCTGCTGTGCCTGTAAAATAACCACAAACATAAATATCACCGGCAGGGTCAACGGCTACACTTTTTACCTGGTCATTGGTTGTTCCGCCAATTTTCAAGGCCCATTGAAAAACTCCGTTAATTGTATATTTAGTTAAAAATCCGTCATCCTGTCCGTAACTCGAAGTAAATGACGCGCCGTATTTAGCACTTAAATTGCCGTCAAATGTTCCCCCGATGTAAACCATATCAGATAAAGTATCTGTTGCAACGTCCCATCCATACTCCTGCCCTGAAGATGTGGCATCCTGAGCCCATACCCAAGGAGGCGCCTGGCCGTACGCGCGACAGACGAATAAAATGAATATAGTGAAAATCGGTAGGGTTATTTTCATTATTCTGTTTTTATTCAATAATTTTCCAGATTTAATTCAATTTTCGTTCCGTAAAAAACGAGTCATAAATTCTGATTCTTGACTAAAAAACCCCTTGTTACACAGACTGTTAAATAATGTAAATCATGCAACCTTTTAAAGTGAGGAAATCATTCCACGTTTTGAGAAAGCTATAAAATCTCAAAGGTACATTTATTATCAATATTTTAATTCACAGTTTATTAAAAACCCAACATCAGATACAATAAAAACAATATCTTTAAGCCCCGAATGTTATTGACTTTAATTACGCAACTTAAAAACATAATACTTGTATAAAAGGAAAGATGTTTTTAGATTTTAAAATATATATAGTGTGCCTGTTTTTGTGTTTTACTATGCTAAAAACAAATGCACAGTCTGTTGGGGGAACTGCATCCGGTAGCCAAACTTATTGCGATACCCTTAATTCGGGTTTTTTATCTATTTCAGGATTCACTGGAAATGTTACTACCTGGCAATACTCTATCAATGGCGGTGCAAGTTGGATAAACAATGGCAACAGTTTTTCCACTCAAAGTTATTTTAACTTAAAACAAAGTACTTGTTACAGAGCCATTGTTCAAAACGGCGCATTTCCGCCAGATACATCTACCATTGCCTGTATTACAATTTATTTGCCAACAGTAGGAGGTAGTATTACCGGAGGAGGTTCATTTTGTGG
>JAZKGE010000018.1:0-47836 GCA_040386075.1 Bacteroidota bacterium
GTTTTGACGAACCGGAAGTGGAAACCATTATTTTAAACAGGGCCACTAAATCATTAACGCTTTACCACCAAATGATTGGCCGTGGTTCACGTGTGTTACCTAATAAAAAGAAATTCAACATTGTTGATCTTGGGAATAACTCCCGTCGCTTTAATTTATGGCAGTTCCCTATCGATTGGAAACATGTTTTTGTGGCGCCACATTTGTACCTGGAGCAACGCTATAAAGATGAATGGGATTATGAATTAGAGAATGATTATGAACTGCCCGAAGATATCAAAGCCAGGTTCCTGAATTCATCGGCTGAGGCTTTTATCGTACGTGAACGCTATTTACAATGTTTAAGAAAAGGCTTAAAACCTCAATTGGTATTAGAGCAATCACTCGATGATCATTTTGGCCGTATCAAAGATAATGCAGCTGATTTTGATGAAGCTTTTGAATTATTTGACCTGTTAAGCGAGGAAGTAAAATACCGTGTAAAACAATTTTCTAAATGTATCAATGCCACTAATAATTATACCGATTACCAGGCCCAAACGTACAGCAGTAAATTGCGCCGCCGCCTTATAGGTTGGTTTGTTGAGTAATTTTTTACTGTCTGTTTACTATGTACAACCGTAGGTTTCTATTTAACTCTTTTAGCAACTATATTTTCTATGTTTCTATGTGGTTAAAAATGTGTAACTGCTCCATAACACTTGCATTTAATAGCGATTTTCAGTAAATTTGATTCATTGTAAAATGAAAAAAGGGCTCCTGATATTTTCTTCCATTCTGTTTGTTACTTCATGTTCTGTCGACCCTGAACTTAAACCCATTCTTTCCGAAAGCGATGTTAAAGAGATCATTCCTCCTGGTTGGCCCACACCTCATTATAATTACAGCAACAATCCTTTAACGGTTGATGGCTTTACATTGGGCCGAACCCTATTTTATGACCCTATTTTTTCGGCAGATAATAGTATTTCTTGCGGTTCCTGTCACCAACAATTTGCCGCTTTTGCACACTCAGGTCACGATATAAGTCATGGTGTTAATGGCTTATTGGGAACCCGAAATGCCCCAGCCCTTCAGAATCTAAACTGGAATACTTCTTTTATGCACGACGGAGGTGTTTTAAATATCGAACTAATGCCAATGGCACCCATTACTAATCCGGTTGAAATGGATGAAAATATGACCAATGTGGTGAGTAAATTATCTGCCAGCGGCAAATACAAACAGCTTTTTGCAGCGGCATACGGCGACAATCAAATTAATTCGCAACGTATTTTTAAAGCCATAGCCCAATTTATGGGTACTATGTATTCATACAACAGCAAGTACGATAAGGTAAAATCGGGGAAAGATAATTTTACAGCTCAGGAGCAGAACGGTTACGATCTTTTTGTCCAAAAATGTGCCTCCTGTCATACTGAACCTTTATTTACCGATCATCAGTTCAGAAACAATGGATTACCTGTTAATGTAATGTACAACGATAGCGGTAGAGCACATATTACCGGAAATGCGGCAGACAGATACAAATTCAAAACGCCTTCTTTGCGTAATATCGAAAAATCGGGTCCTTACATGCACGATGGCCGTTTTACCACCCTGGATCAATGTTTAGAACATTATAACTCAGGAATTGTTAGCGGTCCTACCCTTGAAACCCAGTTACAAAGTGGTATTCCATTATCTGCTCAGGATAAAGACAATATCATAGCCTTTTTAAAAAACCTGACCGACACTAAATTCCTGACCGATCAACGGTTTTCAGACAATCATTAACCATTTAACAAATACATAAAAATGAAATCAATTCTTAAATTATCCCTGATTCTATGTTTAGCATTTTCATTTTCGGCCTGTAAAAAGAACCAATTAGGCGGAAAAGCAACCGTAAAAGGCGTAGTGGCTCACCATGGCGTACCTATTCCAAATGCTGTGGTATACATCAAATTCAAAACCTCTGAGTTTCCGGGCGATGATGGAACAACCTATGATACATCGGTATCTGCTGATGCTGAAGGAAATTATAGCATTGATTTTTATAAAGGAACCTATTACCTGTATGCCGTTGGCCTGGATATGAATATCCCCTACCCTTATAAAGTCAGTGGCGGCTTGTCGGTTTCGGTAAGAAATAAGGAGCAATTGGTTAAGGACATTGCCGTAACCGAAGAGTAATTAGCTGGTTTTAGTTGAAAACCCCCTGTATTTTCTTTTTTTATAAGTAGATAATTTTATTTATCTTCGCAACTCAAAATTTTAATTTAATATGTCTGAAGAAATAGAACAAATTGAGCAAGTTGAAAATAATAAGGAAGTTGAAACTGTTTCCGTAAAAAGATCTTCTACCAAAGACCTCGATCTTGGTGGTTTGGAGTTCTTTTATGAGAAAAATAAAAAAGCGATCACTTATGGTGGTGGTGCTATTTTAGCAATTGTAGCGATCTTCAGTTTTTATAAATTTTACTGGTTACCAGGGCAGGAAAAAGAAGCAAATAATGAAGCTTTTTTTGCACAAACTTATTTTGAAAAAGATAGCTTTTTGGTGGCTTTAAATGGCGGTTTAAATGTACAAACAGCTGATGGGCCTAAAACTATGATGGGGTTCAGAGATCTTGCTGATACATACGGTGCTACAAAAACCGGAAATTTAGCTAATTATTATGCAGGTATTTGCTTATTACGTACCGGTAAATTTGATGAGGCGATCGAGTCTTTAGAGAAATTTGACGGAAAAGACGAAATGGTAGCGCCTGTTGCGATTGGAGCTATTGGAGATGCTAACATGGAATTAAACAAAGTAGATGAAGCGATTAAGTTTTATTTGAAAGCAGCAGAACAATCTACCAATGATTTTACAACACCTATTTATTTGAAAAAAGCTGCATTTGCTTATGAGCAAAAAGCAAACTACACTGAAGCACTAGCAACTTATGAGCGTTTAAAAAACGAATACTCAAGAAGCAGCGAAGCCCGTGAAGTAGATAAATACATTGCTAGAGTGAAAACTTTAGGAAACATTCAATAATAAAAAGTATTATTAATTTTAAAAGGTGATGTTAAGTCACCTTTTTTTGTTTAAAAGAATAGAATTATGGCAAGTGAATTAAAAAATCTTTCAGCATTTGAAGGGAGCGAAGTTCCGGATGCATCATCAATGAAATTTGGAATCGTATGGGCTGAATGGAATCATTCTATTACACACGGCTTAATGAAGGGCGCTTATGATACATTGATAAAACATGGTGCAAAGCCTGAAAATATTGTTACTAAAACTGTACCCGGTGCTTTTGAATTAACTCTTGGCGGGCAATATATGGCTGAGTACGCGCAGGTAGATGCAGTTATTTGCATTGGCTGCGTTATTCAGGGCGACACCAAACATTTTGATTTTATTTGCGATGCAGTTGCTAAAGGAATTACCAACCTGAATATGAGATACGGTAAGCCATTTATTTTTGGCGTATTGACCGTTAATACACAGGAACAGGCTGAAGACCGCACTGGCGGAAAACATGGCAATAAAGGAGATGAAGCCGCTGTAACAGCCATTAAGATGCTGGGGATGAAGAATAGCTTTGAGAACGGTAAAGGAAAAATAGGATTTTAAATTTCGTTAGAATTGTGTCAGTTCGAGCGAAGTCGAGAACAAGGAAACGCCTACATAGAACGCTTCTCGACTTCGCTCGAAGTGACATAGAATAAAGAGGAACTATTAAAACGTACCTCCCAAAGTCATAGTAAGCTGCCCCGTAAAAAAGTGATGATTAGATCTGCCTTCGCCTTTACCCAGGATGAACCCGGTTCTATAATCAGCATAAGAGCCTTTTCCTACAAATTCAAATACGCCGTGTTTTAAAAACTCTATTCGTATTCCTCCTTCGGCGCCAACTATCCAGCCAGCTAAATTCCATCTGTTATTTACCCTAGTTCCATAAATAGTAACATCCGTTCTTGGAATTACCACACCTGCTCCCGGCTTTCCTATTAAGCCAATATTGAAATTTTTTGAGGGTTCATAGAACTTCCAGCGTTTAATAAAATTGATCATCCAAAAATTAGCGCCATCGGTATGCTCATAATGCAGGAAGTTTTTAGGCTCAAGAATAGTGTCCTTATCAACATATTCTCCATTAAAGGTTCCTTGCACATGCACCCTTTGATAATTATCAACTACATATTTTGTGTGATCATAATTTAGTTCGATACCCAGATCCTTTGCATTATTGAAATAATAGCCTACTCTGCAAACAAATTGAGGAATGGTAATATTTGCAACATCACTTATCTGATCAAAATCAGGTCGGTCGTGTGCTTTAGCTTCATAGATCGTGAAATCGTAATCATGGTATCTACCGGTTTCAGGATAGTATCTGTTTGAATTATTTTTGAATTGAATGGTACTTGTACTGTATACGGCTCTTGTATAACCCCACATCAGATAGATGTTCCCTTTTTTAAGTCTTTTAGAAACGGGTTGAGAAGGAGTTGTTGTTTCTGTTTGAGATATCGACCCCAAACACAAAAATGATAACACCAACAAAGTGCAAAATTTCATTACGAATGTTTAATTATTTCGGCGTAAAGATAACGATTATTGCTCTCCAACTGTATGTTAATTTGAATATACGAGTCTAAAAAAGGCATCGCTAATTCAGGCCATTCAATAAATACATAATTACCGGATCTGAGATAATCTTCAAATCCTAATTCAAACAATTCTTCTGATGATCTCAAACGGTATAAGTCAAAATGAAACAACTTCACATCGGAATCTGTATGATACTCATTTACAATTGAGTAAGTTGGACTACTCATAGTATCCGTTACGTTTAAATGATAACAGAGTGATTTGATAAACGTAGTTTTTCCTGCTCCCATTGGTGCGTCAAACAAAAAAACGCATTCGTTTACTGCAAAATCAATTAATTGTTTTGCTGCTTTTTTATGAAGAGACAGATCGGATATATCTATTTTTATATTTTCGACCATAGCTCGTTCACCATAAATGAATAGATTTCCTTATCCAACTTTTGCTTTTTTTGGGTTAAAAGATCGATCAAATACCAATTATTCTTGTTTATTATAACAGCTTTATTTTTTTTAAGATAAAAAATGTGCTCTCCATCCAGATAATATGTTTTCCCTGTTAATTCATTATCAATTATATACTCCTCGCGTGGGGTGTATGATTTGATGATGTGTAATGTTTTTGACGAAAACTCAATGTGCTTTTGGCTCGAATAGATCAATTTACCTTTGTAATTAAATACATCATCATTTAGTTTAGCATCAAACACAGCACTACAGCAATAAACAGAACTATCTTCTTTATTAATTTTTACTGTATGATACTTACATTTTACAACCTGAAAGCCCGTTGAATCAATTAATCCCTTTATTCTTACTATCTTCTTTTCAAACTCCGAATAATTCTCTGTTTCAAAATAACCTTTTGCTTTAGTTTCGGTAATATTATCAAAGCCTTTTGATAATTGCTTACTTTTTTTTGAGAGTAGATACACTTTACCCTGAAATAAGATCTTAAAATAATTGGAGGAATCCCTGTAATTAAATTGCAATTCCTGTTGATTTGAAAAGGTATACATACTATCAGGAAAATGTTCTGCCAATAGCTTTATCTTATTATTTTTTTGATCAATAAAATAATAGTCGTAGGTATATTCTTCTTCGCCGGTAATAGGGTTAACTTCTTTATTTAATTGATTCTTATTAGCCACCATGGCTACACGATTGCTCTTATCAAAATTAAATGCCGTATCGTACTCAGGTGCAATCATTATTTTTTGTGCATTCTTATAACCCCATTTTTGGTTCTCCATAAAAGGAATTAGCGCCTGCGACAAAAGCCCCGACTTTAAGAAAACAAAAAATAGTATGACTAATAGTGATCTGATAAATTAAGGGTTAAATGAGGTATTAAATATAGAAATTCTATTTTAAGACAACGCCTTTAAACCTGATTTTTTGTTGGGCTGTTTTAGCATTCGAAACGATCTCAACCGTTCGATCCTGCCTGTCATAAACACTTTTAGTATCAAAATTAACAGTTAGCGTGCCAGTTTGTGCCGGCATAACAGGCTGTTTAGGGAACTCAACCGTTGTACAGGAACACTCAACGTTGGCTGCAGATATAAGCAAAGGCTGGTTACCAGTATTAGTAAACTCAAAATCCATTTTAACAACTTCTCCCTTTTTCACAAATCCAAAATTCTTTTTACTGTCTGTAAACTTTAGGTGAGGTTGTGCATAACCTATTAAGCCCGTAAAAAACAAGCATAAACAAAAAACCCTTCCATTTCTGAAAGGGTTTTTGATATTTTTAT
The DNA here is from genome assembly GCA_040386075.1 of Bacteroidota bacterium. Taxonomy (GTDB): domain Bacteria; phylum Bacteroidota; class Bacteroidia; order B-17B0; family Aurantibacillaceae; genus UBA4416. Next base: position 6,345 of record JAZKGE010000018.1, read on the forward strand.
TGAATTTACTTTGCATCAGGAGTAACAGGTGCAGGAGTTACAGGAGCTGATTCAACAACACCTTTTATCTTTACAACTTTACTTGGTTCTTTTGAGTTAGATGTAATAGTTACATTTTTTTCGAAAGGACCAGGACGTTTTGTATCGTACTTTACTTTAATACTTGCTGTTTTACCAGGTAAAACCGGCTCTTGAGGCCAACCTGGTTTACCATCAATAGTTGTAGCAGTACAACCACACTGACCTTGTACATTGGAAATAGTTAAAGGAGACTTACCAACGTTCTTGATCTTAAATTCACGAACGCCGTTGGCGTCAAACTTAACAGTTCCAAAATCTAAAACTTCTGCTTCAAATTTCATTTCAGCGGCATTTGGGTCGATACTTGGAACAACTGAACCAGCTTCCTGGGCGTTTGCTGCAAAGCCTAAGCCTAGGAACAATGCTACTGCTGCGAATACTTTTTTCATTTTGATGAAGATTATTTACGTTTAATTATTTTTTCTCTAATGGAGCACCTTGAGCAGGTTGTGTTTGAGGAAATGCTTCATCAACAGGTTTAGCTGCGATATTTCCTTTGATCTGTAAAGTTTGAGTTCCTGTTTTAGAGTTTGATTGAACTGATACCGATTTGCTGATAGGTCCAACTCTGTTAGAGTCATACTTTACTTTAATTTCGCCTGATTTACCAGGTAAAATTGGATCTTTTGGGCATTGAGGCACTGTACAACCACAAGAACCCTGACACATAGTGATGATCAATGGCTCTTTTCCTGTATTTTTAAATTTAAAAACGCATTCTCCATTATCGCCTTGGTTAATATTGCCATAATCATGAACCATTTTATCAAATTTTATTTCTGCAGTACTAACAGGTGCAGCAGTAGCTGTTGTGGCTGCTCCATGATTATGTCCATCATGAGCGCTGTGACCTTCCTGTGCAATTGATAAAGTGCTTAAGCAAGCTACAAATCCTAGGGTGTAAATTAACTTTTTCATTTTTATAACGGTTTTTTTGTTTTTTGTATAGTTCAAAAATATTTCACGAATCGTGCCATAAAGATAGTATCGATATGGTTTGGTATCACTATTTTTGCGAAATTTAACAAAAATTTTAATACAAAGCATGGAAATCGCTAAAACATACAATTCTGCGCAAGCAGAACAGACCTGGTACCAATATTGGCTGGATAATAAATTCTTTAAATCAACACCTGATCACCGCACTCCATATACCATTGTAATCCCTCCACCCAATGTTACAGGGGTTTTACACATGGGTCACATGCTAAATAACACCATTCAGGATGTTTTGATACGCCGTGCCCGTATGTTAGGATTTAATGCCTGCTGGGTTCCGGGTACCGATCATGCCAGTATTGCTACGGAAGCTAAAGTTGTAGCTTTATTGAAAGAACAGGGTATAAATAAAGCTGATCTAAGCAGGGAAGATTTTTTAAAACACGCCTGGGGTTGGAAAGAAAAATATGGTGGAATTATCTTAGAACAGCTAAAAAAATTAGGTGCCAGTTGCGATTGGGACAGAACGCGCTTTACGATGGAAGAACCTTTAAGTGAAGCGGTAATCGATGTATTTATTGATCTATACAATAAAGGCAATATTTATCGCGGTGTTCGTATGGTTAACTGGGATCCGCAGGGATTAACTGCCGTAAGTGATGAAGAAGTTATTCATAAAGAAGCTCAGAGTAAATTAGTTTATGTAAAATACCAAATCGAGGCTTCGACAGGCTCAGCCACCGAACCAGAATATATTACCATTGCTACTACCCGTCCTGAAACTATTATGGGCGATACGGCGGTTTGTGTAAATCCAACCGACGAACGTTATACACACTTAAAAGGCAAGAATGTGATTGTACCGGTAGTTAAACGCGTAGTACCAATTATTTTTGATGAGTACGTTGATAAAGAATTTGGAACAGGTACGTTGAAAGTAACGCCAGCACACGATATCAATGACTTTAATTTAGGTCAGAAACATAAACTGCAAACGATTGATGTACTAAATCCAAATGGAACCATCAGCGAAGCTGCCGGTGCTTATGTTGGCATGGATCGTTTTGCCTGCCGTAAACAAATTATCAAAGATCTGGAAGAACAAGGCTTGGTTGCAAAAATAGAAGAGATCAAAAATAAAGTTGGATACAGCGAACGTACCAATGCCGTTATTGAACCACGTTTGAGTATGCAATGGTTCTTGAAAATGGAGAACGTAAGTAAACCTGCTTTAGAAAATGTATTGAACGGTGAGATCAAATTAATTCCGGATAAGTTCATTAATACCTACAAACACTGGATGGAAAATGTACACGATTGGTGCATTAGCCGTCAGTTATGGTGGGGACAACGTATTCCGGCATGGTATGATGACAAAGGAAATACAGTTGTTGCTAAAACAAAAGAAGAAGCCATTGCTTTATTAAAAACGGATAACGTTAAGCAAGATGAAGATGTATTGGATACATGGTTCTCATCCTGGTTATGGCCAATTACCGTTTTTGATCCGGCGGTTATCAGAAACGGAAAAGAAAATGCAAATGAAGATCTGAAGTATTATTATCCAACCAATGATTTAGTTACTGCACCTGAAATTTTATTTTTCTGGGTGGCACGTATGGCCATTGCCGGTTATGAATGGATGGGCGAAAAACCTTTCAGTAACGTATACTTAACAGGTATTGTACGTGATAAATTAGGGCGCAAAATGAGCAAGAGTTTAGGGAACTCCCCTGACCCACTCGACCTGATCGAAAAATATGGTGCAGATGGCGTACGTGTTGGTATGTTATTATGTTCACCTGCCGGTAACGACTTAATGTTTGATGAAAGTTACTGTGAACAAGGTAGAAATTTTGCTAATAAAGTTTGGAATGCGTTTCGTTTGATCAAAGGATTTGAAGTGGCTTCGAGTGCCTCAGCCACCGTTCAATCAGATGCACAAAAAGCTGCCATTACCTGGTTCGATAATAAATTATCCGAGCAATTAGAGATCATTAATGATCATTATTCAAAATACCGAATGAGTGATGCCTTAATGACAACCTATAAATTAGTTTGGGACGATTTCTGTGCCTGGTATTTAGAAGCTATTAAACCTGACTTTATTGACGGTAAAGCACAACCGATTGATAAAGCTACTTATGATGCAACCATTGGTTACTTGGGATCATTATTAAAAATTATGCACCCATGGATGCCTTTTATCACCGAAGAGATCTGGCATTTAATTAAGGAGCGCGATGCAAAAGATTGTATCATTGTTGCTGAATGGCCAACAGTGAAATCGGACTTAGATAAAAAACAGTTAGCTGAATTCGAAGTTTCGAAAGAATTGGTTGCAATGGTGCGTAACGTTCGTGCGCAAAAACAATTATCACCTAAAGAAAAATTAGAGGTGATCGAAAAATCGGATGCAACGCGCTCATATTTTGATAATACAATTATTAAGCTCGCAAACTTATCTGCGTTCTCATATACCAAAGAAAAAGTAGAAGGTGCATTCTCTTTCCAGATCAAAACAACTGAGTTTTATATTCCTTTAGCACAAAACTTAAATAAGGAAGATGAGATCGAACGTTTAACCAAAGAACTGGATTACAACAAAGGTTTCCTGAAATCAGTACAGATCAAATTATCGAACGAGAAATTTGTAGCCAATGCCAAGCCCGAAGTAATTGAAGTAGAACGTAAGAAAGAAAGCGATGCTTTGTTTAAAATTAAAACGTTGGAGGAGCAGTTGAGTTCGTTATAAAGTTTTATTTTTTTGCGTGAGGGATGCGAGCGGAAATCCTTTTTGCTGTCTCTTTTCAAAAAGATTGAAGCGGGCCAGCCCGACGGCGCCTGTACTTCGCGCCGGCACGCCCAAATAATTAAATAACCAGTTGGAATAAAACAAAAAACAAGGGAGGTGCTAACCAAATTAAAACCGTTGGAAATAAACTATCAACCTACATTTCCACCGGCGCGTTGTTTAATATCATCCGCACCCCCTTGTCTTCTTTTTGAACCCGGCACAGTACTTTTACCAAACTTATAGGTAAATGCCAGGGTAATAACTCTAGAGTCTCTTGTAACTACAAAGTGTTCCTTGTAATCAGTGAACGTCACATTTGCTGTTATCCGATTAGTATATAACACATCCGTGTAATTTAATTTAACCGTTGCTTTATTGTTCCATAATTTGTGTTGCAATCCTGCATTAAAGAACCAGATAGGATCAATGACGTCGTAGGCATAATACTCTCTGGTTTTATAGGCAAAGCTTAACTCTCCCGAAAAATTGGATGTAAAATTAAAAGTGTTGGTTGTATTGATATTTAAATTCACATTGCCCAGGTTTTGAATGTTGGTATTGGCAATATTGCCGGTATACATGGCATAGAAAGCGTAAAACTCGTTACTGATATGCCACCATTTGGTAACATCAATGGGTAAGCTGCAATTGGCATAAAACTCATCTACTCTTGTCATGTTAACATTGGTTTGAACCGTTATTTTTGGTTCAGTAGCAGATGGTGCAATCACTTCGGCAATGTTTTTATTTGTTCTTGAAAAACCGATCTTTGTAAATATTTTTTGTTTAAATACATGTGCAAACTCAACCGACTCTATCGTTTGTGGTTTTAAATAAGGATTACCTTCCTTGTAGGTTGTAGGATCAATATAAAATTTAAAGGGATTTAACTGATCATAACCCGGCCTGGTAATACGGCGACTATAATTTAATTCCAACCCATGTTTATCATTTACAGAATAACCAATAAATGCACTTGGAAATAATTGAATATAATGATTGATAAAAGAAGTATTATTTACCAATTGATTACCTGTTACATAGGTCTGCTCTCCCCTAAGCCCTAGCTGAACACTCCATTTTTTAAAGTCTTTGGATGCGTTAACGTATAAAGCATTGATATTCTCTGTATAAATGAAATGATTACTTTTTGTTGAATCAAACAAATTCTGTTCATTGCTTCTGTTATAAAAATCCAGCTTATTATCCGCCACCACATAACTCGATTTTTCACCTGCCTCAAGCCTGATCTCATTCTTAATTTTTTTCACAAAATCATTTTTTATGGAATAAATATTTAGTCCTCCATTAACGTCTCCATACAATAAATAGGGGTTCTGGTATTCAACATTATTCATATCATAATACCGCGTTTCGAATTTTTGTATGGTGTTATTTCCAAAACGCACATAGTCGAGGTCGGTTGTAAGTTCAGTACCTAATGAATCAAAGTTGTGTTTGTAATTTAAATTTGCTGAATAATTATACCAGTGATCCTTTGAGTGATTTGTAGTATAAAAGTAAGACGAGTTGTTATAGTTTTGATCGTATACAGTTGATACATTATTACCTGTGGGATTGAATTTGTTACTGATGCCGTTTACTACAAATCCAAAGGTGTTTTTTGAATTAGCGTAATAATCCATTCCAGCGCGAACAATGTGATTACTGAAATCAAATTTCAAGTAGTTGTTTTGCTTGTACGCACCCAGAAAAGTATCTTTTTGATAAAATTCTCTATCTAATTTTAAATGCGAGAAGGCTTCGCGGTAAGCATAACTGTAATTAGCAAACACACTTACTTTTTTATTCCGGTGATTTAAATTAATGCTATTGTTATTCTTCATGTAAATCCCTTGTCCGTATGAAGTTGAAATGCTCCCATTAGTACCAATACGTTTATCCTTTTTCATTTTGATATTAATGATGGAGGAACCTGCAGCATCATATTTAGAAGAAGGATTAGCGATCATCTCTATTTTTTCGATAGATGAAGAAGGAATCCCCCTTAAATAATTAGCAAGATCTGCTCCTGTCATGGGAGTTGGTTTTCCATCAACCCAAATGGCGACTCCAGTTTTACCATTGTAGCTTACATTATCATTATTATCAACTCTTACTCCCGGCGCTTTTTCAATTAACTCAAAAGCCGATGAACCGGTAGCGTTGATACTGTTCTCTACATTCAGGATCATTTTTCCTTTTTCGCGTTCAATGTAATTTTTACGGGCTACAACGGCTACTTCCTTTAATTCAACTTCTGATTTTTGGAGCGCAAATGCCGGTAATACCAACGAAGCATTTAAGTCAATTGGCTGCGAAATAAATGGCTTACTGCCAATTACATTAACCTGTATGAAATATGTATTTGATCTAACATCGCTAAAACTAAAATTGCCTTTATCATCTGTGAATTCATTCTTCACTAAAGAAGAGTCAGAACTTTTTAATAATTGCACTATAGCATCAACAACCGGTCTTTGATCTGCATTACTTAATTTTCCTGATAAAGCGTACTGTGCTTTTAGCTGGACAGAACAGGCTAAGCCGAGAATCAAAAAAATTCCTTTTAAACAGATATTTAATAACTGGTACATTACTTATTGACAATTAGTAATGATAGTTTTCATAACAGCTTTTACATGATCCTCTTTAGCAATGCCAATGCCTTTTAAAGCGGCGTTCCTGTATTTCTCAACAATTACTGAAGCCGCAGCAATTGTTTCCTGTCCCAATTCGGTAATACTTAAATTCGATTTTCTTCTGTCTTCTTTGTTAACAGTTCTTTTTAAATATTTTGATTTTACCAGTAATTCGATGATACGGGTAATAGAAGCCGTATCCTTAAACACTTTTTCCGCCAGTTCTTTCTGCGATATATCGGGGTTTTCGAACAGGCAATTGAGTGTTAACCATTGGTCAACCGTGATGGTAAGGCCTGCATTCTTAAGTTCGCGTTGTGCAAACTGGCGGTAGGTTTTAATAGCCTTTTCGATATAATAAAAGAGTACCGAATCTAACTTTTCCATAAATATTCCTATTTGAATTCAAATTTAGTTGATATATCAATTAAATGATTTGAATATTATACGAAAGCGAAAAAAGGAAAGATTAAAGGCAAAAAATGAATGTGATAAAACCCGGAATGGTGTTAAATAGGCATTAGGTTATTTAAACGGAAACTGTGTTGAACTTCTCAGGAATAGATAATAAGGTTTCCCTGATCTCCTCAATATTATCAGTAGTAACCAGTTTCATTCGGGTATCCTTAAAATGATCGATACCTCTGAAATAATTGGTATAATGCGGGCGCATCTCAAAAACCCCTAATTTAGGCCCTTTCCATTCAATAGATTTGTCAAAATGAGCCAGTGCTACTTCTACCCTGTTCTCTATAGTTGGTTTTGGCAAATGCCCTCCGGTTTTAAAATAATGTTTGATCTCGTTAAAGATCCATGGATAACCAATGCTGGCACGACCTATCATCATGCCATCCAAACCATATTTGTCTCTATACTCCAGCGCTTTTTCAGGTGTTGTAATATCACCATTTCCAAAAATGGGAATGTGCATACGCGGGTTATTTTTAACGGCAGCAATTGGTTCCCAGTTTGCCGAACCTTTATACATTTGAGCACGTGTACGGCCATGAACCGTTAAAGCTTTGATCCCAACATCCTGCAAACGCTCTGCCACTTCCATAATATTGATCATGCTATCATCCCAACCTAAACGGGTTTTAACAGTTACAGGCAAATTGGTTGATTTTACAACGGCTTTCGTTAAGCGAACCATCAGATCCACATCCTTTAAAACCCCTGCTCCTGCTCCTTTGCAAACTACTTTTTTTACAGGACATCCAAAATTAATATCCAACAGATCAGGTTGTGTGGCATCAACAATTTTTGCAGACATAGCCATGGCTTCTTCATCGCCACCAAAGATCTGAATGCCAATTGGTTTCTCATAATCAAAAATATCCAGCTTTTTACGGCTTTTAATGGCATCACGGATCAACCCTTCGCTACTGATAAACTCAGTGTACATAAGATCGGCACCATACTTTTTACAAACATAACGAAACGGTGGATCGCTTACATCCTCCATGGGGGCAAGTAATAGAGGAAATTCTCCCAGTTCAATATCAGCGATCTTTACGATGCCGCAAAGATAGGGATTTTATTTGGAATGTTTAGAATTTGGGCGTGTCCGGCGGGAGCCGGACCGGGCTTTTGCTGCAATCTTTTTTTCGTTCCTTAAAAAAGGATTTCCGCGACAATCCCTCACGCGGGGTTTACGGTAACATTTGAAGTGTAAGCTCCGGTTTTGAAAATTGTAGCGCGCGAGGGATACAAACGGAAATCCTTTTTTTGTGAAACAAAAAAAGATTGCAGTGACAGCCCGGTTCGGCTACCGCCGAACGCGCCCAAAAAATACTTAAACCTGAAAACTACTCTTCCTCCGCTTCCTGTTTACCGGTTATAGCTTTTGGTCCGTCAATAGCGCTATAAATTCGCCAGGTGTTGTAAACACTTTTATTTAAACGGTTGCTTAAAACAATAATGGTTAAACTATCTTTTAACCGACGGTGAAAAGAGGTACGGTAACCGTGCCACCAACCATTATGAAACACTTCTTTACCTGGATCGTTCATACCTTTCATTCTCCAGCCAAAACCGTAGTTGCTTAATTTTTTTTCGGGGCTGTGCGGTGTGTATGCCAGCGCTTGTGTTTTGGGATCTAATAAAGTATGCTGATACAAAGCGGTGCTTAATAAGAACAGGTCGTAAGTAGTTGTATAAACTCCTTTATCGCCCAACACACCATCATAACGATCGTTTGCTACCCAACCATAATTCATGGTATAACCGTGAGTTAAGTGTTCTTTAGTACTATCGATATTTAAGGCTGTATAACTATGATTCATTCCTAAGGGTTTAAATAATTCTTCTTTTAAAAAGGTGGAATAACTTTTTTGTGAAACCTTTTCGATGATAAGAGCCAGTAAGGCAAAATTGGTATTGCAGTAGTTAAAACGGACACCAGGACTTAACCAGGCTTTAGGCTTGTGCTGGATCATGATATCCAACATATGCTGGTTACTTAAGCTGCGAACAGAATCCGTTAAAAACTCTCCGCAAAAGTAGGTGTAGTTAGGAAGCCCTGAACGGTGAGATAACAAATGTTTTACCGTAACCGTTTTATAGGGAAAGCTATCTAAAATATCACAAACTTTTGTTTCCAGTTTTAGTTTGCCTTGCTCATGCAACAACAAAGTAGCTACGCCGGTAATGACCTTTGAAACGGATGCCAGTTGAAACAAAGACGAATCGTTGAGCAGTATGTTTTTTTCTTTAATGCCATATCCAAATGACTTTTGATAGATGATATTCTTTCCGCGGGCTATTAATACATTTCCGTTAAAGGCATTTGCATTATAAAGCTTGGTAAACATCGTATCCAGGCTATAGATCTCGGTTTTATATTTAACCGAATCGACCCTTGATTGAACGACCGGCTTTTGTGGTGGCTGATAAGTTTTACCCATATCAGCGCCTTCTGTTTGATTGCAGTTAACGATCAAAAAAGAAAAACATAAAAGCGGAATAATATATCTGATCGAGGTCAAGGTAATAATTTTAGTGCCAGCTACAATCTTAATAAAAAAAGTCAAAACTATAACCCGTATTACCTCTTAGTATTCAAAAGACGTTTGTTAATTACAGAATTTCTACGAGGTTAGAACCCCGTGTAGTCATCCTGAACTTGATTCAGGATCCCTTACTCTTTATTAAGAGCTATTAGAGATGCTGAATCAAGTTCAGCATGACGAATGTAAAATTTAAGAGTGGTGTTTAACTTAAACCGACAAACTATCATTCAAATTATTAAATAATTTCAAATGCGCTTTTTTGAGAATCCCTAAGAACATTGATGTTATTATTTTATTACCTGTAACCGAAATAGTTTCGGTTACTTTTGTTGTACCGGCACTTTCGGCAAATAAAATATCGATCTTCAAAAAAATAGTTGGCTTTACCTGTGAAGTATATTGCAAGTGTTTGTACTTTTCAACTTCAAATACTTTAGCCCTGTAGTTGGGATACATCTTTATGAAACCAATCACAGGAACAACTTCATCTATTTCATACTCAACATATTCAGTAGTGTTATCTGAAACAATTTTTACATCTGTCATTACCGGATGATGGGTCCCGTATTTTCTAAGATCCAGGAATTGTTCGTACACTATTTTTGTATCTGCTTTAAATTCCTGTTCTAATGTTATTGTTTGTATCGCCATTTTATCTTAATTAAGATCTCCATCGTTTTAAGCTCCATTGAATGTGTTGCGTTTCAGTTAAAAAGGTCCAGCAAACAATTCGGCTGATCTTATTGCCTTGCGACATACTGATGGTTTTTACAGTAACTGTCCCTACTCTTTTTAAGGCTGCATAAATAACCGGCAAATTTTCGCTTTTTGAAACCAGGCTGGTAAACCATAAACACTGTTCTTTAAAGTCAACGCTTTCTTCTATCATCTTTGAAATAAAACCTACTTCTCCACCTTTACACCAGAGTTCGTTGGTTTGTCCTCCAAAATTAAGAACAGGTTTTTCTGTTTTTTTATAGCCCAGGTTCTTCCATTTTTTATGAGAACCACTTTGTGCTTCGGCAGCGGATGCATGAAAAGGAGGATTACACATCGTAATATCAATAAACTCATTTGGCTTGATGATGCCTTTGAAAATGAAAGATGGGTTTGGCTGAAAACGACATTCTATTGATTTAGATAAAGCATTAGACTCTATAATTTGCTTTGCTACTTTGATAGCAAGCGAATCGCAATCGGAAACTATAAAAGACCAGCCGTATTCCTGATACCCCAACAAAGGGTAAATGCAATTGGCACCGGTTCCAATATCCAATGCAGTAACCGATTTTCCCTTAGGAACAATGCCACCGTTACTCAAACTTAATACATCGGCCAGGTTATGAATGTGATCTGCTCTGCCCGGTATTGGCGGACATAAATAGTTTTGAGGAATATCCCAGTGATCGATGTGATAGAATTGTTTTAATAAAGCACGATTCAATGTTTTGACGGCTTCTGCATTTGTAAAATCGATCGTTTCAACATTGAATTGATTGATGTAAACAAATTGCCTTAGCTCAGAGCAAGCCTTTATTAATTCATCAAAATTGTAGCGTGAACGATGTTTGTTACGGGGATGTAAGCCACTTTTTTCATCTGAATTATTTGAGTTCTTTTTCAAACAGATTGATTATTGAGAGGAGCGATTAACCAACGAATAAACAGCGGTATCCAGGAATTGTCCGGCATAAAAATAATTCTCTTTATAATAAGCCTCTTTTACAAAATTAAATTTCTGTAATACTTTTTCAGAACCCATATTGGCAGGATCGATGTGCGCTTCAATAGAGTGCAATTTTAATGCATTGAAACCATAATCGATCAATGCACCTACAGCTTCGCTTATAATCCCTTGTTTCCAATGATCGGGATGCAGCATATATCCAATTTCGGCACGGTAATGTTCTTTTTCGACCCGATGAAAAGAAACACTGCCGATCATTTTTCGATCGTGCTTAAAACAAACCGCCCAGCCTATGCCATCATTAAAGTTGATCATCTCATTGATCTTATAAATAAGGCTCTTTGTTTCTTCAATGGTTGTCTGAATAGGTTTTGCTATATGCTTCATGGCATCTACATTGCTTCTTAAGGCAAAATAATCCTGTGCATCTTCTAAGGTTGGCCTTCTTAAAACAAGTCGTTCTGTTTCTAAAACAGGAAAGGGATCGAAATTCAGTTCCAGCATGGTACTATAAATTGGAGTAATGGTAAAAGTGGATCTTCCATACACCAACATTATTTTTTTTCCAGAAAAGAGTGTACCTCACATTGGAAGTGATTTTTTCTCTTTTTTGAGTGTATACTAATTTAGAGATACCGGTTTGAAGTGCGGTACCATTATTAATATCTAGCGATGTTATTTCCTGTTCCCAGGTAACACCGTTATCCTGTAGCTGATGCCAATACGCTACGATAGCGTCTTTTCCTTTTACTTCCAGCTTTGATCCGATAATACGGGCTGAATCTGAATACAATTCAGCGATCCTGTCCATTTCATTATTCTTAAAATGCGTATTCAACAAATTATATTGCGCCATCAGGTCCTTATCCGAATCCATATTACTGCGCTTTCTGCGGTAATCCAGATCATATTCGGTTCTCCACTTACCATTGTTTTTTGAGATCTCGCCATGCTGGCGGACTTTTTCGGAGCTTTGGTTATAAAAGGTTAAACGTCTTACAGCCATCGTATCTCCTGATAATTTAAAAGGAGCAGTTGTAAATTCAATTTTATTCTCATCAAATTTTCCGGTTAAATATTCGTTCGATCCTCCAATATTATCTACCCAGGTTTGCTGCCATTGTTTGGTAGCCGCATTGTAAGTATTAAAACTTTTGCCGGCATACGTAATGCCGTTTTGTTTATTGGCACTGGTCCACTCTTCCAGAATAATGCAACTATTTAGGATAGAACTGATCTTACTATCGCCTGCCTTGTTGTTCTTAAGGTCATACACTTCCCAGTTGCCGATCCAGAAATCGAACTGACGATATACAGAATCACTTTCGCAGGGAGATTTTTGAGCAAAGGATTGAAAAGCTATAAATGAGTTTACTAATATAAATGCAATACGTTTCATAGTTGTTATTTAATACCAGATCAAGGTAAATATTTATTTGCTGGCTTTTTGTTGATAAAAGGAATAGTTTTTAAACAGGAATGGTCAATAAAAAAGGATTTCAGGATCAATAGAAACATACATATTAAATACGGAACAGTGGCCACACTTTATAATAAGAATAATTTGAAACTAACTGTGTATTCAAAAATTAATCGTATATTTGTTGCACATAACCAACATTAAGCGATATAAATTAACATAATGATGGATAAAGCCAACAAACATATCAATGCGATGAGCGATAATGCTATTGTGGAAACGATCAGCGCTTTTATTAAACATCATCGCCTGGAGCAAAATAAAACTCAAAGCCAATTGGCTACTGAAGCCGGAATTAACCGTTCCACTTTAGTAGAGTTTGAAAAAGGAAAGCGAGCAAACATCATCACATTTATTCAACTACTAAGAGCTTTAGATCTTTTGCATGTTTTAAAGGAGTTTGAAATTCAGCAACAGTTAAGTCCTATTCAGCTGGCAGAACTTGAACAAGCAAAACGCAAAAGGGCCTCAAAAACAAAAACATCAACTAAACGAACTCAATCCGACTGGTAATGATAACAACAGCTTTTATACATATCTGGGATCAACGTGTGGGAGCCATTGCCTGGGACTCGGATACAGGTGTTGGCTCGTTTGAATATGACAGCTCATTTTTTAAAAACAAGTGGGACCTTGCTCCTGTTAAAATGCCTATAGAACAGGCCAATAAAAGAATATATACATTTAATGATCTGCGCGACCTGAAAACATTCAGAGGATTACCCGGCTTACTGGCTGATGTATTACCCGACAAATACGGAAATGCATTGATCAATGCCTGGCTTACACGAAATGGCAGAGCATCTGATAGCTTAAACCCGGTAGAAACCCTTTGCTTTATCGGGCAACGAGGCATGGGTGCATTAGAGTTTGAACCCGTAACGCAGAAAACGTCAAGCACGTCGGGTAAGCTTGAAATGAATGACCTGGTTGACATAGCCGGCAAAATATTATCAGGTAGGGAAGATTTTAGTACGAACTTAGATCCAAACGAGGAAAAGGCTTTACTGGATATTTTAAAGATCGGTACGTCTGCAGGCGGCGCAAGGGCCAAAGCAGTTATAGCCTATAATCCCAAAACAAACGAAGTTAGAAGCGGCCAGGCTGATGCCCCGAAAGGATTTACCCATTGGCTCATAAAATTTGATGGTGTAGAGGATAAACAGTTTGGCGCTTCTAAAGGTTATGGACGTGTTGAAATGGCTTATTACCTGATGGCTAAAGATGCAGGTATTGAAATGACCGAATGCAGGCTATTTGAAGAACATGAAAGGGCGCATTTTATGACCAGGAGATTTGACCGTGCAGAAGGAAACGAAAAAATTCATGTACAAAGTTTTTGTGCTATGCAACATTACGATTTTACCGAATTAAACGCTTACAGCTACGAGCAATTATTTGAAACCATGAGAATGCTTGGCCTGCCCTATCCACAGGCTGAACAATTATACCGGCGAATGGTTTTTAATGTGATGGCGCGTAACTGCGACGATCATACAAAGAACTTTAGTTTTATAATGGATAAGACCGGCGTGTGGAAACTCTCTCCTGCTTATGATATATGCCACGCTTACCGACCCGCCAGCGAATGGGTTAGCCAGCATGTATTAAGCATAAACGGAAAAAGAAAAAACATCACCAAAACAGACCTGCTTGAAGTTGCAAAACAAATGAATGTAAAAAAAGCAGAAAGCATTATTACACACATTGCCGGTATAGTGAGTAACTGGAATAGTTATGCCGATGAAGTACAGGTTGAGAAAAAGCTGAAAACAGCTATCCAAAAAACTCTGATCGTACTTTAAGAAAATTACTCTTTTATAAATTTTGAGTACAAGCTCTCTTTACCCATACCATTAATTTTTAATGTATAAATACCAGCCCGTAATTGAGATACATCAACATCGTTAGAGTAAGCCTCTTTGAAAATAGTTTGTCCTAAATAATTTGTTACTTCCAGTGTTGAGTTTTCGAATTCATTTGTTTCATCTGAGATATGAAGAATGTTAGTGGTAGGGTTTGGATAAACATAAATAGTGTTTTTCTTCCATTCTTTTATCCCGTTTGGGTCAGTAATATTGGATTGATAGGCCCATGACATAATTTTAATACTGTTATGAGCATTAAAAGTGGCATCAACTAACACCCAACCATACACTGTGTCAACTGCGGTTATCTTTCTGAAACCCAGATAAGTATTTGATTTCATGTAGGAACCATATATCGAAGTATTTCCTCCACTATACCACATATTATATAAATAAAACCCGCCGGTTGAAGTTCCCCAGTTCAGCGAAGCATTAATATTATTGGATAAAGCTATTGTATCTGCATAATTAACAGGAGATGTCAACAATACAAATTCCAGGTTATTAAGTGAAAACACCTGCTGAATAACAGATGTATGACCAGGTGAAACGCTCCTTACAATTTTAAATTTGATGTCATACACATTATCCGAATCCAGATCAAAATCAGCTTCTCCGGAACCGTTACCCTGCGGCGTAACAATAATACTGTCCTTTATGTTTTTATATACAATACCTGCAGATGTTGTATCGCCTCCCACAATACTTTGCGACTTTAAAAAAAAAGGCAAAAATAGAAATGCAAAAAAAATCTTTTTCATGGAACAGGTATTTATTCTTTTATAAATTTAGTATAAAAACATTGTTTTTGCAAAGTGGTCAATTGTAAAGTATACATACCCTTAGACAATTGAGATACATCAACCGTATTTGAAAAATCCTGTTTAATAAGCGTTTGACCCAAGTAATTACAAACCGCTATAGTTGAGCTTTCAAATTCATTTTTATTATCGGATATAAAAAGTGTGTTAGTGGCAGGGTTTGGATAAATTAATATTTGAGATGGATTGTCAATACTTGCAAAACCTGTTATTATATTGCAATTCATAAAGATTGATATATTATTTGAAAAATAATTATTTACTGCAATATCTATTTTTCCATCAATGTCAAAATCAGCGCTTATTAATCCGCAAGGACCTGTACCAGCTGTATAATATATTCCTCCCGAAAAACTACCCCCGCCGTTTCCTAACAAAATAGTTATATCATTTGAGGCGGGATTTGCTGTAGCAATATCGGCTAAGCCATCCTGATTAAAATCAGCACTGATGATAGTTTGAGGAGAATCTCCTACTGAATATGTAGCAGAGGATGGGAAGCTTCCTGATCCATTATTTAATAAAACTGTAACGTTATCTGAAGATTTATTTGAAGTAGCTAAATCTACTTTTCCATCATTATTAAAATCTCCTGTTGTAATAGAATATGGAAATGATCCAACCGATACATTAACGGCTGTTCCAAAACTACCTGTACCGCTACCAAATAATACAGAAACATTATTTGAAACTACACTGCATACTGCCAAATCGACCTTTAGATCTCCATTAAAATCGCCACTGACCACAGAGACAGGTGTATTACCCACATTATAACTCACAGGGCTACCAAAAGTACCAACCCCTGTTGCAAGGATAATAAATACTTTGTTGTTGTTCCCATCAACCACAGCAAGATCCGGTTTTCCATCACCGTTAAAATCATTGGAAATTATTTTTTGTAATCCACCTCCGGTACTTACGGTTAGAGTTGTGGCAAGAGAAAAAAATCCTGTTGCATTACTATGAAGTATTGATATGCTGTTTGAACTACTGTTTGATACAGCCAGATCAGGATTGCTATCCTGATTAAAATCTGCGCTAACAACATATTGAGGATTAGCTCCAACCGTATAATTTACGGCGGAATTAAAAACACCCAATCCATTACCAAACAAAACAGAAATAGAATTTGCAGCATAATTTGGAGTCACCAGGTCTGTTATTCCATCGTGATTAACATCAATAGTATATATGGATTGGGGATTTGTACCTGTGTTAAAATTGTTGACAAGATTAAAGCATACTTGTGCCTTTAAAAAAAAAGGCATACTTAACATTATGAATACTGTTTTTTTCATTTCAATATAAAAGTACAAAAAAAAAAATTTAGTTTTACTTAAATACTCTCTGCTAAAACATATAAAATACAAAAGCCATCCTTAAAATTAAAATGGCTTATAAAATAAATCAAATCAAAAAATTATTCTAAATTTTCCCAGGCACTGACGTCATCTCTTTTGATCTGCAACACCGCATACAAAATAGCGAAACCAATTAACCCAATAGATGATTGTCCGATACCTAAGCCAATATAGATATTGACAATCAATGCGCCTATACTGGACATCAAAAAACCATAAAACCCTATTTTATTCCATTTTAAGAGTAAAACAGAGAAAAACACATTTGCTATTCCAATAATGACTAATAAAGATATCAGAGGAGTAGTGAGTTTAGTTTCGGGGTCCTGCTTAACCATTGAACCTACCAGGTACACAAACAGATAAAAAACAGAAGTAAGTGCATTAGCGATGATCATCATCACTAACCAGGCAGTGACACATCCATGTCTTTTTTTTATTTCATTTTGAGTTTCCATTTCCATTCTGTTTTTGTAACGAAGCTAATTTACCAATAAAAAAGCCACCCTCAAATGAGAATGGCTTTTAAAAATTTGTGATTATATACTACCACCAACCGTTTACGTTGTATGTAACTGATTTTGGTTGTCCGTTACCATAAGCTACACCAACATCGCGGTAAGCTTTAATAAGCTCGCTGGTTTGTTGTTGTTCTTTCATTACGTAGTTCCATTCGCGTTTATCGATCTCGATAACCCGTTTTTGAATTTTTGCAGAAAGTGCTTTGGCTTCGCCATAACAAGCTGCCTGTGGTTCGATAGAAGCTAAGATGCCACCTGCTGTATTAGCGGCGTCAGCATCCTGGCTAGCGTTCCATGCATTGGTAGCTTCAGCTAACTTGATCTTGCAATCTCTGTCGATCTTTTGTTTGTAGATAGGAGCAATAGCAGCTAAGGCTTTATCATAACAAACTTTGCACGCATCAGGTACAGAAGATAATTTATAAATAGCTTCTTCTAACTGATTTTGACCAGCTAAAGATTTTGCATCCTTAATAATGAAATCACATTTAGCTTCATAATATTTAATGATCTTTTGTTTACCTTCTTCCAGGAAAGCTGCATAAGACGGATCATTTGTTTTGATCTGTTTGATAGCCTCGATGTAAGCTTTGGTCTCATTAGTACCAACACCTTTTACCTGAACTGATTTACTGGCAAACTTAGTGCCGTCAATACCGTCGCCGATATAGAAAGTAACTTCTAAACCAAGTGCAGTCATTGGAGGAGCTGTAGCAGTTAGATCTTTAGTTAAAGTAACCAGGTTAGCTGTAATAATAAAACGTTGGTTACCAACGCTACCACCTAAGCCATTTGCAGAAATGATCTGACTTAACTTATTTGTTAACATGGTTCTTGCTGCGTCCGACATTTTATCTACCTGTTGTGGTACATAAGCTGCCAAAACAATACGTCCCATATCATTAGACGTGCCGGCAGCAGCCTGCGAAAAGCCATTAAAACCTAAGATAATAAAGGCTAATAATGCTGCGATTTTTTTATTGATATTTTTCATTTTTTATAATTTAAGTTTTTTATCCGCCGAAACTTTAGTGCAGGCGGGCTATTTTTCGCCTAATACAATAACTGCCTGACCTAAACCTTTGGTCATTAGCTTATTTACAATTGTAAACGGAGCGGCAGCTAAATATTTTTGTAATCCTTTTGTAAAACCACGGGCATCAATTGCACCACCATTTGCATCAAACAAAGGAATACGCACTTGTTCAAACAACATCATATTCTCAGTTGCATCAGTTGTACTGAATCTTCCTTTTACAGTGTTAGCTTTCAACCATTCTTCGATAGCATCACCTAGTTCTTTTCCACCGTAATCTTTTTCCAGATCACCATCCCATGAATCAAATTTTTTGATACGGATAACGATCTCGCGACCGTTAGCGAACATATCATCAAAATGTGCCTGTAATGAAGAGTTGAATTTATCCAAATGAGCTAATACTGCTTCTTCTAATAAAATTGGAGTTTCTGCAGAGAAAGATGGAGCGCCTGTTCCACCAGCTTCAGCACATTGTTTATCAGTATATGCATCTAAACCTTGTAAAACGAAAGTGATCGATTTTTTAGGTCCTGTTGTATTAACAACCCAGGTTAACTGCATAATGATATCTGCTTTAGCAACTTTCTTTAATTTGTCAACCGGGTTTTCAGCCACAGCTGCACCACTTTTAGAAGAAAGCATTGAATTTTCAGCACTTTCAGACTCTAACGTTTTGATAGCAGATTCCATGTTCTTTAAAGGGAACCCTCTGTCGGCCATTAAACCATTGATCTTGCTGATCACGGCTAAAAGGTCAGAACTTTCCTGTAAAGCTTTTTTGTAATCAGGAATTTTAACTTTTGTTCCCTGGTTATCAAACTCCATGAAGTAACCATTTTTGATGCACCAGTTATCACTTGGTACTACCATAATAGTTGGTTTTTTAGCTTGTCCGAATGCTACATTCATTCCGAATAAACACAGACAGCTTAATGCAAGTATTATCTTTTTCATATAATTTTTTGTTTTAGTTTTTAAGGATTTAAAATTTTATCAGTGATCAATTGTTTTTTTAATTCAGCTCTGTTTACAGTAACCACAACACCATACTGTGTACCATCAGTAGCAGATTTACGATCTTTTGCGCCCATTTTAATGGTCTCATCTTTCATAGAGATGAATTTTGTATAAGCGCCGCCATCAGCAAAAAACTTATTGAAGTAGTCCTCATATTTTTCCTGAGCATTTACTTCGTTCACAACCGGTTTTTGGTTGCATTCATCTTTTCCGCTTCTGATGCCTTTAAACAATACATCTCTTACTGCTGATTTTTTTGCCTGTTCAACAGCATCGATCTTTCCATTACCAAAGCCCCAGGCTTTAACAGTTTGGGATCCATCCATTTCAACACCTAAACATTCGGTTTCTTTAGCATAATTTCCCGAAATGTTCTTTTGAGCGTGCTGTGCCTGGCATAAATTTGTTGTTAAAACAAAAGCAGCCAATAACGTGATTATTTTTTTCATGGTAGTATATTTAAGTAAATACTGTTATTAGAAACCTGAAGACAAACCTCTGATGATTCCAGCTGCTTCCAGATCTTTTCTTAAAAGATCATACATTACAGAAACCACAACGCCTACTTTGTATTCTTTTCCAACTTTCATTCTGTCTTCAGCAGCAACTGCTCCATCGCCGGATACTGAAACGAATTTTGCATATTTTCCACCATCAGCAAAGAAAGAATCAAAATATTCTGCTTTTTCCTGCTCTAAACCAGGGTTGTTTGTTAATGGTTTTTGAGTTGGGCAACCTGAACCGCTGTTTCCGTTAAATCCCTGAAAGATCATAGCATGAATAGCGTTTTTCTTAGCCTGCTCAATAGCAACATCTGCTTTTTTAGAGTAAGAGAATACTTTGATCAGTTTAGTACCTTCGTTACCAACACCAACACATTGTACTTCATAACGCCATAATTTGGTGTCTTTATCAGCTTTATTACCTGCCTGTGCAGTAGCGTTTTGAACTGAGAATAGAGATACAACTATGGTTGCAACTGCTATAATTGATTTGATCGTTTTTTTCATATTGTTTGGTTTAATTTAATTAATAATCGGCGGTGTATTTCAAGTATTATACCAAAATGCAACCGTACGTTAAATATGCGTATTATTTTTGTCTGATCAGCATTCCTGAATAATAACCTTTACCACCTGAGAAAGTAGTACGGTCGAGCGGAGTTGCCGGAGTTACTCCCTCAATTTTCGGTTCGTCTTCAGCACCAAAGCGATTGTCCATGATCATTCCTTTTTCCACTTTAATAACACCTTTTTTCTCATATTTGGTTTTCCCTGTTTTTTCATCCATCACCTGCTCCAATACCTCAAATTTATCTCCCGCTTCCAAACCTTCTTTTAAGCCGATCTTAGCAGTAATAGGTTCTCCTGAAAATAAAGGGGTTTTAGTTCTGAAAACTTCATATTTTTTTTGAAGTTTTGCAATTACAGCGTCAAATGCATTAATAGTAGCTTTTGCCACCAGTTCATCATCTGATTTTTTAACCATAGCCGATGACAATACATTTGCGTTTGCTTTTTCATCGCCAATTAATTCTAATGCAAAAAGGTTAGATTTATCGAACGCATCTTTTTTCTTTGCATCAAAAGAACTTTCGTCGATCCAGTAATCCTGATAAAAAACAGCTTCGATTGAATCATTCCAAACCAATTTATATAAATAAGAAGTAGTTTGTACCACATATCCTTTTGCCTGATCTAAGGCAGCATCACCTGCTCTACCTGCAAGATTTGTTGCAGCTCCCGAGTTACCACCTGCTTTTGAAGCTAATGCACCACCGATCTTTCCGGCAACTGCGCCTGCTTTTTTAGCAGTAGCAGCTAATTCTTCCATGCTGATATAATTGAAACGTGTAATAACAACAAATGTGTTACCGATCAATTCGACACCCGCATCCGAAACGGCAGAAAGACCTCTCTTACTTGATTTTGCAGTTGCGATATCCAAAGCAGACGCGTCATAAGATCCTCTTTCTCCGATCATTTTCATATCAAACGTTCCTTTAGCGGATCTGTTGAACCATTTTGCTACTAAGTTTTTAGCAATGTCGTTTGTTGTAAAATATTTATCAAATTTAATAGGCAGATCTCTTGTGTTGGTAGTATCTGCTAAACCACCGGTAGAACTACTTGCCAAACCTTTAGCAAATGTACCTGCTTTGCTGTCCTTTTTAGCTGGTTCTTTACGATCATCATCTGTAATAACAATAGCAGCAGGGTCAAAACTTCGGTCTTTCAATGAATGGTCATTGAATTTTTCCGGAATCGGCATTCCTTTGAATGTTTTTTTGATCAGATCAGCGTTAACCAATCCTTTATCATCCAACATGATCATATGAAGCGAGCTTCGTCTGTACTTAACTTGTGATGGTGCTACCTGTGCATCTAATGTAACAGAGCCAAGCAACATCAGGCCTAAAAAGGGGATTTTGATAGATTTCATATAAAATTAAAGTTTAGTTTAAAAACTTAAATTTAATACTATTTATACGCTACGGAAATTATACAGAATCGTTCATCGAAATCTAAAACCTATTTATATGAAAAATTCGTCGATTGATTGGTTTCAAGTTTTTGAAAAAAATCTTTCAAATCATTGGTACAGTGTATTTTAGTGTGGATAATTTTCCCCATAAATAACTAATAACATGTTTACAACCTGTTTGTAAGAACTTAACATCCTGTTCATAAGTTATTTAAACATCAGGCAATTTTACAAGCGGCATGGATGCTAAACAAAGGGATCTTAAAAAGCGTTAACCGGCATACTGTGTTTTAAAATAGTATGATCCTATTTTTGTTTGATGGTTTTCATTTGTATAAAGTCTACCAAAAATGCAAATCCCATCGAAAAATAAATATAGCCTTTCGGGATCTTAAAATGCAATCCTTCTGCCACCAAAGATAATCCAATGATCATTAAAAAACAGAGTGCCAGTATTTTAAAGGACGGATGTTTGGTTATAAAATTACTGATGGGTTTGGATGCAAATAACATGATGGTTACAGCCACAACTACGGCCACATACATGATCCATAATTCATCTACCATGCCCACAGCGGTAATGATGGAATCAATAGAAAAAACAAGATCCAGCACAATGATCTCTGCTAATAATTTCATAAAACTTTTTCTCATCGACACTTCTGGAACATCATCTCTTCCTTTTTCACTTTTCAAATAAATTTCGCGGGTACTTTTATATAACAGGAACAATCCTCCGCCAAATAAAATCAATCCTTTTCCTGAAATAGGAATATTAAATACCGTAAAAAGCGTTTGATCTAATTTTAAGATCCAGGATATTATAGCTAATAAGCCTAAACGAAGAACCATGGCCAAACCAAGTCCCCAGTATCTTAGCTTATTTCTTTGTTCTTCCGGCAACTTATCCGCCAGTATAGAAATAAAAATAATATTATCGATCCCCAGGATGACTTCCAATGCAATTAATGATAATAAAGGGACTATAGAGTCTGCAAACATAAATTAGTTTTAAGTGTTTTGTTCAATTAATACTTTTAATTGGGCTGCCTGCACAACTCCTGATTGGCGCCATTTAACTTCGCCATTCTTAAATATGATCAGCGTTGGAACGCCCTTAATGTTGTACGCAGCAGATGCATTAGGATTCTTATCAACGTCTATTTTGATGATCGTGGCTTTATCTCCCACCATTTGTTTTAGCTGTTCTAAAATAGGAGCCATCGCTTTACATGGGCCGCACCACTCAGCCGAAAAATCTACCAAAACCGGTTTATCTGAATTTATGATCTCCTGGAAATTTGCCATGGCCAAATTTAGGCAATTTATATGCCTGTGGCTTTTTTCTGGTACAAGTTTATGATATATTAAGAATATACTTTACAAAAAAACAGAATATGGAAAATCGTACAACAGGATACAATTTGATTATTGATACAGGAGATAATACGTTTAGCTACGACGATGTGGGCGAAGGTAAGGAGCCTGTTATTTTTATTCACGGCTTTCCGTTTGACAAAAGTATGTGGATGCCTCAAATGGAATTCCTCAAAGCATCACATCGTGTTATTGCTTATGACATTAATGGCTTTGGTAAGTCAGTGAATAACGATAACTTGGGCAGCATAGTTGGCTTTGCCGAGGATCTGATAAAATTGATGGATGTATTAAACATAAGCAAAGCAATCATCTGCGGCTTATCAATGGGTGGTTATATTGCCCTTAATGCCGTTAAACGATTTCCCGGAAGGTTTTCAGCGCTGATACTGGCGGATACCCAATGTGGCGCCGATACACCCGAAGCAAAAGAAAACCGGTACAAAACGATAGAACAGGTAAAAAATGAAGGTATCTCCAGTTTTGGCGAAGGTTTTATAAAAAAGGCCTTTTGTAAAAACACATTTGAAACAAAAAACGAACTTGTTAAACGCATCACAAAAATTGTGATGCTAAACCCCGCAAAAACAATTACCGGTGGACTGACTGCTTTAGCAGAACGCTATGAAACCTGCTCAGCTTTAGATAAAATTCATATTCCCACTCTTATTATATGTGGAAAAGAAGACGAATTAACACCTGTAGAAAAATCGGAGGTGATGCACAAAGGCATTAAGAATTCTGAATTAAAGATCATTGATGAGGCAGGACATTTATCCAACCTTGAGCAGCCGGAAGAATTTAATAGGTATGTGGGAGAGTTTTTGAAAAACCGGATATAATCTAATTAAAATTAATTATTCGATTTGAGCCTGATATAAATATGCTTTAAATGGCTTTTCCCTGTCTCACGTTCATCGATCTGAAATTTATTTATGCTTCTGATCAGCGGTAACATTTTTGGAAAGCCATAATTCCTTGGGTCA
Organism: Bacteroidota bacterium; assembly: GCA_040386075.1. Taxonomy (GTDB): domain Bacteria; phylum Bacteroidota; class Bacteroidia; order B-17B0; family Aurantibacillaceae; genus UBA4416. The sequence continues at coordinate 30,459 of JAZKGE010000018.1, forward strand.
AAATCAGGTTTTTTCTTAAGCATTAAATTTCCAAGCTCGCCCAAAAATGCCCAACCTTCTTCATCCGCCAGATCGTTGATACTGGCAGTAAATAATTTAATGATCTCGGGATCTATTTTATTCAATGGCTGTTTAGTTTGTTGATTTGGTTTAGATATTTTTGTTTGAACCGTATCTTCTTTTTCTACTTTTTCCGATTTAAGGATTTCGATATAAATGAATTTATCACAAGCGGTAATAAAGGGATTCAACGTTTTCTTTTCGCCAATACCAATTACTTTCATACCAGCTTCTCTTAATCTTGTAGCTAATCTGGTAAAATCACTATCGCTTGATACAATGCAGAATCCATCTACTTTACCTGTATATAAAATATCCATGGCATCAATAATGAGCGCACTATCTGAAGCATTTTTACCGGTAGAATAACTGTATTGCTGAATGGGTGTAATGGCATTTTCCAACAATACTTTTTTCCATCCCGATACAGTGGGTTTTGTCCAATCTGCATAAATGCGTTTAAAGGTTGGGGTTCCGTATTTAGCGATCTCCTCAAACATTTCTTTTACGTTGGCGTATGGCACGTTATCAGCGTCAATTAATACTGCGAGCTTTAATTCTTTAGTGGTTTCCATAGTTGATAACTGTATTTCAATATTAGATTAATTCAAATATACTATTACTAAAACAAAACCTGCCCGTAACTCAGTAACAATCCAAATAGAATTAGTTAAAATCTGCCTCTGTCAGTTCTTTGTTAACCATAGCTCCAGTAATATTACCTGTAGAGACTGCATACGCAACTGAACGCATCATGCTTGAATTATCCCCGCAGGCAAATACATCATTAACGGTTGTTTTTTGGAACATATCAACTTTAACGTGTCCCATTTCAGTGAACTCGCATCCTAAGGAAAGTGAAATATCTGAAGTATGCTGAAAAGGTATGGCAGCATATAATACATTAAACACTTCTTTATGGCCGTTATTTAAAACGATACTTTTCAAACTACCATTTTCGTGTTCAATTTCAGAAATAGAAGTTTCTATGATCTTAATTTTTTGATTGTTAAGTTTTGTAATCTGCTCCGTAGAAAAATCAGGCTTGCCGGATGTAAATATTTGAATATCATTTGTAAGATTATTGACCAGCGAAGCTAGATGAAAAGCGCGTTCTCCATTCGCCATAATTCCCGTTTTCTTATTTCTGAACTCATATCCGTGGCAATACGGGCAATGAACCACAGATATTCCCCAGCATTCGTAAAACCCTTTGATGGCGGGCATTACATCTTTTACTCCGGTAGCTAAAATCAGCTTCCTGGATTTAAACTCTTCTCCTGCTTGCGTTTTAATTGTAAAACCACCTTCGTTTTTTCTAGTTTTAGTCACAAGCCCGTTTAAAAAAATCACCGTGCTGTAATTTAAAACCTGCTCTTTGGCTTTTTGTGCTATTGCGAAGGGCGTTGCCCCGTCTTGAGTAATAAAATTGTGGGAGTATGGTGTTTGCCTGTTACAGGGCAAACCGCTATCAATAATTAAAACCCTCCTTAAAGAGCGACCAAGCGCCATAGCAGCCGACAAGCCTGCGTAGCTACCGCCAATAATTATTACTTCGAAATCGTTATTGTTATTCATGTACATTAATTATTATATATAAAAGTAGTGAAATAAGTTTGTGAATCTTCTCAATTCGATCAACCGTAAACTGCATTCGAATATGCATGGATTACAAATGTAAGGAAATCAAAAAAAGCCATCCTCAACGAGAATGGCTTTTTATATTTATATTGTCTACACTTCGACTCCGCTCAGTGTAACAGTTAGTTAATACTAAGCTTTGTTTTCTTCTGCCGGAGCATTTTCAGGCTTAGGCATAGTTGCTTTACGTGATAGTTTTGCTTTACCGTTCTTAGGATCTGTTCCAATATATTTCACACTGATCACATCACCTTCGTTCACTAAACCATTTAACGATTCAATGCGTTTCCAGTCGTACTCGCTGATATGTAACAAACCTTCTTTACCTGGCATAAACTCAACAAATGCACCATAAGGCATAATTGATTTTACTTTGGCTTCGTAAGTTTCTCCAACTTCAGGAATAGCTACAATAGCTTTGATACGTGCAACTGCTGCTTTCAGATCTTCTAATTTTTCTGCAAAGATCTCAACACGTCCGCTGTTATCAACTTCAGTAATTGAAATGGTAGCACCTGTTTTCTTTTGGATATCCTGAATTACTTTTCCTCCAGGTCCGATGATAGCACCAATAAATTCCTGAGGAATAATGATCACTTCAAAACGAGGTACGTTTTCGTTATAATCAGCACGAGGAGCATCAATCGTTTTCATGATCTCGCCCATGATGTGTAAACGGCCTTCACGTGCTTGCGCTAACGCTTTTTCCATTACTTCATATGGTAAGCCATTTACTTTTAGATCCATTTGTACGGCAGTGATACCATCTTTAGTTCCACAGATCTTGAAATCCATATCACCTAAATGATCTTCATCACCCAGGATATCAGATAAAATTGCATAACTGCTGTTATCTGCTGACGTAATTAAACCCATGGCAATACCTGTAACCGGTTTTGCGATCTTAACACCTGCATCCATTAAAGCTAATGTACCAGCACAAACTGTAGCCATAGATGAAGAACCGTTTGATTCTAAAATATCAGAAACCACACGAACTGTATAAGGCGTATCTGTTGGAACAACTTTAGATAATGCACGCATTGCTAAATTACCATGTCCAACTTCTCTACGACCTACACCACGGTTTGGTTTTGCTTCACCGGTTGAGAAACCAGGGAAGTTATAATGTAAAATGAATTTTGTTTCACCACGGTAAAATGCGCCATCAATTAATTGTGCATCTTTTCCAGTGCCTAAAGTAACTGTAGTTAACGATTGAGTTTCTCCACGTTGGAAGATAGCTGAACCATGAGCTGCTGGTAAGTAACTTACTTCACTCCAGATAGGACGGATCTGGTTAGTTTTACGACCATCTAAACGAATTTGTGTATCTAATGTAGCCTGACGAACTGCATCGTATTCTACATCATGATAATATTTGTTGATCAACGCTTCTTTCTCTTTTAATTCTTCAGGAGTGAAAGTTGCTTTGTATTCCGTTAAAATAGCTTTAAAGTTTACTTTACGCTCATTTTTATTTGGGTTACCTTGTTTGGCAACTGCGTAAACCTTATCGTAAGTTGCTTTAGAAACCGCCGCTTTTAGATCAGCGTCATTATTTTCGTGGCAATATTCACGTTTGGTTTTTAAACCTGCTTTCACAGCAAATTCTTTAATAGCTTTGATCTGAACTTTAATAGCTTCATGAGCAAATTTAATAGCTTCTAACATTTCTGCTTCGCTAACTTCGCTCATTTCACCTTCTACCATGGAGATATCAGTTTCAGTAGCTGCAACGATCATTTCCAGTGTTGCAGTATGTAATACATCGGCATCAGGATTGATACATAATTTACCATCAATTTTTGCTACACGTACTTCAGAGATAATTCCGTTGAAAGGAATGTCTGATACAGCAACTGCTGCACAAGCTGCTAATCCTACTAATGCATCAGGCATTGTTTTTTTATCGGAAGAGATCAATGACAACATAATTTGTGTGTCAGCATGATAATCATCCGGAAATTGAGGACGCATTGCTCTATCAACAATACGGCTAATTAATACTTCATAATCAGATAATTTTGCTTCACGACGGAAGAAACCACCAGGGAAACGGCCTGTAGCCGCATATTTTTCTTGATAATCTACCGTTAAAGGTAAAAAATCAACACCTTCTTTAGCATCTTTATTACTTACTACAGTAGCTAAGATCATCGTTGCTCCTAATTTTACAACTACTGCACCATCTGCTTGCTTAGCTAATTTTCCTGTTTCCAGGGTTACAATTCTACCATCTCCCAGGTCGAATGAATGTTGAATTCCAATTTGTGACATCTTGTTTTTTTTGTTTTGTGTACCGGCGTTTCCGGTACGGATTTATATTTGTTTTTTCTAATTTCTTCTGCTGTAGCGGGAGAGCCCGATAGCTATCGGGACGAACACCCACATTTAATTATTTTGTTGTGCTAAATAAGAAAGGCATTTCGGTTTCCCGAAATGCCCCTTAATATTAACAAGAACTCATAATTACTTACGGATATCTAATACTTTAATAACCGCACGGTAACGCATAATATCCGTGTTTTTTAAATAATCTAATAATGCACGACGCTTACCTACTAAGTTTAATAGAGCACGTTGTGTTCCAAAATCTTTTTTGTTGTTTTTTAAGTGACCTGTTAAATGGTCTATACGGTGAGTAAATAATGCCACTTGAGATTCAGCTGAACCAGTGTTTTTATCGCTACCACCGTGTTTTTTAAAAATGTCTTTCTTTACTTCTGATGTTAAATACATGTTATTCGTCTTTTTATGTTATCTTTTAATAGGGCTACAAATATAGTACATTTTGTTATACAAACAATAGTTATTCACAATTTAATCAGCTTTTTTTAATTAAAATGAACAGTTGAAAAGCTCCTATCCTACTTTTCTACTATAAATTTCAAAGTTTTACGCTCTCCTTTTTCAAATTTACAGGTTATAAAATACATTCCATTTAATAGTTCTTCAACATTTAAGGCATAGATCTGTGAATGATTATGGCCTAATTCTCCTGTTTTTATCTGTTTTCCGGTTATATCGGTGATCTCATAATCCAGATTTTGAGCTTCCATTACATCCACCAATAAATTAATGCTTGATGCTGCAGGATTTGGAAATAGTTGAATATTTGTACTGACCGCGTTCTTTTCCGGAATAGATGTTACCGTACTGCCTGTCATAAACCTTTCCGTAACCTTACAACCAAAATCACCACTAAAATTTTTTATAACTGCCGGTGTACCCAGCTTTGTGAACCTTGCCTGGCCTGTTCCAGGATTAGGAGTATAATACTGATATGCCCACCAGGAAATACCGTCGCATCCATCATCATCCAGGGTAAAAGTATAACAACCATCAGGTAAATTTACCGTATCGCGATAAAGTGTACTGTTAGCGTTATTGATACGACTCTTGATAACAGTTCCGGTGGCATCTGTAATTTTCCAATGCGCTTCATTATATCCCGGATTAATTGTACTTGTTGATGCATTAGTGCTGAAATAAACAATGAATTGATTTTGATATAGTTTAACGGTATTGTAAGTTGATGTGTACGTATCATTAAAACTGTTCTGATCTCCGTTTGAACCATTAACCATTGCAACAGTAACATTGAACTGATTGGTTAAATTACCATTATATAAAAGCATGGTTGGTCCCAATTCAACAATGGTCTCTTCCATAAAATTCAAAGTCCCTGTCCATGTATAGGTTGCTATTGTTCCACCGGTAACACTATAACTAAATACTACCTGGGTAACAGGATTAGTACCGGTATTTTTGATTTTGATCTTAGGATCAACACAAATATTATTTGAGCGTGCGTAGTTAGGATCGTTGGTTGGAGAAATAATATCTTCAATAGAAACATCCGTGGCAAAATTTGGAGCGCCATACGAAATTAATTGAGATACAACATTATAGCCACCTGCATTTGATTGTGTAGGTGAGGTATAAGGTTCCATATCCACATCAACAGAAAAAGTAGATGCCGGCGATGTTAAAGATGAAATGTCATGCGCTATAGGATAAACTACTTGTCCGGGACACCAATTAGCTCTGTCATATAACCAGGTTCCTGTTTGAGGAGAAATATCATTTAATCCGCAATCGCTTTTCCATAATTGTTTTTGCGAAACAGCCACTCCGTTTATTTTAAGATCATAATATTTACTGCAAAATTCTCCGCAGCCATTATCATCTGAACCATGGCCACTAATGGTATTTTTTACAACTGCTTTAGCAACAGGTGAATTATATTGAAAAGGTTTTGCTATCAAATAATTTTCGATAGGTGCAGATGTATTACCATAAGAATAGTAACCATCATAGATATTCCTTGCAGAAAGTGCTTCCATTGGAGGCGTTCCTTCTATCATTTCAAGCTTTAACGTAAGTGTAAAACCCCAGGAATAACCATCATATTTATACCTGAAATCAAGGTTTCCATTCAATACAGATGCGTAATCCGAGACATCAACTATAAAATCGTGTTTTCGGTTTGCTGTTAACCAATCAGTAGCGTAAGGTGTTATAATTCTTGCTATTTCCATTGTATCTGCTGCAGCTGGTTTTACATACACTTGTGTTGTGTAATCCCATGAACCGCAATACTGTGTACCACTCGGACATGCATAACGTCCTAAAATATAATGCAATCTTATTTTTCTGTAAGTTTTGCCTGTAGGTAAAACTGCCGACGTGTCATAATTACCGTACTGGGTAATTTTTCTCAAATTAAAAATAGTTACCCAGCTTGTATCACCTGGGTTAGCATAAACCTCCGGAATAATTGTAACTGCCAGTAATAAACAGAATATAATTTTTTTCATTTCGCTAAATTGTTTTAGTAAAGATAGTTCAAAAAATAAATAGCCCATAAATTAATATGGGCTATTATAGTATTGCTACAAAAAATTAAGCTAATTTTTTAAGCGCGTTTCTTAAGTTGGAAATAACATCCGGTACATCGGTTATTTTGCAGGTTCCAACCGACATGCGATACCAGGGAGAATTGTCATCTGCACCAAATGCGTAGAAAGGAACAACCGCCAATTTAGCTTCATCGAGAATAAACTTGGTGATGTCTTTAGTTGAATATAATACATTACCATCAGCTGTTTTCATACCATGTAGTTCAAATTTAATAGTTAAATAAATAGCAGCCTGTGGTGTAATTGCATCTACTTTAAATCCTTCATTTTTCAGATCCTGAAAACCTTTATAAAACCCATCTAAACGAGTAATAACCTTAGTTTTTTGTTCTTCAATAAAAGAGTCATACATTGGCAAATTGCTTAGGTATTTTGCACTTGCCATTTGCTCTGCTTTTGGCGCCCATGCTCCCACATGCGTTAAGATAGCTTTCATTTTATCAATGATCGCTTTTGGTCCCATGCTCCATCCTACCCTTACTCCGGTTGCAGCCAATGATTTTGAGATCCCATCTACAAACACTGTATATGCTTTCATTTGGGGACGTAATACAACCGGGTTGTAATGTTTGTTATTCCCAAATGTCAATGCCCAATAGATCTGATCATACATTAAGTACACAGGTTTAGCATCCGGTCCGCGACGGATATTTTCGGAAAGGATCATGTCACAGATATCTTCCAGGCCTTCTTTACTAAAAATGGTACCGGTAGGATTTTGTGGTGAGCATAATGCCACCAAAGTTGCATCCTGAATATAAGGCTTGATATCAGCGGCCGTTGGCATAAAATTTTGCTCAGGTGTTGCTTCAATAACAACTGCTTTTGCATTATTTAAATACGAATAGTGATTATTATTCCATGATGGAACAGCAAAAATAACGGTATCACTTGGGTCAACCAGTGCTCTGAAAATACTGTAAATTACAGGGCGGGCACCTCCGGCAATCAGGATCTCATCATTTTTATAATCTAAATTACCACGTTCTTTTAATAAATTAGAAACAGCATTTCTTAATTCCAGCATCCCGTCAGCTGCCGGGTAATTAGTTTGATCATCAAAATAGGCGTCAACAATATATTGCTTCAGTTCAGTAGGAATAGGAAATTCTTTAGGATTAAAATCTCCAATGGTCATATTATATATTTTCTCTCCCTGCTTTATCTTTTCATTTACTTCTCCGGCGAGTTTAATGATCTCGGAACCAATAATGTTTTCGGCAAGTTTAGATACTTTTGATTTTGGTGTTTGTAATGAAGTGCTCATGGTAATTTAATTTTTTTGAAAAATATAGATAATACTTATCACTACAAAATATTGTTAGCAAAGTTTATCATAATTTAAAATTATGCTGTTTTTATGGCAGCATAACTTTTGAATGCCTAATTTTACAGTCTATGAATATGGAACCAGATCTAAAACATATTACTAAACAGGTTGTGGAATGCTCCAAAATAGTTGGGGAATTTATCCGAACAGAGCGAAAATCCTTTTCTTATCAAAAAGTTGAAATTAAAGGGTTAAATGATCTGGTAAGTTATGTTGATAAAACATCAGAAAAATTGTTGGTTGAAAAACTGGCAGTTATTTTTCCGGACGCAGGATTTATTGTTGAAGAAAATACAAGATCAGAAACCAAAGAATATAACTGGATCGTTGACCCCCTGGATGGAACCACCAATTTTATTCATGGTATCCCCTGTTATGCTATCAGTATAGCATTGGAACATAAAAGTGAAATAATTTTGGGTGTAGTTTATGAAGTGGCTCAAAACGAGTGTTTTTGGGCTTATAAGAACGGCGGGGCCTGGTTAAACGAAAATAAGATTATGATCTCCGACAGAAAAACATTATCAGACAGCCTGATCGCTACCGGATTTCCTATTTATAACTTTACAAGGCTGGATAATTACATCAATACATTAACTTATTTAATGAAACACACGCACGGTATTCGTCGCATTGGCGCGGCGGCGGCAGATCTGTGTTACCTGGCCTGTGGACGTGTAGATGCCTTTTTTGAGTATAATTTGAATTCCTGGGATGTAGCAGCCGGTGCTTTAATTGTAAAAGAGGCCGGAGGAACTGTAACCGATTTTAAAAGTGAACAAAACTGGCTATTTGGAAAAGAAATTGTAGCCACAAACGGGCATTTGCAACATGCCTTAGAAACAGTAATTCACGAAAATTTTAAGTAATAGAATTAGAATTTAGAACGCAGCTTGGTCTTACGACGCTTTGGTGGAAAGAAACGCCCTACAGTAACCTGTAACGACATATAAGAATCTTTTTCCTTATCACCTCTTTGAGCTCCTGTTCCGTCTCCATTTGGTTCGGTAGCATAGGGAATGTTTCCTAAACTTGGATCGGAGAATGCAAGTGATTTTACACCATATGCATCTACTAGTGCAGTTTTATTAGGATAATATGTGGTACTAACGTCATCAATATAATCCGTGAATGTTTTTCTAAAATTAAATTCAAGCCCAACACACCATAATTTATTTAAGGTCATACGCCAGGCAAGTCCCATAGGAATACTAACAGAAACACGTTTATATTGTTTAGGGCCTCCTGGTAATCCTTGTCCTTCTGTATGAAGTGGGTGAAGTTTTTCATAAGCACCGGTAGCAGGATTTTTTCCTTTTGGATTAAAGTAAAATACCCCAACGCCAACAAAAACTAGAAATTCATTTGACTTTCCTTTAGCACGACGCGACAATGTTTTTTTGATACCATATCTATGACCCATTTGGCTGGCAAATAAAGAAATTTCAGCCCGAACAGCTAACTCAAAAATATTAGATTTGAAGTTTAAATTTCTATTACTACGAAATTTCTCAGCGGTTAATTTATCATCACCCGCAACCAGTAAATAATTAAAACTGGTATGCATATTAAAATTTTTCGTGAATTTGTAACGGTAAGCTAAACTAAACGCCGGACGTGTTAATGCAAATTCAAGATCCGCAGGACTAAAATCTGTTCCGATCTTATTTAAACCTCCCAAATCTCCGAGAAACTCAGATGCACCTCCCTGAAAAACAATTTCTTTTCTATACTTTTTCCAGTCATTTGGTCTTGTAAATCCCTGAGAATAGTACAGCTGACAAAAGAATGAGAAAAATATAATAAATAGTAGATGCCTTTGTTTCACAATTAATTCAATTTATACAAAAATAATGCTCTTTTATATGTAGCGCAAAAGTACCAAATATATAAAATGATTTTGAATCCATAGGAGATTTAACATTAAAATAATAGAAAAAATCGGTTAACGAGTTTTTTTTAACGTCAAACTAAATTAGAATTTCGACCGTAATTTGGTTCTTCCTCTTTTCGGTGGAAAAAATCTTCCTACCGTAACCTGAAGAGACATAAAAGAATCCTTGTTATTGTCACCTCTCTGAGCGCCTGTTCCGTCGGCATTCGGAGAACTTGCGCCTGCAATTTCCCCCTTACTTGGATCTGCCATCAGTGCAGCGGTAGGGCCGTATGCAGCTGCTATTTCAGCATTATTATAATAAGAACCACTTACATCATCTATGTAGTCAGTAAATGTCTTTCTGTAACAAAACTCAAGTCCAACTGACCAAAATTTATTTAAAATTGCGTGAAAAGCTACACCAACAGGTAAACTAATAGAAATTTTTTTATATTGTTTTGGTCCACCTGCCAATCCCTGGCCTTCAGTATGTAATGGTTGAAGTGCTATGTATTTTCCGGAAGAAGGATCCATTCCCTTTGGATTAAAATAAAAAGCTCCCACACCAACAAAACCGATCAATTCATACGAACGCGATTTACTGGTTCTGCCAAGAGATTTTTTCAGACTGTATACTCCTACTCTTTTGATAGACGAAATACCAAACTCAATTCGGGTTGATAATTCATAAATATTAGATTTGAAATTAAGGTTGCGATTATTACGATATGGTTCAGCTGTTAATTTATCGTCACCGGCAAGGGATAAAAAATTAAAACTTGAATGCCAGTTTACATTTTTATTGAATTTATACCTGTAAGCAACCCCTAAAGCAGCTCTGGTCTTAGAAAACTCCAAATCAACAGGGCTAAAGTCTTGTCCAGTGGTATTTCTACCTCCCAGATCGCCCAAAAAGCCTGATGCACCAACCTGAACAATTAATTCCCTTTTATATTTCTTCCAGGCATTTGGCCTTGAAAGAGCTTGTGAATATAAAGAATTTACAGAAATCACTCCTGTAATAATAAAAAGAGATATGTAGTTCTTGTGTTTCAACGCAAATTTTTCGTAAAATAATTGCACTAATTTATACAATATTTCTTAAAAACTTGGCAAAACTACAAAAAAGAATTGAAAAGAGCGTTGTTAATTACCCTAAATCTTCGTTGGCATAATATAACTTATAAAATTTGAGACCTTTTTCTTCATCATATCCTTTTTCTACATAATCGTGCCTGCCATGAACATATATGTGAAAATTTTTATCGAGCTTCACTACGCTTTTCATGAATTTTTGATTTTTCTTCACAGCCGTTGGCGATATCTCGAAATCATCAATAGCGGTCAGATCCATTTTTTCGTTATAGGTCTGACGGTAATCTCTGAATGCTTCTTTCAACTCTGGTTGAGGTAAGATCTCTTTTTCAAATTCCTTGATATCAAACTTATCTTTTTCTTTAAAGAAACTGGTGCTTTTATTTAGCATCATCATTTGATCTTGTTTGGTCACATTATTTCCTTCTGTTAAAATTTCTTCGCAAAAGCCTTTACAGGTATCAATAAAATTAGATGTATGGAAATAAGCATTCTCTTTCATTTTTGTGTTTAAAAAATCCTCAACCCAATAAAAAGCACAATCTGCTATTTTATTATTTGTATCTACAATACTGATCTTGTAGCCTTTCTCGGATTCGGTATTAAAAATGATGCATCCTTTATCAAGCTTATTAATGTTTATGCCGTTATCACATTCTACATCAAAGTTATCCATATGCTGAAATACCTTTAGGTAAGTATCCTTATTCTCTGTTTTAAACAAACCTATAGCATCGCATATTACGCCATCAACATTACAATCTTTAAAATAGCAGGTATAAAACTCCCCACCTTTAATTTTTGGATGCATGGATTGGTTATATAAATGCTCAGCAATGTGCTTGCTGCTTTCAATGAATTTTTTTTGTGATGTAAAAATATCAGCTGAATAACTTTGTACATCATGGTAATGCATCTCGTTCTTTGATTTGAACTGATAATAGATATCTGTTTTAAACGAAGAGGTTAAATAGCGCATAACTGTATCTTTCAAAAAATCGTCGCTGATCTCTATTTGTTTTTCGCTAAGTGTTAATTCTTCGCCTAAGCCTTTATTTCCAACATAATGAATAACAAAATGGGTTAACTCCGAACGGGTAAAATCTATCATGGCACAAAATCTGTTTAAAAATGAATGGTAAATGTAATGGTTTACTTATGCGATGAATTAACAAAGTTTAAACAAAAAAGAATTTTTATACATAAATGTTAACGTTATATCTCTTAAATTTAAGCTATGGCATTTGTTTCACATCATACTTTGCTAAAAATCAATGTTACTAACGGACATTATTCGTTATAGCAAATACACTAAATATTAATAATACTCTTAAATTTGCTTACTATGCAAAAAAAAATCATAAAGCCGGCACTGTTAGTTATTGTCATCAGTCTTTGTTCATTTACGTATTTTCAGTTCGATAAAAATCAGGTTCTACAGGATATATTAATGTCTGTTTTAAATCAGGCTCACTATAGTCCTTTAAAGGTTGATGATACCTTTAGCGAAAAAGCTTATGATCTATACATGAAACGTATCGATCTTAACAAGAAATTTTTATTACAAAGCGATGTGGATGCATTAAGCAAATACCGTAAAAGCATTGATGATGAAATCAACAACGGATCATTTGATTTTTATAAATTATCGGTTGAGATCATTGCCAAACGTATCAAAGAAAAAGAATCCTGGAGTAAAGAGATCTTAGCCACCCCCTTTAATTATGCGTTGGATGAAGAGTATGAGACCGATGGCGAAAAAACTAAATATGCCGGAAGCGAGGAAGAATTGAAAAACGAGTGGAAGAAAATGTTAAAGTATCAAACCTTATCACGACTGGATGATATGTTGACCAACCAGGAAAAAGCAAAAGCAAAAAAGGATTCTGTTTTTGTTGAGAAAACATTTGACAGCTTAGAAGTTGATGCCCGTAGAAAAACCTTAAAAGCAAATGTTGACTGGTTCAAGCGATTAAATAAAATAACAACTAAAGACCGTTTCTCAACATACATCAATACCATCACAGGTTTATATGATCCACATACCGAATATTTTGCGCCTAAAGAGAAAAAGAAATTCGATCAAAGCATGAGTGGGCAATTTGAAGGAATTGGTGCACGCTTACAATCCAAAGATGGCATTTTAAAAGTATCTGAGGTTATTGTTGGTTCACCATCATTTAAACAAGGCGAATTAAAAGCAGGAGACGAAATTCATAAAGTTGCCCAGAGTACAAATGAACCTAAGGATATTACCGACATGGATATGGACGATGCCATTGAATTGATCAAAGGTAAAAAAGGAACAGAGGTAAGATTGACCGTTAAAAAACCGGATGGCTCTTTTAAAGTAATTCCTATCATCAGAGATGTGATCGAAATGGAAGAAACTTATGCAAAATCTGCTGTCTTAACCAACAAAAAGAAGATAGGTTACATTTATTTACCTATGTTCTATGCCGATTTTACCCGCAATGGCGCTCACCGTTGTTCGGCCGACATGAAAAAGGAAATTACCAAATTAAAAGATCAGGGTGTTGAAGGAATTATCATTGACCTAAGAGATAACGGTGGCGGATCGTTACAGGAAGTTGTTGAAATGGCTGGTTTGTTCATTCCACGTGGACCTGTTGTTCAGGTTAAAGATAAGCGTGGTGACGTATATGTAATGGATGATAAAAACCCGGATGTAACCTGGGATGGCCCTTTAGCAATTATGGTAAATCATGGTAGTGCTTCTGCGTCCGAAATTTTAGCTGCAGCAATTCAAGACTACAAACGTGGCGTAATTATCGGCACTCAAAGTTTTGGTAAAGGAACAGTTCAGTCTTTTTATAACCTGGATCCTGCAGTACTTCCTCAATTGGATACCATCAAACCATTGGGTGAAGTGAAGATCACTAACCAAAAATTCTATAGAATTAACGGTGGAGCTACTCAATTAAAAGGAGTTGTACCGGATATTACCTTACCCGATCCTTATGCATTTATTGAAATTGGAGAAAAAGAACTGGATTACCCAATGCCTTGGGATGAGATCATGAAGGCAACTTATGATGAGTTTACAACCATTAATTATGCAAAAGTAAAAAAAGGAAATAGCGAACGTTTAAAAACAAGCGCAGCTTTTAAATTAATTGAAACCGAATCAAAAGAATTAAAAGCCAGAAAAGACGATACAAAATATCATTTAAGCCTTGAGAAATATCGTGCCGAACAAAAACAATTACGTGAACAGTATAAAAAATACGACGAACTGAAAGTTGATATCAAAGGTTTTTCAGCAGAGTTAGCGGACTTCGATAAAGAGACCATGAAAAATGATACAACCAAATTGAACAGGGAGATCAAATGGGCTAAGAATGTTCAAAAAGACAACTACATTTTTGAAGCCAGTAATGTTATCAACGACATGAAGTAGTGGATAAAATACTGAGATTTTTGGGATGGTTAATAGAATGCTTAAATTTTTTAAAGATCGTAGCATCTCCTTTTTTGGCCGGACTGCTTATCGCTTTCATGTTTTATCTTTATAAGCCTGATACTACAGGACTTTTAATTGCTGCAGGAATTACTGTATTTAGTCTTATTTTGGGTGTATTATTAGCCAGGTATGTTTCAAGATCAACTACTGCTACAGCGTTTAATGCCCGCATTTATGCGTCGCCTGACCTTGATAATTTAAATAAGGAAGGATCAGATCAAAAAGTCGTTGAAAAATAAGTTATTAAGTCTCTGATAATCCCAAATTTTTACCAAATTACTTTCCTATTAATTTGTTAATTTTACATATTAATTCTATTGATATGTTAGTTGAACAATTATATACAAGCTGCCTTGCACAAGGCGCTTACTTTATACAATCTGAAGGAGAAGCTGCCATTATTGACCCTTTAAGAGAATACAAACCTTATCTTGAATTAGCCGCTAAAAATAACGCTAAGATCAAATATATTTTTGAAACACATTTTCATGCTGATTTTGTATCAGGACATTTAGACCTGGCAAAGCATACCGGTGCTGATATTATCTTTGGACCAAATGCCCTTACGGATTTTAAAAGCGTTATCGCAACAGATAACCAGGAATTTAAAATTGGTAAATTAACCATCAAAGTCCTTCATACTCCCGGACATACTTTAGAATCATCTACTTATTTATTACTGGATGAAAACCAAAAACCTCATTGTATTTTTACCGGCGATACACTGTTTATTGGCGATGTAGGAAGACCAGACCTGGCCATTAAATCAAACTTAACGCAGGAAGATCTGGCAGGAATGTTATTTGATTCTTTAAGAAATAAGATCATGACTTTACCTGATGATGTGTTGGTTTATCCGGCCCATGGCGCAGGATCGGCCTGCGGAAAGAACATGAGTAAAGAAACGTTTGATACCTTGGGTAATCAGAAAAAAGTAAATTATGCTTTATCCAATATCAGTAAACAAGACTTCATTAAAGAACTAACCACCGGCATTTTACCGGCCCCACAATACTTTGAAAAAAATGCCCAGCTTAACAAATCGGGTTATGGTAATTATGACGCAATAACTTCTCAGGGTACAAAAGCCTTATCAGTTGATGACACTAAAAACCTGCTGACAACTACCAAAGCCATTATTATAGATGTTAGAAAACCACAGGAGTTTGCTGTAGAGCATATTCCAAATTCTGTTTTTATTGGGATTGACGGGCAATTTGCACCGTGGGTTGGTGCTTTAATAACAGATATTAAACAACCTATTATTTTAGTGACCCCAAAAGGCCGCGAAGAAGAAACCGTAATGCGCCTGAGCCGGGTTGGTTATGATAATTGTATTGGATTTGTGGATGGTGGATTAAATGCATGGAAAGATGCCGGAAATAAAACAGCTTCCATCTTATCAATTTCTGCTGATGAGTTTTCCGAAAAATTATCTACCACATCTATTAATGTGTTAGATGTTAGAAAACCAGGAGAATACGAATCGGCTCATTTATGCAGTGTAGACTCTAATCCTCTCGATTTTATTACCGATTGGCAGGACTCGTTCTCAAAGGATAAAGAATACCATATCCATTGTGCCGGCGGCTACAGAAGTATGATCGCGGCATCTATTCTTAAAAGAAATGGCTATCAGAAATTAGTAGACGTTGCAGGTGGTTTTGGTGCCATTCAAAAAACCAATGCAAAAATAGTAACTACTGCATGCAAAACAGAAGAAGCAAAAAAAGCAGAATAAAAGCCATCTTTTATAAACAGATTATTTTCTAAAAAAATGTTTTAGAAAATAACGATCTCATTCAAAGCATGTTCAAAGGTTCCAAGCTCTACTCCATATTTTCGAATAAATGCCCTAAATGCCACCAGGGCGATGTGTTTGTAAATAAAAATCCTTACTCAAAAGGATTTATCAATATGCACACTAAATGCAGCCACTGCGGCGAATTGTTTGAAAAGGAAGTTGGATTTTACTATGGAGCTATGTATGTCAGTTATGGTGTAAATATAGCCTATGGAGTTAGTTTATTTCTGCTAACTGTGCTTATTCTTAAAATGGAACTACTAAGCTACCTGGGTTTATTTTTCGGACTAGTTGTGCTTTTATTCCCATGGACCATGAGAATTTCCCGACTAATCTATTTAAATCTCTTTGTAAAGTTTGATTCTTCAAAAAAGTAACTTACATTTAGTAAGTGAAAATCCTGACTCATATAAACTTTGATTATGCACATGTTCAGTTGTTGAATAATGGTATAGTTAAAATTGAAATGTTGGAAGATCAGATAATCGATCTTCAGGAGGCTGTTCAACTGAATATTGCCCAGGGCGAGTTATTGGAAGGAAAACCCGGACTGGTATTAATGGTTGCCGATAGTTCCACGCAGTTTACCAGCGATGCCCGCGATTTTTCGGCCAGTAGCGAAGGATTACGGTTTTCGATAGCCGAAGCCATTTTAGTTAAAAATCTGGCGCAGAGAATTGTTGTGAGTTTTTATTTAAAGATCAATAAGCCTGCTAAACCAAGCAAGGCTTTTAATACCGAAGAGGAAGCCATTAAGTGGTTACTGAGTTTTTTAAAATAAAAAATCTCCTGCTGATACGCAGGAGATTCTTATTCAAAAAAATATATTAAATATTAAGCTAACTTAACGTTTACTGCATTTAATCCTTTTTTACCTTCTTGTACATCAAATACAACATTGTCGTTTTCGCGAATTTCTTCTTCTAAACCTGTTGCATGAACGAAAATCTCAGTTCCGTTATCTTCTTTGATGAATCCGAAACCTTTAGCTTCGTTGTAAAATTTTACTACTCCGTTTTTCATTTTGTTATTTTTTATTGTTTGTTATTTATCTTAATTGTGGGATTATGCTAATCTAACATTAACCGCATTTAATCCTTTTTTACCATCTTGTACATCAAATACAACATTGTCGTTTTCGCGAATTTCTTCTTCTAAACCTG
>JAZKGE010000019.1:0-217407 GCA_040386075.1 Bacteroidota bacterium
TGCTTTACCGTTGTCGTTGTAAATTTTATTAGCATAAGCATCACCAGATTTGATAAGCTTAGTGTTGTCCATGATCCAATCATGAAGCCACGTGCCTTTTGGTGCACGGTCGAATACCCCAGCTAAGCCAGGTCCAGTTAGTTTTTGATCTGTTACCGCATGACAAACGGCACAGTTTTGCTTAAATAATTTAGCACCGTCCTGTGCTTTCAATCCAAAGGAGAAAGCAAAAAACAGGAAAACCGCGCCAAATAAGGATTTTAAAGAGAAATGAGACATATTATTTTGCATAGAATTATATCTAATTTTGTATGTTTTAAGGCAGTTTAATGACACTTTAATGACAAAAAATTTCCGACAAAAATAACAGAAGATTATATAAGTCAGCGCATTTTTTTAGATTTTATTAACATATCCTGTAATTTATAATAATTCTAAATAAGCTGGCCTTTTTTTTGCTTAAATGGGTTTAATTGGGAAAAATTTGCCCAGTAGATGAAACAGAAAAATTGTTGATCAAACCGCAATTTTTTATCGATGAAAGCAAGATTTTTAATCTTCCCAATAATCAATGATCAAACCATCATTTGGACTAATGCCAATGGAACGTTTTTCCAATCCAAAATCAATGATCAGCGCATCGTTTAAAAATTGCTCGTCTTCTTTGCTCAATTGAAAAGCTTCAATAGTTTGACCTATCACATCTACCCACATTTTAGTGGTAGAAGCATCAATTGGGATCATTTTGATCTTATCGCCAAATTCCTGTTTCAATTGCGCTTTTTCTTCTTCAAAATTAAAGTCCGCAAGGGTATCGATGCCTGTGCCTTCTTCGTTGGAGGTAATAACTAATGATGTACCATCCGTAAATACCAATTCTACGTTGTCAATTAAGTCAACATGTGCATCGGGGTTAAAGCGGTTTACCCAAAAATAAACAACCACTTTTTTTAGGGTTTTACCCTCGGCTGCGGTTAAGAGTTTTAATTGATGGTCGGTGAAGTGAGACATTTTTTAGTGAATAGTGGTTTGTGATAAGTTGTTTAGTTTTTTGAGTTGGAAGTAGCAGTCGGCAGTGCAATTACTCAGAACTGCTTACTGCTTTCTAACACCTGCCTACTGTAATGAAAGCCATGCTTTTGCTGCCGTTCCCATGATGATGGTTTTTTCAGTATCGGAAAGCGGAGCTTCACGAACTAACGTACCAGGTACTGCCTCTCCTAAAGGAAAAGGATAATCGGAGCCCTGAACTACTTTGTCGGCGCCAACCAGATCGATGATGTATTGCAGCATTTTGTGATCACACACATGTGAATCGACCCAGAATTTGCCTAAATATTTTTTTGGATTAAATTCATTGTCAATAGCAACCAGATCCGGACGGCAATCCCAGCCATGTTCAATACGGCTGATTGTTGGAAGGAACGAGCCACCTCCATGCGCAAAGCATACTTTTAAATTCGGGTATTTTTCAAAAATGCCACCAAAGATCATGGAACAGATAGCGCGGCTAATTTCGGCAGGCATACCTACCAACCATGGTAGCCAGTATTTGGCCATGTGTTCCTGTCCCATCATTTGCCACGGATGAACTAAAATAGCGGCATTTAATTTTTCGCATGCAGCCCAAAATTCATGGAACTGTGGCTCACCTAAATTAATATTGTTAACGTTACTGCCTATTTGAACACCTTTAAAACCAAGCTTCATGCAACGTTCCAGTTCCTGAACGGCCAGTTTCGTATCCTGCATAGGTACTGTTGCTAAGCCAATAAATTTATCGGGATATTGATTCACCGTATTGGCAATATCGTCATTTAAGAATTGAGAGATCTCCAAACAGTCATTTGGTTTGGCATCGTAACTAAACATTACGGGAATGGTACAGATCACCTGCATATCGGCTTTATGTTCGGCCATATCTTTGATACGTACTTCAGGATCCCAGCAATTCTCAACGATCTCCCTGAAACGTTTATCTCCCTGCATCATCCAGGCCCTGCCCGGCTGGTGGTGATCGAGTTGTATGAAATTGCCATACCCAAATTTTTTAGTAAAATCGGGAATGTGTTTTGGAATAATGTGTGTATGTGTATCTATTGTGAACATCTGCCAAAGTTAATTATAAAAAACAATTCTTAACTTTCTTCCCGCCTTTCCGCCAATTAAATATCAAATATTTTTATGGACAATATGATCACCACAACCATTGCTTTTGTTAAACAGGCTCTTGCAGGCGCAGAAGCGGGTCACGACTGGTTTCATATTGAACGGGTATATCGTACCTGCCTGCTAATTAATAAAACCGAAGGCGGTAACGAACAAATAATTGCTTTAGCCGCATTACTGCATGATATTGCGGATCCAAAGTTTAATAATGGAGACGAGGAAATTGGTCCGCGTAAGGCCGAAGAATTTTTAAGATCAATTGGTACCAAAGAAGAAATTATTGCACATGTGAAATTGATCATTGAAAACATGTCGTTTAAAAACAGTTTTGAGAAAACCGGATTTACGTCGCCGGAGATGAAAATTGTACAGGATGCCGATAGGTTGGACGCTATGGGCGCCATTGGAATAGCCAGAGCCTTTACTTATGGCGGTTTTAAGAACAGGCTGTTATATGATCCGGCTATAAAACCTGTAACCGATCATACAAAGGAAAGCTATAAAAACACAACAGCTCCTACGATCAATCATTTTCATGAAAAACTTCTCCTATTAAAAGACAGAATGAATACACAAACAGGAAAAAAATTAGCAGCAGAACGCCATGATTTTATGCTGACTTTTCTGGATCACTTTTACAGTGAATGGGAAGGAAAAGAGTAGTAAAAACCTTTTACTACTTTGTCATTAACTCTTTAATATACTTTACCGGAGCACTTCCATAACTTAGGAATTTTTCATGGAATTTCTTCAGATCAAAATCAGGACCTTCTTTCTGTTTTAGTTCTTCCCTGAAATCATAGATCTCTTTAAAGCCTGTAAAGTAGGAGCAAAGTTGTACCTGTGTTACCGACACACGTTTCCATTTTCCTTCAGCTTCGGCAGTTTGTTGAAAAGCCTCATCTACCAATAAATGCATGGCATCTTCTTTACTCAAATTATTAACATGAACGCCGTAATCTAAAATAGTGTTACAAGTGCTTCGTAAATTCCATTTGTAATACATCAACCACATTTCTTTTTCATTATTACCATACCCATTTTCTAACATCATGCGTTCGGTATACACAGCCCAGCCTTCAACCATGGCACCGTTTCCAAATACAGCTTTAATAATGCTTGGCGATTGATTGGAGTATACCAACTGTGTATAATGCCCCGGAATGGCTTCGTGAATATTTAAGATCTGTAAAATGTAATGATTGTATTCTCTTAAGTAGCTTTCAATTTTTGCTTTATCCCAACCTGCAAAACCACCAACATTATAATACGTATTCCCGTTCTTATCATAAGGGCCGGGCGATGAAATAGAAGCGCCTGCAACCCCTGCCATGTAAGCCGGTTCTTTACGAACCACTAACGGTTTTGAAGGATCAATATATATGAGGTCTTTTTCCTTAATGAAATTCACTAACCTTGGGATCTGACGTTCGATCTCGGTTTGGAACGAATCTGCTTTTACATGTTTCACCGAGATCACATCAATGAGTTGTTTGATGGCTACCAGTTTGTCATCGGGCATTTTCATGCTCGGCACATATTTTGGCCATAACTCTTTAGTGATCTCAAACATTTGGGCGTGTAATTCTTTTTTATGTGCCAATGCTTTTTCATAGATCTCATTAGCCTGGTAACTCGATTGAATATCATGTTCAAACTTTTTGGCATACAATTCTTTTCCTAACCTGAAACTGCGTGGCGTTTCGTTTTTCAGCTCTTTTAAAAATTTAACGTAATCATTGATGGATGTTGATACTTCGGCAGCTCTTGTCAGGATCTGTTCTTTTTTGGTTGTGCTTAAATGTGAGCGCTTCAGCGCTTCCTTCAGATCTGCATCAAATGTTGAAGCTCCACCTAAATTCTGATCGATGGCTAATTGTGTGTGCTCTACCGTTGGGTTTTTAATATATTGTTTAGCCGATTCGTAATAGGTTTTTACGTTCTTCATACGTAAATAAAAATTGTGCAAACGTGTATCCAATGAATCATAGTTGTTAGCTAACATCTCTGCAAAGCCACCACAAACGTTATAATCAGAAGGATTCCATTCAAAGGCTTTATACTCGTTGATATACCATTGTGCCGACTTCAATTGCCCCTCTATCATGTAATAATCCGTTTTATTATTATCAGATAATGTGTTGAGGTCATAAGATCTCAAAGAATCTAAATTGGCTTTGCAAAAAGCAAGATCGCTTGTTCTGGCAGCATCGTTTGGGATAACCAATACACTGTCATAATTATGGTATCCCTGGTTGCTGGCCCAGCCAGGATATTGTTTCCATAATGCTTCAATAAAGCGCTCTTTATAATTATTAAAAGCGGCATCCTTGTTAACAGGAGCTTCAGTTTTATGGCCTTCACCTCCGCAGGAAGCTAAGATCGTAGTTATTGTAAGGGCGTAAATTAATTTTTGCATGTAATTGGTTTTATACACAAATTTAGTATTTAAACCATAATGTGGAACCCAATCACATTTTGGGTAGTGAAATACGCAGCTTTTAGTCAGAAGTTGTTTGTAAATGGTTGATTTTACATACTTTTTGAAAACGGAACAGGTTTTGTAAGTATATATCTAACTAATTTAAAAAATAGAAATTATGCCAAAGCAAGGTGGAAGAGATGATGAAAGAGCACGCCAGGAAAAGGCAGCTCCATCACATACAGGGGAAACCCATAAAATAGAAACAGAAAAAAACAAGCAACAGCAAGCTGATCTAAAGAAAATGCGCGATAAAGATCAGAAGCATAAATAAGAAACTTGTCCGGTTTACTATTATAATAATAAACTATACATTGGTAAATAAGACAAAAACAAAAGAACCATTTCTTAATAGAGATGGTTCTTTTTGTTTCCTGATATTAGCAAACTTTAAAATTAATATCAATGCTATTGTAAACAGCAGGGTTTAAACCTTTAAAATTCAAGTGTCGAAATTGTTCTTCCAGGTCTTTCTTCGCTTCCGCGTTTTTTGTTTTTGCATTTACCTTTATCACATCCCCATCTTCATTTACCGAAAAATAGATAGTGATCTTTTGCGAACGATTTTCTTGCGATAGTTCTGATGGCATTTTCAAACTCTCTTTTATTTTGAGGCTTGCGCTTTTCAAAACGTCTTCGGTATTTGTAGTTGCGTTTAAAGTTCCGGTTATTAAAACCAAAACCAGGATCAGGGATTTAATGGTATTCATCATAATTTGTTTTTGTTATGCATAGGACGCATGCAAAAGCAAATTAGTTACAGTAGGAAGGAAATAATTTGTCAGTTCGAGCGAAGTCGAGAACAGCAAATTGACGTATGAAAACTTCTCGACTTCGCTCGAAGTGACAATACATTAGAATAAATTTTTCAACAGATCCTCATCCACCAAATTAGGTAAGGTCACTTTTAAATTTGGCGTGCGTTCCATTTCGCGTTTAATAGCAAAGTTGGCTTCTTTATTTCTTGCCCAACTACGGCGCGCTATCCCATTATTTACATCCCAGAATAACATTGACTTTAAACGTCTATCAGCATCTGCACTTCCATCCAACACTAAACCAAAACCGCCATTAATTACCTCGCCCCAACCCACGCCGCCGCCATTGTGTAAGCTTATCCAGGTGGCGCCACGGAAACTGTCACCCACAAAATTTTGTACGGCCATGTCAGCGGTATATTTTGAACCATCATAAATGTTGGATGTTTCGCGGTAAGGCGAATCTGTTCCACTTACATCATGATGATCACGCCCTAAAACTACAGGCGCTGAAATTTCTTTAGCGGCAATGGCTTTATTAATAGCCTCTGCAATTTTTACGCGGCCTTCGCTATCGGCATATAAAATGCGCGCCTGCGAACCAACCACTAAATTATTTTTCATGGCATCACGGATCCAGATAATATTATCACTCAACTGTTGTTTGATCTCGGCAGGAGCCGTTTTATAAATTTCCTCTAAAACACTTAATGCAATTTCATCTGTTTTACGCAGATCATTTTCGTTAGCGCTTGTGCAAACCCAACGAAAAGGACCAAAACCATAGTCAAAACACATAGGTCCTAAAATATCCTGAACGTAAGAGTTGTATTTAAAGGTTGCACCAATGTGACCGCCTTTTGCTGCCTTTTCTGTTTTATAAATATCGGCACCGGCTCTGCCGGCTTCCAATAAAAAAGCATTTCCATAATCAAAAAAGTACATGCCTTTAGCGTGCAATGTATTAATGGCATTTGCATGTCGAACTAACGTTTTCTGAACTTCCTCTTTAAATTTGTCAGGATCCTCAGCCATCATTTTATTGCTTTCTTCTAACGATAAACCAACCGGGTAGTAACCGCCTGCCCATGGATTGTGTAAAGAAGTTTGATCGGAACCAATATCTACCGGCATATTTTCTTTTACCAAACGTTCCCACAGGTCAACTACATTTCCCTGGTAAGCCAATGATACGGCTTCTTTGTTTGCTTGTGCTGATTTTATTCTTGGGATCAGGGCGTCTAAATTATCGAACACTTCATCCACCCATCCCTGTGTCTTACGTGTATTTACAGCTTTAGGATTGATCTCGGCAGTTACAGAAACCAGATCGGCAATTTTTGCTGCTTTAGGTTGAGCTCCGCTCATACCACCTAAGCCACAAGTCACAAATAATTTGCCCTTGCGTTCCTCTTCTGTTTTACAAATTTTACGGGCAGCATTCATAACCGTGATACATGTTCCGTGCACAATGCCCTGCGGACCAATATACATGAAAGAACCTGCTGTCATTTGGCCGTATTGGGTTACGCCTAAGGCATTGAATTTTTCCCAATCATCGGGTTTACTGTAATTTGGGATCATCATTCCGTTAGTTACAACAACTCTTGGCGCATCTTTATGTGAGGGAAATAAACCCATCGGGTGCCCGCTATATAAAACCAGAGTTTGTTCATCGGTCATGATAGCCAGATACTGCATGGTTAATAAATACTGCGCCCAGTTTTGAAACACAGAACCATTACCGCCATAAGTAATTAATTCGTGCGGGTGTTGCGCAACCGCATAATCTAAATTATTACTCAGCATGTGCATGATGGCTGCAGCCTGTAGCGATTGATGCGGATAATCGTGAATAGGGCGGGCAAAGATCTTGTAATCCGGGCGAAAACGGTACATGTAGATACGGCCGTATGTTTTTAACTCTTCTGCAAATTCCTTTGCTAATGTTGCATGATGAATTGGCTCAAAATAACGTAAGGCATTTTGTATTGCCAGCTTCTTCTCTTCAGTATCTAAACTGTCTTTACGTTTTGGCGCATGATTAATAGTGCTTTCGTAGGCTTTTGGCTGAGGTAACTCGGCAGGAATACCGTTTAATATATGCTGTTGAAATTGTTTTAATTCCATAAAAATTGAAGCTTAAGATGATTGATAAATTTAACGAGTTGAATTTACACGATTTTTTCTAAACTTTTTACAGCATTCTGCGTTTAAAATAGGTATGCAGAAGATCAACCTGTTTTGGTTCAGAAGAGATTTACGTTTAGACGATAATGCGGGACTGTATTATGCCCTTAAAAATGGATTGCCTGTTCTCCCAATTTTTATATTTGACGAGAACATATTAAATAAACTAGAAGACAAAAAAGATCGGCGTGTGGAGTTTATTCATGATGCTGTTTTAGATCTAAATGAGCAATTAACAAAGTTAGGTTCATCTCTTAAAGTGTTTTACTCAACACCGGAAAAAGCCTTTAAAGAGTTAATAAAAGAATACGATGTTCAAACTGTTTATACTAATCACGATTATGAGCCTTACGCAAATGAAAGAGATTTTGCAATTCTTGAATTATTAACTAAACATAAGATCGTTTTTAAAACCTATAAAGATCAGTGCATTTTTGAAAATGATGAGGTGACCAAGGATGATGGAAAACCTTATACGATCTTTACACCATACAGTCGTAAGTGGAAACAAAAATTAAATGACTTTTATGTAAAGCCTTATCCGAACAAAAAATATTTCAAGAATTTTTTTAAAACAAGCCCCTTTAAGATTCCAACATTAAAAGAAGTGGGTTTTGAAAAAACAGGACTCATTATCCCTTCAAAAACGATCAGTAAATCGGTCGTTACTAATTACAAAGAACAGCGTGATTTTCCGGCGATAAATGGCACGAGCAGGTTAAGCGTGCATTTACGGTTTGGCACGGTTAGCATTAGGGCCTTAGCAAAGCAAGCTTTATTGTTAAACGAAACCTGGCTAAACGAATTGATATGGCGGGATTTTTATATGATGATACTGTATCATTTTCCTCATGCAGCTAAAAACTCTTTCAAGCCACAATACGATAGAGTCGTATGGAGAAATAATGAACACGAATTTAAACTATGGTGTGAAGGCAGAACCGGATTTCCAATCGTAGATGCAGGTATGCGTGAACTAAATACAACCGGTTTTATGCATAACCGTGTACGTATGATCGTAGCGAGTTTTTTAGTGAAGGACCTATTGATCGATTGGCGCTGGGGCGAAGCTTACTTCGCACAAAAATTATTGGATTTTGATCTGAGTGCCAACAATGGTGGCTGGCAGTGGGCAGCAGGCAGTGGTTGTGATGCGGCGCCATATTTCAGGGTATTTAATCCTACAGAGCAGATCAAAAAATTCGACCCAAAATATGAGTACATCAAAAAATGGCTGCCCGAGTTTAATACGAGTGAGTATGCAAAACCTATCGTTGATCATGCAGCTGCAAGATTGAGAGTTTTATCTGTTTACAAGGAAGCACTTAGTGAGAACAAACAAACGAAATTGTTTTAGTTTAAAACGGAAATACTAAACTCACACACGCACCATCATCATTCCTGAAAGCAATTTCTGCATCTATCTGATCTGATAAAGACTCTATAAGCGAAAGTCCCAATGCTGTATCTTCCCTATTATGCGCATCAGAGAAACCAGTTCCATTGTCCGACATCGAAATATGGATCCTGTCGTAAATGGCCTGCATTTTTATTTTCACTTTTGGTGTTTTGGTTGGATCTTTAAAAGCATGTTTCAAAGAATTGGTTAGGGCTTCATTTACAATTAAACCGATAGGAACAGCTTTGGTAAGTTCCAGTTCCACTCGCTCGAGTTCTTCGTGTATCTCAATTTGCTGAGCTGTTACCGGAAAACTTTTAACAACCTCTTTCACCAGTTCTGATAAATATAGTTTGAGGTCGATCTTCGATAGATTATCTTTCTTATATAAACGTTCATGCACCATAGCAATACTCATTACCCTGTTTCGTGATTCAACCATCAGTTGCCTGGAGGTGTCGCAAGGCGCTTTCTCTGACTGTAAATTAAGCAGACCGGCAATGATCGCTAAGTTATTTTTTACCCGGTGTTGAATTTCTGCTAATAAAGTTTCCTTTTCTTTTAATGATTGAGCAATGATCTTTTGTGCTTCCTGTTCTTTCTTTAAAAGGCCTAATGCTTCATTGTTTTGTCGGTTGATCAACTTCACTACTAAATAAACCATAATGATGGTCATTAAAAAAGTAAGCACACTATTGTAAATTAACAAAACTTCATTATCGTGTTCAGAAACACTGGTGTTTTTTAAACTATCTATTTCAAACATCCAGGAGCATAGAAAACTAACAGCGATCATAGAAAACAAAACAATGGTACGCGTGTTTGATTTAGTGGGATTATGTATTAATGCTACACAAAATATAAGTGGAAAATAATATAAGTAGTTGCCCACATTGGCAGTATACTGCTGAACGATAACAAATATGGAAACGTTGGTTGTAAAAGCAAAAGTATAAGTTGCCAGATCATACCAGCCTTTATAATTAAATATTAAAACAGCTACGGCCGTAAAAACAGAAAACGTTGCAATAAAGGTGGGGTATTTGGCATTAATAAAGAATACGGTTGTTATTCCTGCTACAGAACCTATCAAAGCGATCCAGGCAAATAAATTAACCATTCGCGCCTCACGCTTTTGGTAAAATTCCATTTCTGTTTTTACCCCCAGGTTAATTAAATTTCCAAATATCATAGCGCGCAATAGAAGGCTTTAATATAGGCATTATTTCTAAACAGAAAAGTCCCGTAACAATTTATTACGGGACTTGCTTATTTATCATTATCAGATACTTGTTAAACTACCATATTCACGATCTTCTTGTGAACCACAATTACTTTTTTAGGTTGTTTACCTTCCAGTAATTTTTTTGTTTGCTCATTATTCATCACTTCGGTTTCAACTTCCTGTGCCGTTAATGTAGCAGGCAACTCTAAAGTGAATTTTAATTTACCATTTACAGAAACAGGATAGTTAATACTGTCATCTACCAAATGCGCTTCATTAAAATCAGGGAATGCAACTGTGGAGATACTTTCAGTATGACCTAACTGTTTCCAAAGTTCTTCGGCAATATGTGGCGCGTAAGGCGATAAGCAAATCAATAAAGGCTCAAGAATCGCTCTCTTGTTACATTTGGCATCCGTTAATTCATTTACACAGATCATGAAATTGCTGATAGAAGTATTGAAAGAAAAACGCTCAATGTCCTCGGTAATTTTTTTGATGGTTTTATGTAACGTTTTTAATTCGCTTTTGGTTGGTTCTGCATCAACTACGTTAATGCCCTCACCCTGGCCCTCTCCCCCGGGGAGAGGGGAGTAGAATAGTCGCCATAATTTTTTAAGGAAACCATGCACACCTGTAATACCATTGGTATTCCATGGCTTGCTTTGCTCTAACGGACCTAGGAACATTTCATATAAACGTAAAGTATCTGAACCAAATTTTTCTGCGATGTCATCAGGTGTTTGTACATTGAATTTTGATTTGGACATTTTCTCAACTTCAAACCCACAAACATATTTACCGTCCTCTAAAATAAATTCAGCGTTTTTAAAATCTTCTCTCCATTTTTTGAATGCTTCAACATCCAGTACATCATTGTTTACAATATTGATGTCCACATTCAAAGCACTAGTTTCATAATCTTTTTTCAGTCCTGTAGAAACAAACTTATTTGTTCCATTAACACGATAAACAAAATTACTTCTTCCCTGTATCATCCCTTGGTTGATCAATTTCTTAGCAGGCTCTTCAATATCAATGTAACCAAGATCTTTTAAAAATTTGGTCCAGAAACGCACATACAATAAATGGCCTGTTGCGTGTTCACTCCCGCCAATATACAAATCAACCTGTTGCCAATAGTCGGTTAATTTTTTATCCGCAAATACAGAACCGTTATGTGCATCCATGTAGCGCAGGAAATACCATGAGCTACCAGCCCAACCCGGCATGGTGCTATGTTCGTAATCAAACTCTCCTTTGTATTTCCAGGATGAGGATGCACGCGCTAATGGCGGTTCACCGTCTTCGGTGGGCAAATATTTATCTACTTCCGGTAATACCAAAGGCAATTCGTTTTCTGCCAGTGCATAAGGAATATCATTTTTGTAATAGATAGGAATTGGTTCTCCCCAATAACGTTGTCTGCCAAAAACGGCGTCACGCAAACGGAAATTCACTTTTCCTTTTCCTAAATTATGAATTTCAATTTCCTGTATGGCTAATTTAACGGCGTTCTTTACTTCTAATCCGTTTAAAAAATCAGAGTTCACTAAAGTTCCTTCTTTAGCATCATAAGATTCTTTTTCTAAGTCACCGCCCTTTACTACTTCTAAGATTGGTAAACCAAAATGTTTGGCAAAACTATAATCTCTGCTATCGTGTGCCGGAACTGCCATCACAGCACCAGTACCATAACCTGCCAATACATAATCACCGATCCAGATAGGAACCTGCTTTCCGGTAAAGGGATGATCAACATAAGAACCGGTGAATACACCCGTAATTTTATTAATGTCGGCCTGGCGTTCACGTTCACTTCTGTTCTTAGCTTGTGTTACGTATGCTTCAACAGTTGCTTTGTTGTCAGCTGTTGTTAAGCTTTCTACTAATTCATGTTCAGGCGCCAGTGTTACAAATGAAACGCCGAATACGGTATCGGGACGGGTTGTAAATACTTCGATGGTTTTATCAGAACTATGGATCGTAAACTTTAAACTTGTTCCTTCACTTTTTCCGATCCAGTTACGCTGCGCTTCTTTTAAACTATCTGTCCAGTCCAACGCATCCAAACCATCTAACAGTCTTTGTGCATAGGCTGTAATGCGCATGCTCCATTGTTTCATGAGTTTACGTTCAACTGGATGTCCGCCACGTTCGCTCACGCCATCTTTGATCTCATCGTTCGCTAAAACCGTTCCTAAGGCTGGGCACCAGTTCACTACCGATTCTCCTAAATAGGCCAAACGGAAATTCATTAAAATATCGCTCTTCTTTTTTTCGTCAAAGGCTTTCCATTCTTCTCCGGTAAAAGGTTCAAGATCTTTTTCGATATCACCTGTTAACGTATCATCCAGTTTGCAGTTGAAGCCTTTTGTTTCAAAAACTTTAATTAAGGTTTCAATGGGTTCGGCTTTATTAGTGCTTTTGTTATACCACGAATTAAATATTTGTATGAATATCCATTGCGTCCATTTGTAATACTCCGGATTTGAAGTTCTTACTTCTCTGTCCCAATCAAACGAAAAACCAATTTTATCTAATTGCTTTCTGTAAACGGCGATGTTATTTTCTGTAGTTATTTTTGGATGTTGTCCTGTTTGAATGGCATACTGTTCAGCCGGTAAACCAAAGCTATCGTAACCCATTGGGTGTAATACATTAAAGCCTTTATGACGTTTGTAACGGGAAACGATATCAGAAGCAATATATCCCAAAGGATGCCCTACATGTAAACCGGCACCGGATGGATATGGAAACATATCCAGTACATAGTACTTTGGTTTATCTCCTCCGTCTTTGGCAGCAAAGGTTTTGTGTTTTGCCCAGTATGTCTGCCAGTTGCTTTCTATCTCTTTAAAATTGTATTCCATGGTTCGTTCAATTTGCGAGGTGTAAAGATAAGATTTACAGCCAAAGCCACAAGGGGTTTGGTGGAGTATATTGTAGTTAAAAATTTGGGCGTGGCCCGAGGGGCCGGGCTTTCCGTTCCAATCTTTTGCCGTACTTCGACTCCGCTCAGTGTCCGGTCAAAAGGATTTTCACTACAATACCTCACGCGGCTAAAAGGTAAGTTTGAAATGTAAACTTCGAACAGGAAAAAAAACTCGCGCGAGGGACCCGTGTCCCGATAGGCAGGTGCAAACGGAAATCTTTTTTGTGAAACAAAAGATTGCAGTGACAGCCCGGTTCGGCTACCGCCGAACGCGCTCAAAAAATTATGAAGACAAACTAATACTTAATTTTGTGATCTCTTGCTGATTCGTTTTTATGAATATTAAATTTATTCAAATACTATTTTTCCGGATTCAACAACCTCTTTGTTATAGAGAACACTGTAGGTGTAAATTCCTTTCGCCAAATTTCTACGAAGGTATTGTGTTTCTTTGTCGATAATTAATAGTTTATCTACTTCCTGTCCCAATTCATTGTATAAAAAGAATTCCATCCCTGTTTTAGGTTCATTTACTTTGATCACTATAACTTCTGCTGAGGGATTCGGATAAATATTTACATACTTTGTTTTATGTAGTTCATTAACACTAACAGCGTTTGTATTAAGATACACATTTACTTTGTTTGATAAGAATGTACCTACAAGTAGATCCGCTTTACCATCTCCGTTGAAATCATCAGTGGATATGGGTTGTGGAGCAGAAGTAGCTGTTAAAGGTGAGTTAAGTGCTTCAGTAAAGCTGCCTGTGCTGTTACCTAAAAAAACCCGGAAACCATTACCCGTTGCGGATGCAGCGCCATTTGTAACTGAAAAATCCTGATGCCCATCACTATTGTAGTCAGCTACAGCTGTTTGATAAGGGTATGTGCCTGCCGTGATCGGTGATCCTACAGCTGTTGTAAAACTACCGGTAGTTTGTCCTAAAAGTACACTTACGTTTGCACTTGTTGCGTTAGCTACAATGAGATCAGGTCGCCCGTCATTATTAACATCTTTCGCCGAAAGGGTTCTGGGTTCTGTTCCTACGGTATACGGAGAAGAAGGAGCGGGAGTAAAAGAGCCTGTTCCTGTACCGAGGAATACACTAACATTTGCACTGAGACCATTTGCTACAGCAAAATCAGGGAAATTATCGTTATTAAAAAGACCTGTACTTACATGGTAAGGCCCTGTGCCCGTATTATATGGAGAACCTGCTGCTACAGAAAATGTACCATTACCGGCACCTAAGAACACATACGCTTTTGCGGTTCCGGCCGACACTGTTACAAGGTCCATTTTGCTATCCATATTAAAATCTTTTGCTTCAATCCAGTATGGTGAGCTTCCCGTGGTATATGAAGAAGGCGATGCCGGAGTAAAAGAACCTGTTCCTGTTCCCAGATTAATAGAAATATTACCACCATTATAATTAGCAGTTGCAATGTCCGGTTTGCCATCGTTATTGAAATCGGCTATGGCACTTGAAATAGGACCGTTTCCTGCTGTCATGGGCGAACCTGGTGCAGCAGTGAATTGTCCGTTACCCGCACCAAGATATATATTGAGACTGGTTCCATATGCTGTACCAGCAACAAAATCTTTATTACCATCTCCGTTAAGATCAGCAGAAGTAATTCCTCTTACCGCCGTAGTATTTGTTGAAATAGGAGAACCTGTAGGTTGCGAAAAACTAACATTTTGTGCTTCTAGTGAAACAACTACAAACATGAGGCATGTGACAGGTAAATAAATTTTCATGACTTTTTTTGTAATAAAGTTACAAAATCAGATCTAAAAACAAATACCTTGTTTAGTGATATATCTCAGATGATATAATTTAGTACTTGATCCCTGAAACACCAATATTCTCAATTGGGTGCCAGGTTGTTTTAATCTCTTGCAAATCGGTGATGTAATAAGGACCTTGTTCTTTTTCATCAGCCCAATTCTTGTTCCAGGTAAAAACACGTTTTACATTTAGAGAAGCATTTTCGCCAATGGTTTTATTAAAGTCTTTTTCAGAATTGCAATTGATCACTGCATTCACATCCATGTGAGATGAAAAATGTGCATGTAATTCTTTTCTGTTACCAGTAACGATATTTACAACACCACCAGGTACATCGCTTGTCGCAATTACTTCTGCAAAAGTGATGGAACATGTTGGTTTACTTTCTGATGCCAATACAATGCACGTATTTCCACCGGCAATGGCAGGGGCAATAACCGATACCAAACCCAATAACGCTGTTGATTCATCGGCCATAATAGCGACCACGCCCATTGGTTCGGGTACTGAGAAATTAAAATGAGAAGTTGCCACCGGATTTACAGCGCTAAATAATTGCTGGTATTTATCGCACCAACCAGCGTAATAAACCAAACGATCTATACTCTGTTCTATTTCTTTTTTTGCAGCGGATGAAGTATATCCCAGCTGTTTTAATTCTTCTAAGAACTGATCTTTGCGACCTTCAAGCATTTCGGCAATACGGTATAAAATTTGTCCGCGGTTAAATGCTGCTTTTGAGCTCCATCCGCTGAATGCGCTGCGCGCTGCTGTAACAGAATTTCTAAAATCTTTTCGCGAGGATAAACTAACGTTCACAGTCATGTTATTCTTTAATTTTAAAGGGTAATAGCGTCCGCTTTCGGTACGAGGAAATTGTCCACCAATAAATATTTTGTATGTTTTTAAAACTTCTATTCTTTCCATAATATCTTAAAACTTTAAATAAGGCATTAAACCATGTAATCCGCCTTCTCTGCCAAAGCCACTTTCTTTATAACCACCAAACGGCGAAGTAGGATCAAACTTATTGTAGGTGTTTGCCCAAACCACTCCGGCACGTAATTTAGAGGTCATGTTGAAAATACGGGAACCTTTATCTGTCCAAACACCTGCGCTTAAACCATAGGGAATATTATTTGCTTTCTCGATCACTTCTTCAATCGTTCTGAATGTTTGAATGGCTAATACAGGCCCAAAAATTTCTTCCTGAGAAATACGGTGTGATTGTGATGTGTTTAAAAATAAGGTCGGACGAACGAAAAATCCTTTTTTAGGAATAGAACAGGAGCTTTGATACATCTCGGCTCCATCATTCACACCAATTTTCAAATACTCATTGATCTTGTTCAGTTGCATTTTCGAATTGATGGCACCAATGTCGGTGTTCTTATCCAAAGGATCGCCAACTACTAATGTTTCCAAACGATCTTTTAATTTACGGATCACTTCTTCTGCCACGCTTTCCTGAACGAATAAGCGAGATCCGGCACAACACACGTGCCCCTGATTAAAGAAAATGCCATTGATAATGCCTTCAACGGCCTGGTTAATAGGCGCATCTTCAAAAATGATATTGGCGGCTTTTCCGCCTAACTCCAATGTTAATTTTTTATCGGTTCCGGCAATAGCTTTCTGGATCCATTTACCCACGTTCGTACTTCCTGTAAAAGCAATTTTGTTAATGTCTTTATGATTCACCATCGAAGCACCAACCGGCCCGTGACCGGTAATGATGTTTACCACACCGTCAGGCAAACCACTCTCCTGAATGATCTCTGCTAATTTTAATGCTGTTAATGAAGTCGTTTCTGCAGGCTTCAAAACAACGGTATTACCGGTGGCTAATGCCGGAGCAATTTTCCAGGCTGCCATTAATAAAGGAAAGTTCCATGGTATGACTTGTCCCGCTACACCTAACGATTTTGGATTACGGTTTGGAAAAGCGTATTCCAGTTTATCGGCCCAACCGGCATAATAGAAAAAATGATTGGCGGCTAATGGCACATCAATATCACGGCTTTCGCGGATTGATTTCCCACCATCTAACGTTTCGATCACTGATAGTTCACGGGCGCGTTCCTGAATTAAACGAGCAATACGGTAAATGTATTTGGCACGTTCTTTCGGCGGCATTTTGCTCCATGTTTTATCATAAGCGCCACGCGCAGCTTTTACAGCACTATCAACATCTTTATCATTAGCCTCTGCAATGCTCGAAATTTTTTCTTCGGTAGCAGGATTAATGGTATCAAAATATTTACCCGAATTTGGTTTCACAAATTTTCCATTGATGAACAGATCGTATTGCTTTTGCAAACGGATATGATCGGTTGCTTCCGGAGCCGGAGCGTATTTCCAATCGGTAAAATACTCTAATTTTTTAATTTCTTTTTTTGCCATAATATCTAATTGTTGAATTTTTGAGTTAAAGATTTAAAGAGTAAATCAATAACTCATCAATTCTATAATTCTTTAATTATTAATCTACCGAAATATAATCTTTACTAAAATAAACGCCTCTGGCTTCTTTCTCTAATTGCAGGATCAGATCATTGGCTAAAGAGCTTGCGCCAAAGCGGAACCATTTATTGTCCAGCCATGCATTGCCTAATGTTTCGTGTAACATCACCAGATATTGCAAAGCACCTTTGGCAGTACTGATACCACCGGCAGGTTTCATGCCAACTTGTATACCAGTTTTAAAATAATAATCTTTAATCGCATCCAGCATTACAAGTGTAACAGGCATAGTTGCAGCAACTCCAATCTTACCGGTTGAGGTTTTGATAAAATCTGCTCCGGCATAAATAGCAATATCGCTTGCTCTTCGAACGTTATCCAGTGTAGAGATCTCACCTGTTTCAAAAATAACTTTTAAACGCGCGTTATATTTATGAGTCAGATCTTTAATGGTTGCAATTTCATCAAATACAAAATTATAGTTGCCTTTCAAAAATTCGCCACGGCTGATCACCATATCAATTTCATCCGCACCATTATCCAAAGCTAATTTTGTATCCAACAATTTTATTTGAAGTGTAGAATTGCCGCTCGGAAACGCTGTTGAAACAGATGCTACTTTTACCTTACTTCCTTTTAAAGCATCTTTGGCAGTTTTTACCATGGTTGGATAAACGCAAACCGCAGCAGTTGTTGGAAGATCTGGCAACGAAACATGTGGATGCATGGCCTTGTAACACATCTGTGTTACTTTTCCTTCCGTATCTTTTCCTTCCAACGTTGTAAGATCGATCATGTTCAGCGCCAGTTTTAGCGCCTGTACCTTACTTCCCTTTTTGATACTTCGTGTGTTAAAACGAGCCACTCTTTCTTCTATTCCTACCTGATCGATAGTTGGGCTGTTTTTAAAATCGTATGCCATGTTAATATTAATTAAAACAGGTTATTTCCTTCAAAAGTAGTATATTTAATTGTATTTTTAAATTCTAAATTTCTGCTATTCTAAGCATGTCCGATCATATATTTTCGAATCAACCAGAGCTGGTAACCAGCGCCGATAAAGAGAACCTACTATCTCATAAAGGATTAGTGATCTGGATGACAGGCTATTCGGGTTCTGGTAAAACAACTTTAGCATACGAACTCGAAAGAAAATTACATGAAGAGGGAATTTTAACAAAAGTATTGGATGGCGATGTGTTAAGACAGGGCATGAACAAAGGTCTTGGTTTTAGTATGGAAGACCGGACAGAGAATATCCGTCGCACAGCGGAATTAGCGAAGCAGCTTACCAGTTGCGGCGTTGTGGTCATCTGTAGTTTAATTACTCCCACCAATCAATTAAGAAGACTCGCTGAAAATATTATCGGGGAACAACATTTTATCTTATACCATATTGCAACACCACTGGAGGTTTGTGAGAAACGTGATGTAAAAGGACATTATGCAAAAGCACGTACCGGAGAGATAAAAGAATTTACAGGCGTTTCCAATCCTTTTGAAATGCCAAACAATGCTATTTATAGTATCGATACTTCTGAACTTTCTATTGGTGAGAGTGTTGATATGATGTTTGATGATATTTTTCCCTTATTAGCTACCTGATGTTTGCACTCTGCGATAAAATGATTGCCAAAAACAAGTTCAAACCTCACAGAAAACTGTTTGGTGGTTATACTTTTTCTGCCTTTGAGGACATGGACCTAATACCAAAAGAAGACTGGGACCAGGCAATTAAAGATCATAATACATTTTTAGGATTTTCGTATCTCAGTTTAATTCATGAGCAACGCACAGATAATTTCAGGTTCAGATATGTGATCGTGTATCATGGTAAAAAGCCAATGGGCGTTATCTATTTTCAGATCAATGATTTTTCGGCTTCTTTGTTTGGCGAATTGATCGCTCATCAGATCAGTGAATTACAAAGCAAACGTGCATCTGTGTTTCAAAAATACATTCAGCATAATGAGCATGAAACGATCATGCGTTTGGTAACCTGCGGCAATAATTTTATAAGCGGCGAACATGGTTTTTATATTGACATTGCCTCTAAAAAAAATAAATTCAAAATAGTTGAAGGGGTTATTGATGCGATAGCCAGAGAGGAAAAATTAAGAGGCAAGATCTCTGCCATTCTGGTAAAAGATTTTTATGAAGAAGGTTTTGGCGACAAAGATTGTTGGTATTGTACCAAGTTCATCCATTTTAATGTGGAGCCAAACATGATCGTTGATCTGCCGGAAGGTTTAAAAAACATTACCGATTATTTGGCGCACTACTCAAAAAAATACCGTAACCGCGCCAAGCATATTTTAGCGGCGAGTTCAACACTCACCAAAAAACGTCTTACAGAAAAAGAAGTGATCGAATACAATGATCGCATCTACGAATTATATACCAATGTATTTAACCAGGCAAAATTTAAGTTGGCTCATTTACCCAAAAATTATTTTGCAGATGTTGTAAAAACACAATCTCATCTGTTTTACCTGGATGCGTGGTTTTTGGGCGACAAGATGGTTTCTTTTGCCAGCGGTTTTTATTTGCCAACTGAGATCGAAGCGCATTATGTTGGCTTTGATTACGAGATCAACAAAGCGTATGAATTGTACCAGACTATTTTATACAGTTACATTGAAGAAGCCATTGCTACTAAAAAACAACACATTAATTTAGGACGCACAGCTTCCGAAATAAAATCAACGGTTGGTGCAAAGGCTCATGAATTGATCTGCTATATTAAACCACAAAATACGGTATCTAAATTGATATTAAAACCCTTCATGCAATTCTTACAGCCAACAGATTGGGTTCCGCGAAATCCTTTCAAAGAAGAAGCTTAATGAAGCTGCCTCCTTATAACACATTTCCTGCCATCGTGTCTGATAAAATAATACTCAGGCAAGTGTTGGAATCTGATCTTAAAGATATTCTTGAAATTCAATATTATGATGGAAAAGCAGCTGCTACAGAAGCAGAGGCAAAGACCATGCTTGATAAGATCGATCAAAACTACATCGATGGCGATTCTATTCATTGGGGTATTGCAGATAAAATCACCAACCAACTTGTAGGCACACTTGGTTACTACCGTGGGTTTGAAAAGCGCACAGGGGAACTGGGCTGCGTTTTATTGCCTGCTTTTCGTGGTAAAGGGTACATGATTATGGCAATGGAATTAGCAGTTGATTTTGGGATAAAAGAAATACAGTTGCAACGCATTGTTGCCATTACCACAACAGAAAACGAAGCGGCCATAAAACTATTAGGTCGCCTTGGGTTTATTAAAACTATTAACCTGGAGGACAATAGCATTGAGTTTGAGTATAGAGGAAAATAAAAAGGAGAAACATCGTTTCTCCTTTTTATTTAAGTATTAATCATCCGTTGGATCCGGCGCTTTTTTAGCAGCCGCTTTTTTAGCTTTTATTTTTTTAGGCCACAATACATTGATCAATTCATTATGAACTGTGATCATAGAAGTACTGATGCCGTTAACGATCCTAACCTCTTTATTGGAATTGTTTTTCCAGGTACGGGTCACTTCCTCTTCCGTATTATCTTCTTTAATGATATAGCATTTTACTAATTTTTTATTTCGTACTTCGGCTTTACCGCTCCAGCAATTAGCTTTTGAGCCGGTGCGTGAAGTAATAATAACGTCTGTATATATACCGTCTTCTACTTCTTCAGCACCACGTTCATCAAATTTTTGAGACCATTTATTGTAACAGGTCAATTCTCTTGACTCTTCGGTTTGCGCTTTAATTTGAACGGTTGTCAATAGTATAATACCGGCTAAAAGTATTTTTTTGATCATATCAATAGTGTTTTAGAAACATAAATATACAATTTATCATATTTAAAACAATCTCCTTTAATTTTTTTTTGTCTAATTCCTGTTTTTCAGCAATACAATGCCGGTTAATTCATCTGAATATAGTACAGGTTTGGTAGAAACAGATTCAAACTCTTTATCGTGTTTAAAAATAAGGATGTAATCGTCATACTTACTAAGTCCCCTTCTATGAGTAGGATTCATCCATTTAAGATCCCAGGTGTAGCGATAAAAATTTGTAACAGGCTCAAATAGCCAGTTAATACCTAAACGGATCTGTTTATCGGGTTGTTTTTCATGTTCTGAAACCAATACCTGCATGATGTTTTTTATAGGCCTGTCTTGTTTCCAATCCTTAAAGTAGATCAAATTATGGTTGATATATAAATTATAGATCAGCAACGATACTATTAAATAACAGCTTAACAAAGGTATTTTTAGAGATACTTTTTGGGAAACGAAACAGATCAAAAAAATAAAATTTAACATGAACAAGGGATAAAAGAACAAAGCAAAACGATGAACGTAATAATCGTTACCCATTAGAAGGTGTTGTAATATAGTTATGCCAGCAATGGCCAGCAAGACTAAATTGCAAAGGGTCAGTATGGTGTTTGATCTAAAAAAGAGATTGTCTTTTTGCGCGAGTTTAAAGATGATCAATCCGGAAGTAAAAATAACGACCAGGAGAATAGTGCTTTTCAAAATACCCATATAAAGGTCGGGCACATGCGCTTCATAGAACAAGCTGTAAATAGCAGTACCAACTGTATCTTCCAAAAAACCATTCTTGCCACCAAAATCCAGCAGGTTCATTTTTGAGATCCGTCGCAGTGGTTCGTAAAGCACCATGCCTGAAATAATAACAGCAACAATATTGATCTTGTTAGTTTGAAAGAAATGATAGCTTTTTTTATGAATGTAGAATTCGAGCAGATTATGGATGATCAATACAGCCACATAATAATTCAGTAACGAAAAATTGCTCATCACCGCCAAAAAAGCACCTGCATTGAATAAGATCAAGTGTATTGTCTTTCGGGAAATATAAAAACGGCTTAAGTAATAAACACTCATCATTAAAAAAGCAATGGATAGGCCATAACCTCTGGCAAGTGCAAAAAAATCGAGTAAATAAGGATTGAGAGTGAGTAGCAGATAACAGGGTAATAAAAATTTACGACAATGTGTGTAGAGAAGGAGTACAGCAAACAGACTATAGACTATAAATGCTAAAATATTGGGTAAGCGCAATGCTATTTCAGAACTT
The DNA here is from genome assembly GCA_040386075.1 of Bacteroidota bacterium. Classification (GTDB taxonomy): domain Bacteria; phylum Bacteroidota; class Bacteroidia; order B-17B0; family Aurantibacillaceae; genus UBA4416. The sequence goes on from JAZKGE010000019.1 coordinate 22,525, forward strand.
CCAAAAAACACCTCACTGTATTTCATCAATACAGTGTTTAAGATATGATTATTGGTATAAGGCGTTTTGTACGAAACAATATCCATAAAACCCTGATGTAGGTAATGGGTATAAGTGTAAGCCTCATCATGTGTAAAAGAAACAGTAAAGGCTTTATGAATAATATGCCAGGCCAAACCAAAGCCGCATAAGCACACGCATAATAGCTGCAGATAGTTTTTTTTATGAAGTGATACAGGCAAAAAATAGTTTTATGATCAATTCAAATATATAAAATCTAATCTGATTTTTTCTACTTCTTATCAAATTCACCTCTTCAAAGCCCTTTAAATATTGATAATTTAAGACATGCTACAATTTATAGCAAAGCCGCGCTTCTTTTTGTTGTTATTTTGCAGAAATTATTTTGTAGTATGCTAGTTAAAACGTTCGGAAGCGCCGTACATGGTATATCAGCCACCACGGTAACAGTAGAGGTTAATATTTCACAGGGAATAAATTTTTTTATGGTTGGCTTGCCCGACAGTGCAGTCAAGGAAAGTCACCAGCGAATTGATGCCGCTTTAAAGAACAATAATTTAAAGATCCCCGGCAAACAGATCACCATTAACATGGCCCCGGCCGACATAAAAAAAGAAGGCTCTGCATACGATCTTACCATAGCCGTAGGAATTATGGCAGCTTCGGAACAGATACGCTATGAGTCTATTTCTGACTATATTATCATGGGTGAACTTTCTCTTGATGGTGAATTAAGACCCATTAAAGGAACCTTGCCGATTGCCATTAAAGCCAAACAGGAAGGCTTTAAAGGACTTATCATTCCCGAAGCAAACGCCAAGGAAGCGGCAGTGGTTGATGGCTTGAATATTTATGGTGTTTCAAATATCAAACAGGTTATTGGATTTTTTAACGAGACAGAGGTTTTAGAAAAAACCACCATCAATATCGAGCAAGAATTTTTAACTCGTTTAGATGATATTGAATTTGATTTTGCCGATGTAAAAGGCCAGGAAAACATTAAACGAGCTTTGGAAATTGCTGCTTCGGGCGGACATAATGTTATTTTGATCGGCCCTCCGGGAGCAGGGAAAACAATGCTTAGCAAACGGATGCCATCTATTTTACCTCCTTTAACGTTGGATGAAGCTTTGGAAACAACAAAGATACATAGCGTTGCCGGACGTACTACCAAAACGATGGGACTGGTCACTAAACGCCCGTTCCGTAGTCCGCACCACACTATTTCGGATGTGGCGCTTGTAGGTGGCGGAATGAACGCACAACCCGGAGAAATTTCTCTGGCCCATAACGGTGTGTTGTTTTTAGATGAATTGCCCGAATTTAAAAGAACCGTTTTAGAGGTAATGCGCCAGCCATTGGAGGATAGAATAGTGACCATATCAAGGGCGCGTTTTAGTGTAGAGTATCCCGCCAGTTTTATGCTCATGGCCAGTATGAATCCTTGTCCATGCGGTTATTACAACCACCCCGAAAAAGACTGTGTTTGTGCGCCGGGAGTTGTACAAAAATACCTCAATAAAATTTCAGGGCCGTTATTGGATCGCATCGATCTTCATGTAGAGGTAACACCTGTGCTTTTTAGTGAATTGAGCAGAGCTCAAAGTGCCGAGACCAGTAAGGATATTAGGGACCGTGTTATTAAAGCAAGGCTTATACAAACCGAACGCTATAAAACATCGGATGGCATTTATTGCAATGCACAAATGCGAACAAAAGACTTACGTACTTATTGTAACCTGGATGAAGCCAGCAATACCTTATTGAAAACTGCCATGGAGCGATTGGGTTTATCTGCCAGGGCCTATGACCGCATTTTAAAAGTAGCACGAACGATAGCAGATCTGGAAGATTCAAAGAACATACTGACCAATCATATTGCTGAAGCGATACAATACAGGAGTTTAGACAGAGAAGGTTGGGCTGGATAAATTTAACAATAGTTACCTGATTTTATCTGGCCGGGTTGCATGCAAATAAACAAAAATGGTTTAGCTTTGTTATAGACAACGCTATGCCAACTCAGTATGCCATAAAAGACCTGGAAAGACTTTCGGGAATTAAAGCTCATACACTTCGTATCTGGGAACAGCGTTATGGCATTTTAAAGCCAGAACGTACCGATACTAATATTAGGTATTATACGTCTGACGACCTGAAACACATTTTAAATGTTTCTTTATTGAATAGTAATGGATTTAAAATATCTAAAATTGCTAAACTTCCTTCCGATGAGATCATCAGACAGGCGCAATCTATTTTTAATAATTACAGCAAAGAAAGCGACCAAATAGATAACCTCATGTTATGTATGATGGATCTGAATGAGGCTAAATTTGAAAAGATCATTTCAAATAACATCATTCGTTTTGGTTTTGAAAATACGCTCGAAAAAATAGTGTTTCCTTTTATGCGCCAGATAGGTAATATGTGGCAATTAGGTATTGTTAACCCTGCTCAGGAACATTTTATCTCTAATTTAGCTCGTCAAAAAATAATAGTGGCAACAGATGGTTTGTTCCCGGAGCCGCAAACTAATCCGAAGACATTTGTATTATATCTTCCGGAGAACGAACTACATGAATTGGGATTATTATATTGCAATTTTCTGATCAAAGCCAAAGGGCATAATTGTTTATATATCGGGCAATCGACCCCTTTGCTCGATTTATTTTCGGTTACAGATGTGGTTCAACCGGACGTCATTGTGACCATCTTTACTAATTCTTTCGAGAACACCACAGTTCAGCAATATCTTAATAATCTGGCGTTTTCATTCCCTACTTCCACATTAATGGTATCGGGTAGGGTATTCTTTGATTCAAACGAACCGATAGAGCTCCCAAAAAATGTAATTTTGTTTGAGTCTCACGAACAATTTAAAAATATGCTTCATAGTGTTAACTTTACATTTAATGTATTCAAACCTAATTAAAATAACTATCGTTTCGCTACTCTTGTTTTCGTGTAAACCCGAACAGGAGGAAGATCAACCTGTACCTTCTACAATATTAAGCGAAGAGCAATTGGTTAAAGTATTAACCGAGGCTTACCTTGCCGAAGGGGCTTCGGGTATTAATATCAAAAATGTGTCGGGTGAAAAATATGATTCGGCTTATGTATTCAATCCATTGAAAGATAATCATATTGAGAAAGTACACTTTGATTCTTCAATGGCCTATTATACGAGGCATCCTAAAAGATTAAAGATCATATACGATAAAATTCTGGAGCGCTTAAGTTTAGTGCAAGCTAATGGTAAGATAGAATAATTTATGAGCGTTTTAAATACCATTAAACAGTTAGCAGCTACTCACTTCAACGAAGTGGTCGCTTTTCGTCAACACATTCATAAAAATCCTGAACTATCTTTTGAAGAATTTAAAACAGCTGAGTATGTTTGTTCTGTTTTAGATAAGTATCAGATAGCTTACGCCAAAGGCATTGTAAAGACAGGCATCGTTGCTATTATCGAAGGAAAAAATCCAACTAAGAAAGTTATATTACTGCGTGCCGATCTGGATGCGTTGCCAATAGAAGAAAAAAATAAAACGGATTATATTTCTCAAAACGTTGGTGTAATGCATGCCTGCGGTCATGATGTACATACGGCTTCAGTTTTAGGAACAGCTATTATTTTAAACCAATTAAAAACTGAATTTGAAGGAACCGTTAAGATCATGTTTCAACCTGGCGAAGAAGTATTACCCGGCGGTTCATCATTAATGATCAAAGAGGGCGTGCTACAAAATCCAAAGGTAAATATGGCGATAGCACAGCATGTTTTTCCAAGTATGGAAACCGGGAAGGTTGGATTTAAAAGTGGCATGTATATGGCAAGTACCGATGAGTTGCACATAACAATTACGGGTAAAGGCGGACATGCAGCGATGGCTGGCGAGTATAACAATCCTTTGATGGTAGCTGCAAGTATCATTAAAGAGATCGAAAAACAATTTCCATTTTTGATAGATGCTGAAGGCGTTGCGCGTAATACCCAAAACAATATCCCAACGGTTATTGCTTTTGGAAAGATCGAAGGCAAAGGTGCAACTAACGTTATTCCTGAAAGTGTTTATTTAGCAGGTACTTTCCGAACTATGGATGAGGTTTGGAGAAAAGAAGTAAAGGAAAAAATAAAGCGGATCATTCTTTCAGTGTGTGAAATTTATAAAGTTACTGCAGACATTAGTATCATTGATGGTTATCCGTTCTTAACGAATGATCGTACTGTTACGGAACACTGCAAACAGGCGGCCATTGGTTATTTAGGAAAAGAAAATGTAGAAGACCTACCTTTGCGCATGACCGCCGAAGACTTTGCTTATATTACGCAACAAGTGCCAAGCTGTTTTTACCGTTTGGGAACAGGCAATAAAGCAAAAGGAATTACATCGGGTGTTCATACGGCTACCTTTGATATTGATGAAAAAGCGCTGGAGATCTCTACGGGCTTAATGGCCTGGATGGTGATCAAAGGAAACTAAATTTTTGTCTCTTTTAGCAGTCATACGGAGCGGAGTGCGAGAAGTAGCTTATAATTTTAAATCTTAAGATATGAGATATTACCTGTTTTGTATACAACTCTTTTTATTGGTGTCTGTTGGGTTTTCACAGGCGGCTGCCAACAAAGTTTATACGGTTAAAAAAGAAAAGGCGGCAAACATCAAATCCCCTAACGAAATCATTCCTGATTTCCCTAAAAAGATCACCTGGTTTTCTATGGAAATGATAGTGAATGTGGGAGGAAAACATGGCTCAAAAATTTTCAAAGGAACTGATCCCAGTAAAATTAATTTTTCTTTCCTGAGCCAGGCAAAAGCGAATTCATTTGTTTTTGTTAACTTGAAATGTAAAATTGAAAGTGGCGAAGTGCTTTATAGAAGGTATAAGGTTAAGGTTGTTGAGTAACTTATGTTGTATAGGCCAGCCTTATATTATAACAAGCCATTGTAAAGTTTAATTTAAACTTAAAAGAGCAGTGATCGAGAAAATCACGGCTCTTTTAATCATGCTATTAAGGGTTTATTTAATATTGATCTTCTTCAGTCTAAAAACTTTTTTACCATACACCGGCATCAATAATATATTGGTGTCTTCAATTAACTTTGCATCTGCTGCATCTGCTCCTAAAACTCCGTTTACATTACCGTAAATGGCATTATCATGAACTACTTTCTTGTCAAATTTTCCTGTTTCATCCAAAGTATACATAACCGTATTTGTATTCTCGTTATTATATTCTGCATTAAGAGTATTTGAAGCGATCATTTTTTCGATTTTCGGCGTTAATTCGTAGGGTTTATTTTCTGTAAAAAATACGTATTGTTTGTTGTTATAGTAAATAGAATTTACGCCCATATTTCCATTGGAATTATAATGGATCGGTACAACAACCGGTAACATTTTGTGCCATTTAAATTCCCCTGTTTTGGAAATAAAGGCAACCGATTGCTTTTCATAGCTATTAAATTGTTTATGGAAAAATGTTAGATAATATCCGTTATCCGATTCTGAGACTTTATATAAAGCTGTAAAAGGCATGTTTGCCGGTTCAAATTCATGTTTTGAGACAGATGCTTCGAACATTTTTTTGCTGTTATCAGTCGGCAACACCTTTAATAAAACTTTACCACCCAAATTTCCGAAATAAACCAAATCTCCATTTTTGGATTGCATCAACTTACTCGAGATACTTCCCGAACCTTCTGTATTAATTTCGTTTATTTTCAGATCTTTATCTTCTTTCTTTAAAAATCCAAATCCTATGGCTTTTATTGAATTTAAAGCTTTTCTGTCGGTAATAGAAACAATTAATGTAATGTTGCCTTCATTATCTGTTTTATATTGTTCGGTTTTTACGCGTGACTCTTCCAGTTCAATAGGAAGGCGTTTTTTATAAACAGCAGTTTGATTGATTAAGTTCACATATACTAACTCTGTGTTTTCAAAAATCACACGTGTGTTTGTGCCTATGGCTTTTTTTCCTTCGCAATAATTTTTTAATGCTACTACTGCTGATTTATTATCAGGACTCATTGCTACCTGGAAATCACCTAGCAACTCGTAACCTGTTTCCACTATAGTTCCAATTTCAGTTTCTTTGGCGTTTGATAAATTCTCGTCCACTGTTACCATTGAAACGATGTAGTCACCACTGTATATTACAGAGTAGAAAAAGTAAAATTTGCCATTCTTGTGGTGCGCGGATACCTGGCAATTACTTTTAAAAACTTTAGGAGCTATATTCTTTGAAAAAACTTCCTTCTCTTCAATCAACTCTAACGTAGATTCCTTGTATTTAAAGACATTTATTTTAATATCATCCTTAACTCTTTTAACATTATAGTAATACACATTGCCATTAGAAACGCCTAAGGGCTTATAAAACTCGCCTTTGTTTTTTTCAAATTCAGGGCTTTCCATATCCTGTGCATTTAACATGATGGTATTTACAAATAAGGCTAGTAATAAAAGAATGATCTGTTTTTTCATTTGATTAATTTTGGTTGGTAAATATAAGACTTGTTACTATAAAGGCGCGATCAGATATATATTTATTTCAATCTTTTATATTTTTGAAATAAATATGAGCCGGTTAATGTAGCAATGAAAAAGATCCAAAGCTTTAGGATCTCAGGCCATATTTCTTTGAATGTTGAATTGCGGATGAACACGGCATAAAAAGATTCCAGTCCCCAGTTCAATGGCGAGATCACTGAAATGGTTTTCATAATATCGGGCATGACGAAGGTTGGAACCCAAACACCGCCAATAGCCGCCAGGATAATAATAAATACGGCACCAAACAAAGAAGCCTGATCATGTGTTGTGGCAACTGTTCCCACCAATAAACCAAAACCGGTTGCAGCGAGTCCGGCAGATAATGCTATGAGTGATAATAATGCTAAATTATCACCGATATTTAATTGTGGCATTCCCAATAATGGTAAAATAAATAAGCCAACGCCAAGCATTAAACCAAATTGTATTAAACTGACGATAGTGTAAGTCAATAATTTCCCAAGCATCACAATAAAATAAGATCCCGGCATCGTCAGCAAACGGAAAGCACTTCCGTCTTCACGCTCTTTAATAATATTTCCCGCTAAAGGAATACAAATAAAGAACATAGCAAAAAGTGTCCAAGCCGGAACATTATGCTGTACTGCATTCGGAATAATAGTTGAATTATTATAAGAAGCATATTCTTCGTTAATGCTTACCAGTGGAGCATTTTCAAGGGCCGAAGGTTTGGCATCAGGAAAGGTTTCTCTCATTTTTGTATTGAGCGCAGTTACCATTCCCTGCATTTCAATTTGCGAGATGATGCGCTCTATAGAATTACTGATGGTTGTTTTAAATGATTTTTTAGTGATAGGATCAAAATATAAATTCAGCTCAATTTTTGAAGTGTCTGTTGTGCCTCCAACTACAGCCGAATCGCCGCTAAAGCTATCCAGTAATTTAGTAACACGTGCCGTTGAGCGTTCACGTAATTTTTTGCTGGTGTTTTCAGGAACAATGACACCAATAAAAAAATGCCCTTGCGCAATTTCTTTTTTTGTTTCGTCGTTGGTCAATTGTTTTTCAGTGATCACAAAAAACTTTGAATGTTCAATGTATTTTTTCAATGTTTGCGATAAAGAATCATGATCTCTATCTACAAACAACAATGGAACCGATGATTCATTCACTGATTTGAAAGTTGAGTCCTGTATTAAAGTCATGATCAGGATCAACACGGTTGGCATAATAAAGGTAATAGCAAGTCCGGCCCTGTCGCGGGTCAACACTTTGTATTCTTTATATATGCTGTATAATAGTTTCATTACTTGTCTCTGAAAGCGGCACCAGTTATTTTTAAATAAACTTCCTCAATACTGTTGCAGTTGTTTGTTTTGATGAGTTCGTTTGTTTGTCCTTGTGTGATTAATTTACCATCATCAATAATAGCGATGTGTGTACAAAAATCTTCTGCCTCATCCAAATGATGTGAGGTATATAAAATGGTCATACCATTTTCTTTATTAAGTTTTTTAAGATGTTCAATAATGGCTTGCTTGGATTGCACATCCACACCCACGGTTGGTTCATCCAGGATCAATAATTGTGGATTGTGTAACAGGCCTGCAATTAAATTCACGCGGCGCTTCATACCGCCCGAGTATGACACGATCTTTTGGTGCATGTTAGCTTCTAACCCCAGGGTCGCTAAATTTTGCTTGATACTGTCCTTTAAAGATTGTCCTTTTAAACCATACATGTGGCCCAGGAACATTAAATTTTCCCAAGCAGTTAGTTTTGGATACAATGCAATTTCCTGAGGCACCACACCAATGGCCTGCTTACACTCTTTGCTATTTGTTTTGTGTGTATACCCATTCACGTAGATCTCGCCGCTGTTTGGGGGAAACAAGCCACACAACATACTAATGAAAGTTGTTTTACCTGCGCCGTTTGGGCCCAGCAAGCCAAAAATATCTCCTTTATTGATCGTTAAGGATAGATCGCTAACTGCTGCTCTTGGCGCATCTTTGTATTTTTTAGATACATGTTGTATGTCAACCAACACGCTCATTTATGCGTTCTCCTGTAAAAATATTTTCATTTCACAGCTGGCTACTAACTGATCGTTACAAAACGATTTTGCTTCAATAATAGAAACATTCATCACCTGTGTTTTAGTAGAAACTTCAGTTAAAATTTCGTTCCCACTTTTTGGTAAATAATGAATAGTGAGGTTTTTAATATTGGCAATAAAACCAACACGAGGCTGAGACTGTTTCACCACCGCTTCGTAACCGGCCATGCTGGCAGCTGTTTGTGCCATGTTCTCAATAATGCCGGATTCGGTTAATATACCGTTTTGAGTCAACAAATGTTCGTCAACAATATCAAATCCGGTGATCACCGAGGTTTCATCACATTTATAGATCCTGCTGATCAAAACGATCGGCTGACGTTGAGGAATATAATTCAGAATGGTATCTGTATTTACTATAGGTTTATCTACACTGATCATGATGTTGTATTTTGTGAGCACATCTATTAAACAGATAGCTAACGCCTTTGTTTAACGCATCACAAAAATACATTTATATATGATTTTGACAACAATAAAATCACGGTGACCGAGGTTCTCAAAGCCACCGTGATTTTAAATTAAGCAAACCATTTTTGTCTTAACACTAATTTGATCAAAGCTATGATACCAATTACTAAAAGCGCTATTGGCCATAATTTAACAAAAAACAATAAGATCTCGGACAATATACTTACGCTGTCTGACAAGGAATCCATCAGTTTGGTCCCAAAACCAGGTTTGTAAGGTTCCGATGGAAACGCATAGGCATACGCTTCCTTTTTAGTGGTTTCTTTTTGATAAATGGCAATGGTTATGGTGCTAAAAGCAATATCATGTTTCAGTTCCATAGTATTAAGCTTGGATTCATCAGCCCATGACTGCTTTTCAAGCAAACTGTTTTCGGCCTCAACGGTTTGGTTTAGCTTTTTACCTTTTGTATCAATTTGTTGCTCAACCCTTTCTTTGTGGTGATTAAAGCGATCTTCGGCATATGCTGAGGCAATAAATTGTTTGGTCACATCATTAGCCTTTAGTTTTCTAAAATCCAGGTAATCAATATGTGCGGCAATTTCGCTGAGTGTTTTATCAAGTTCCTGATTAGGTACCCTGATAATTATATCGTTATGTACGGTATAGTTAATAATATCCGTCATACTGTCTTTACCCGTGCGAACAGAATTTTTATAATTGACATTGCTTTCCAATACAGATGATATAACATACCCTTTATTATCAGAAACAATGCGCTCAATGTCAAAGGTGGCTGTTTTTACATCTTTAACCTTGAATTGCATGTCGGCTGTTCTCACAAACTCTCTTGAGCTATCGGCCTGTTTGGGTGTTTTGTTTAGAGGGGAAGATTGCGATGACACAGCAACTGAATCTGCCATTGCTTTTTCCTTTGCGCTTTCTTCCATATACCGTTTGTCTTCCATTGATGCGCCGCAAGAGGATAATAAAATAGATACACTTAAAACTACACCTGATAATTTTAAGAAATTATGTTTTAGATTTTTCATATAGTTGTGGATTTTATTATTGATGCCACAATCATGAATTAAGTAACCCGGGGCAATTTGTTAAGTTTGGTTAAAATAAAAAGCCGCTATGAAATTTTTCATAGCGGCTTTTTATTTTATTGAGTTGATTATTTTTGATCGAATTTTTTATATTCAGCCGGAACAGCAAACTTAGAAGCGTCAAGAGTTGATTTAGTTAATTTAGTAACTTCCAACTTAGTAACGATTGCTCCTGTAGAGATCGATTTCTCTTCAGACATCATTGGCATTGATCCTTTGGGCAGATCTTTGATCTGGTTAAAGTAAATGCTTTGTTTGTCTTTTCTGTTCCATAATTTTACCATTCCTGCAAAGAATTCATATTTACCGGAAATTATCCAATAAGTAACCTGAGTGTTTTCTTCAGTGTTTTTTACAATATATTCCGTACACTTTTGTCCTTGGATCATTTTTGTGTTTGTTCCTTTTGTTGACACGCAAGTACCTTTAATGATCGGGGCTGTTTCACTTTTATGTTCTGTCCACACTTTACGTACAGGACTTAATGACTTCATTTCGTTTGCTGACAAATCAAAAAGGAAGCAGCCTTCAACTCTTCCGGATTTACGGCCAATTTGATCTAATCTAACATTATCACCTTTTACGTAATAAATATTTGTAGTTGTATCTCCGGATGTTTCCATCTTAAATTCGATACTGCCTTCGAAAGATTGAGCAAAGCCAATTACTGATAAAGTAAGGCCGGCTGCTAATAATTTAATTTTATTCATTTAATTTATTTTTAAATTTGACACTAAAATAATATAATTTTAGATATAAATAAAAATTATGCCAAATAATACCGAAAAAGGTACCCGGGGAGAAGAAATAGCGGTGGCATACTTGTTAAAAAACGGGCACACAATTTTAGCAAAAAACTGGAGGTATAAGCATTTGGAAGTGGACATTGTTTCCAGTATTAACGATACTTTAGTAATAGTTGAGGTAAAGCTGAGGGCCAATGCTTTTTTTGGAAATCCAGAGGAATTTGTGACGAAAAGCAAGCAGAAAAAATTGATCAAGGCAGCAGGCTTTTATATCAGGGAAAATAACATAAATTGGGAAACGAGGTTCGATATCGTCTCCATTATTCAAAATCCGGAGGAGTTGAAGGTAGAGCATTTTGAAGCCGCATTCTATCCAACCTTATAATTTTCCGGCTTTATGAGTAATACTTACGCCTCCTAAGGTTAACGCATAAGCTGTATTCTCTTTACTGTTTTCTTCATTGCCATCTACACCTTTAACGCCTGCATGGTTCAAATTCTTTAAAGCTCTGCTGGCAGCAGCCCATATTCCTTTTTTCTTTACAGGCTCATTTGAAACCACTAATTCATCATCATTTTCGGAGATCACCTGCACAACGGTTTTTTGTTTTACCGAAGGCGCGGTGTTTTGAGCAACAAATATTTCGTTTTTTGGAGGTTGTTCAATAGACTGATTGTTATTTACAGGAGGAATAATACTCTCGTTTGTGACATTATTTTCTTGTGAAATAATATTAGTAGTTGTATTATTTGCTAATGTTTGTTGTTGTATTTTGTTTGAATGAGCATTTTGTGCTAATGAATTTGTTGATTCCTTTGGTGTAGCTACTGTTTCAATATTGTGTTGCGAGTTATTTGTATTAACAGAAGTTTGCACATCTGTTTTTGTTGTGTTTGTTTTCTCTGCTAAAGTAGAGTGGACACCTTCTTCTGTTTGTGGCCACAGCATAAATAAACCGATCAAAAATGCAACACAGGCAGCAGCAGCGTATTGTGTGGCTGAAAAATTGAACCAGATAACTTTTGGCTTTCTTTTTAAGAATTCTTTGTTCTCAAAAACTATCGATTCATCAGCTTTTGCAATAGTACTATTGTATAACACTAATTCTTTTAACAAAGAAGGATTAACAGAACAGCTTTTTTCTATTTCTAAACGTTCTTTATCCGTTAACTGATTTTCGACATAGGCAATGAATTGAGCGCCTGATACAAGATCCTCATCAGTACGTTTTAAATTAGCTTTATCCGAAAAGGAAACTGTTTCACTGTCCAGTAGTACTGAAGATAGTTCATCAAGATTTATCTGCAATTCGGGATGTTGGATCAGAAATAATTCTAATTCCATTTGCCCCTCATCAGATAGATTTCCTTCCGAAAGATCCAACAAGTACGCTTCGTAATTATGTAAACCAATTTTGTGCATTAAATAACAACTTCTAATTTTCCGATATAATTTTTTAAAAAGGCTCTTGCTCTGAATATGTATACTTTTACCTGACTTTCAGTAAGATTGGTTATCTTTCCAATCTCAAGGTAGTCATAACCTTCGTAATCCCTTAATAAGATCACACTTTTTTGGATCTCGGGTAATTTATCCAAAGCAGTGTTCAAGATTTCTTTTAAGTCGCTGTACTGTTTACTGTGTTGTAAGGTATTTTCTACTACTTCGTTATAGTTACCTTGTTTCTTTGCTTTTCTTGTATGATCAACCAGTGTGTGGTGTGCAGCAGTAAATAAATACGACTTGGCATTAGTGCTTTCAATATCATTTACTTTACGCCAAACCTTTTCAAATGTATCCTGCACTATATCCTTAGCCACATCTACGTCCTTTATATGCTTTAATATAAAGCGGTATAGCGAATCGGAATAGCTATCTACACAATGATTATATTCGGTTACTGTCAAGTTTTATAATTGTTTGCCCAAAATGTTCAAATTCTTTGTATGATTAGAATTTGAACGTTTTGATACAAACCTTTTTAAATCAAACTACACATAAGACGCATCTGCTCCGGACAATGTTACAGCGACTATAAAAACAAAACCCCCTGATTATCAGAGGGTTTAGCTTTTTTTAGGAAATTAATTTTATTTTTTGCCCCATTAATAGTTGAGGATTTTTCTTCAGACCGTTGATCTCAATCAGTTTATTAACGCTAACGCCGTATTTTTTAGAGATCCCGTATAAAGTTTCTCCTTTTTTTACAGTATGCGATTTTTTAACAGTGCTTGCGCTATTATCTGCGAGTTTTATGGTAGAGTCGGCTTTGCTTTTTGCAGCCAGATTAGTTTGAGGTTCTTTAGGGGCATCAGATTTTGCGGGAGGCGTTGTCACATCCTGGCGTACGTATACGATCAGTTTTTTTCCGGCTCTGATGCCTTTTTTACCAATATAGTTCCATGATCTCAGGTCGGCAACAGTTACCCCATATTTACGTGCAATTGTACTAAGCTTTTCGCCGTTTCTCACTGTATGGGTTTTTTGCACTTCTTTTACAGCTACATTGTTTGCAGAGGCCTCTAAATGTTGAGATTTAATAGCAGCATAGATCTCTGTTTCGTTTGATAAGAATGTACCGATCTTAGCTTTTGGAAGCGTTAAACAGTTTCCTCCCGCAGGAATCTCGCTTTTACGGTATTGAGGGTTGAAATAAGCAATTTCTTCCATTGAGATATCCAATGCCGCTGAAATTTGGTTAAAGGTCATCGATTCCTTTACAACAGCTGTATCCACTTCAAAATATGTTTTACGTGGTGTAGAGGCGTAAATATTATGCTCTGTTGGATAGTTCATTACATAATTAGCAGCAATAAAAGCCGGAACATAGGCTTGCGTTTCTAAAGGCAGATACGGGCGAATTTCCCAATAGGTTTTTTTTCCGCCACTGCGACGAATGGCTTTGCTGATCGTTCCGGGACCAGCGTTGTAGGCTGCCAAAACCATTTGCCAGTCGTGGAACATGCTGTACAGGCTGGTTAAGTATTCTGCTGCGGCTTCTGTAGCCTTGTAAACATCCGAACGTTCATCAATATAGGAATTTACATTTAAGCCATACATTTTTCCGGTAGGATACATGAATTGCCATAAGCCTGTAGCTCCGCATCTTGAGCGGGCATTAGGATTTAAAGCTGATTCAATAACTGCCAGATGTTTTAACTCTAATGGAATATTATGTTTATCAAACACTTCTTCGAACATTGGATAGTATAATTGCGATAAACCCATCATACGGCTTACCAATTCGCGTTTACGAACAGCATACAGCTCAATAAACCCTTTTACATGAGGGTTATAAACCAGGTCGAATGGTGAGGTTGCATCCAGTTTAGCTAAACGACTTTCGTATACGAAATCTTCAAAGCGGGGTACACTGTCCTCTGCATACTTGTATTTATTTACTTTTGGATAAACCGGCTTCGCTAACGCTTTTTCAAGTACTTTTTGATTCGCCAGGCTATCTAACATAGCTGCTACCGGATTATCAGAGATAGTAAGTGTGTTCTGAGCAAACAAACTACCTGTAGCCAAAAACGACACAAATAGCGCCTTTTGGAGTGTATGTTTTAATGTAGTGAGCATCATGTTTGTTTTTATTTAGTTTAGTACCTGTGTAACGTAATAATTTACAAAACGTTACAAAACCCATTATTTTTGGGTTTAACAAGTATAAAAAATATATTCAATAAACAAAAGTTAAAGTACTTTAATTTTTAACTTTGTGCTGTGAAAAACAAGGAAGAAGAGCCAAAAGAGTATTTTGAACGTAGTGTAATATTAGTGGCAATTGTAGCTATATCAGGGCTTTTGCTCGATTGGTTCAGTATTAAAATGTTGTTGGATGTGAACCCATGGGGCTCTGCTACTGCAGTTCCCGGCTTAATTTTAACATTACAAGGCTTATGGCTTATTGTAAATCCATATGCAGTAGTGTATGAAGACCGTTTTGAAATCAAGCAATCACTGATGTATAACAAAGAATTTTATTACCTGGATGCTAAAGGTATAACCGACAAAGGCCAATTGATATATAACGATGGCGACCTTGAAAAGCTTCATTTACTGGGAATGAGAGCATCCCATCAACAAGCGTTCAAAAATAAATTAGCAGAAAAAATAAATGAAAGTCTTGTAAAAAGAGACTTTTAATGCACGTGACACATGAAAAATAAAAAACTCATTTTTTTTGTAATCCTTTTGTTCCCTGCGCTGTTCAAGATCATACTCGAGTTTACCACAATTAATTCTAAAAAATTACCTTTTTACGGACCTAAGGCGCTATCCGGAAAGGATACTGTTTTCTACACAGTAAATTCACAATTCAACACCTTTTCAACAACCGGTCAAGGGGGGTTGCAGCCAATTTACTTAGATACGGTAAACTATCCTTTATTTGCTGTTTGTTTTATTAAACATGCCTACAAAAAAGACGATTATCGTATGGCAGGTTTAAGTGAGTATGCACAATATAAAAGAGACAAGATCAAATTAATTCCGTTTGTGATCGTCACGCCCTGCGATGGCGGGAGTGATACAAGTTGCCTGAAAGAAATGGAAAAATTATCTGTTGGGAATAAAGATATTCATAGCCTTTATTGGAAGCCCTCCTCGTTTGATAGTTTAAATGTTAGCTATTTTAAAGAAAAACCTATTTATGTTGACTATAGTTTCTTTGTATTGGTTGATAAAAAACGGCACATTCGTGGATATTATGATGGAAGATATATTGCCGAAATAAAACGTTTGACAGAAGAATATCAACATTTACGATTGAGAGACGAAAAAGATGAGATGGTTAATGCTAATAAAATCGAATCCAAATAAATGAAAACATATTTGAACATATTAATTTTAGGAGCTCTTTTTTTTGGATGCACCCCAAAACAGGAAACTAAACAATTAGTGTTGCCGATCATTGGCGAAAAAAAATTAGGTGGTGTAGAAGCTACTGACACTATTTACCACACGGTGCAACCTTTTTCTTTTGTGAACCAGTACAACGATACGATCACAGAAAAAACAATTCACAATAAAATTTATGTAGCAGATTTTTTCTTTGCAACCTGTCAGAGTATCTGCCCTAAAATGAGTTCGCAGTTAGTGCACGTGCAAAATGCATTTAAAGAGGATGATAATGTATTGATCCTTTCTCATACGGTGAATCCATCAAACGATACGGTTGAAGTATTGAATGGATACGCACAAAGTTATGGAGCTTTAAAGAACAAATGGCATTTTTTGACAGGGAATAAAAAAGCTATATATGACCAGGCGCGTTACAGTTACCTGGTAAACGCATTGGAAGACGACGGCAGTGCCGAAGGATTTTTGCACAGCGAATTATTTATTTTAGTAGATGCGCAAAAGCGTATTCGTGGTATGTACGACGGGACAGACAGTGTAGCGGTTGTAAAACTTATTGCGGACATTAAACTTTTAAAACAAGAATAATGAAGAAACTGTTGTTTGTTATCTTTTATCTGATCACATCAACATTGGTGGCTAAAGGTAAATTAGCAACCGTTTATTATTTAGATAGTGCTTCCACTATTATTTATTCGGAACAGGTTTCGGTAAATGACAAAAAACCAAACCCTATTTTTCAATTATTTCGTAAAAAGCAAAAACTTAATAAACGTATTACATCCGCTGTGTTGGCCTTTCCTTTTCCTTTTGGCATGGTTGGCTTACACCGCATTTATTTAGGAACAAAACCTCATGTGCCGGTTGTTTATATTGCCAGTTTTGGCGGAGCTTGTGGCATATTACCTTTGATAGATTTTTTTATGATCACTTTTGGAAAAGACTTTGATAGTTATCGTGATAACGGAAAAGTTTTTATGTGGGTACAAGATTAAATTTTTTGAATAAAAAAATAACATACCTGTTGTGCAGTTTATTTTTAATAAACTGTTTGTGTAGCAATGCACAGGAAGACTTAAAAACGATCTATAAAAATACTCAGCGTACCTATCAAAATCAGGAGCTGGATTCTGCAAAAAAATTTTCAAATGAATTACTTGCTCAAGCTCAGAACAAAAGCTCCATTACCTACCAACTACTTGCCTATAATTATTTGGCCGTTATTGCTGCTGATGAGAATAATTCCAAGGGAGCTTTCGAAAACCAATTTGCTGTTTTAAAAGTAGCCACTCATGATAGCTTGATAAAGTACAAAGCCAGGGCACTGAATGGCTTAGGTGTTTTGTATTTTACTCAAAAGCAGTTCGACCTTGCTAAAAAATTCTTTAAAGAAGAGATCTCTATTCGACAACAAGAAGGTGACTCGGTAAAGCTCGCTAACAATCTCATCAATTTGAGTTCGGTTTATCGAAATTTAAAACAGACCGATTCGGTAATGCATTTTTTAAACAGGGCAGGAGTAATTGCATATAAAAAAAATAAACCTGTTTTACTGGCTCATTATTTTAATTCAAAGGCTAACCATTATTTTTGGATGCTAAAAAATGAGCCGGGCTCTGTGTCGCCCGATTCTGCCGCCAAATACTATCAAAAAGCCATTTCTATCTGGTATGATCAGCGCGATCTGCAAAATGCTATCAAGCCATTAACAAATTTAGGGTATCTGTACCAAACGCAAAACAATTTCATAAAAGCCATTGCACAGTTCTTGAAATCAGAATCTATTGCCGATTCGTTGCAATTGATAGAGGAAAAAGTAGTTATCTATGGTAACCTTGCTGAGACCTATACAGATGCTAAAAATTATTTGCAAGCTTCCATTTATTTTCGAAAACTGGTCGAGTTAAAAGACTCTATTCAAAAAACAGAAACCAAGCAATATGCGGTAATGTTGGAAAAACAATATCAGCTTGAAAACAAATCTAAAACGATCATTCAGCAAAAGCTGGAACTCGAACAAAAAAACAATCGCATTAATACACAGCAAAAGCAACTATATTTATATCTATTGGTATTGATCGTTCTGATAGCAATTGTTGCCGCTATTATTGTTTATGCTAATTTTAATAAGCGTGTCGCTAAAAAAATTGAAGAGGCCAAGGAAAAATTCTTCGTCAATATCATGCATGAGATCAGAACACCTTTGAGTATGATACAGGCACCATTAAAAGCATTGCAACCAAAGGTAACTGATGAAGAAAGCAAATACTATATCTCATTGGCCGAAAAAAATGCAGACAGACTAAATGAATTGATGAGTCAGATGCTGGAGGTTTCCAAAATAAATTCGGATGCTTATAAATTAAACATGGCGACCGGTAATCCGCAAATGATGATCGGGGAAATTTCTAACACTTATGAGAAACTAGCAACAGAAAAAAATATTCGTTTTGTTCCGGATATACAACTAAATGCGCAAACAGTATTGTTTGATAAAGATGCATTGGAAAAGATCATTACTAATTTACTATCCAATGCCATAAAATATACGCCGGCAAATGGGATCATCGGATTTAGTGCAGGCTGTGAGGAAAAAGAAGCGACACTTATTTTAAAACTGGAAGTATGGGATACGGGCGTTGGAATTCCTAAAGCTGAGCAGGATAAATTGTTCACACGGTTTTTTAGAAGTAAGAATTCGGCTACTCACACCAAAGGTGTTGGCATTGGTTTGTCGTTGGTAAAAGATTTGGTGAATGCCTATAAAGGGAAAATTTATTTTGTAAGTGA
Source organism: Bacteroidota bacterium (assembly GCA_040386075.1). Classification (GTDB taxonomy): domain Bacteria; phylum Bacteroidota; class Bacteroidia; order B-17B0; family Aurantibacillaceae; genus UBA4416. Next base: position 41,113 of record JAZKGE010000019.1, read on the forward strand.
AGAAAACAAAGGCTCTAAGTTTAATGTAGAACTTGAATTGAGTTTTGCCCAACAATCAGTTTTTGTTCATTCAGAAGACACAAATAGTGAAAATCCCTTGATCCTGATCATTGAGGATGATGAAGATATTAGTGGGTTCCTTGGAAACTACTTACAGTCGAAGAACTTTTCGGTTTTAAAAGCAGCTAACGGTAATATTGCTAAAACCATTTTAAAGAACACACTTCCAAACTTAATTGTTACCGATCTCATGATGGAAGAGCTGGATGGTTTATCATTTATTAAAGAGATCAAAGCGGATAAAGGGTTGAATCATATTCCGGTGATCGTACTATCAGCTAAAAGCAATTCGCAGAGTAGGATTGAGGTTTTAAATGCAGGCGCTCAGGTATTTATAGCCAAGCCATTTGTTCCCGAAGAATTGTTTTCAATTATTGGTAATCAGCTCGAACTGATCAATAAATTTAAAACAGAGTTTAAAGAAACAGTTACCGATAAAGAAACAGTTAGTCCCGAGCATAAGTTTGTAAGTTCAGATGCTTATACTCAAAAGTTATTCAGCCTGATCTTTACACATTTAGACAATCCCGATCTGGGGGTTGAATTTTTAGCAGATCTAATGGGAACCAACCGAAGTCATTTTCAACGTAAGATCAAGAATTTTACCGGTTATTCTCCATCCGAGATCATCCGAATGATTCGCCTGGAAAAAGCCAGAGAATTTCTATTAGCCAATAAGGGCAATATTACAGAAGTAGCGTATATGTGTGGTTTCTCCTCTCAATCTTACTTCACAAAATGTTTTACCGAGCATTTTAATGAAACCCCTTCGGCAGTTTTGCAAACCAAATAATTAAGTACTGTGCCAAAAATCAGAATTTTTGCTCTGGAAGCTTCTTTAAAATAGAATTGATTTTCAGTAAGATAGATGAGATGCAACATAAGTACACACACTTGCAACATTCATTAACAGCTTTTTTGGAGAATGGAAGCAAATTTGTACTCAGATTTTCAAAATAATAAAACCCTAAATTTGAACTGTATGAAAACAACTATCTTAACATTGGCATCGGCGTTACTAATAACTGCCTCAGCCTATTCTCAAAACTTTGAAAAACTATTTTACAAAGATCTGGTTAAAGAAACCAGCGACGTAAACGTTTCGGTTGACAATGCCGTTTCTACCTCTGGCGAGATCAAATTTAAATTAAAGATCACTAACAAAACTAATGATTATTTAATTTATAAACCTTTTGAAAGTAAGTTTATAATCGATGGTAAAGAAACCAAAGCCAGCGAAAAAATGATGATCATTAAGCCAAACGAATCTGATTTTGTGACTATTAATTTAAAGGGATCAGGTTATAATAAGGTTAAAAATTATTCTTTCTCCATTGAAGGTATTTATAGAGTAGCAACCGATGGTAAAGCGATCACTGCCCCAAGCTTTAAACTGCCGGCTTCTCAAAATGAATTCAAAGCAGGAGCATTTACTTGCAGCATGGGCGATCTTGTAAAAACCAGCGCAAAAACATCAGCAAAATTCAAATGTGCCTACAGTGGCGATAAAGTAGGCGTTATTCATTATACCAGGCCTGCTTTAAAATTACCCGACGGTACAGAACATGCTAACGAGAAAAAGCCAGGAATGTTAGAGTCGAAAGCAAAAGAAATGTTGGTAATGAAAGGGGATGAAGTTAACCTGGGAGTTGAGTGGGAAAAAATGCAGGGAGGAAAAGCTACCGATATGCAAAAGATTGCATTGGAAATTATCTGGAACGCAACATTTACTGAAGCACCTGCTGTAAAAATAGCAACAGAAAAAATTGATCTGGAATTTGACGAGGCAATGACGATTGCTAAGAATAAATAGAATTTAAATATTGTCACATCGGGCGGAATCCGGATGCTTTAAATGGTTCTCGACTTCGCTCGAACTGACAAAAAATTATTCCTCTTCAAACTTATAAGAATACTTTCTCCATTTATCAATTACCTGTTGCATATCATCAGGAATTTCACTGTCGAAGAAAATAGGTTCTTTAGTAATAGGATGTGTAATGCCCAATGTTTTAGCATGTAAAGCGTGGCGAGGGAGGATCTCGAAACAATTTTCAATGAATTGTTTGTATTTATTACTGGATAAACCTTTTAAAATTCTGTCGCCGCCATATTCGTTATCATTAAATAATGGGTGACCTAAATGGCGCATGTGAATACGAATCTGGTGTGTACGTCCGGTTTCCAGTTTACATTCAACAACCGTTACATAACCAAAACGTTCCAACACTTTATAATGTGTAATGGCATGTTTGCCATGATCACTATCCGGAAAGCAAGCCATTACTTTTCTGTTCTTCAGATCTCTGGCTACATTGCATGTAATCGTTCCCGCATCTTCCTTCACATCTCCCCAAACAATAGCAACATATTTACGATCCAAGTTTCTGTCAAAAAAATCTTTAGCCAAACGCGTCATGGCTAATTCGGTTTTAGCAACAATGATAATACCTGATGTATTTTTATCAATACGATGTACTAAACCCGGACGATCGATCGATAAATTTTCTGTGAGTTGAGTTTTAGAGGTCGGTAAATTTTTGAAACGATAAGCTAAAGCATTTACCAATGTTCCGGTATAATGTCCGTAAGCAGGATGAACAACCATGCCTGGTTCTTTATTGACTACACAAATGTAATCATCTTCGTAAACCACGTTAATAGGAATATCTTCTGCTAATACTTCCACATCACGCGGAGGCGTCGTCATTAACACAGAAATTTCATCTAATGGCTTTATCTTATAGCTTGATTTAATGGGCTTGCCATTAACCAAAATACATTCGGCATCACAGGCTTGCTGTAATTTTGTACGTGTAGCATTTTGAATACGGATCATCAAAAATTTGTCGATCCGCATCATCACTTGCCCTTTTTCTACTTTAATGTTGTGGTGTTCGTAAAGTTCTTTTTCCTCTTCGCCCGATCCAACTTCTTCTAAATCATCTGTCATGTTATCTGGAAATAATTAATTTTTGAGAACTAACGTTCAGGTTATTGCCTTTTATGTGAATAAAATATAATCCGTTCGAAAGACCACTGATGTCAGTTGGTTCATTGCTGGTAAAAGTGGTGGTTAATACAGTTTGCCCCAAAGCATTTGTGATCTCAAGATCAGCGTTTGCCAGTTGGTTTCCGGGTAAGTTAATAGTGATGGTGTTTTGAGCAGGGTTTGGATATAATTTAATTTTATCAGTTTTTTGATATGTGTTTAAACCAATAATAACCGGAGGATCTACACAACCCATCACCGGATTGATCATAATAGAACCGTTAATTGCAGATTGCTGCCAGGTTCCGGTTAGGTTATAATATAAGGCGTTTTTATGATTTGTGTTCCGGTCGAAACCAATATTTAATGGTTGGTTCAGTACTTGTTGAATGCCTATAAAATAAGTGCCGGCAGCTAAAGGTAAACAGGATGTTAACTCATAAGTTGGCATTCGGTTAGCACCCGACTGCTGCAATAAACTATCTTTTATATATTTTGGGTACATTAAGCTATCTTTATAAATAAGGCCACCCGGACTTGTTCCTGCAGAGCCCCAAACATTTATCCTGAAACCCGAGTTTACAATTAAACCACCTTCAGTAACAGGGTCAAAATAAATGCGAACTGATTTTAAAGTGTCTGCCACGTTTAATTTATATCTCACAGCAGTTTTAGCTCCATATGAATTTGTGCCTCCCAGGTAATAGGCCTGCTCCGCAGTACCGTCATCATAAGCATAGTAATTGGAGAACTTTTGGATCTGCGTTAATGTATCATTCGATTTTTTCAGATCACCCGTTGTTGTGATGATATGTTGTATGGTGAAGAAGGTTGAGTCAGAAAAGGTTGTAGGCAAAAGAGAACCCGAATATGTAAACGCAGCATTTGCAGCATTTCCTGTATAATAGCCTTGGTTTAAAGATGGCTTGTAAGGAAGAATACCAGTTGCAAATGTACCATAGGGATCTGACGGGATAAGAGTCGTAGATTCATCTGTTACTGTATAATCATACACTGAAAATCTGGGCACATCAAAATTACTTCTGAAATAATTGTGAAATCCCGGACCTCTCTCTGTAGCCTCCTGGTATTGGTTATAAGGCATCGACCAATAATTTTTTAAAAAGGGAGTTGATTTATATACGAACGATACATCATCTAATGTACTGTCGCCTAAATAATAAAACTTTTTTATTTGAACGTAATCAATATGCCAGTGATCCAAACTTCCACTTGTTGTTGCCTTGTTCCTGAATCTGAATTGAAAACCATCATGAAAATAAGCTGTATCCGTAATAAATATTTTTACCCTGTAAAAATTAGTGTCGTTAGCGCTTGGGTTATAGCCTGCTTTGCCCCATACTTTTGTCCACACACCATCAGAATCGTGTTTTGGTTTAAAAAAATCTAAACATAAGGAGTCGTTTGATTCAGGAGCTTCACCAAAGCCTTCGGCCTGGTAATAAAAAGTTAAAGCTATGCTATCTGAAGGAGAATATTGATAGTAACCAGGTGATGGAGTGTTAGAAATAGAATCCAGTTGAATAGGCCTTGATGTTAAAGTATCTGCTGATGCGGAAACACTTACCGGAGCTGTTAGGTTATAAGGATACCCTTTTTTGTTAAGTCCATCAAACGTAGCAACACCAATGGTAATAGGTGCAATCGCAAAGCCGGTATTCACATAGGCATTCGAATCTATCCAGTTAGTATATATAGGATAAGGATATTTGTGGGCATAAGAGAAATCATCAAAAAACGGTAAATCTATAGAAGTTGCAACCGTCACTTTTTTGTTAGCGTTTTGAGTAGCCGGAATAACAGGCAAACTGATATTACCATTTAAAGGCCTTAATTGTTCCTGTGCTTTAATTGTAATGCCAACAAATGTGAGCAAAACAAAAACAACGATGTATCTTGATAATTTCATGCTTTAATATCTTTTATTCCGGATCTTCCGGCGCTGCTATAGAGTCAGAAGGAGCTGCTATATAATCACTTTCTTTTTTACCAACCGTAAGATCTATTTTACTTCCTTTTTTGATCGCTTCCCCGGGCATTATTTCTTTTCCTTTATAATATTGTTTCAATACACATCCGTTACAATCACCTGCCACCTCAGTTAATTTACCAACCTTTAGTCCATAACTTTCGATCATGAACACTGCCTGGCGGGTACTTCTATCAACCAGCTTTGGCATGGCCATTTGCGGAGCCTGAGTGCTAGTAACGTATAAATAGATCGTTCTATTGTGTTTTACCATCGATTTTGCTTCCGGATCCTGCTTGATCACAACGCCCGGTTGTTCTTTCGGGTCATATATACTATCTATTATAACATAACCCACATTTTTGCCAACCACAAAATTATCCAGTTCCGCTATTGTTTTCCCTTTAAAATCAGGAACTTCGGCCGTTTCACCATGGTGTGTATAAACACCTAAAAGCTTAAAAAAGATCCATAAGATAAGACTTAAGCTAATAACAGCTAAAGTCAGGTGTTTAAAAAACTCTTTAGATTTAAGGTAGGCAATCAGATCCTTCATAATAAAAACAGACTGCTAATATACTTAAAATAGGGAAAAACATCGCTTAATGTGATGACGAATAGAACTAAATTATGCTAAATCACATGGATGTGAGATCCATGTCTAAATTAGAAAAACTAATTGACAAGCAAAATTTTAACGTTTTGAGTACAAAAAATAGTAGATTTTTTTCAAAAAAGTTGCTCTAAATTTTTGATTTACAATAAAAAGCATATCTTTGCAGCCCGATTTTTAATTTTAAATCGCTGATTATAAATATTTTGTAAATGACTAAAGCAGACATAGTAAACGAAATTTCAGAAAAAACAGGCATCGAAAAGATAGTTGTTCAAACAACCGTGGAAGCATTCATGAAATCTATCCGCACCTCAATGACTGAAGGAAAAAACGTGTATTTACGTGGTTTCGGTACTTTCGTAGTAAAAAAACGTGCCGAAAAAGTTGGCCGTAACATCTCAAAGAACACAACCGTAATTATCCCGGCACATTTCATCCCGGCATTTAAACCGGCTAAAACATTTAGCGAGCGTGTAAAACGTAACGTTAAAGTAGCAGAACCATTAGATAACAAACAAGTTGAATAATGACAACAATAGGTAAAACACAGATTGGTTTAGTAATAACAGCTGTTGTTTTATTCGTTCTTTTATTTCTTGCACCAAAAACACACACAGGTAAGCCTGAAAACGGAAGTAATGCCATGGCAAAAACTACCGAAATAGCTAATCTCGAAACGTTTATAAGTATGGCTTCTAAGGTTTTAAAACCAGAAGACAAAACAGCCTATGATGCTTTACTGGCAGAAGCCAAAAGTTCAAAGGTTGATACAGCTTATGTTACGGTTGTGCAATTTTGGGATAAACAAAAAAGACCTGACTTTGCGGCTTATTTTGTAGAAAAAACAGCCGATAGGAAGCAAACGTCTGCGGCGTATACTAAAGCGGGAGATCGCTATTATTATGCTGTTCGTTTTACTAAAGATCAAAACGAAATTCCTGCTTTATACCAAAGCGCTATGCGTTGTTATGAAAAAGCAATTTCGAAAGAGGCAAAAAACACAGACGCAAAAATTCAGTTGGCGGCCTGTTTTGTTGAAGAAGGTAAAGACCCTATGAAGGGAATTGGCATGTTGCGTGAAGTTGAAAAAACAGACAGCAACAATGTTAAACTTCAATTGACCTTTGCTTTTTTCTCTGTTAAATCCCAACAATGGGACAAAGCCATTAAGCGTTTTGAACATGTATTGAGAATAGATCCTTTGTATATTGAAGCCTACCTGCATTTAGCAGATGCTTATGAGCAACAGGGACAAACAAATAAAACGATTGAAATGCTTGAAAAATATGCCAGCCTCACAGAAGATGCGATGGCAAAACAAGAAGTACTGAAATATATTGAACAACTAAAAAAATAAATAATTAACCTAATATAAATTTTTTAAAACCTAAGGATTATGCCAAGCGGAAAGAAAAGAAAAAGACATAAGATGGCTACTCACAAACGTAAAAAACGTTTGAGAAAGAACCGTCATAAGAAAAAATAATTAGCTGTCGCTAATTAGATTTTCCGAGAAAAGATTACACACAAACGGAAGAACGGTCTGTTCTTCCCGTTTGTGTTATTTGTGTATGTTGTTGTTTTTCAAAAAGCCACAGTTTTTTGCCTGCAACACATTATTATATATAAATTTAAAATATTAGAAGGTGAATGTAGAACTAGTAATAAATTCTACGCCTAACGAAGTTGTTATAGGACTATTAAATGATAAACGTTTAATAGAACTGCATAAAGAAAAAAATAACATAAAATTTTCGGTAGGCGATATCTACCTGGGTAAAGTTAAGAAGGTAATGACCGGACTTAACGCAGCTTTTGTAGATGTAGGATACGAGAAAGATGCATTTTTGCATTATTTGGATTTAGGGCCGCAGGCCAATTCGTTATTTAAATACGTTGATTCCGTTCGTTCAGGAAAACAGAACGTAAGTAATTTAATGTACTTTAAAAACGAAGGCGACATCAATAAAGATGGAAAGATCAATGAAGCTGTTAAATCAGGACAATATGTTTTAGTACAGGTTGCCAAAGAGCCCATTTCATCTAAAGGACCAAGAATCACAACCGAAATTTCTATTGCCGGAAGATACATTGTATTGATCCCCTTTTCAGATAAGATATCCGTATCTTCTAAAATAAGAAGTAGCGAAGAAAAAAGCAGATTAAAAGCTTTAATGCAAAGCATCAAACCAAAGAATTTTGGTGTGATCATCAGAACAGTTGCTGAAGGGAAATCGGTTGCCGATATTGAAGGCGATGTAGCTGATCTTGTTTCAAAATGGGACGAATGTTTTAAGGCCTTACAAACTGCGGAGCCTCCATTTAAATTATTAGGAGAAGTTGACAGAACAAATGCTATTTTAAGAGATTTCTTAAATGCATCTTTCAACGCCATTCATGTAAACAGCCAGGAAGTATATGATGATCTGAAATCATATATCAAAACCATTTCTCCTGATAAAGTTGATATTTTAAAACACTACACCGGCAAGGTTCCTATTTTTGATAATTTCGGGATCGACCGTCAGATAAAATCATTGTTCGGCAAATCGGTGTTCATGAAAAGTGGTGCTTATTTGGTTGTAGAACATACCGAGGCTTTACACGTATTTGACGTGAACAGTGGTAACCGTGCAAAAAGTGATAAATCGCAGGAAGAAAATGCCCTTGAAGTAAATTTAGAGGCAGCTGTTGAAGTAGCGCGCCAGTTACGTTTACGTGATATGGGCGGCATCATTGTTATTGATTTCATTGATCTTCATAATGCTGAGAACAGAAAATTACTGTTCGATAAATTAAAAGAAGAAATGAAGTCGGACAGAGCCCGACACAACATTTTACCTCCAAGTAAATTTGGTTTAATACAAATTACACGTCAGCGCTTACGCCCCGAAGTTAATGTGGAGGTTTTAGAAACCTGCCCTAGTTGCAACGGTACGGGGAAAGTACAGCCAAGTATTTTATTTGTTGAGCAGATCGAGAATGCATTGCGCTTTATCATCAAAGAACAGTCAGCCAAAAACATAACGCTTTGTGTACATCCGTATATAGAAGGATATTTAAAACAAGGCGGTTTCTTTAGAAGCAAGCAATGGAAATGGTATTTTGAAAACAAGCAATGGATCAAGATCATAAAATCTGATAGTTATGCTTTTATGGAATACCATTTTTTAAATAAAGATCTGGATGAAATAATCATCTAAGTATAAAGATTCTAAAATCAAAAAGAGCGCGATATAATCATCGCGCTCTTTTTTTGCTAAGATAAAACCTAAACTAACTTATTATCTCGGCCTTTTTTGTCCTCCTTCAGATCTTTGCTGAGGCGCTCTTGGTTGCGGCGCCCTTTCCTGTCTTCGGGGCTCTACATTTTGTCGTGGCGTATTAATAGGTTGCCTATCTATTTGTTGTTTTGGTTGGCGCGGTGTTTTTACCGGTTGTTGAGGTTGTGTATTATTTCTATCACGCACCGGAGCATTTTTTATTGGTTCACGTGATGGTTTGACGGGCGAGATCTCAGGGTTACGGCGGGGAGTATTTTCCCTGATACGGGGTTTACCTCTGTCGGCAGGCATATTATTATACCTTTTTGCCGGAGGTGTATTTTGTTTATACTCCATTTGCCTCTTTTGATAAAAGCCTGATTCACGGTTTCTCCTAACAGCTCCCGAGCTCGTTCTTCGTCCGTAGTAATATGCATGAATGGCAGGCGAGCGGTAAAAATTGGTCCTGTGGTAAAAACCGTGGTGATGATAATGCCAGGCTCTGCGATGATGGTAATGCCAGTAAATTGGTTGCCATGGACTCCACCAAGGGGGATAATAACCCCAGTACCAGGGCGACACCCAAACCGTATATGCAGGAGCATACATATATTGAACAGACGGCCAGCCCCAAACATTTACTACTACGTTCGTATTAGGATCATTGTTGGAATAACTGGTATTATTATTTACTGGACGATCACTGTTATCAGAGGTAGAATACACATCGTCTTCAACACCTTGTTTTTTTTCTCCGCTTGTTTTTGCTGTTTCATCCTTAGGTTCTACAATATAATCTTTGCCATATAATTCTTCGTCACCAACAATTTGAACATGCGCGTTTTCGGTTGCGGTTTTCTCTACTTCAATAACCGCTACATCCTGTGTTTCGTTTTCTGATACGGCTGTTTGTAAAATAAGTGTATGACCGTCTTTTTCTTTTTTATCGAGCACTTTCACATAATCTACTTTCCCGTTCCCATCCAGATCAAGGTTATTAATATCGTTATCTTTAGCGTTAAGAGCTTTTTCCAGCTCTTCGGGTGTTTTTGCTTTTTTAAAAGCATCTAAGGCGCCGTACAGGTCAAAATTATCGCCCGGTAATCCTAAAGAGTCGGGTTTCGTTTGTGAAATTGCTAAGTTGCTTATTCCTAAACACAATAAAACGGCTATTTTTTTTAATTGTTTCATGTTGCATGAATATTAGTTTCATTAAATACGAAATCCAATATAATGCCAGTAAATCACAAAAAATCTAAAAACAAAAAACGCTCCGCATAAATGCGAGGCGCCTTTTTAACTAATTAGAATTTATGTTATTTTACTAATTTTATAGTTTTGAGGTTATTCCCCTTTGCATTAGTAATACTTAAACTATAAAAACCTTTCGCCAAATCAGCTGTATTGATCTGCGCGTTAGGATTATTCAGATCTCCTGTTGAAACAGTTCTTCCAAGAGCATCAACCAGTACATAATGTAATGTATGTTGTTCGATTGAAATAAGTTCAATGATTAGTTTATCACCCATAGGGTTGGGATAAGCATTGATTTCTGTAATAGTTTCAGTTTTTGAAATATGGGTCACTATTTGAGGAATCACATTAAAATGACTCATTAAAAATCCTGAAGCCATTTTTTGTACGCTGGATGAATCGCAATACATATCAGAACAGGTAATGGTTCCTGCAGTAGCAGACGTAGTTAAACAAACAATATATTGACCCGGAACAGCATATTGATGGGAAGGGTATTGTAATGACGATGTATTACCGTCACCAAAATCCCAAAGATAAGATACAATACCTGTACCTGTAGAATTATTATAGGCTGAATAATTTCCGGGAGTTAGTGTATCAGGAAAAATAGAGAACTGTGAATTTACCTGGCATGGAGAAGGAATAGTATCGATCAAGTGAAAAGAGATTAAATGATGTTCATACGCATATGGCATAGTGTAAGCCAGTGCCGGAATGTAATGATAATTCCAGCTGGGAGTAGACATATTATAGCGAACCTGTTGCGACACAATAGAAGAAGAGCTGTAATCGCAAAGATCAGAACCAAAACCACAATCCATATAGTTCATATAAGTTCCGAAGCCACCACCATGGCCGTTCTCTTCCATGGAAGAAAAATAGAAAGCATTTGCTGTTGCACTAATATTTTGTCCCAGGCTATAAGTATAACCTGGTTTAAACATCACATCTGCAACTACAAGTTTTCCGCCATTTGAAGAAAAAGGAATAGGTAAGTTAAATTTTTTCTCCCTATAAGAAATAATAGCAGTGTCAGCAAGCGTTAATAAAACTTTAAATTTATATTCACCATTCGGAGTGCTTGTGGGTAGCATAGTTCCATTAGGAACAGAAACTAAATTGCTCACAGAATTATATCCCGGAAATCTATAACATATAGTATCCGTTAAATAATTGGTGGCCGGGGCCCCTGTCATGCCTGATATCGCTAAATTAGAAGGAGATGTATTGTCAAAAACTGTCACAATTAATGTATCAATAATATTAGGGTTAGGGTGGTTTCTGGTATAGGCGTAAAAAATTGACATAGAATCGATCTTGAAAGGCGCAGCGCCATTACTTTCTACCCAGCTGGTAGAAGGATCAAGTGAAAATACGATCGATCTAAAATCAACCAACTCTCCAAGATGATGAATCCAGCAAGGAGCAATAGTTCCACCAAAATCACCGTAACCTAGAGAGTCGGGAAATAAATAATTGGAACTAACATCACTTGTTGTGCCATAAAGAATTTCCGCTTTTTCGCCGTAATTAAACCAACCCTGATTACTAATAGTAGAAGATTTCGAAACTGCATTTTTTGTATTTGGAGCTTTATTATATACAAATTGCTTTTTTGGATGTAATAGAAAAGGATTTACCTGTATTTGTGCCTGGGCAATACAAATAGCGCTTATGCAAATAAAGCAAAGTAAAGAATAGATTTTTTTCATATAATGTAAGTTTATTATTTACTAAGGTATGATAAAAACATCTACCGATAGTCAAAATTCCCTCAGCCGTTCGTATAGTTCGCTTAATATTTTGCAACTAATGTTATTTATGGCTTCAGTTCAGAGCCAATTAATACAACAAAAAACGCCTCGCATGTATGCGAGGCGTTCTCTGACTAATTAAAATTTATGTTACTTTACTAATTTTATAGTTTTGAGGTTATTACCTTTTTCATTAGTAATACTTAAACTATAAAAACCTTTCGCTAAATCAGATGTATTGATCTGCGCTTTAGAATTATTCAGATCTCCTGTTGAAACTGTTCTGCCAAGAGCATCTGTTAATACGTACATTAATTTTGAATTATCTACAGCAGTTGCTTCGATGGTTAATTCATTTGCAATTGGATTAGGAAATGCTTTTACTCCTGTCACCATTTCTGCTTGTTTAATACTTGTTACTGTTTGTGGGATAACAGACAAATGACTCATTAAAAATCCTGAAGCCATACGTTGTACGCTTGAAGAATCACAATGCGTGTCAGAGCATGATAAACCACCTATTGTGTTGGTAACAGTTATACAAACAACATATTGTCCAGGAGTAGCATATTGATGAGACGGATATTGTTGTGTTGAAGTTGTTCCATCTCCAAAGTTCCATAAGTAGGATAGACCGCCGTTTCCGGTTGATGTATTGTAAGCATAATAGTTACCTGCATTAACCGAATCGGCAAAGATCTGGAAACCTGCATTTACCTGGCAAGTTGGAGTTGTAGTTCCACTACCGCATGCTACAGTTACAAAATGCGAAACAGAATCGCACATACCAAAAGTGTTATATGTACTTAACGTTGCGTAATAAGTGCCGTTAGGTAATGATACGTTTGGATTTGCAGTGGTCGTATAAGTTGTACCGTTAATCGTAAATATACCGTAAGAGCTTCCTGTAGATGTATTAACGAAATGTGTAACACAATTAGAATCAGTATAGCTTGTAAAAGAAGCATTGCAACCTGTTGGAGTTGTAGTTCCTCCTCCGCAGCTTACAGTAACCATGTGGTATACCGAATCACAGAATGAACCGCCTGAATAAACCAATAGTGTTACAGGATAATTTCCGTTAGGTAAGCTAAATGTTGGATTGAAAGAATGGAAAGTCGAACCGTCAATAAACCAATCGAAAGTTAAATTACTTCCTGTAGAGCCGTTCATGAAATGAGTGATGCAAGAACTATCGGTATATGCAGTGAATGCTGCATTACAGCTTGCCGGCGACATATTGCTGATTGTTAATGCTGTGCTACCGGTAATCCAGCAACCGCTTAACGAATCGCTGATATTAACGGTTAGCGTATAGCTGCCGTTAGTAGGAAACTGAAATGTTCCGTTATTTTGGAACATGCCCGATGTTTGTGTAGCACTTGGTGTTACCGACCAGTAATACATAGTTTGTGTAGACGTTGATGATGACAGAATCGGAGTTACAGTAGCTGTTCCGTTAGTTCCCAGCGTCACACTCATGTTTGTAACAGAAGGGCATTGAGCCACTGCTGTCATAGAAAAAACACCTAGTGCTAATCCTAATAGTTTTTGAGTAATGGTTGTTTTCATATTTTATAAAATTTATTTAATTATTTCCTGATACAAAGTTGCAAATAGTTTTTCTACCCTAAAACCCGATTTTATAATTTATTACATATTCAAAAACTATATTTTTACATTATCCATTATTATAATGCATATGAATATATTTTATATTACACAAACAAATTTAATTTTTATATTAAAACAGACATAAAAAAAGACAAACCAATAGGTTTGTCTTTTCAAAATAAAGCATATTGCTTATTTAACCAGTTTAATGGTTTTAAGAGTTTTGCCACCATCATTAAAAAGGTTTAATGTATAAAAGCCTTTCTCCAGATGGGATGTGTGTATCATCACCACTTTTGCATCTAAGCTTCCTGTTAAAACTGTTCTGCCAAGAGCATCTATTAAACTATAGCTTAATTTGGGAGCATCTGTGGCTGCTAATTCAACATGTAATTCGTCGGCTATGGGATTAGGAAATACTTTTAATCCTGTTATACTTTCGATTTGTTTAATGCCGGTTACTGTTTGCGGAATTACATTCATCTGGCTCATTAAAAAACCGGCTGCCATTTTCTGAACGCTTGAAGAATCGCAGTAAGTGTCGGTACAGGTGGATGTGCCAAGAGCTGTGGTGTATGTTACATTTACAGTTAAACAAACTACATATTGTCCTGGCACAGCGTATTGATGAAAAGGATATTGTTGAGTAGAGGTGTTACCATCACCAAAGTTCCATAAGTAAGACATCGTGCCGGACCCGTAAGATGTATTATAAGCATAATAATTACCACTGGTTGGATTTGCGGAATCAGGAAAAATGACAAACTGAGAATTAGCCTGGCAACCAGTTGCAGGATTTCCACAGTTTACATACACGTAGTTTATCGCTGAGTCACAAAATGTCCCATTGGAAAATGTAGCCAGTTGAATAACCGAATAGCCTTGCGGCAAATTTAAAACCGGATTAACAACAGTGCTAATTAACGTTGGACTGCTACTATTTGTAACATCATACCATTCATAAGTTAAATTGCTTCCGCCAGATGTATTGGTAATATGAGTTATACAAGCCGTATCTGTAAAAGCTGTGAAATTTGCCACACAGGATACTGTATTATTTCCGCTACATCCAACGGGTATTGTGTGGTAAACAGAATCGCACATTTGACCTGCATAATAAGTTTGTAATAGCACAACATGATTACCGTTTGGTAAATTCACTGATGGATTGGTTGATGTATAAGTACTGCCATTAATTGTCCAGCCATAAGTAATATTGTTTCCTGTTGATGCGTTCACGAAGTAGGTCACACAATTGCTATCGCTATAAGCTGTAAAAGCAGCATTGCAGCTTGACGCCGGTAAATTAGTGATCGTTATGCTGTCACAGTATTGATTAGACCAGCAACCATTTAATGAATCTGTAAAACTTAAACACACATTATAGGTGCCGTTAGAGTAAAACTGAAATTCGCCCTGGGATTGAAAAGAGTTGGAGGTTAGATTCCCACTTGGAGATATTTGCCAGTAATACATGGTCATTGCAGGACTTACCGTGCCACTGATAACAGGAGAAATGCTGGCAGTTCCGTTAGCGCCTAATGTTACACTTAAATTGGTAATAGAGGGGCATTGCGCGAAGGCCGAAATAGAGAAAACACCAAGCGTTAATCCTATTAGTTTTTTGAAAAAATCAGTTTTCATAGTTATTCTTTTATAAAATTAATGCGGTACGATTTCTCTTCTGATCGAATGATCATCCAATACGAGCCTGGAGTTAGATCTGAAACATCTGTCGTTTCTTTGAAACTGGTTTCTTTTACTTTTCTGGCAAACATATCATAAATAATGATGGATGTATAACGACCCTCTTTCAGAGGTTTTATGGTAATATCATGGAGAACTGGGTTTGGATAGATCTTAAATTGATTTTTTTCAAATTCAAAAACAGAGTTCACATTATTTATCCAAACTACAGGACGTACGCTATCGCCCAGCATTGTGGTTCCGCTTACAATATAAGGCCAAACTACAATGGTATTTCCGTTACCGCCCGATTTAAACTCGTAAATACCGGAAGTAGGATTAAAGGCTAAAGTAATCGCAACGCTATCGTTTGGTAAAAAAGGTACGGAAAAAAAGACGCCACTTGAATCACAGAGCACGCCTCCTGTGGTATCTCGTTTGGCAGTAACTTTTACGCCGCCTGTGAACGCAGCATTTCCCGAGTTTTTTATATACACAGTTAATCGAACGGTGTCCCCGAATTGAACCCCAACCGTTGAATTTCCGGCAGCGCTTGGCATGAAAGAAAACACCGGGCTCATGCCGATTTTTGACTGTCCGTAACTTACCAGTTTCGTTAAAACAAATAGAAATATTAAAAGACGCTTCATGTTAATTTTTTTTGCTCATTAAAATTAATTAAAAAAACGAAGAAATATTAATTACTTTTATTTTTTATTACACACTCATATTATGGATATATTACAAGATCTGATCAAGTCTTTGGAGAAAGAAGAGCTAAAGAGTTATAAACTCTATACTAAGCGAACTCATAACTTTGATAATAGAAAGGACATTGAGCTATTCGAGTCCATTAAAAAACAGGCAGAAGCCTCAGACAAATTCCATTTTAAAGCTGTTTACGATGGCGACAAGCCAGATGCCAAATATTACAGACTCAAAAATAAGATCTCAGATGATATAGGCATTGTATTATCTAATTTAAATCATAAGAAGCCCGAAACAGATGTTTTGCATCTGGTTGGATTGGCAAAAATATTTAATGCCAAGCAAAAACAAAATCTTGCGCTTCACTATTTGAAATTGGCAGAGCGTAGAGCTATCGAAAAAGAGGAGTACGCATTACTGGAAGCTATTTATGAACAGATGGTGAGAATGAGTATTCAAAATACGGATGAAAATCCGGCAACGATTATTGAAAAGCGAAATGAGAACAGCCAGCGTTTAAAGTTATTGCAAGATCTGGAAAATAACCTGGCTGTATTATCGCATGAAGTAAAAACAACGCAAAATCTCACAACTAAAAAAGAGATCACGGTTTGGTTGAATCACACTTTGAAAAATACGATCAAATTGTCTTATGTAAAAAATTCTGTGCAATTACGCATCAAGATCTTTCAAAATTTAAGTCGTTTGATGTTGTTGTTGAAGGATTACGCTTCATTGGAGGCATATTTAAAATCCTGTTTATTGGAGTTTGAAAATGACCAGTTGTTTAGCAAGCAAACTCACGAAGTAAAACTGCAGTTGTTGGTGTATCTATGTAACGCTTCTTACATGCTTAATAAACACACGCAATCAGTGCAGTATGCTAACGTACTGCATAAAGCCATATTTGAGTACGATAAAGCATTGTATGACCAATACATTTTTTATTATTACAACATTTTGGTAAATAATTACAGCAAGACAAATGCGCAGAAAGCTATTGATACATTAGAAGAAGCTCAGAATGAAAGACAGATCAAAAATAATCCGAATCAGTATTTTTATGTATTGAATAATTTAGCGATACTGAATTTCGATCTTAAAAAACATAAACAAGCCAGTAAATTTTTCAGTCAGATGTATGTATCACAAAACTTTAAATCGTTCGACAGATCATTCGTAGTTAAGTTACAGGTATTGGAATTGATTAACAGGCTTGAACTTCAGGATTATGAACTATGTGATAAATTATTAAATCAGCTACATAAATTAATAGATGATTTGAAAGAAAAAGAATCAATTAAAATTGACATAGCGGTTCTAGAGTTGATCAGCAAATTTTTAAATGAATACGAAAGTCGTTGGCGACCTTTAAAAACCTCCATTCAGGCATTTATAAAAAAGTTTCAAAACCCAAAAGACGGATCCGGATTAATTGATTATTCTAACTGGCTTGAATCAAAGATGTGATCACTTCCAAAAATCATAATAGTTAAACCACTGGTGAGGATATGCCTTTGCCATTTCCTCAACCTTTGCTACATACTGCAATAGCAGTTCCTGGCATACTTTTTCCAGTTGCTCCTCGCCTCGTACTCTTGCAACCTGTATCGGTTTTTCGGTAGAGAATTGGTATGTGTGCTTATCTGTTTTTACAGCAAATACAATGCACAAAGGTACCCCAAATTTTGCAGCCATGATAAATGGACCTGCGGGAAAGTGCGCAGCTTTACCAAAAAAATTAGTGGTTAAAGTTTTTGCGCCTTCACGGTATCGATCGCCGTGCATCACTACTAGTTCATTATTGCTAAAGGCTTTATGTAATTCAATGATGTGACTTTTTGTTTCTTCGTCAATAGCAATGATGTTGATCTTTTTTTCTTTCATCACACCATCCATGTATTGTTTTACATCTTCCTTTTCGTTGGAGTACATTAAAATGTTGAATGCGGTTCCTAATCTGTTCAAACCTTGTCCAGCTACTTCCCAATTTCCAATATGAGCACTTACCAGAATGCCACCTTTACCAAGTGCAGTTAATTCATTCAGCATTTCGCCATTTTTATGTATAACCTTGAATGCATTTTTAGCTCCAGCCATAACGGCTACTTTATCAATGATTGTTTGACCGAGTAAAAAATTATTTTTATAGGTCGCCAACCAGGCTTTGAAAGGGGAATAACCATGTGCCTGAATAAAATAGTGGCGTATATATTTATTTGGTTTAGAGAACAGGAAGTAATAAAATGAGACAAGCCTCAGGAAAAAATAAGCGGGATTCAATCCAAAGGTGTTTAGGATGAATACAAAAATCTTAAAGCCTAAAACTTTTGCCTGTGATTGTCCATCCCATTTATTTTGATCACTCATTTCTGTAATTGAAATTATAATGAATTATCAAAAAACAAAGATCAAGGCTTTTGAAAAATTTATCAATGAGTTTACTAATGTAAATGACGCCGATAAATTTTTCATGTAACGTAGAGATTTGTTTTTTTAATAATTCTCTGTTAAATAAAAAAACAAAACACAGGTGTTTTGTTTTTTAGTTTTTTTGAAAATAAAACGGAAATTAAGCAACTGCTTTCTCCTGAACTTTATTGTAGCAATAAGTATAAAAATCCTGGAATGTATGGATCGTTAAAAAATCTTCACCAACTACTTTGAAACCAAAATGACTTTCAATAACAACTACTAAATCAACGTAGTCCAGGCTATCTAATTCTAATGTTTCGCGTAAATTTGCATCAGGAGTAATTTTAGATTCGTCTACTTCAAACTCATCAACTAAAAATCCATTTACTGTTTTAATAATTTCTTCTTGTGTCATTTGTTAACCTTTCTGTATTTTATTTGTATTTTACTACAAAATTAGGCAAATTTTTTGATAATCAAAGTAGAATTTGTTCCCCCAAAGCCAAAAGAGTTAGATAAAATGGTCTTTAACGGCGTTTGTTTGGTCTCTGCAATGATGTTTATTTTCTGAGAATCCTCATCCGGATTTTCAAAATTGATGTTTGGCGCGATAAAATCGTTCTGCATCATTAACGTTGTATATACTATTTCACTGGCTCCTGCCATCCAGCATTCGTGGCCTGTCATGGATTTAGTAGAACTTACAGGCGTTTTATTTTCACCAAATACCTGATCAATGGCTTTTGCTTCAACCCTGTCGCCACCCGGTGTTGAAGTAGCATGTGCATTAATATAATCGATGTCTTTTGCATTCAAATTAGCATCTCTTAACGACATCTCCAGGGAACGTACCTGCCCGTCAACACTTGAATTACTGATATGATCACCATTACTTGAGAAACCATAACCAACAACTTCGGCTAATATTTTTGCTCCGCGCTTTTGTGCCGACTCTAAACTTTCTAATATAACTGTAGCTGCTCCTCCGCTAGGAATCAATCCATCACGGTCTCTGTCGAACGGACGAGATGCTTTGGTTGGCTCATTTTCTCTTACCGAAAAAGCACTTAGCCCATCAAAACTTCCAAAAGTATATGGATTTACTTCCTGAGCTCCGCCGCAAATTACCTGCTGTTGCAAGCCCGTACGGATCAGTAAATATCCCATGCCTATAGAATGAGAGCCGCTGGCACAAGCAGCCGCTAATGTAAAATTGATGCCTTTTAATTTATAGATGGTAGAAAGGTTCATGGTAACAGTTGAGTTCATCGACTGAAACGTTGCCCCCGAACCAACTAACATGGTATCTTTTTTTAATCTTACAGTATCGATAGCTTCCATGGTCGATTGTGCTACGCTATCATTACCATAAATAATGCCTACTTCCTGGTTTGCTATCCATTCAGGATCCATGTTAGCCATTTTCAAAGCTTCAGATGTTGCCATATAAGCAAATTCAGCAGGCTGTCCCATGCTCACACGCGCTCTTCTGTCTAATAATCCTTTCAATTCAGGTTTTCCAACTATGCCTGTTAGGGCAGAGCGGTAGCCCATATCTTTTCTTATCTGCTCAAAACCAATTCCTGATTTCCCGGCAAATAATGAATCTTTTACTTCGTCCACGTTCTTTCCTAAACATGACCAGGCACCTATTCCTGTTATTACTACTCTATTCATTTTCTTTTAACTGTATAATCCTCCGTTTACTGAAATAACCTGACCTGTAACATAACTCGAATCTTTCCCTACTAAAAACGCTACAACACCCGATACCTCTTCTGCCTCACCAAAACGGTTCATGGGGATCATGAATTTGTAGTCCTCTTCTTTGATGTCTTCGGTCATATCTGTTTTAATAAATCCTGGTGCTACAGCATTTACCGTTATACCACGTTTACCAACTTCCTGGGCCAATGCTTTGGTTGCTGCAATTACTGCGCCTTTTGCTGCAGAGTAACTTGTTTGTCCGGGTAAGCCTTTTAATCCTGATAAAGAAACAATGTTTACTATGCGGCCTTTACGCTTGGTTAACATATTTTTTACTACATGACGCGTAACGTTATAAAAACCATCAACGGTGATGTCGATCACGCGTTTCCAATCTTCAGGCTGGATGAACACCATGATGTTATCTTTACGGATACCTGCATTATTTACCAATACAGTAATTGTTTTGTCTTTATTAGTATTGATCCATGTTTCGATATGTGCATCAGACTCTTCAGTACTGCTCACATCAAATTTCATTAATACAACATCAACACCTTTGGCTGTTAAAAGATCTTTTGTTTTATTGGCCTCTACATCATTAGACGTATAATTTAAAATAATGTTATAGCCCATGTCTGCCAAACGTAAGCAAATTGCTTTTCCAATACCGCGGCTACCGCCTGTTACTAATGCGTATTCCATTTATAAAATCTCTATGTGGTTATAAAATATATAGTCTCTTACTGCTTTTACGTCTTTGTATTTCGTTGTGTCTTCTACAAAACACGGAAATATTTTACGGAGTTGAGTATAAGCTTCTTTTGATTTGGAAGATAATTTATCCTGCATTTTCAAATAATCAATGGCTTGTAAAATAGTCATCCATTCAATAGCCAACACTTCGTAACTATTCATGATCACTTTTTTGCAGATCAATGAAGCGTTAGCGCCCATGCTTACAATATCTTGGTTATCGTTATTGCTTGGAATACTATGAACATACATTGGGTTTGATAACATTTGATTTTCGGCAGTGGTGGATGTTGCGGTAAATTGCACACCCTGCATCCCTAAATTCAAACCTAATACACCATGATTGACAAATGGAGGTAAAATATTATTGAGTTTGTTGTTCAATAAAAAATTCAGTTGTCTTTCGGCAAGCATGGATAATTTGGTAATAGAAATCTTTAATTTATCCATTTCCAAGGCAACATAATCACCGTGAAAATTTCCGCCGTGGTATACATTCTTACGTTCCCAATCAACAATAGGGTTATCGTTAGCTGAATTAATTTCGTTGATCAAAACTTCTTTGGCGTAATTTACTGTATCAACAATTGGCCCTACAATTTGCGGTACACAACGAATAGAGTAATATTCCTGCATTTTTTCCACTAATACATCCACTTCAACTTTTTGGTTGTAGTGATGCTCTTCGCGGCTCTTAACTAACTTGCTATCTTTTAAAGTTGCCTGCAACGCATTTGCTACGGCATTTTGTCCGTAGTGATGTTTTACTTCATTTAACGGAGTAGAGTAGTGGTCATCAAAACTCTGTACCAGTTCCATGATGGTTGCTGATGCCAAAAGACTCCAGTTCATCAGATTTTCCGCATAAATAACATTTAGCATTCCAATACCGCTCATAGCGGATGTTCCATTCATTAAAGCTAACCCTTCACGAATGTGAATTTCCATGGGAGTGATATTTTCTTTTTTGAAAGCCTCTACCGTACTTGTAATAACACCGTTGTAATACACTTCTCCTTCACCTATAAGTGTTAATGCTAAATGTGCTAGCTGCACTAAATCGCCGCTGGCCCCTAAGCCACCGTGCTCATAAATAACCGGCGAAATATTTTTGTTGATCAGATCTTTAATTAAGATCAACGCATCCGGGTGAATACCTGCAAAACCTTGCATTAGCGTATTTAACCGGGCAAGCATCACCGCTTTACAGTCAATTTCAGGAATAGGATTACCTGCACCGGAGCAATGGCTGCGGATCAAATTGTATTGTAATTTCATTTGATCGTCATGGTTAATACGGTATTGTGCCATTGGCCCAAATCCTGTATTGATACCATATATTAATTTTTCACGAGTGAACTCTTTTAAAAAATAATGACTGCGGTATACTTTTCTCAACGCTTCTTCATCCAGATCAAGTTCTAATTTGTTAATTAAAACCTTGTAGAAATCGTCAGCCGATATTTTCTTATCTCCTATCTTTACCATAATTGTGGGTGCAATTTACAATATTACAAAGAATTTTACTATCAGTGCCGTTGGGTATTTATATTTTATCAATAAAATGCCAAAAATGTTTAATCTTTTCGCTATTTTGCAGCCTTTTAGTCAGCATACCTTTAAATTTTAGAATAGCATGAATTTTTTCACCAAAGATACCAAATCAGCCTTTGAAGCCATTACTGCGGCTCAGTTTATTGCATTTGCCCCCATTGTTTTCCAGGCCACCAAATCGTTAAGAGATCTGGGAATCCTGGCAATGGTAGAAGCATCCAGTGTAAATGGAGTTACTTTAGAAGAGATTCATGCCAAACTTAAATTATCAGAATATGGCGCGCGAGTGCTACTAGAAGCAGGTCTAGGAATTGGATTAGTGATCAAAAACGACAATAAATATACCATTACTAAAACAGGAAGATTTATCTTAAATGACCGGATGACCAATGTGAATATGGATTTTTCAAACGATGTTTGTTATGAAGGTATGTTTACTTTAACAGAAAGTATTAAAACCGGAAAACCTACAGGATTAAAAGCTTTAGGGGATTGGCCAACTGTTTACGAAGGTTTGTCGGTAATGAAACAACCTGCCAAAGATAGTTGGTTTAATTTTGACCATTATTACTCTGATGGGTCGTTTGATCAAGCGCTAGCTCAATTATTTAAACGGAAGCCAAAACATATTTTAGATATAGGCGGTAACACTGGTAAATTTACTATGAAATGCCTTAATTACGATGCTGATGTAAAAATGACCATGCTTGATCTGCCAGGGCAATTAGGAATGGCTAAAGAAAACATTGCTAAAACACCGTTTTCGGATAGAGTAAACTACCATCCTATCAATATTTTAGATGACGCTAACCGTTTCCCTAAAGGCGCTGATGCTATTTGGATGAGCCAGTTTTTGGACTGTTTCAGCGAAGATGAGATCGTAAGCATTTTAAAGCGTTGCCACGAAGCTATTGCTGACGATGGAAACATATACATTATGGAAACATTTTGGGATCGCCAAAAATTTGAACCAGGTGCTTTTAGCTTACAAATGACCTCATTATACTTTACCAATATTGCCAACGGAAACAGCCAGATGTACGACAGCGCCGTATTTAACCGATTGATCGATAAGGCAGGCTTTAAAGTTGTTGAGCAAATTGATAATGTTGGGATCAGCCACACGATTCAGGTTTGTAAGAAAAAGTAACAGATGCAAGACATCACCAATTCAGCCGACGTAGAACTTTTAGTAAAAACCTTCTATCACAACCTTCTGCAAAACGAAGAGGTAAAGCCGGTTTTTGCAGGTATTGATGTGGATAAACATATGCCTCACATGATCGCTTTCTGGGAATTTGTGCTGTTGGATAAAGAAGGTTATACCACTAATGTGTTTGATAAACACGTGAATTTGCCGCTAAAAGAGTCGCATTTTGCTATATGGCTCGATATTTTCGAGAAAACGGCTCATTCCCTGTTTGAAGGCGAAAAAGCCGAAATGGCAATTTTTAGGGCAAAAACGATAGGGTATTCCTTCCAAAGCAAGCTTAAGCAAATGGGGAAATTAGGATAGTTTTCTTGCCCCATAGACACATAATTTGACATGGAAAATGGCGAAAAACCCAATTTTAAAAACCCGACACAATTTCCTGTTTTTTTCTTAAATTCGTTCCCCTTAAATAGCACAAGACACTAGATCTATGTTTTCTATGTGCCTATGTGTTTAGGATTTTATTATGAAGAAGTACCCAACATACAACCAGCTGAACTTATCACAAATAAGTAAAGACATATTAGATTACTGGAAAGAAAAAGACACTTTCGGAAAATCTATTTCTACCCGCGAAGGAAAAACACCATGGGTGTTTTATGAAGGTCCGCCAAGTGCTAATGGTTTACCCGGAATTCATCACGTGATGGGTCGCACCATAAAAGATATTTTTTGTCGTTACAAAACATTACAAGGCTTTCAGGTTAAACGTAAAGCCGGTTGGGATACTCACGGTTTGCCAATTGAGTTAGGCGTAGAGAAATTTTTAGGTATTACCAAAGAAGATATCGGAAACCCAAATAGCAAAAAATTTATTTCGGTTGAAGATTACAATAAAGCTTGTCGTAAGGAAGTAATGAAATACACCGACAAGTGGGAAGATGTAACGGCTAAGATGGGCTATTGGGTTGACATGAAAGACCCTTACATTACTTACGATAATAAATATATTGAAAGTGTTTGGTGGTTATTGCAAAACATGAATAATAAAGGTCTGTTATACAAAGGCTTTACTATTCAGCCCTATTCACCGGCTGCAGGAACAGGTTTATCCTCGCACGAATTAAATCAACCGGGTTGTTACCGTGATGTAAAAGACAGAACAGCCGTTGCGCAGTTTAAAGTTGTAGATGGCTCAAAGTTAAAGGTTCAGAATTTAAAAGGAGATGTTTACTTTTTGGCTTGGACAACTACACCCTGGACCTTGCCTTCAAATACAGCACTGGCTGTAGGAAAAGATATTGAATATGTTTTTGTGGAAAGCTTTAATCCATTCAGCGGACACCCTCAAACCGTTATATTGGCTAAAGATCTATTGAATAAATATTTCTCTGAAAAACACACCGATCTTAAATTTGAAGAGTATAAACCAGGAGATAAAAACATTCCGTTTAAAATAGTTGGTCATGCAAAAGGTTCTGAATTAGCAGGAATCTCCTATGAACAATTATTGCCATTTGTTCAACCAACCGATGGCGATGCTTTTAAAGTCATAGTTGGTGATTTTGTTACCACTACTGACGGTACAGGCATTGTACACATCGCGCCAAGCTTTGGTGCCGACGATTTTAGAGTGGCTAAACAAAACGGAATTGGTTCATTAACGTTGGTTGATAAACGCGGACGTTTTTTACCGGAGATACAAGACGGTACATTTTTGTATGGAGAAGAATATGTTAAAGAAGCTTACCATACCGACGCTGAAAAACAGATTGAGTTTGAAAAACAAAAACAAATATTAGAAATTTCCGGAAAAATAAAAGAATTAAAAGCTTACCTGAGTGTTGATGAACGTATTGTTTTAAAATTGCAGGAAGAGGGTAAATTATTTAAAAAAGAGACCTACGAACACAGTTACCCGCATTGTTGGAGAACTGACAAACCTGTTTTGTATTATCCCTTGGATTCATGGTTCATTAAATCAACAGCGGCAAAAGACCGTATGATCGAATTGAACAAAACCATTAACTGGAAACCGGAACACACAGGTACCGGACGTTTTGGAGAGTGGTTAAACAATTTGCAAGACTGGAATTTATCGCGTTCACGTTTTTGGGGTATTCCAATTCCTATCTGGACAAGCGAAGATAAATCAGAACAAATAGTGATAGGAAGTGCCGAAGAACTGAAAAAAGAAATTGAAAATTCTGTTTCTAAAGGCATGATGACTGAAAACCCATTAGGGAAATTTGTTCCGGGAAATTTTAGCACTGAGAATTACGACACATTTGATTTGCATAAACCATACGCTGATAATATTATATTAGAGAAGAATGGAAAAAAATTATTCCGTGAACCTGATTTAATTGATGTATGGTTCGACTCTGGCGCTATGCCTTATGCACAAGTGCATTACCCATTTGAGAACAAAGAGTTAATTGACGATAAAAAATATTACCCGGCCGATTTTATTGCCGAAGGTGTTGATCAAACACGTGGATGGTTCTTTACCTTGCACGCCATTGCAACCATGAATTTTGATTCGGTAGCTTATAAAAATGTAGTATCTAATGGTTTAGTGTTAGATAAGAACGGAAATAAAATGAGCAAGCGTTTAGGGAATGCCGTTGATCCGTTTGAAACTATAGAAAAATACGGTGCTGACGCAACCCGTTGGTACATGATAGCCAATGCGGCCCCATGGGATAATTTAAAATTTGATACTGAAGGTATTGGTGAAGTACAACGCAAATTATTTGGAACGCTTTACAACACCTATGGATTCTTTGCATTATACGCTAACGTCGATAATTTTGTAGTAGACGCAAATAATACGGTAAACGTTAGTAATCGTTCTGAGTTAGACCGTTGGATCTTATCCAAATTAAATTCATTGGTAAAAGATGTAACCGAACAGTATGAAACTTATGAGCCACATAAAGCAGCTCGTTATATTGAGGAGTTTGTAGACGAACATTTAAGTAACTGGTACATCCGTTTATCTCGCCGCCGTTTCTGGAAAGGTGACATGAGCGATGATAAAAAAGCAGCTTACGAAACATTATTCGAGTGTTTAAATACTTTGTCACAGTTGATGAGCCCGATAGCACCATTCTTTGCTGATTGGCTGTATCAGAATTTAAATGACGTTACAGGAGAAATTGATTCAGTTCACTTGACCAATTATCCAAAGGTAAATGAATCAGTGATTGACTCTGCTTTGGAAAAACGCATGGAAATGGCTCAGAAAATTTCTTCCATGATCTTATCTATCCGTAAGAAAGAAAACTTAAGAGTTCGTCAACCATTGCAAACCATCCGCATCCCTATTTTGGATCCGGAATTCAGACAACATGTAGAAGCTGTAAAAGATATTATTTTGGCTGAGGTTAACGTAAAAGAACTGGAATTTGTAACCGAAGAAGAAGCACACATTGTGAAGAATTTGAAGCTTAATTTCAAAACTTTGGGTAAAAAATGTGGTAAACACATGAAAACCGTTCAGGCTTATGCTAACGATCATGGACCGCTAATTATCGCCGGAATTGAAAAAACAGGCCAATTTAAGATGAACGTGGAGGGTGAAGAGATCCTGCTGGAAACAGAGGATGTAGAGATCATTCCGGTTGACATTCCAGGTTGGAAAGTGGCTAATAGTGGGCAAATAACTGTTGCTTTAGACATTACCCTGTCAGATTCCTTAAAAGAAGAAGGTTTAGCCAGAGAATTGGTCAATCGTATCCAAAACCTGCGTAAAGACAGTGGTTTGAACGTAACAGACCGCATTTTGGTTAAAATTCAACAAAATGATGCCCTTGATACCGCCATTCAAAATAATTTGAACTATATTTGCGCCGAAACTCTGACAGGAGATTTACAAGTGGTACAAAATTTGTCCGCCGCCACAGCAAATTCTGTCGAAGTTGACGAATTGGTATCTACCCTTATTTCTATTGAAAAATTAAATTAAATTTTAAGTTAAGAATATGGCAAAGAAAATTGTAAAGCCCGTTAAAAAAGCAAGCAAACCAGCACCTAAAAAAGCTGCGGCTAAACCTGCTAAGAAAGCTGCGAAACCAGCTCCAAAAAAAGTAGTGAAGCCTGCTGCTAAAAAAGTAACCAAACCGGCTCCAAAAAAAGTAGTTGCCACAAAACCAACAGCTAGAAAAGTTGTTGTTAAAAAACCAGCCCCAAAAAAAGTGACTAAAGTTCCCGCAAAAAAAGTAGCAAAAGCTACAAAACCAGCTCCAAAAGCTAAACTAGTATCAAAAGCCAAACCAGCTCCTAAAAAAGTTGAGAAAAAAGCAGCAAAACCGGTAGCAAAAGTAGTTGCAAAACCTGCTAAAAAAATAGCTCCAGTTGCCAAACCAACTAAAGCAGTTAAAGAAATAGCAAAACCTAAAGTTGTTGGAAAACCAATTGATGCCGTTGCAAAAAAAGGAGCTAAGCCTTCTAAAAAAGCAGGCAAGCCTTCAAAAAAAGGTAAAAAAGGCGACGATGATGAAGAGGATGATATTGAACCTGAAGAGGAAGACGATTCAGATGTTGATGTAAAAGATGATTATGAGAAACCCGAAGAAGATGATGATGCAGTAGTTGATTTAGACGAAGCTCCGGTATTGGACTTAGAAGGTGGAGGAATTCCATTGGATGATGATGATGATGATGAGATCCCTGAAAAAAGAGGACGTGGCCGTAGAAAGAAAAACGAAGGCCGTTCTGCAGGATCTGAATCTTATATCAGAAACCGTCCTTTGCATATCGACATCACTAAACCTTTGATTAAAAAACCTCAGGCTGCTCAGCCAAAACCTTTTGTAAATACAAAGGATGACAGAAGTCGCTATTCTGATAAAGAATTAGGTGAATTCAAGGACCTGATCATCGAAAAATTGAAAGAAGCACAAACTGATTATGATCTGTTGAAACAAACATTATCAAATGCTGATAATCACGGAACAGATGATACATCACCTTCATTCAAATTATTGGAAGATGGATCTGATGTATTATCAAAAGAAGAAACAGCACAATTAGCGGTTCGCCAGGAAAAATACATTGTGAACTTGAAGAACGCCTTAATGCGTATCGAAAATAAAACGTATGGTATTTGCCGTGTTACCGGTAAATTGATCCCTAAAGAGCGTTTACGTTCTGTACCACACGCAACCTTAGGAATTGATGCTAAATTAAATCAACCGAGTTAATACATATATGTATAGAAAATTAAAAAGGGCTTTTAGCCCTTTTTTTATGTCCTATATTTATTTGAGTATGTAATAAATTTTAAAGTTGCAGTTTTCCTGCGGAAACGAGCCGTACCTTTATATTACAATCTTAAAACTCAATATTATGAAAGCTCCAGCAAAATACTTTTATTTCTTTTTAATCGCAGTGACTCTTATTTTAAGTTCATGCAAAAAAGACACGACACAAGCACCTGAACCAGAACCAATGCCTTCGCAACCAGGGTTTAGTACAAATAATGTCCAGTCATTATTAAACAATCTGGCTACACCGGTTGAAACATATACTGTTAATGCTACCAGCTATCATTATTTTACTGCCGCAAACGGAACCGCTATATACATTTATCCGAATGCATTTTTGACTCAGGCAGGTGCCCCTGTTTCGGGTGCCGTTACAATCCAGGTAAAAGATGTGCTTTCAAAAAAAGATATGATTTTAAATAACGCTATCCCTGTTTCTAATGGTCAGTTATTGGTATCAGGCGGTGAAGTATATTTTAATGCAACGCAAGGCGGTCAAAAATTAAAAATGAATCCTGCAAGCGCTGTTCATATCAATGTGCCTGCTACAAGTCCGTCAACTCAAATGAAAGAGTTTTATGCAACAGGCCCAGCTAATCTTTCAAACACAAATTTGAATTGGGCTACGGCAACTACTACTGCTAATATTGCAGTAATACAGGATACCACCGGAGCCGGGGGAGCACCGTTTTACTATAGTTTTCAAAGTGATTCTGTAAGCTGGAGCAATTGTGATTACTTCTATAACATTCCAGGTGTAAAAACAACCTGTAATGTGAATCTAACCGGTTCTTTTGATAATTCAAATTCCGCCGTATTCTTATCAATGAACGGAGTTGCTACCCTGGTAAGATTAAATTCTTCTTACACAGCAGCATCTCAACAATTTCAATCCTATTTAAATTCTATTCCTGAAGGAGTAGCATATACCGTAGTGGCTATTAGTTTCGATGGCACCAATTATTTTTACGGATCTCAGGTTGTAACCATGACCACAGACATGGTTATTAATTTACCGGCATTAACTCAAACAACCAAAAGTCAGATAGAAAGTAATTTGAGTACTTTACCTTAATAAATCCTGTCTTAAATGAGCAAAAAGGTTATCTTTGTAAGGTAACCTTTTTGCTTTTACAGGCATTATGCTTAAAAAATACAGACTTCCCATAATCACTGTGTTAGCAGTATTAGTTATTGATCAATGTATAAAATTATACATCAAATCAAATTACCCTATCGGGGAAGTTTGCCGCATATTTGGCGACTGGAGCCGCATTACATTTACAGAGAATCCGGGAATGGCCTTTGGATTAGAGTTTGGCGGAGACTATGGGAAAATAGCCTTAAGCTTATTTCGTATCATAGCAGTATTTGCCGGCGCTTTTTATATTAAAAAAATTGTGAATGATGGGGAGCACAAAGGCTTCATAGTTTGTGTGTCTTTAATTCTGGCCGGTGCTTTAGGTAACATTCTGGATTCAGCCTTTTATGGCATCATGTTTGGCGAAAGCACAGAATACCAGGTGGCAGAATTTATGCCGCAAGGCGGCGGTTATGCGCCTTTTCTAAAAGGTCAGGTGGTAGACATGTTCTATTTTCCTATTTATGAAGGAAACTTCCCGTCGTGGTTGCCTATCTGGGGCGGAGAACATTTCGAATTCTTTAATGCTATATTTAATTTTGCTGATATGGCCATTTCTTTTGGAGTAGGTATCATCCTCGTATTTCAAACCAAATTCTTTAAACCTGCTGCAAAATCAGAAGAAAAGATTATTACAGAGGATCAGCCGATAAACGAATCTCCAAATCCATAGTATAATAAAAGCTAATAAAATCCGTTTTCATAGTAACTTGAAACAACTTTTATACATACTGTCCTTTATCCTGATCTGTTTTCAGGGAATAGCTCAACACAAAGAGGAGAGTGGGGTGAACCTACCTAAATTTTACAAGAACAAAATGCACTTTGGTTTTGCATTGGCTTATAACAAAACAGATTTTCGCATCCATACCATTAAAAATTCAGCAATGCCTGATACTGTTATCGGAGGTGTTACCTATGGCATGAAAACCATTTACACAAAATCAGATCCTGGTTTTGCCCTGGGGATCATTTCAGATTTCAGGTTACATGAATATTTGCGTTTGCGATTTACGCCTAATATTAGTTTCGCATCAAGGAGTTTAGAATACAAATTAGAAAACGCCAAACGTGATAGCATCAAAGAATATAAAAAAAGTGTAGAATCTACTTTTATTATTTTGCCCCTGGAGATCAAACTACAATCAAAACGCTTAGATAATTTTGGAGCTTACGTCATACTTGGCGGTGGTTATACATTGGATCTGGTATCAAAAAAGAAAGCAACCACAACCGGCGCCAATCAGCTGGATGATGCGGTACAACTAAAGCGGGATGATTTTTTCTTTAGTGGAGGTGCCGGTGTTGATTTTTATTTGCAATACTTTAAACTGGGATTAGAGGTTAAGATACTGCAGGGCACAAAGAACCTGAAGCAACCACTCAATAATATATTTACAAATAGTATCGAAAAAGTAAACTCTAAAATGGTTATTTTTTCGGTCACCTTTGAAGGATAATTTGTTTTAAACTGAAGAATAAAAATCTTCCACATCATGAAATAGTCATGCACAAAAACAGTAATAAATTAGCATTGCATGACGTATTACATATGGCAGCTAAAAGTAATAATATCTGCATATGAAAAAAGAATTAAACCTGGCTGTTGCCGCACACATTGCTTATGATGAGCAATTATTAAAACAGGAAGTTGCAGAACAACTTTCTTTAAGATCTACAGATACTTTTTTTATCAAACCTCTGCGCCGCAGTATTGATGCCCGTTCACGAAACATTAAAGTTAATTTAAAATTAGCTGTTTGGATCAATGAACCGGTAACGGATGACGAATTGGGAATTCAATACAATGATGTTTCAGGTTCTTCAAGATCAATTACAATTATTGGAGCAGGTCCTGCAGGTTTATATGCAGCCTTGCGTTGTTTAGAGATCGGGATCAAGCCAATTATTTTTGAAAGAGGAAAAGATGTGCAGGAACGAAGAAGAGACCTGGCTGCTATTAATAAAGAACATATTGTAAATCCCGAAAGTAATTATTGTTTTGGTGAAGGCGGTGCAGGAACTTACAGTGATGGTAAATTATATACACGTTCCAGTAAGCGCGGAGATATTGAACATATATTAAAGACCTTTGTTTTTCATGGGGCTGATGAGGTTATTTTAGTGGATGCTCATCCGCATATCGGAACCAATAAATTGCCGAAGATCATTTCGAACATGCGCGAAACCATTTTAAAACATGGCGGCGAAATTCATTTCAATTCAAAGCTGACGGATATTAATTATAAAGAAGATAAAATTTCATCTGTTATTATTGAAAAATCTGTCGCTTCGAGCGAAGTCGAGAAGCAGACAATAGAACATATTTGTTCCCATGTGATATTAGCAACAGGTCATTCGGCCAGGGACATTTATGAGTTATTGGATCGTAAAAAAATTGCTATTGAAGCCAAACCTTTTGCACTGGGCGTTCGTGTAGAACACCCGCAGGAGTTCATTGATAAAATTCAATATAGTTGTCACACACACGATGAGGTAGTTTCGAAACGGGATTATTTACCGGCGTCTTCTTATAGTTTGGTCCACCAAGTACAAGGTCACGGCGTGTATTCATTTTGCATGTGCCCGGGAGGTATTATTGCTCCTTGCGCAACCGCACAGGATGAAGTAGTGACGAATGGCTGGAGTCCTTCCAAAAGAAATAATCCCTATGCTAATAGTGGAATCGTCGTTGGATTGGAATTGATAGATTTTGAACCCTATAGAAAACATGGTGCATTAGCCGGATTGCAGTTGCAAAAAGAAATGGAACACCGTGCCTGGCAAATGGGTGGAAAAACACAAACAGCTCCTGCGCAAAACCTGCAGGATTTTGTGAACGGTAAATTAAGTTCAAATTTAGTAGACTGTTCATATCAACCCGGAACGAAGTCGGTGCAAATGACAGAAGTGCTGGGTAAAATGATCGGCTCAACGTTGCAACAAGGCTTTAAAGCATTCAATAATAAAATGCGGGGTTATGTGAGTAACGAAGCGATTATTGTAGGAGTTGAATCGCGTACGTCAACCCCGGTTCGTATTCCCCGAGATAAATTCACGCTGCAACATGTAGAACTGAAAAATTTATATCCCTGCGCCGAAGGTGCGGGTTATGCCGGAGGAATTGTAAGTGCTGCTATGGATGGCGTGAATTGTGTAAATGCCATTAGCGAAGTCTACAATAAATAAGTTCTACAATTCCTTTTTGGTTTTCAGAATTAAGCGCAATGAAGAATCTTTCATGAAATAGTTCCACAGCCAGTTAAAAAATATCTGAAGTTTATTTCTTACGCTTAAGATCAGCATTAAATGCAGGAACATCCAGATGAACCATGCAATGTACCCATGAAATTTTAAAAAAGGAAGATCTACTACGGCTTTATGTTTACCGATAGTAGCCATCGATCCAAGGTCTTTATATTCATATTCTTTTTGCTCTTTATTATTTAATAAACGCAAAAGATTATGAGCCAGATTCTTTCCCTGGTTGATGGCAACATTTGCCAGTTGAGGATGTGCTGTTGGATACTTAGGAGTTTCCATGTATGCGATATCGCCAATAGCATATATATTTTGTGTGCCTTGTATCTTGTTGTAACGGTCAACCTTATAACGGTTTTTTACAATATGTTCAGTAGCAATACCCTCAATAATATTTCCTGTTACGCCTGCAGCCCAGATCAGATTAGAGGTTAAAATAGTTTCTCCTGTATTAAGCGTAGCTGTTTTTCCATCATAGTTAGTAACAAAGGTTTCTGTTTTAACTATCACGCCTAATTCTTCCAAATATTTTCGTGATGCTTTCTTTGCTTCATCACTCATACTGTTTAACGTGTTCTTGCTGCCTTCCAGTAATATGACCTTTAGTTTCGAAAAATCAATACGTGGATAATCCCTTGGCAAAATATGTTTTTTCATTTCCGAAAAAGCACCAGCTAACTCAACACCGGTAGGTCCTGCACCAACCAATACAATGTTCAATAATGCTTCGCGTTCGCCATCTGTTGAAGAAATAAATTTTTCGAAGCCCAGTAAAATATTGTTACGTATTTCAATGGATTCTTCCGTTGTTTTCATAGATAGGGCATGCTTTTCTATTTCCTTATTACCAAAGAAATTGGTTTTACATCCTGTTGCAATAATAAGATAATCATAACCAAAGTTGCCGCAGGTTGTAATGATGGTATTTGATGAGGGAACGATCTTCGTAACCTCTCCCAAACGAATTTCTATATTCTTTGATTTTTGAAAGACTTTTCGGAATGGGAAAGAAATGTTCGAAGGCTCTAACCTTGCACAAGCTACCTGGTAATATAAAGGCTGGAACTGGTGATGGTTTTGTTTGTCGATCAGCAAGACTTCAAAGTCTGACCGGTTAAGTAATTTTGCTACATGTAGTCCGGCAAAGCCTCCGCCGACTAAAACAACCTTCTTTTTTCTACGTTCCATAGTATAATAATTATAAAATCAGAACGATGCTTTAATTACAGATCTTTATACAGCATCCTGATCTTTATTTTCTTTTTCTTTCATGGTTTTGCGTTGTCTTTTATAAATATACACACCTCCCATAAGCAATGCGGCAAACATAAACAAACCTAACATTCCCCACACTAATCCACTGGAGGATTTCACAATAACCAAGAACACTATTCCAACAAGCAAAACTGTTGCCAGCTCATTAAATAGTCTCAGTTTAAAGGATGAAAATTTGTAGATACCGGCAGTTTGTTGTTGAAATATCATGTGGCACTGTAAATGATACAGGATCAAAATACCCACGCAAACCAATTTTAGCCACATCCAGGGCTGGGATAATAAAACAGAGTTTTCGTACAACATCCAGCTACCAAAAATGACAGTACCTATCGCAGCAGGCCAGGTAATAATGTACCACAGCTTTTTTTGCATATGTAATAACTGTGTTGTTAAGATAGTGCGGGCAGGCTCTTCTTTTTCGTTAGCTTCTTTGGTGTAAATAAAGAGTCGTACTATATAAAATAAGCCGGCAAACCAGCAAACCACAAAAACAACATGAAGGGCTTTGATATATAGATAATCCATGCCAATATAACTTATTGGCATCAAAGGTACTGTTTATATATTGAAAAGAAAGGTAACCGGGCCTTAAAAAATTATTTTTTCAGACCTATTTTTCCTGCAAATAAGAGCATTTTTCGTTGATGTAGATAAACACTTTTAAGGGTTCCGGCAGCACTACAAATTGCTCTTTTTGTGTAGGCGTAATATAAAAAGTTGTTTTCCCCTGGCGCACTTCTACCGGCGTTGTAAAGCCATCTACTACCCTTTCGAAATGGTAAACCAGCACATCTCTTCCGCTTCTCTCGTCGTGATCAAACCGCCACTTGAGCAAAGGCGATTCACGACGATACAAATACTGTTGAAAAAACACATTCAGATCTTTCCCCGTGATAGTATTGGCCATATCTATAAAATTTTGAGTAGTAGCACTTTTATAACAGTAGGTTTTAAAAAACGTCCTGATGAGTTTAAAAAACAGGGTATCATTGTCAACATGATTTCGCAGAGAATGCATCATTGCAGAACCTTTAACGTAAGGGTCACCATCTTTATAGTTCCAATAATAAACACCTGCAGGCCCAATTACCGGTTTTTTATTCATCACCGTAATGTGTGTATAGCTAATATAATCGAGATAAGCTTTATAACCCTTTGTTTTTTCTATATATAAAGCTTCTGCGTAAGTGGCCATACCTTCATGTATCCACACATCTGCAAAATCTGCAACAGATACTGCATTTCCCCACCATTCGTGAGCGGTTTCATGAAGCACGATGTAATCATAACGTTCACCTTGTTCGTTTTTATAGCCGTTACCGTAAGCAATAGCGGTTTGGTGTTCCATACCCGCAAAGGGACTTTCTACCAACTTGTAATTGTCCTTTACCCAGGGATATTTGCCAAATAAGTTTTCGTAAACATGCAGGATGCTATCCACTTGTAAAAAATGTGTTTTTGCTTTTTCAGAATTTTCGGGCAATACATAGTAACGAAGCATCATTGTTTCACCATCAATGCAGCTGTAAGCTTTTTCTATCAGTTTATAATCGCCAATATAAAACGTAATGTTGTATGGATTCACAGGATAAGAAGTTTTCCAGGAATATGTTTTCTTACTGCCAAGATCTGTTACGCCCGTAAGATTACCATTAGATACACCAATTAAATGAGAAGGTACAGTTAAATGTACAGCTACACTATCCGGTTCATCACCTAAATACGTTTTCACGGGCAACCAGGTTTGAGCACCTTCGCCTTCGCACGCAACACTCACAAAAGGATTGTCATTTTTGTCTCTTTTCCAAACCAGGCCACCTTCCCATGGCGGACGCTTGGCTTGTTTAGGTTTTCCGTGATAGTAAACCGTGAGGTGTTGATTAGGTGTTTCTGAGATCAGATCAATAAATACGGCAGTATATTTTCTGGTATATTTTAGCTGTTTATGATCCTGAGTAATAGAGTCTATTACTAATACTTCATCCAGATCGAGCTGTATGGTTTTGCTGGCAGTAACTAATGTAAATGCCGTTGTTACATAACCGCCAACACTTTTTTTATCCATATCAAAATTCAAATGAATATCATAAAATGCTACATCAAAGCAAGAACGTACGCTGCTATTATAACCCATTAAGGAATCTTTTAATGTGAAAGCAGGAATTTTTGAAGCGTGTTTTGGTGTTTTGTTACTAAAGTTTATACCCATCGACATGCATCCTGCAAAGAAGAGGATGCATATTAAACAAAAAAATATTGAAACTAATCTACCACTCATAAACACTCAAAAAAAATACCTGTTTTATTTGGTTTAAAGGTAGTATTTTTGAGCCATACAAAATAAAACTATGAACGCACTAAAAGGAAAAACACCTCAGGAATCGTTTACCGTTAACACGGAAGTGGTAATGCCAAATGACACTAATCATATTGGGAACTTATTTGGAGGAAAGTTGTTGCAATGGATGGATATTACCTCGGCCATAGCAGCTGGGAGGCATTGTAACCGAGTGGTAGTAACAGCATCCATTAACCATGTGTCCTTTGATAATCCCATTAAGCAGAATAGTGTGGTAACTTTAGAAGCTAAAGTTTCCCGTGCTTTTACAAGTAGTATGGAAGTTCACATCGATGTGTTTGTAGAAGACCGGATCACCGGCAAAAAAACCAAATGTAATGAGGCTATTTTTACTTTTGTAGCTATCGATCAAAACGGAGCGCCATTACCTGTGCCACCGGTTATTCCTGAAACGGAAGAAGAGAAAAAACGCTATGAGGGAGCATTACGTCGCCGTCAGTTATCGCTGATACTAGGTGGCAGAATGAAACCGGATGATGCTACAGAGCTAAAAGCATTATTTATGAAAGACTAAAAGCTTACTTTACTAAAATCAATATCATTCATACATTTAAAGTGCCCTTTTGGGCATTTTTTGTATCCTAATTTTGAGCATGGACGACAGGATAATCCTTTTACCTCCAATATGTGTGAATTATTTCCAGCTAAATATGGACCCATACCAAATTCGGGAATGGTATTCCCCCACACAGAGATAATATCTTTTTTATAAGCCGCTGCAATGTGCATTAAGCCAGTATCGGAAGTAATAATGGTTTGCCCTTGTTGAATAATAGATGCTGATTGATTAACAGAGATCTTACCACATAAATTAGTTACCTTATCAGGAAAAACTTTATGAACTTCTTCAGCAATAGTAGCATCTTCTGGGCCACCAAGTAACACCAAAGGCAATGAACTTTGCTTACAGGCTTCCAGTAATTTATTTAAAGGAATACGCTTGGTGTAATAAGAACCGCCCGCTACCAGTACATTGTAACCATTATGAAAGGTAGGTGGCAAAAACGATTCGATATTGACCTTGTCTTTTTCTGCAATAAAATGATCCAGCCCTTTTTGATCATTTATCACGCCCAATTCCTTAACCGTTTCAAAATAGCGGTCAACTATGTGTTGAGCAGGTAATTTATTTATTTTGAAGTTAACGATCAAAAATTTTTCCCAGTTTAATTTATTGAATGAGAAAGATCTTTTACCCAGTGCCGATTTTAGTTTAAATGTTCGGTAGTTATGGTGCAGATCGATGATATAGTCATAATTCTCTTCTTTTAATTGTGGGATAATCTCAGACAATGATTCTTGAATCGTATAAAATTTGTCTACATAAGGATTATGTTCAACAATACTGATGAATTTTTGTTTGGTAATAAAGTGGAGCTCAACGCCTTTTACCTGTTGTTTAATGCATCGCAAAACAGGCGTTGTTAAAACAATATCGCCAATGGAGCTAAAACGGATAATTAAAATTTTCACACGTATAATTAAAGATGCGTATCTTTGTAGTAGCAAAAATACAATTTTTATTGAATGTTTATAGACACACATACGCACCTTTATTCTGAAGAATTTGATGCCGATCGTTACGATAAGATCAACGAAGCGATATCTAAATCTGTAGGTAAATTTTATATGCCAAATGTTGATAGTAGTACTATTGAAGGGATGTTAAAGCTGGAAGTGCATTTCCCTGATCAGTGTTTTCCGATGATGGGCTTGCACCCATGCTCCGTAAAAGAAAATTACAGGGAAGAACTGGACATTGTTAAAAAGTGGCTCGACCTGAGACGTTTTTCCGCTATCGGCGAAATCGGCATCGACCTGTACTGGGATAAAACATTCATTAAAGAACAAACACTTGCTTTTAGAGAACAAATTTATTGGGCCTTGGAATATAATTACACCATTGTTATTCATTGTCGCAATGCTTTTGATGAGATATTCTCTATTTTAAAATCATATGATAAACTACCTAAAGGTATTTTTCATTGTTTCAGTGGCGATTTTATTCAGGCAGAGAAGATATTATCCCTTGGGAATTTTAAATTAGGGATTGGTGGTGTAGTTACTTTCAAAAATTCGGGCTTGGATAAAGTAGTTGAACAAATACCTTTACATGATCTGGTTTTGGAAACCGATGCACCTTATTTAGCGCCTGTGCCGTATCGTGGCAAACGCAATGAAAGCGCTTACATTCCGTTAATTGCTCAAAAGATTGCGGAGATTAAAAACATATCGGTTGAAGAAGTAGCAAAAGTTACAACTGAGAATGCCATTGAGATTTTTGAAAACTAATTCTTTCATATCGTCCCCTTTTGCAAAAGCCCTGGTTTATGGTAATGTGTTCATTGCTTTTTGCGCTTTATCGCAGGTTCTGTTAACTTACCATTTGTTTCCTATACCTGTTAATTTTGATAATAATTCTTATCTGTTATTTGTTTTGCTTTGTACGTATTTGCAATACAATGTGCAAAGAGGCTATTATGTGGTCAATCAAAGTAATGTGACATCAACGCGTTCGCAATGGACGTTAAAGCATAAAAAAGTAATGCTGTATAGCATTTGTGCTTCTTTGATAGTTGTATTATTCCTGTGTAACAAACTAAGTTACTTATCTATTGGTATTATGGTGGGTGCTGAGATCATTTCTACGCTTTATTATTTGCAACCCTTTAATTTACGGCGTCATGGATACATCAAGCCTTTTTTAATTTCTTTTGTGTGGGTTATCAGTTGCAGTCTGGTTCCTTTGATAGAGAACGATCTGTTAACTGCTCATAGCGTTTGGTTCCTGGCATCACAATTTGTTTTTATATCTGTGTTATGTATGCTGTTCGATATTAAAGATAATGAAGCAGATTATCTGGCTGGTGTAAACACGTATGCAAACCGTTTTGGCGAGAATGTTACCAAAGCTATTTGTGCAAGCTTAATTTTGATTGGATTTACCTGCTTTTATTTTTTTAATAGCAGCGCCAATTATACGGTAGCTTCTGTTGTGTTGAGAGTTTTATTACTGGGAACTATTGTTTTCACAAAGGATAAACGGCATTCGTTTTACTATTACCTTTGGGTTGATGGTTTGCTCATCATTCAAACGGCATTGTTTTTTTGTGTTTAATAATCAATTGTTATCCTGTTCCTTTTATTGGAGTAATTTAGTTCACCCAAGCTTGAGGTAATAGAAAATTTGTTCTCAGAATAGTCAGATGATATCGCACTTTCATTATTTACATGAATTATTTTTTTCGGTAATTCAACATTCAATTTAAAAGTTATTCCATTTGTCCAACCACCAATATCATCTTCCGCTTTTGAATCTCCCTGGCCTGCATCAATGATCAATTTGTTTGATGTATAATTGAAAATAATAGGATGGGACGGTGACGCCATGGGACAAAGAAGTTGGCCAAGGGAATCAACGTTTTTAATTGTATACGATATTTTTACTTCTAGATCGTTATTGATTGAACACCTGTAATTAGTAATTAACTTGTTTTTGAAAAACTGAGCATATTGTTTCGTCAACGAATCTTTTGCTTCCTTTAACTCTTTTTCTGTTGAATAGGATTGTTTGATTGAGTCTTTATTTAAGTAATATAGTTCATAGCTTACATCAGCCTGCCCATTTCCCTTAATTTTTACATTATAATTTTCTGTGCAACTTATCAGGCTCAACGTAATTATAGCTGCTATAAAAACTTTAATATAGGCCGAAGGTTTATTTTTCATTAATAGCTTAGCTCTGCTAAATGACCTATAAAAAACGCTTCCCAATCAAATAATTGGTCACATAATCATGCACACCATCTTCTAAACTGGTAAACGGTTTTTTATAGCCCTGGTCGATCAGTTTAGCCATATTGGCTTCTGTGAAGTATTGGTATTTATCCCGGATGTCAATTGGCGTATCAATGAACTCAATGTTTGGTTCTTTGCCTAAGGCTTTAAAAGTTGCTTTGGCTAAATCTAAGAATGGACGAGCCTTACCACTTCCTAAGTTATAGATACCATTATTTAAAGGCTCTGAATAAGCAAAGTATAAAACATCAACCAGGTCTTTCACGTAAATAAAGTCACGCAATTGTCCTCCATCTGTATAATTGGGATTATGGGAACGAAATAATTTCACCTGACCTTTTTCGTTGATCTGGTTAAAAGAATGAAATATCACAGATGCCATGCGGCCCTTATGATATTCGTTCGGTCCATACACATTAAAGAACTTAAAGCCCGACCATTTTGGAGGAGCTGTTTTTTGTGCAATGGCCCATTTATCAAAATCATTTTTACTGTCGCCATAAGGGTTCAATGGTTTCAATAAATTAATTTTAGTTTCGTCATCATCATAACCAAATTCCCCTAAACCATAAGTAGCAGCCGATGATGCGTACACCATCGGAATAAAATGTTTGGTGCAGGTTGCCCAGATAGATTTTGTGTAATTTAAATTCAGTTCATTGAACAACTCTACATTAAACTCTGTAGTATCTGTTCGGGCACCAATATGAAATATAAAAGTTACTTCAGACGCGTGTTCTTCAAACCAGTCTAAAAAATGAGAGCGGTCGATCTTCTGTACAGATTTTTTTGCGCAATAATTTTCAGTTTTTTGCTTCTGCGAAAAATCATCCACTAAAATTAAATGATCAATGCCTTCTGCATTTAATTTAGAAATAAGGCAACTCCCTATAAAGCCTGCGGCACCTGTAACGACGATCATTGGGTTATTTTATGATGGTTAATTTTTTAGTAATGCTGTTGTTTTTAAACGACACCTGTACACTGTAATTCCCTGAACGTAATTCGCTAATGTTTAAAACATGATCTGCGTTTCCGGCATTCACATTTTTAGTTTCTATATAAACCAATTCCCCCATCATGTTATAAACCGATACTTTTACAAATTCATCATTTTGCAACGTATAATTCAGATGGCAAACATCTGTGGCAGGATTTGGATATATATTTAAACGAATGTCTGATCTTGTAATTTCTTTAACACCAATGATCACTTCCGGTTTTGAGGTTAGTTTTGTTTCGGCTACATTTAAAATGGATTTATCATGCGTGCTGAAATTGTATTCGCTTAATACACCGATCAGATAAATGTTATCGGCATTAAATCTAAATTCTCCTGAAGTTAAATTTGGCAAAGTGTATGAATAAACATTAGAATATGTTTGACCAATTGTGGTGCCGCCCACAGGAATTGTTGTAACACCACCATAAGGGCCATCCATGATGTGGTTGATTACATACTGATTTTTGTATGAAGCAGCACTCATCACATATTCGCTTCCGATCATATTTCCATACTGATAATAAGGAGAAGAAGGAATATTGTACAGATCATTATATTGGTTCCAACCATTATCCGTGCTATCAGCCATTGGGCCATATACATTATTTTCTTTGATGTATAAATTCAGGCGGTAATCACCTTGTACATCGCCAACAAAAGTAGTTGATACAGTAGCGTTTAGTTGTCGTGTGATCGAATCATAGGTAACAGCTGTAACACTTACTGTAGCAGGAACATTCATGGCTAAGCGCTGATTAATAAATGTGTTCCAGTTACCGGAATTTATCCCAAGGGTTTTAGTTGCCGGAAAATAAAAATGATCTACTGATGCGCTTGGTATACCCAACGAGTAATCAGTAATTAAAAAATCGCCATCAAAATTATCCATGTTATCACTATCGTGAATTGCTGCGGCAATAACATTTGTATTAGTAGTAACAATAGATTTTAAAGTAGTATATGCATCGGGACATAAACCGCAACGGGCATCTGTATAATGTTCCAGTAATACTTTTTTTGCAACCGTTGATGAGGATATGGTAATAGCTCCCCAGATTGTATCATTAGAGTGGTCTTGGTCTACATTGATCTGGCCATTGATGTTGCTTGTCCAGATCTTAAAAGTATTGTATACCGGAACAGTAGATGAATATAAGGTTGAAAAAGAAATTTCACGGCTCTCCATATAATGTAAGGGAGTGGAAAGAATTTTTGTTTCAGATACCGTGGATCCATTAGCCATTTTATAATTAATGGTTAAATTGGTAACCGGGGCATAACCATTGTTTTTAAAAACAGCAGAGATCGTATTATTTGCGTTAATAACAGAGTATTTGTAAATAGAATGTGATATTGCAGCTGCATCATACTGGGTGGATACGTTTTCTACTTTAATATCGTCCAGCCATAACTGGTATTGGTCGCTGGAATTATTTTTGAACGCTATGCGAATTGTTTGTCCCTGAAAAGCACCTAATGAAACACCGCGACTTGTCCAGGTATTTGCTTCCATATTTTTACTGTAGATCATGGTCGAAAAATCGCTAACGGCAGGATTTGTAGAGGTACTTGTACTCACATATACTTCGTATCCGTCGGCATTATTCACATCAGGTGCAAGCGCTTCCCAGGTTAAAACGCTGTTAGCGCTAACATTCATGCTTGGAGTTATAAGCCAGGCACTTGCAGTTCCCGCAGGGTTTAACCAGGATGTAGAAACAGCAAACGTATCGGTTCCGTTAACAGGCACATAACATAACCAGGCTTTTTGTTTTTGTC
Organism: Bacteroidota bacterium; assembly: GCA_040386075.1. Classification (GTDB taxonomy): domain Bacteria; phylum Bacteroidota; class Bacteroidia; order B-17B0; family Aurantibacillaceae; genus UBA4416. The sequence goes on from JAZKGE010000019.1 coordinate 84,527, forward strand.
CATTGGTTCTGAAAGGATAATTACCGGTTAAGGTATCTGCCGTTTTATTGCCATCATTGATAGCAAGCATAGTAGCCGGAACATCAGCATACTGATAGGTCTTTACGGTACTATTTACAGTATAAGTGATCGTATTTAAAAAGGCGTTGTTAAAACGTTCGCTATATAACACCTGTGAAAAGGATTGGTTGAAAGCTAACGACACTAATAGTAAATAAAATGATTTTTTCAGCATATGTGTAATAATAATAAGGTTAACATTTTGTGTCAACCTTACAAAAATAGGCTTTTTAATCAAAAAACAGGGTCTGTGAACGCTAATTTGAGGGTGATAATGCTATTTTTCGTTAAAAAATCGCAGTAAAAACAAAAAGGGCTGATGTAAAAACATCAACCCTTTTTGCCTTTTAAACTAAAAAAAGAAAAATTATTTCGCGATCACTAACTTACGATTAGTTGTTCCATCGTTAGTAGAGATATTGATATTGTAGATACCTGAAGCCCAGTTTTCAGTATTGAAATTCACTACGTGATTTCCAGCCTGTAAATTGTTCAATGATTCAGTATACACAATTTGTCCAACTGCATTAACAACACTGATTGATATGTTCTCATTTTGAACCAGGTCTAATGAAAGAGTTGCAGCATTTTTAGCTGGAGAAGGATATACAGAGATATTTGCTACTGTTGAAACAGTTTGTGCAATACCTGTAAATACCGACGTTTTAAATAATTTTAAATCGGTTGAAGCCATCACACCATTCATGGTATAAACAGTTATTGTTCCGTCTTTAATTTTATAATTTCCAGCACCAAAACCTGCGTTAAAACCATCACCATAACCATCATTTACAATTACTTTGTAACACATACCTGAAGTTACCGTAAAGGCTTGTGTATTCAATTGTGTGGCTGCCGGAAGATTGCCATTAGCATCTGGCACACCTAAATTAGAATATGGACCACCTGAAGCTACCAGAGTGTTAGATACTTCTTCTCTGATTTCCCAGGTTGATTCTGTACCGTAAGCATCTTGTGTAAATTCCATGGTTAAGTTAGCGTTATTAGCCACTTTTGTAGTTAAAGGAATAGATTTTATAGCTACGTCATTAACAGCGTTTTGATCTGTAGAACCATTTACACTGGTAACTGCCACATTTAAAGTATTAGTAGCCGATGCAACGAAAGAATATGCCGGCAAAGTAATTACTGTTTGTGTAAAAGGGGCTAAGTTTCCTGCAAAGTTGTAGTTCATTACTGTTCCACCACCTACAGAGTATGAAATGGCAGCAGATGTCATATTTGAACTTCCGTTATTTGCCAGGTTAAATTTAATTGATTGTAAGTTACCGGCACATACTTCAGCATCAGATAACACATTATTTACTGCCGCATCTCTTGAATTAGCAATATTAGTAATATTAATAGGACCATAAGCACCATTGATGGTCAAAGAATTGGTTTGTGTAACAAAGGCAGCCAATTCAATGTTTCCTAATAAGCAAGGAGTAGTTTTACCGGCAGCACCAAATGTTGCAGGGATGGTATAAGTACCGGTTGTTGTAAATGTAGTACCTGTTGTAGTTACCGGAATGGTGATACCAAAGTTACCAGTAGTTAAACCTTTACGTAATACATGGTTATGGTTATAAGTACCATCAGCATTATAGTTCGTTGCATTGTATGGAGTTGGCGTTCCATAATTAGATTGGAGACCTAAAACTTTATCTTCCAATAACATTACTGTTAAAGAGTTTGATGTTACAGGACTGTTAGCCGTATAATATACCTGAGCAGTATAGGTTAGTACTCTTGTTACAGCATCTACAGACCCTTCAACAGCCACATTACAATAGGCGTTTTGAGCTTTAATTGTATTTGACATACTGGTCCAGCTGCCACGTCCGGCAGCCATTACAGATCCCGCTAATACAGTTCTGTTTACTGCTCCTGCAGGATAACCCGTAATTCCCATACCTGGCATTGCATCAATGGCAGTTCCCATCGTTGATTTTAAATCCTGTTCTCCTGCAGCTGCATTAGCAAAACTACCTGAGTGAATATTAATTAAAATTACTTTACCCGGATTGTTATTGTAAATGTTATTGGCAATGGTGTGCCCATCCGGACAGTATCCGCAATGAATTCCTGTGAACTCTTCTAAAACTATTCTTTTGGTTTGAGGAGTTGTGCTTACCGGCAGCTGAGCAAACATAGAGCCTGTGGCCCCTGCAGCTAGTAACGTTAGTATTTGTTTTTTCATGTGGTTGATGTTGTTTTATGTTTATGTTTATTTATTTACAGTGAATTTTTTTACGATCTTAGTATTGTCAGAAGAAATAGTAGCAAAATAGATCCCAGAAGTTAAATTTTCAGAGTCAAGAGTGATAACATTTTTTCCAGTCGACAAATCAATATTTTTTGCTGAAACAACAGCGCCTAAAGCATTAGTGATAGTAACCACAGTACTAAGGTTAACTTTTGAATTCACAGAGATCTGAGCTTTGCTTACAGAAGGATTTGGATATACTCCCGAAACGGCAGAGAACAAAGAGCTGTTGTCTCTTACAGAAGTTGATAACGGATTAAATTTAAATGTGAAAACGATAGCATCACTTGGATTGTTCACATCATATAATTCATATTTAACTTCAGTATATCCTTCAGCCACCGTTTCATCATAATAAAATGATTGCGGAGTATAAAGTTGTCCTGCAGTTAATGTTACATAATTTGCAACAGGAGTTACTGTTGTTGTTGGAGGAAAACACTGTCCGCCCCAGCAAAAGTATGCATCACCTCCCGAATTAGTAACAATGTCATATTTTTTAACAGCATAAGTTACAGTAGATGAGCCGATGTTTTTTAGTTGTATATAAACGTGACTTTGTCCACCGGTTGCAACCATTTCCGAAAAAACAGAATTGTTTGTTATTGGAGTACCTGTTGAGTTGTTAGTAAGCTCTATTGAAGATTGTGCATCTAAATTGGATAAACCAATAAATAAGCCGGAAACAATAAGTAAAAGTTTTTTCATGTGTGATGGTTTTAATTAAATTTAATTTGCTTATACAATAATATGAAACTATTACTTAAAATAATAATACGATTTAGATAAAAATTGTATTCCTAATTAACCATATTTTGGCTTTTTTGACCTTTTCATAAAACGGGAAAGGCCTATAAATAAGCAATTTAAGAAAAGCTGAGGTTCTATAAAAGCTTTATCTTCCTTGGTTTCAAAAATAAACAGAATGAGGTGAAATTATTGGATTCCTATAAGAATAACTTATTTTTTATAGAAATTCATTTCGTCCACGTATTCCCATACGGCAGGGGGTACAAAGAAAGACATGTCTTTTTTGTCCTTTATAGCTTGTCTAATCATGGTAGAGGAGATATCCATTAAAGGAGCCTCCGTCATGATTACATTTTTGTGATCTTTAAGTTCGCTTGCCCCACTATTTGGCCTTGGATAGACATAGATGACGTGATTTTTCAATATTTCCTCGTAATTCTTCCATTTAGTGAATGATTGGAGGTTGTCTTCGCCCATGATCAAAGAAAACTCATGTTGCGGGTATTTTTCCTTTAGATGTGCCAGCGTATTAACAGTATAGGATGGCTGAGTCAATCCAAACTCAATATTACTACTCTTTATATTAGTGGCATTCTCACCAATGGCCAGATTGACCATGTGCAGACGTTGATTCTGGTTCAGCAGGGATGTTTTTTCTTTTAATGGATTATGAGGCGAAACCACAAACCAAAGCTGCTCCATATCCGTAAACGACACCATATAGTTAGCTAAAACCATATGGCCCACATGAACCGGATTAAACGAACCAAAAAATAAACCAACACGCATAAAACAAAAATAAACATCATTTTTTGATTTAATGCTTTTATCATTCTTTTTAAGAATCTAATATGTAAATTAGCCTGTGCTTTTTAAGAACCTGGTAGGACAAAAACCCGTTAAACAAAAATTACTGAACATGCTTCACGATGGCCGCGTGCCGCATGCTTTAATGTTTACCGGGCCTGAGGGCAGCGGTAATTTACCTGCGGCTTTTGCCTTTGTACAATTTCTTTTTTGTGAAAACAAACAACCCGAAGATTCCTGCGGAGTTTGTCCATCCTGTTTAAAAGTCAGTAAGCTTATTCATCCCGATCTGCATTTGGTTTTTCCAATTCCATTAAGTAAAAATGTTAGAACCAGTAACGACTTGGTAACGGAGTTCAGGGAAGCGTTTATTGAAACACCTTATTTAACCGTGCACGATTGGTTTGACAATTTAAGTGCAGAAAATAAGCAACCGACTATTCCTACAGATGAGGCCAATGATATTTTAAAAAAGCTATCATACACCAGCTACGAAGGCGGCTACAAGATCATGATCATCTGGCAGCCCGAAAAAATGAATACTCCGGCTGCTAACAAACTTTTAAAGATATTGGAAGAACCACCTGAACAAACATTGTTTTTGTTAGTGTGTAATCATCCCGATCAATTACTGGCTACTATTATTTCGCGCGTACAACAAATTCCTTTTTATAAAATAGATACCGAAGACCTGGTAAAAGGCTTGCAGGATCAGTTTGATTGTCAGCCAACAGCAGCAAAACAAGCAGCTTTACTAAGCGATGGCAGCTACAGAGAAGCACAACTATTGTTACAACATTTGGATGGAGGAACAGCTTATCTGCAAAACTTTAGAACTTTTATGTTGATCGCCCTTAAGTTTGATGCGATCAAAGCAGTGGCTTGGGTTGACGAAAACTCACGTATCGGACGCGAAAAGCAAAAGCAGTTTTTGCAATACGGATTAGAAATATTCAGAGATTGTTTGATGTTTAATTTTGGTAGTGCCGAATTAGTTAGACATTCGGGAGAAGAAAAAGAATTCATCACTAAGTTTGCCCGCTTTGTTCATCAGCGTAATTACGAACGCTTATTGGAAGAGTTCAATTCTGCGTTTTATCACGTAGAGCGTAACGCTAATCCAAAAATATTATTCATGGACCTGATCATGAAAACGAATGAGTTGATCAATCTTCCTGCTTAGCAAGAATACATGTTCCGTCACCCCGAACTTAATTCAGGGCCTCATGAGATGTTGAATCAAGTTCAGCATGACAAAAACCCTGATACAAACAATGTTTTACATAAAAAAAGCGCTTCATATTTATGAAACGCTTTTTTGTTTTATATTATAAATCTATTTAAAACTTGCAGCAGTTAACTCACGGTTCATACGTGCAATGTTCTCTAAAGAAATTCCTTTAGGACATTCTGCTTCACATGCTCCGGTGTTAGTACAGTTACCAAAGCCTTCTTCATCCATAGCGGCTACCATTTTCAATACACGTTCTTTACGCTCAACTTGCCCCTGAGGTAATAACGCTAATTGAGAAACTTTTGCTGAAACGAATAACATAGCGGAACTATTTTTACAAGCTGCTACACAAGCACCACAACCAATACAAGCTGCTGCTGCAAATGCATCGTCTGCATCCGGTTTAGGAATTAAAATATTATTAGCATCTTTTGCATTACCTGTGTTAACAGAAATATAACCACCACTTGCAATGATGCGGTCAAAAGCACCTCTGTCAACTGCCAAATCTTTAATTACTGGAAATGCTGCACTTCTCCATGGTTCTACTACAATCGTATCTCCTGTTTTAAATGAACGCATATGTAGCTGACAGGTTGTAACACCTTGTTTTGGTCCGTGCGGACGACCATTGATATACATACTGCACATACCACAAATACCTTCACGACAATCATGATCAAAAGCAATGGCTTCTTTGTTTTCGCTAATTAATTTTTCGTTCAATACATCAAACATTTCCAAAAACGACATATCTGTTGAAATGCCAGTTAATTGATGTGTTTCAAAGCTACCTGAAGCTTTAGCATTTTTTTGTCTCCACACTTTAAGTGTTAGATTCAATTCTGTTCCGTTACCACTTCCCATAATTTCTGTTATTTATATGATCGTTGTGCAATTTTAATATTCTCGTATTTCAATTCTTCTTTATTCAATTCCCAGTCGCTTACGCCTTTGTATTCCCATGCAGCAACATAAGCAAAGTTCACGTCATCACGTTTTGCTTCACCGTCTTCTGTTTGGTGCTCTTCGCGGAAGTGGCCTCCACAGCTTTCTTCACGGTGTAAAGCATCTTTACACATTAATTCTCCTAACTCAATAAAGTCCGCTACACGCCCTGCTTTTTCCAGATCCGGATTGAATTCATCAGCACTTCCTAATACACGTACATCACTCCAGAATTCTTTACGTAATGCTTGTATCTCTGCAATAGCTTCAGTTAAACCTTGTTTGTTACGAGCCATACCACATTTGTTCCACATGATCAACCCTAAACGTTTATGGAAACTCTCTACTGATTTAGTTCCTTTAATGTTTAAGAATTTATTGATCAGATCCGTTTGCTCTTTTAAAGCCTGGTCAAATGCAGGATGTTTTGTTTTTAATTTATCTATTGAATCTGCTTTATCTTTTTCAGCACTCATACGAGAAACTTCGTCAGATAAATACACACCTAATGTATAAGGTATTACGAAATAACCATCTGCCAAACCTTGCATTAAAGCAGAAGCACCTAAACGGTTAGCTCCGTGGTCAGAGAAGTTAGCCTCACCTAATGCATATAAACCTTTTACAGTTGTCATTAAGTTATAATCTACCCATAAACCGCCCATTGTGTAGTGAACCGCAGGATAAATACGCATTGGCACTTCGTAAGGATTTTCGCCGGTAATTTGCGCGTACATATCAAACAAGTTACCGTATTTTTCTTTTACGACTTCTTTACCTAAGCGCATGATCTCTTCATGGCTTGGGTTCTGAATATTCTTTTTAGTAGCTTCTGTTCTTCCATAACGGGCAGTATTGAACGCGAAATCCAGATACACTGCCATTTTAGAATTACCAACACCATAACCGGCATCGCAACGTTCTTTAGCTCCACGGGATGCCACATCACGAGGCACTAAGTTGCCAAATGCAGGGTAACGGCGCTCTAAATAATAATCTCTTTCTTCTTCAGGAATATCAGTTGGTTTACGGTTATCATCTTTCTTTTTCGGAACCCAGATACGTCCATCGTTACGTAACGACTCCGACATTAAAGTTAATTTAGATTGGTGATCTCCCGATACAGGGATACAAGTTGGGTGAATTTGAGTATAGCAAGGGTTACCGAAGAAAGCTCCTTTTCTGTGTGCTTTCCATGCTGCAGTCACATTACTTCCCATAGCGTTAGTAGATAAGTAGAACACGTTTCCGTACCCACCTGTACATAATAACACGGCATGACCAAAATGTTTTTCCATTTCGCCAGTAATTAAATTACGAGCAATAATACCACGAGTAATGCCATCAATGGTAACAACGTCTAACATCTCGTGACGAGCGCATAATTCAACTGCACCCATACCAACCTGACGTTGTAAAGCCGAGTAAGCACCTAATAATAATTGTTGTCCTGTTTGTCCGGCTGCATAAAATGTACGTTGTACCTGAGTACCACCAAACGAACGGTTACTTAATAAACCACCGTATTCGCGAGCCAAAGGTACACCTTGAGCCACACATTGGTCAATGATGTTAGAAGACACTTCTGCTAAACGATGAACGTTTGCTTCACGTGCACGGTAATCACCACCTTTAATTGTATCGTAAAATAAACGGTAAGTTGAGTCACCATCATTTTGATAATTTTTTGCTGCATTGATACCACCTTGTGCTGCAATAGAGTGAGCACGACGAGGAGAATCCTGAAAACAAAATACTTTTACTTTGTATCCCATCTCTGCTAAAGATGATGCCGCTGAAGCACCAGCTAAACCTGAACCAATTACTAATACTTCTAAACTACGTTTATTAGCAGGGTTTACCAAATGAACTGTTGAGCGATATTTCGACCATTTTTGGTCTATCGTTCCTTCAGGTATTTTTGAATCTAATTTACTCATATCGAAAAATTAAGAATGTAATGTTTAGTTTAATATTATTTAATAATGCCTAAGAACATGAGTATTGGCATTAAAGCAAAAATAAATGGAATGATAATAGAGAATGCTATACCTGTTTTTTTTATGATCGGGGTATAGGTCTTATGATTTAAACCTAATGTTTGAAATGCTGATTGGAATCCATGTAATAAATGGTAAGCCAATGAGATCATGGATAAAGCATACAGAACAACTACCCACAGCATGGTAAAGGTTGTTTGCATAACAGCATATAAATTCTCGTTTCCATTAGCGTCTTCGCCAGGCAAGCCTGTAAAACGCGATTTTACCCAGAAATGAGTTAAGTGAATGATTAAGAATATCAATAATAATGTTCCCAATAAACCCATCGAGCGGCTGTACCAGGATGAGTTAGCTGCGCCATCAACTTTTGCATAACCTACAGGACGTGCTTTTCTGTTCTCCAGCGTTAATATTAGCGCTTGAACTATATGTATGATCAAACCTGCAAATAATACTAATTCGCCGGCACGGATGATCCAGTTATGTGCCATGAAATCGGCACCTATATTAAAGGTTAAACCGCCATCATTAAAAAAGATAAGGCTGTTAATGAAGCAATGTACTACCAGGAATGAAATAAGGAACAAACCCGTAAGGCCCATTACCACTTTTTTTCCAATCGATGTTTTTAAGAATCCTTTATTCATAAAGATTTTTTTATGGTTTTTTTATTTGTTTTATGGTTTATCTATCATTTTGTAAAAAATGACTATTTGAATGATAGATAATGCATAAGAGAAATGTGTTTAATTTTTATCTTGGCAAATGTATGATTGGGAACCCTTTAATGCAATATTTTTTTGCCCTTTTATCAACTAAATAACAAGATATAAGCCCAATTAAGCTTAGTAAAGGACTAATTTTAGCTTATTTGGAATAGTTCTAAATTTAACAGGTCATTTTAATACAATTACCTATTCCATAACGCCTTCTGAAAAGTGAAAAAATAATCCGGCTGTGACAAATTTTCGTATATTTCTATGTTCTTGTTAAACAATTCGTACAATTTAGAGTTTAAATACCACTTATATGAGTCAATATTTATCGCTTCCTTTATTATCATGGGGCATTGTATCTTTCATTATGGCCCTTGTTTTTTTATGGGGATTAAAATTAAAGAACAACGGTATAGTAGATGTTTTCTGGGCTTTTAATTTTTTGGTCATTGCAGTTGTGATCTGGTTTCTGGCAGATGGCTTGGAACAAAGAAAGAATATCGTTTGCGGATTGGCTGCTTTATGGGCTTTACGATTAACCACTTATTTAGCTATTCGTGTAGGTGGACATATTAAAGAAGAAGAAGGTCGTTACAAACAATTGCGTTTAGAATGGAATGATACCAAATTCTTTTTCTTTTTTCAAATGCAGGCTTTATCCAATGTGTTTTTGTGTATTCCGTTTTTTGTTATTGCTTTAAATAAATCAGAACATATTTCAGTATTGGAATACATAGGAGCAGTTCTTTGGTTACTATGTATTATCGGAGAAGGCTTATCCGATTGGCAATTGCATCACTTTAAAAAAGATCCGGCAAACAAAGGAAAAGTTTGTCAGTATGGCTTTTGGAATTATTCACGCCATCCTAATTATTTTTTTCAATTCATGATCTGGGTTTCTGTTTTGATATTTGCAATCCCAAGTCCTTATGGATGGCTGGCCATTCTTTGTCCGTTATCAATCGGTTATTTGATATTTAAAGTCACAGGCATTCCTATGACCGAGGAGCAAGCTATCCGAAGCAAAGGAGAAGCTTATAAAGAATACCAGAGAACAACCAGTGCATTTGTTCCATTACCAAAGAAAAAATAATTATATGGAAAATGTTAGAGGTAAAATGGAAAATGGATCGTGTAATATAAACACATCTTCTAATTCTGTGTATACTTCTTCCCTTTTCCATTCACCCATCTTCCATTAAAAACATGTGGTATAACTCATTACTTGAAAAAAATAAGATCCCCGATTTTTTAATCCGCATTGGCATTCGTAAATTATTGAAACAACGTTTACAGGATGAGCACAAGGGTAATACAGAAGCGCAGCAGGCACATCTCATGAAGCTGATCGAAGAATTAAAAGCATCACCTATTGCTATTAATACAGTTGACGCTAACGAGCAGCATTATGAAGTGCCAACCGAATTTTATCAGTACTGTTTAGGAAAGCATTTAAAATATAGCAGTGGTTATTGGAATACGGGCGTAACAGATATTGATAGTTCTGAAAAAGATATGCTGGAACTAACCTGCCAGCGTGCAGAATTACAAAACGGGCAAACTGTTTTAGAATTAGGTTGCGGTTGGGGCTCCTTATCATTATTCATGTCGGCTAAATTTCCCCAAAGTAAATTTACGGTGCTTTCAAATTCACGTACGCAAAAAAAATATATTGATGAGGAGGCAAGAAAACGAAACATCACTAATCTCTCAGTAATAACTGCTAACATTAATGACTTTAAGCCCGAACAAATCTATGATCGTGTTGTGTCTGTAGAAATGTTTGAGCACATGCGTAATTATCAAAAACTAATGCATTTGGTGTCTTCTGCATTAAAGCAGGATGGAAAGTTATTCGTCCACATATTTACACATAAAGAATACGCCTATAAATTTGAAGTGATCGATGAAACGGATTGGATGAGTAAATATTTTTTCACCGGAGGCATCATGCCCAGTGATGATCTCTTATTATATTTTAATGATCATTTAAGCATTGAAAAACACTGGCATGTGAGCGGAATGCATTATGCTAAAACATCCGAGGCCTGGCTGCAGAATATGGATGCTCATAAAGCGCAAATCATGCCATTATTTGAGAAGACCTATGGAAAAGATCAGGCCCTGAAGTGGTGGGTTTACTGGCGCCTGTTTTATCTGGCATGTGCCGAGTTATGGGCTTACAATAAGGGAGAAGAATGGATTGTGAGCCATTATTTATTTCATAAAAAATAAGATGTGGCGTTTGATAATAGCTGTTGTTTTATTGTTACTGTCGTTACTGACGGTTTTTAAAGCGCCTACCAATTTTTTTTGGCTGGTTCAGGTTGCGGTCACAGAATTTCCCTGGATCCCTGTTTTTGTGTCGCTGTTATTTTTTATTTTTTGCATCAATGTTCGGTCATATAAAATCCCGACCTTAGTTATTACAGGCATGGCATTTTTATTTTATGTATTACCAATTATTCAGGCTTATGTACGAGGAAAAAATTTGAAAGAAGAATTAAGTATTGTTTTTCCTTCTAAAGAAAAGCCGAATGAATTGCAACAACCATTTTCTTTCTTTAAACAATTTACAGGAGTTGGAATAAAAGAAATAACGCCTGCAATTTATGCTTATAAAACCTTACCTGAGCAGAAATTGAACATTGATTTTTATTCTGGCAGCAAAATCAAAGCACCCTGTGTGATTGTGATCCACGGAGGCTCCTGGAGCTCAGGCGATAGTAAACAACTGCCAAATTTAAATAGTTACCTGGCAAACCGGGGTTATCATGTAGCGGCTATTAATTATCGGTTGGCACCACTGTACAAATTTCCGGCTCCCATCGACGACACTAAAGACGTGATCGCTTATTTAAAACAACACGCAGAGGAGTTAAATATCGATATAACTAATTTTGTATTATTGGGTCGTTCGGCCGGCGCGCAAATTGCTTTGGTAGCTGCTTATACATTTAACGACCCCAATATTAAAGGTGTTGTATCTGTTTATGGCCCTGCCGATATGGCCTGGGGAGCAACCATCAAAACCAATAAACTGGTGTTGGATGTAGATAAAGTATTCAGTGAATACTTAGGCGGGTTAATAAATGAAGTACCACAAATTTATGAAGAGAGTACTTCCCGAAATTTTGTGACTCCAAAATCTACACCAACTTTGTTAATTCACGGACCAAACGATGCACTTGTTTCCTACTATCACAGCGTGCGTTTGTCAGAAACACTTGATAAGAACAATGTACCTTATTATTTTTTAAATCTGCCATGGGCTACACATGGTTGCGATTATAATATTAATGGGCCAAGCGGACAACTATCAACATACACCATTGAACGTTTTATAAATTCGGTAACAACACAGTAATGCAAACATTAGCTATTATAGGAACAGGTATTGCCGGCATGGGTTGCGGACATTTGTTGCAACATAAATACCACCTCACTTTTTTTGAAAAGAATAACTATGTTGGAGGACATACCAATACCGTAACAGTTGATGAAGATGGTAAGGATGTGTACATGGATACAGGCTTTATGGTGTTTAATTTTGAGACCTATCCAAATCTTTGTAAATTATTTGATGAGATCAAAGCGCCTATCAAAAAAACAGATATGTCGTTTAGTGTGCAATACGTGCCAACAGGCTTAGAATATTGCGGTTCGGGATTGGATGGCTTATTTGCACAGAGAAAAAATATTTTCAATATTCGTTATATAAAAATGTTAATGGAGATCACCCGTTTCAATAAAGTAAGCGTTGAGATCCTGGATGACCCAAAGTATGAGAACTATACCCTGGCACAATACATTAAAGAGTTTAAGTTCAGTAAAGAAATGTTGTGGAAATATTTAGTGCCCATGAGTTCGGCTGTTTGGAGTACACCTATGGATAAGATGCTGGACTTTCCAGCAGTAGCTTTAATTCGCTTTTTCAAGAACCATGGTTTTTTAGGATTGAACACACAACACCAATGGTACACGTTGCAAAATGGTAGCCAGGCTTATCGCGAAATTCTGATCAAACCATTTCGCGATAGGATTCAATTGAATAAGGGTGTTGTAAAAGTGGGCAGGAAAGATGGAAAATCCATCGTGCATTTATCCGATGGAACACAGCAGGAATTTGACAAGGTTATTTTCGCATCACATGCTAATGAAACACTGGCCATGCTGGAACAGCCAACTGCGGATGAGCAACGTTTATTGTCGCCCTTTAAATATGAGAAAAATCCAGCCACGGTTCATACTGATGAATCGGTGATGCCAATGAATAAAAAAACATGGAGTAGCTGGAATTACAGAATAGAGGAACGTAATGGAGAAAAGATCCCAACCACTATTTACTGGATGAACCGTTTACAGGGAGTAAGCGACCAGAAAAATTATTTTGTTTCTATCAATGCTATTCCAAATTCTATCGATAAAAATAAGTTGATAAAAGTAATTGATTACGAGCATCCTTTATTTGATGTTCCTGCCATTAATGCTCAAAAGGAATTATATAAGTTAAATGAAACTGGGCCTTTGTATTTTTGCGGCAGCTATTTTAAATATGGTTTTCATGAAGATGCGTATGCGAGTGCCGTTAATTTATGTAAGTTGTTATAAGGTAAAATGTAATGGGGAAGATGGCAAATGGGTTGTTATGTATGAAAAACTAGTATTATAATTATGAATAGTAAAACACAGGAATTATTGGATCGTACATTTTATTTTGGAGTTAATTTATTGAAGTTTTTAAGAACTCTTCCCGATGATTTTATTTATAGAATCCCCAAAGGACAAGTTGCCAGATCTTGCGTGTCAATTGGCGCTAATTATGAAGAAGCACAAGGAGCAGTTTCTAAACGAGATTTTTCACATAAAATCGGAATTAGTTATAAAGAGGCTAGAGAAAGCTTGTATTGGCTTAGAATTTTGCAACAGTTGTACTCTGAGAAAGAATATCAGGAAAAGTTTGAATCATTCATAAAGGAATCTCAGGAATTAAAAAATATTTTCGCTGCAATTAAAAAATCATCTAAAGAAGTTTAACTATGGTTACATTTTCCATTTCACCTCTTCCATTTTCCATTTAATGAACTCTTGTCTCTATAAAGCTCACGTAATGCATAACAGGCTTGCTCCCAAAAAGCACAGCTTTCATTACAATGTCTTTATGTTTTATTTAGATCTGGATGAATTGGATGCATTGAAACGCAAATTGTTTTTATTCAGCCATAACGGTTTTAATTTTTTTAGCTTTCGTGATAAAGAGCATATTCAGTTGCCTATTGAAAAACCTGACACATCAAAAAGCACAAGGGAACATATTATCACTTATTTAAAAGGCAATGGAATACATATTGCTAATGAACGAATCATGATCCTAACTAATTTAAATGTATTGGGATATAATTTTAACCCGGTTTCGTTTTACTATATCTTCAATAAAAACAATGAACCAGTTTGCAGCATTGCTGAGGTTGGAAATACTTTTGGCGAATTAAAACCGTATTTACTAACCAATGAAAATTTATCGGGAAACAAATACCATTTAAACACTACCAAACATTTTTATGTATCGCCTTTTTTTGATCACGATCATAATTTTGATTTTAATATGTTCATTCCCGGAGAGAAACTGAGTATCAGGATCGATACATTCAATAAAGAAGAACGCGTTTTCATAAGTACACTTACAGGAGTTCAAAAACCACTGACTAACAGTAATTTAGTTTGGTATAGCCTTCGTTTTCCCTTGGTCACCCTTAAGATCATTAGCCTCATCCATTGGAATGCATTATTAATATGGATGAAAAAGATCCCTTATCATAAAAAAACGGATCATGAAGATCTACAGAAGGGTGTTTTTCGTAAATACGAAAAGTAAACATTAGTGAACTTTATCTGTTTAATCTTTTTAGTACAGCTTTAAACAATAAATACGTAAATTTAGTATATTCGTAATATGTCAACAGCATTAAGCATAACCAAACCAAGCACAGGATTTTACCAGAGAGTCGTGATGGACCTCCTTTGTAAAATGCCTATGGGTTCTATGACTATTACTTTACCTGATGGCGATAGGATTAGTATTGGTAACGGAGAAGGAAATATCAAGGCAAACATTGATATAAAGGATAGCAGATTCTTTAAACGCTGCATGTTGTATGGCGATATTGGTTTCGGTGAAGCTTATGTTGATGGAGACTGGGATACCGATAATATTACCAATGTCATGAAATGGTTTTTATTAAATGTTGATCATGCGCCAACCGTATCGGGCAGTAGTGCAAGATCAACTATTTTAAATGCATTAAAGTTCATTAATCAGATCTATCATTCTAAACGAGCTAACAGCCTTGGCGGTTCCCGTAAAAATATTTCTGAGCATTACGATCTCAATAATGATTTCTTTGCTTTATTTCTTGATCCAACCATGACCTATTCTTCGGCTTATTATAAAGAAGAAGGAATGACCCTGGAGCATGCACAATTAGCCAAATACGAGCGGTTATGTCAACAATTGAATTTGAAAGCTACCGATCATGTATTGGAAATTGGCAGTGGCTGGGGAGGTAATGCTATTTACATGGCAAAAAACTATGGCTGTAAAGTAACAACGTTAACTATTTCTGAAGAACAGTATAAGCTGGCAAAAGAGCGCATCGAAAAAGAAAATCTGAGCGATAAAATCACGATCCTGATAAAGGATTACCGTTTAATGGAAGGAATGTTTGATAAGATCGTTTCTATTGAAATGTTAGAAGCGGTTGGAGCAGAATATTATAAGGAATACTTTAGCAAATGCGCTCAACTATTAAAGAAGGAAGGCATTTTTGCATTGCAAACCATCACTTGCCCCGATTCACGTTTTGAAAGTTTGAAGAATGGTGTAGACTGGATACAGAAACATATTTTTCCGGGTTCTTTATTACCTTCTGTATCTGCTATTAATGCAGCAGTAAATAACACAAGCGACTTGACCCTGGTTGACCTCAAAGATATTGGCCTGCATTACGCACATACTTTAAATGTGTGGGCAAAGAATTTCAATGAGAATTTATCTGAAGTTAAAAAAGTGGGCTTTGATGATCACTTCATTCGTAAGTGGAATTATTATTTATGTTACTGTGAAGCAGCTTTTGCCATGAGAAATATTAACGTCATGCAAATGGTTTATTCGAGGCCAAATAATATTAACAGATAAGATAATGGAAGAGGTAAAAGGTGAAATGGAAAAGGTATTACTCCCTTCCATCTTCCATACTTCCATTTTCCCTATTCCCTTCTTTTGTTTCCCTAAATCTCGTAAACATCAATGCCGCTAACAAACACAGAAAAAATCCTAACAATCCGTTAAGCCTTATTCCAAGATCATTGCCTACGTCTTTTCCGTAAATCAGGAACATCGAAAAAAGGGCTATTCCAAACGTTTGTGCGATCTTCACAAAAAAGTAGCGAACAGCAAAATAAACAGCCTCTTTATTTTCTTTGGTTTCGCTGCTATCTTTTTCAATGATCTCGGCTAAAATAGCATTAGGTAAGATATTGAGTGAAGCCAGAGGAATGGCGGCAAAGGCAATTAACGAATAGATCTGCACTTCGGCATTTACCGAAAACTTGCCTAAGAAATAGATCCCTAAAAAAATAAATGACAGCAATGCCAAAGAGGTTATCACAATGATCTTCTTGCCGATCTTTGATGCTAAATAATTAACGATAGGATAGAACAGGAAAGAAACCAGCACCATTGTTATCATTAGTTTGTTACCTAAAGATTCGGGTAATTGTAATAGTACAGTTACAAAATACAATAAACCCGATGTGATAATTGTAACGGCAATGAAGTAAGAAAAATCGGCAACTATAAATAGCAAAAAATTTTTATTGTTCAGTGTTTGGCGTAAGGCAATTTTTAATGGTACAGATGATGGATTCGATCTGCTGTATTTTTTTTCATCAATAGCTAATACTGTTACTAACATAGCAAGGGCTGCTAATATAACCATACACAAAACAGCGTATTGCAATGCATTTAACCGATACTCAATATTACAATTATGTTGAATAGCGTCACTCAGGTTAAATACATTAGAGGCAATACCAATCCCAAATACGTAGCCAACCGATTGCCAGGTAGCTAACCTTACTTTATCATTTGACGTGGGAGCTAATTCAGGTAATAAGGCGTTGTATGGAATAATGTAAGTAGTTGATGATACATAAAAACCAACCAGCATAAAACTTAACCACACAATATTTAGTTTGGATTCTTCATGCTGTAAAGGATAAAATATCAAACAGCAAAATATAAGAGAAGGAAGAATGGCTTTTTTCATTAGTGGAATTCTTCTTCCTTTTGGATTTTTGCTGTTATCACTAATTTGCGCAATAAAGGGATCATACAAAGCATCTACCAATCGCCCGCTGGCGGTGATAATAGCTATCACATTAAAGATCCCAAAAATAGCAACCTGCGTAATGAGTTTGGGTAAGCCGCTATTTTCGGGCGGAACAAATAAGTAAACTAAAATAACACTGATGAGGTTGATCATGATACTCCAACCCATCATACCAAACGCGTATGCTACTTGTTTACTGAGTGGAAGTTTTTGTTGTGTCATATATTAAACAGATGCTTAAAATTACGGAATTATTTAGTATCACAATAGGTGTCACTTCGAGCGAAGTCGAGAAGCGTTCTTTTCATTGCCTGTCTGGTTCTCGACTTCGCTCGAACTGACATTACAATAAACCTTATCCCACCGCTTTATACCTGCTTATTCTCCACAACAAATTTCTGTTCAAAATATTAATGGAGGTTACTACACCGGCAAACATAGCTGAGCAAACCCCTACGGCAATAATATCCTGCCCGGTTAAATACAAATTTTTATAATTGGTTTTTGGCCGCAGTTGTTTTAGCTCAAATCGTTCGGGCGTATGTTCCAGTCCATAGATCTCACCCTTATCATAATTACTAAAATGTTTGGTAGATAGTGGAGTCGACAACTCACATATTTCAATGTGGCCTTTTATCTGAGGTAGGGTTTTATATAGTTTTTCAAGAAAAACACGTTGCAATTCTTCTTTAATAGCTTCATAATCTGCACCGCGCTTTTGCCATTTCATATGTTCCCATTCCTGCATCCAGTTAAAAGGGTAGGAGCCCAATACTTGTATGGCAGCAGTGCCGGGATGCTTTTGTTGCCAGTCGCTATCTTTTGCTGATGGAAATGAAATATAAAACACGGGAGAAATACTGTCTTTGGTTTTTAAATGCAGTTCCCTGGATTCATCAAACTTATAATTTTCATAAAGCCAGATATTGTGTTTTGGTAAATTGAGTTCTTCATCGCTGGCATTTAAACCTACATAAATACATACATGAGAAACAGAAGGCATTACTTTATTTAAAGCAATTGTATTTTCTGCTTTTTGAAATTGCGGTAAAATTAATTTGTTAAATGTATTGTGAGCGCCTGCATTACTGATAACGTTTTTCGCATACAATATATCGCCGTTTTGCATTAACACACCAATGGCTTTATTATTCTCAATAATTATATTTTTTACATCGGCTTTAATGGCTATTGTTCCACCATGTTTTCCGATCACATTCTCCATGCTTCTGTGGATATTTGCGGCCCCGCCAACGGGGTAAGCTGCTCCTTCAAGATAATGGCTAACAACCAAAGCGTGAATGCCAAAACTGCTTTGTTTAGGTGTCAGTCCATAATTACCGCATTGGGCACATAATACGGAAATAAGTTTTTCATTTTTGATCAAACTGCTTAATACTTCATGAGTGGTTTGTTTCGAATACTTTAAAAAATTTTTGCGTAGCTGATGGCCTAATAATTTGCTTAGCCAGTTGGGCATTGTTTTCTCTGTAAAAAATATAGAAGCGTGGCCGCTCACTTTATTTACGAGGTCATAATAGGCCCTGATGGGTTTGTCATCGTCCGGAAAATAGGCTATCATCTGAGCTATTTGATTCTGTAACCCTTTTTTAAAATTATAAATATCACCGTTGATAATAGCCTGGTCGTAAACATCACCCATATCATCCCACTGTAACTTACTATTGGTAATGTAATCAAAAGCTTTACGAATGAGTGATGTTGGGTTATTAACCTGCCCCATGTAATGAGCGCCAACATCCCATTCAAATTTTTTACGTTTAAAGGTGTGTGTAAATCCACCAATGGCATAGTGTTTTTCAAGTACCAATACCTTTTGGCCAGCTTTGGCTAAACATACAGCCGTGGTTAATCCACCTACTCCTGAGCCAATGATAATTGAATCGTATGTCGATTTGGTAAGCTCAGAGGTATATAGGTTTTTCAAATCATAGTGTTATTGGAGAGCAGGTTTAATTAGTTAGCCACATAAGTACATGTATTTTCACCAGGTTAGTACATCAACTATGTTTAAAAACACAGATTTCGTTTTATTCTATAGATACACCGATCATACAAACATCATCAATTTGTTCGTAACCGGCACGCCATGTTTCAAAAAAGGCATTGATGGCATCTTTTTGTTCATGCATTGATTTTAGGTGATGGTCAGTCAATAAATTACGGAAGGCATTGTATTTCAGTTTTTTTCCACCCTCTCCGCCAAACTGATCTACAAATCCATCCGAGAAAATGTAGATCCTGTCCTGTGGCATTAACTGTATAGTATGATTTGTAAATTCATAATCTTCGGCACCCACAAAATTTCCAATAGGATGTTTATCTCCTTTTGTTTTCAAAACCTCACCGTCTCTTAAAATAAATAAAGGACTAAAAGCGCCGGCAAATTCTAAAGTTAAATTCTCAAGGTCCAATGAACATAATGCTACATCCATACCATCACGGATTTTCGAATCCTCTACTTTCTGACTTAACGTAGTACTGATGCTTTTATTTAATTGCGTTAATATTTCAGATGGTTTCGTGTAATTGTATTCGTTCACTATCTGGTTCAACGCATTAAATCCGATGATACTCATAAAGGCACCGGGCACACCGTGGCCGGTACAATCTACTACCGCAAATAATATCTTGTTGCCTTTTTTCTCGGTCCAGTAAAAATCACCACTTACAATATCTTTTGGTTTGTATAATACAAACGCATTTTTTAAAAGGGCGTTCACCATATTTTCAGTAGGCAAAAATGCTTCCTGTATGCGCTTGGCGTATTTGATACTATCAGTAATATGTTTATTGGTTTCTTCAATGATCTCTTTTTGTTTCACTACTTCTTTTGTGCGCTCTTCCACTTTCTCTTCCAGATTCTCTACATGATTAGCGTTCTCTAAAGCAATAGCGGTGTATGTTCCCAGCGTTTTTAAAATATCCATGTGTAAAGGCACATAGGCATTTTTTTCAAAACTTTGCACGGTTATCACACCCACTACGCGATCGCCTATCATCATCGGGCAAAACAGCAGTGAGCTTGGCATATCGCCGGTTGGCACCACAATTTTTTTGGTGTATTTGTGATACTCATTTAAGTTATCGTTGATGAAGATCTCTTTTTTGTTTTTAACGCACCATACCGAGTAGTTATCATCATTATCCATTGATACGCTGATAGGATCAAAGGATTCGCCTTTCTCCATTTCATAACGGTATTCTATCTCGTTAAGTTTAGGATGATAGATGCGCACACCAAAACAATCGGCATTCATTAAACGGTTGATGTTCTCATGCAGCTCGCCGAAGATGGCATCAAAATCAACATTGGAAATAATGTGTTGCCCTATTTTGCTTAACAAACGCGTGTTCTCGTGCGATTTTTCTATCTGTTCCTTTTGTTCAATAACTTCTTTTGTTCTTTCAGCAACCCGCTCTTCCAGGCCTTTGTATAAGTTGGCATTTTCAATAGCGCCTCCTACATATACCGATAAGCTTCTCAAAAGATCAAGATGGTGTTCATTATAAATATGCTTACTAAAACTTTGTACGGTAATTACGCCTATCGCTTTTCCTTTGGATATCAATGGCATGTAGATCATCGACTCGGGCATTTCACCCTCCACAGCTGTATATGCTTTTTGAACGTATTGCTTGTATTCGTTCTGCCAGTCGTTGATCACAAATTCGCGTGATTGTAAAAAGCAAAGGGTAGCTGTTTTTTCCTCCTTCAGATCAAAAGCAAAAGAACCTAACTTTTCGCCTTTTTCCATTGAGCCCGAAAAATATAAGTCATTCGAATCAGGTCGGTGCAAACCAATACCAAAGATGGTAGCATCCATCAGTGTATTTATTTTGGTATATACGGTAGAAATGATATCATCTACCGAAAGGGTTGAAGCAATTTCTTTCCCCAGCTCACTTAATATTTTACTGTTCCTGAAGCTTTTTTCAAGTTGTTCTTTTTGTGCAACTACTTCTGAGGTACGTTTATTCACCTTTTCTTCCAGGGTCTCTACCAGGTTGGCATTTTCCAAAGCAATGGCGGTATAAGTGCCTAATGTTTTTAAAACATCCATGTGAAAAGGTACATACGCATTTTTTTCAAAGCTTTGAACCGTGATCACACCGGTTACTTTATCGCCAATATTTAAGGGACAAAATAACAGGGAGTTTGGCATCTCGCCTGATGGCACCACAATTTTTTTAGTGTATTTGTGGTACTCATTTAAGTTATCATTGATAAAGATCTCTTTGTTGTGTGTTACACACCAAACCGAATAATTATCCAGGTCGTCCATGGAAACCGTAACAGAAGCCTTCGCCTGCCCTTTTTCCATGAGATAACGGTAATCAATTTCCCGTTTCTCTTTATTATAGATGCGAACACTGAAACAATCGGCATTCATTAACTGGCCAACTTTTTCGTGAAGCGTATGAAAGATAGAATCAAAATCAACGGTCGAAATAATTTCTTTGCCTATTACACTTAACATGCGGGTTGTTTCCTGTGCCGTTATAAGTTCGCGGGTGCGCTCCTCTACCTGCTCTTCCATCTTTTGATAGAGGGTAGCATTTTCAATGGCGATGGCGCAATACACAGCTAAATTTTTTACCAGGTTTACCTTGTAGTCGTCAAACGCATTTTTATTGAAACTTTGAACGGTTAATACACCCAGTTTTTTATCGCCCAGTTTTAAAGGAAGGTAAATGATCGACTGCACAGATTCTCCAACCACAGGCTGCAATCGCTTTTGAATATACTTTCCTGCATCCAGTTCATAGTCGTTAATAACAATGTTGGTTTCCTTATTAAAACAAACAGTTGCCAGTCGGTTCTCATCAGTAAGGTCGTAACCCGAAGAGCTCAATACAATATCTTTTTCTATATAGCCCGGAAAATTCAATGCGCTGCCATCCTCAGTTACAATACCAATTCCAAAACCATGCGCATCCATCATATTATTAATGATGTCGTAAGCTGTTTTGTTCACCGCTTCAATGGATAACAGAGAGGTAATGGTCTTCCCCAGATCGCTCAATTTCACAAGGTCGTTCGAAAGAGACTCCAGTTGTTTGTTCTTTTGATGAAGCAGTTCTTTTTCTTTTTCCATTTGCGAAATGCTGGCCTGCATCTCAACACCTTTTAATTTCTGTTTATTCTTTTCACTAAAAAATTCTTCTTTTAAAGTATAGTAGCTTTTAAAATGCTCAATGAATTTGCTGTTATTATTTTGGCGTTCATAAACCTTGTAAAGCGATTTGTGTGTTTTATAAACAACCTCGTTAGTATTGGTCTCTTCTCCTATTCTTAAGGCATTGCCTAAATAGGATAGGGCATAATCCAACCGGTTCATTTTCAGGTAAAGGTCGCCCAATTGAAAATTAGTTTCGGCAATACCCGATTTAAAACCCAATTCCTGGCGTATGTTCAGGCACTCATGTAAATATTTTTCGGCATTGGCCAGGTCGTCCGCAGCAAGGTATATTTTTGCAAGGCCGTCAATAGCGTAAGATTCTACCTGCTTTAAACCTATGGAACGTGAAACGTCGAGGGCTTTCTTTTTAAAATCGATCGACCGTTCAATATCTTTCAGGTTAAAGTGTGCAGTTCCAATCCCGTCTAAGATACGGGCTTGCAAATGCTTGTCATCTAACGAATTGGCTATGGTCAAGCCATTGAGCAAAGCATCCAGCGCATTTTCATTTTCGCCTGATGTGTAGCAAATGGTGCCAATGGCATTATAGGCATTGGCTTGTGCCAACAGGTCAACACTTTGTTTGGCCCTATTCAGCATTTCGTGCGCATATTTCAGGGCATTATCATAATCCGCTAAAAAGTAATAGGAGCAAAACACATGGTATAAGGCATGTGCCTCATGTTCTTTGCTGATCGTATCTTTTGTAAGCGAGTCAAATAAATGTTTAAGGGCATTATCGTAATTTCCCAGCCACACCATGCAGGCACCTTTGCAGGCAAGTCCCATGGCCAGGTCAGCATCAGATTTTACAGTTTCTGCAATGCTAATGATCTCATCAGCTAGTTGAATTCCTTCCGTAGGATTGCTCCGGCATATTTCTATCGACCGGGCAGATAATTGTTTTATCTGCAAAGCTGTTTCCTGATTTATATATTGAGTACCCGACACAATACGAATATAATTAAAACCCCATTAAAACAAAAGATTTCTGTCTAAATATTTAGTACCGGCTTATTGGCTTTTCTCATAAGGTTAACTCTGGTTCACAATCGCAGGAGATGCTGAATTTAATCCAACATGACTGTGAAATAAACTCTTCCATACTTTTTGACGCACTTCGACTTCGCTCAGTGACCAACAAAAAGTATACAAAAACCTTCATATCCCGATAGCTATCGGGATTATGGTAGGTAATTTTTGTGACAAGCCTGAGCTTGCCACAAAACCGTTTGTAAAACATCTCACGCCTTGTCCCCTTTCGGCGCCAAGTCTTCGTTGCTTTTATAAACTATTACTGCACAAAATCATTGTCACAAAAGTTTTAGCTTTTTATTTTCATAAGTGCATTTAAGCGGTTAGCTGCTCAATAAAAGTTCAGTAGCACGGCGGGCTGATAGCGTAAATTTTTACGCCCCTGCATGCGTTGGTAATAGTGCGGCTGCTTTTGGCAATTCGGTGCGAACCGCCATTCCGGGTAGCTTGTGTGGGGTTAATGGAGGTTGGCGAATTGTCTTGACTTTTTGTTTCTTTTTCGTCAAGGAAAAAGAAAATGAAGAAAGAAAATAAAATTGCCTCTGGTTATTCCACAATCGTCCTGAAAGTTAAATTGATCCTTGGCCGTTTCACCAGAGTAGTAGGCGGCAGGCGGTGCAGCCAGTGGCTCTGGGTCTCATCCTTCATCACTAAAAGACTCCCGTTCTCTAAAATAACCGATACAACAGATTTGCTGTCTTTGTGTTTAAAGGCAAATTTGCGTTCGGCACCAAAAGTAAAGGAGGCAATAGCCCCGTTCTTTTGCAGCATTTTTTCGCTGTCGCTGTGCCATGCCATGCCTTCATCGCCGGTATGGTAAAGGTTCAGTAAACAGGAATTATAAGTAGCGCCCGTCTTTTCTTCGGCCAGCGCTTTCAGGGCCAGTAGCTCTTTGGTCCAGAGCAGAGCTTTTTTGGTAGTGTTGGAGTAGGTGTAATCAAATTCCTTATCGCCATACCAGGCTACTTTGCGGGGCGTGATAATGTGTTTTCCAAATATCACTGCCTCATCATGGCGCCATTCAATGGTATTATAGAATTCATTAAAATACTGATTAGCTTCTTTTTGGGAGATTACAGTACCATAATATAATACTGTACCATCATAAGGCAATAAATTCAAAATTTGGTTATCACTGAAAAGATCCATCCCTGCAAATTTAAAATAATTGATCCTTTACCCTTGCTATGAATTGTAGATTTTAGGAGCAATATTTCCGCTGGCTTCGAGAGCCTCAGCCACCGGTTATAATTTCGGGCCCTAAGGTTCTTGAAGTGTCCGCTTCCGTGCCAGTTCAGGCGGGCATCCCTCACGCGGGTATAAGGTAAAGTTTGAGTTTAGGATCCGCCTCTTAAATTTAGCGAAGAAAAGGAGAGGTTTTACATTCCTGCATACGTTGGTAATAGTGCGGCTGTCCCGATAGCTATCGGGATTGGCGAAAGAGAGCGAACCGCCATTCGGGGAAGCTTTTGCGGGGTAAATGGGGGTTGGTCTTTCGCCTTGAATTTTTGTTTCTTTTTGTTCAAGCAAAAAGAAAACAGGAAAGTTGCTTTTGGATACTTTTTGCAAAAGTATCAAATCAGACTGCGTCCTAATGTTTCTTTTTATAATAATTAAAACGACAATTGATTGATCTCCACATCCGTCATGTGACTATTCAAAGGATTTAAATTCTCCGATATAGGTTCATCCGTTAAAATACCTTTTACTTTAATGTTTGCCGGAACCGAAGCCAGGCTTTGGTACTCGGTAACATACTGACGAATAATTTTTGCAAACTGTTGCGCTACCAACACATAAGCATTGGTGGTTTTATTTCTGTAAACACAATATTCGGGCGAGTAAGATGTATGATTCATATACCTTGTTTTAAATGTTTAATAAATGATTGATTGAACTATTGAAGTAAGATGCCAGTGATTGTTTTTTATAAAAACGATTACGGATTTTCTGCCGTTGCTTTTTCTGCAGATTCAGCATCATCCGGAGCATGCTCCATATGCCTGTCTAACGATAACAAGGTAGCAGGATCCACTTTTTCGCCGCCGGCAATTTTAATTTTGTCAAGCAGGTTCATGGCTAAAGTTTCTTCCTCTATTTGTTCTTTCACAAACCATTGCATGAAGTTCCAGGTTGCCCAGTCTTCTTCATCATGGGCCATTTTGGCAACACGGTAAATAGCTTTGGTGTTATCTACTTCATGTTCGTATACTTTTTCAAAACAATTGTTGATGTTCTTAGGATTTTCGGGAGGTGCCGGCACAGCGCTTACACGCACTTCACCACCTCTTTGTAAGATGTATTCCAGGATCTTCATCATATGGTTACGTTCTTCATTCGAATGTCTGAATAAAAATTTGGCTACACCATTGCAGCCCTGGCTATCGGCCCATGCGCCGTACGATAAATAAATTTGCGCAGCATGCGCTTCTTTGGTTACCTGTTCGTTCAAGGCTTGTTCGAGCTGTTTTGAAAGTCTGTTCGTATTCATAATGATGTGTTTTATTTATAAGTATTATGCAAATGAAAGGCCTGAAAAAAGCTTTGAATTGAGGCAAATTGAGGAATTGATTTCCCGAGTAAAGGATGTTGTAAAATAACAAGTCATCATAATGAGGTGCATTGAGAATTTTTTCACTCAAAAGCCCCATGTAATCACTGGCATTTGATTAACTGCCCTTAAGGCATTATAAATTTTAATAACCGTAATCATGGCAAAGAAAGAAAAAGAAGAATTTCCGGGCTATCCACAATATCCCGAAAGCGAAGATATATACAGCAAAGCAAAAGAAACCGAACTCGATCCCGAAGACATTAAACACGTAAAGAAAACCGAAGAGGTAAAAGGTAAGCTCAACGAAAAAAACTTTAAGGATGATGTTACCGGTGGAGATCTGGATGTACCGGGTGCTGAGCTCGATGATGAACAGGAAGAAATTGGCAGCGAAGACGAAGAAAATAATTTGTACAGCCAAAGCGATAACCGTGATGAGTAACTTCTCAGTATAAAATGTTTCATGTAAATGATGTTTATATTACGTATGAACCCGCGTGAGGGATGCGAGCGAAAATCCTTTTTGCTGCCTCTTTACGCTTGCGCCGAAGCTACAGCTTAGGGTAGCAAAAAGATTGAAGTGGGTCAGTCCGACGGCGCCTGGGATTACTGAACGGAGTCGAAGTACGTTGCGCCGGCACGCCCAAATATTGCTATCAGAATCTGGATTGATCCGCCTCTTAAATTTAACGAAGAAAATCGAATTTATTTTCAACAAGGATTTGTGCGACGATTCTGGGCTGTTTGAGGCCTGTTTTTTACAGGCCGAGTTTCCAGAATCGGGCGGGAAAATAAGTTCAGATTTTCGAGGAAAATTTAAGAAGCGGTGATCTTTCTTTGTTACTTTCTTTGCATGGCAGGCAAAGAAAGTAAGTTCTAGAGAAAATCTAAAAATGTATGTCCAAATCATCGCGGAACACCCCAATTGTTAAAATCCACCCCACTGTGAAAATACCTCGCCAGCGTGAAGCCCCAAACTGTTAAAATTAACAGTCTTTTGGGCATATTTCGCCTGTTTTTAGCTGGCATTTGGTTTGAAACCCTTGTTAAAAAAATCGAAATGAAGGCAATCTCCATAAAATTGGCATGTATCCTCACTGTTTTAATTACGTTATGCGTGTCATGTGAACGGGATGGAAATACAGGAAATGGGTCGGTTGATACTCCTGTAAAAGTAGGGTCTGGTTACTCCGATTCATTAGATCCTGAAAAAGGAGAACTGGATACACGACAAACGCCCGACGAAAGCAAAAAAGGATACGAAGACAATAAACGATAACATTTAAAAATATAAGATCATGAGTATATTACACAACATCCTACCTTCATCCCAAAAAAGTTTCGACTATATTGGTGCAAGCTCAAATTTTGTGGCAGATTCACGACACGCTGCTTTAGTATTGTTCAATGGTGCTAAATTGCGTTTGCTCGACATTAATAACTGGACCAAGTTATACGAAGGTTCACATACCGAATTCCGTCTTACTGATAAATATGGTAACCTGTTACAAACATCGGTTCCTAATGTGGGCGATCTGATTCGTATGCGCTTACCTATTTTACCTAACAGTGCCGAAGAGCGTTTTGGCTGGGTGCGCATCGAAAATTTTGAAAGCACCAAAGATCTGTTAAAAGATGAAGATATGTTTGGCTTTTGTGTAAGATCCGTTGATGGTCCTTTGGATATTAATGCGGTAGATGCAGATCATCAATACAGCAGCGAAGTGATCAGCTATTTTTTATTGTTCCGCAAAGCATCAACCATTATGGCTATTGAGCGCGACCGTGATCAGATGGCGCATGGTACCGAGCCTTCTTTATTGAAAAAAATGAAGAATGTGTTACATGAGATCCTGGCAGCTATGAGATTATCAAGATCACGCTGGACGCGTTTGATGAATGGTTTATTGAAACCATCCTTCAACTAAACTGAGCATTTATTCAGCCCCTTTGTAGGTTTCTGAGGCATTAATTCCACTCAAACCCTGAATAAAATACTGGCTCAGCGATTGCAACCCCATTACAAGAGACCTTTAATTAAAAACCAATAAAATCTATGAAAAATGGCAACCTTAAAACCACAAAACAGAAAGGCTTCAAAGGAAGAGGCATCTGACAGCACAGTTACTTACGTTACCACACGTTACGAAGCACATGATGAATACGAGAGAGAGTATTTTGATAACTACGATCCCGATTATTACAATCATGATGAAGAGGAAGAAGATTACACCTCGTGGTCTGACTAAAATGTAAAAACAATTTCCCAACGATCAGCTCTGTTGCAAAAAGTCAACACTTTGGGGAAACAAATTTGTAAAATACACAATTCCGCTCTCTCAATCATTATATACAGGCTGGCAGCACAATTGCAAAATGTGATACAGCTATGAATAAGGAGTTGAACATAAAGATATTTAAAAAATTAACGAACAGGTTTGTTCGTTTTTTTTATGCACCAAAGTGTGTATGCATTCTGCTGCTATTGTGCTTTTCTTTTCAAAACAGCAAAGCGCAATATACCGAGGCCAAAGTATTTGCTTATAATGCCTTGGTAGGAAGTATTTCCGGAGGCATAGGCGCACTCATCAACAAAAAGAAAGATCAGAAATGGCACAAGGTATTATTGAAAGGCTTTGTGGTTGGTTTTGGCGGAGGTGCCATCTGTTACTCAGGCAAAAAATTAAATTCACTCATCGCTATAAAAAAAGAACTGGGTTATGCTTACCTGTCGCGCGCGGTATTTAGCGTCGGTAATTCTATTGTAGAGAATGCAGCTTCAAACCGACCATTCTGGAGCAGGTGGCATTATGATATTGGTTTTGTGAGGTTGGAATTACAAACCAACGGACCTTTAAAATTCACTCCTAAAGTAATGCCTTCTTCGCTTGGCGGTATTGTATTTATGGCAGTGCGAGGCAGGCTGGATGAGAACGTTTCTTTACGATCAGGTACATTCACCTTCAGGGCCGACAGGGTTATTTATGCATCACACCTGGTAGCATCCACAGCCTCTAACGGCTTTTTATTTGTGAACGCACTTAATTCGGGCCAGGTATTTTATGATACCTATGCGCATGAGATGGTGCATGCTTTTCAGTTCCAGGAATTTTCGGGATGTAATTATTTCTTCAACCCCTTAACAGATAAGTGGAAAGAAAAGTCGCCTTTATTTAAGAAAACAAGCAAATGGATCTATGGTGATGTAAATTTTGAATTGATGCTCTTTAATTATTTTATAATCAACCAGGGTAACGACGATTCAAAAGCACATTATTGTAAAAATTATCTGGAGAATGAAGCGGAATTTCTTTCCGTTGGCCGCAGCGCTTGTTTTGAGCAGTAGGAAATTATGAGTTTAGTTCGCTTGCATCCCTCACACATATTCAATGCCTATTCGAAACTTAAGTTATGATTTTTGAAAAGTGAACCTGCATGAGGGATGGAGGCATTTGTCTGAGCTCTTTTTATTTGCTCCGCAGGACAAATAAAAGGCGAGTGCCGATAGCCCGACCCGACGATAGGAGGGGCATGCCCAAAACATTTTAAACCTTACATTTAACTTCTATCTCAGCTATTCATAATACTAATTTACCCATGTATCGTTAATACCGGTACCGGGCTAAAGAAAGCCATTTGGTTGGTCACACTTTCGTGAAATAGTTTGTAAAAGAAAGAATGTTTTTTAGGTTCTACAATTACCATATCGATGTCGTGATTTTCAATGAACATGAGTAAACCTTCGCTCACGCTTTTTTCGGCAATGATATACGTTTTGTGCATGGCATTCTCCAGCTTCTCTTCCACATAACAATCTATTTTCGATTCTTCTAAATTTAACTCATGACCTTCAGGGATCACATGTAGTACCTGTAAATTAGCGCCTAATAAGGTATTAAGGTATTTAACCTGTATCAGCGAAGTGTTATTTTCAATTCGTTTATCATAATCGCAGGCGTAGGCAATATTCTGGATCTTCTGAAACTTATATTCCGGTGGAACTATAATAACAGGAATGGCTGCTTTTTTTGAGATGGTAACGGCAGTACTACCAAACAAGGCTTTCATAAAATTACTACCGTGTCCGCTAATACCCATAACGATCAGATCAACATTGTGTTTATTGGTATAATCTAATACCGTATCGCTGGCAATGCCCATTTCGGAGTGGCATTCTATATTTGTAATTAATGGATTGTCTCTTTGTATGCGATGCGCTAAATGCTTCAGGCTTTCTTCGCCATCATGCACCATGTCGGGGTAGGCATAGCCCGTCATACCAAATTCAGGATTCATTACCGGGATCTGTGCTATGTGCAATAGAACAAGACTTCCGGAGAAATATTTTGTAAGTTCAATCGCGTAATCCAATGCGTTTTCCGATATCTCAGAAAAATCGCAGGGTACCAATATCTTTTTCATGGCTCTTAATTTTAGATCATTAATTAGGTCCTTATACTCTTCAAACAATTTTTATACCTGTGGCCAATTCCTTATACGAAAACAGGAGGATTTAGTTGGGATTTTTTGCAATGTTTTGGGCGTGCGCCCGCAAAAGAGGCAGCGGGGTCGGACTGTCATTCCCCCCGATAGCTATCGGGGCTTTTGCCGCACTTCGGATCCGCTCAGTGACCGGCAAAAGGATTTCCATTTGTTGCACCCCTTTGGTGCATCCCTCACGCGGGTATAAGATAAGCTACTTAATATAATCCATGGTGATCATTAAGATCACAATTAAGATCCCGATCAGGGAAGTCATAAAAAAATAATCGGCAATAGTTTCCAAACGTTTTTCGCGACTCGCGTCTTTTACTTTTAAAGAGATAAATGAAAAACCACAGCTGAATGTTAAGAGCACGGCAATAACCGAAGTGGCTACACCGATCAAATGCGTTTGTTCCCGGTCGCCCAGCCGTAAAGATGAGATCACAAAAAGGCAAATGCCCAGCAGCGTTGCTGAAGTATTTAAAATATGCTGCGAAGTGGTGTTAGCCATTAATACCTGCTTTCTTCAACTACATCTTTTAATTTTTCAAGCATCATTTCCCAGTTTTGGGTCGATTGTTCGGCCATTTCTTCTGAGTCGTTATTATCCTGTGTAAGCACCACGCTAACTTCCTCACCTTTTTGCACCAACTCAATAGTAATGGTGTGGTAATTCTCTTCAACATCCGGCTTTTCAGATTGCGTATTGTAGGAGTTGTATTTTAAAAGTTTGCCGGGCTGCGCATCCAGTATGGTTCCCTTTTCTTCAAAATGATTGCCGTCCCATTCGCCGGTAAACACTATTCTGCTTCCCTTTGTAAAATCCGATTCTACATCGGCATCGAACATATATTGTTTTATTTTTTGAGGATTGGTAAGGGCATCCCACACTTCATCAGGAGTAGCATGGATCGTTACCTGTGCTTTGGCGATCAGATCGGTTTTCATTGGTTTGTTATTTATGGTTCATATGTAGTTGACTTGTTTCAAATCCGGTGCCAGCTGGGATGTATAAAGGCAGTATCAAAGCAATCTTGCAGAATTAATACCTTTTAACTTTGGCGTACTGAATAAATCGATACATTTGCATCCGTCAATATAACATCATGAATATGAAATTAGATCTTAGGAAGATCGAAAAAATATCCAAGGCCCTAGGCGATCCTTACCGCTTAAAGATCATGGAACTGATCAAGCAACAAAAATGCGCATTGCAGTGTTCTTCCATCATCGATACTTTCGAATTATCACAGTCAACGGTTTCGCACCATGTAAAACAGTTGATAGATGCTGATCTGCTGATCGCTGAAAAAGACGGCCGCCATGTGAATTACCAGGTAAACAAAGAAGTATTTGACTCCTACATTAAGTATTTAAGAAATTTTGGCAATTAGCCAGGACAATTAATGCATCGAAATATTTGGATATATCGATCTAATCGTTTTTCTTTGTAGACGTAATTTCTCCCCGAACTTTAAAAAATACACCAGGTACCAGGTGAAAAGTTATAAAAAAATAAATCGAAATATTTAGATATATCAATACTTAAACCTGAATAATTATGAAAGACCAGGATAACAAAATCAACGCACTTTGCTATTGCAAAGATCATTTACCCGTTCAAAGATCAGTAGTAAAAGAAGAGAACAAAACCATCATTCCAGGCAAACAATTAAAAAAACAACATGGCGAAAGGGAAGAACCCTGGTCGGTTTTTGGAGAATGGTACTGGATATAAATTAAAATTCCTCAGTTCGGGTGGAGTTGATAACTGCAGGTGATCATAAAAACACTTCGGGTTCTGCCCAAACAACAATTTTTAATAAAAAAACATGAATACACAAACTACCCAACCCAACAGCAATTTCATCAAAGCAATGATCAAAATTGCCAATCCGGATTGGAGTCCGGAACAAATTGAAGCCGAAGCGCAAAAGAAATTACAGGAAACCATTGCCGGCGACGACAATTGTGAATTCTGCTCGAGTTGATCTTATTTTTACCGGCTTTAAAACCCATTTGTTAATTTAACAAATGGGTTTTGCTAATGTACATTTTTTGAAAAAAACTTACATTAGTCATGTTTGCAATCATAAGGTCTTTACAGGCATGTAGTTTTTATGTAATATTGAACATATCAAAAAAACATACAGAATGGCGGGCAAGCAGCAAGTAGACGAAGACTTTTCTAAAGCCGTATATATGGCAGATGGATCTTCTATTGTTCATATTACAGACAAGGATGGGATCATCCTTCACGTGAATGATAATTTTTGTCAAATTTCAAAATATGTGCGGGCAGAATTGATAGGGAAGAATCATAGTATGGTCATTGATAGCCATCATCGGGAAGCTTTTGTTAAAAATATCTGGTCCTGCATTCATGAAGGAACGATATGGAGCGGAAAAGTAAAGAACACAGCTAAGGATGGAACTGCTTACTGGGTAAATACAGTGATCATGCCTTTGCCTACAACTGAAGGAAAAGTGGGGCGATTTTTGACCATTAGTCATAATATTACCGGACAGGTTGAAGCAGAAGAAAAACTGAGGTCGGCACAAACATACCTGAGATCAAGCATTGAAAGTTATAAGGATGTGCTTATTTTTTCAATTGATGCTTCATTTAATTATCGCTTGTTCAATTCGGCCTTTAAAGCTGCTACCAAGCATGTTTACGGAACCGACGTTGAAGAAGGAATGTCGATGCTGGAAAGCATTACCGTTAAAGAAGATAGGGAGAAAGCAAAACGTAATTGCGAAAAAGCATTAACCGGACGGGCTCATACAACGCTTGAAGTGTATGGCGATATGAACAAGGTTTATTTTGAGACGATCTATAGTCCTATTGTAGATCCCAATGGAAAGATCATTGGTGTTACTATTTTATCGGCTAATGTTACAGAACGTAAACTGGCAGAAGAACAAATTATTGCTCTTAATAAAGAACTTGAAGCGTTTTCCTATTCCGTAGCTCATGATCTTCGCGCACCTCTTCGTTCGGTTCATGGCTATGCACAAATACTAAAAGAAGATTATGAAGCATTGCTGGATGATGAAGGTAAACGCATCATCGAGGTTTTAAAATCCAATGCCAACAAAATGAGTACGCTCATTGATGATCTGCTGGCCTTTTCAAAATTGGGGAGAAAGGACATTAAAAAAACAGACATTAATATGAACGATCTTACAGAACACGTAGTATATGAGATCGTTAAACTAACACCCCACAACGCTGATGTTAAGGTAGAAGAACTTCATCACATTGCCGGAGATTATGGATTGATATACCAGGTGATGTATAACATAGTTGCTAATGCAGTAAAGTATTCTTCGAAAAAAGAAAACCCGCAGGTCAACATCTCATCATCAAAAATTGATAATGAAGTGATCATCGCTGTAAAGGATAATGGCGCCGGCTTTGATATGAAATATGTGGATAAACTATTTGGTATCTTTCAACGCCTGCATGCGCAACATGAATTTGAGGGAACCGGGGTTGGCCTGGCCATTGTGCAAAGGATCATCAACAAACACGGAGGTAAAATATGGGCAGAGGCAGAAGAAGGCAAAGGTGCTACTTTCTTTTTTAAAATGCCGGGAGTCTGAATTATCCATACGCTTTTTTTATCTTTAAACATTCGTTTACTATAAATAAGGAAAATGATCAGGCGTTTACTTTTTACTACTCTTCTCAATTTTTTTCTGTGTTCATTACTTTGTGCGCAGATCCTTATCAATACAGGCGTTTACAAATGTAACTTCAGTAACACATTACACGAACCAAGATACGTAAGTTATACTTTATACAAAGGCGGTGGTAATTGTGATCGTGCCAAATTTCATTTTAAAAATGATAAAGAAAATGTAGAATGTGCTACTGATGCTGATTATGCCGAAAGTTCTTACGATAAAGGCCATTTGGCAAATGCCGAAGATTTTGCGTTTGATTGCGAAAAAGATGAACTTACATTCAGATATTATAATTGTTTGCCCCAAACAACTAATCTGAATCGCGGTATCTGGAAAAAGAATGAGACACTGGTTCGCAAATGGTCGCAAACCCAAAAGTTATATATTATATGCGGCGGATATTTTAAAAGTAAAAAGATCGGAAACATAGCAGTTCCCGACTATTGCTGGAAGGTTGTACAATCCTGCAAAACAAAAGACATCTTATTTTGCGGTTGGTTTAAGAATTCTGCAAAAGCTACGGTAGAAGAAATAAGCGTTTCTGAACTGGAAAAACGATTGAAGAGTAAAGTGATCGTGCTAAAATAATTTTTACCAATCGCTGCTGGCACCGCCGCCACCCGATGAACCGCCGCCACCGCCATAATTGCTGTTACTGCTTGAGTATGAACTTCCGGAATATGAAGAAGAGGAACTGCTCGAAGAACTGTAGCTGCTCGATGAAGAATAAGTGGACTGATAACCGCCACCACTACTTGCAAATCCCGGGAAGAATGAACTCATGTTGCCCATAGCAAAAAAGAATGCGGCAACGCAAATGATCTCCTGTATAATGCATATAACTATCAGCCACATGGTTGATAAATTATATACGTCAGAGTAATAGGTTATATGCATCAGAATGATGGCGATTAATCCCAATAAGCAGATGATAATAATGGGAACATTGATAATGCCAATAATAAATTTCTGAAAGCCATTTATGTTATTTTTTGTCCAGATCTTTCGTTTGTCTAATTGCCAAAAGATCATCGTTATAAATAAAAATCCAAGCAGAAGGTAAGTTAGCATCCGCACTTCGGCCCAACCGCCGGCCATGCCTTTTTCCTTGATCGAAATAGCCTCATTGATAGCACCAACTACATCGTCTTTCAATAAAAAAGCTTCAACTTTCTTTCGATTCTCTTCCTGCTCGGTTTCATTAAAACCCATAGCATTATTCATAGCCATGTAATAATAATTCTGACCTTTAGCCAGATTGGTAGCCCCGGTAATACTATCAGTAGTGAATTGCAGATTTGGATTAACAGAAAGTTCAAACAGGTAATTGTATGATGCATAGCCACCAACGTAGTTAACAGCTGTATATAAATGATCAGCTGTTTTAATAGAAGAAGGGTAAACGTCTTCATTGTAAAAAGCTTTGATGCGCTTTTCAAAATTTTCAAATTCTTCGCCACTAAGTGCACCCACTTCATCGGTTAGTGCGATACTTTCTTTTGGTGTTGATCTGTATTTTATTTGTTTTCCGATATGCTCATTTTTAATGGCTTCCAATATGGCTAATGACCCAGCGCGTATACCTTCGGCATAACGATCTTGTTTTAAGAGCGGCACCATCAATTGCATTTGTATATGTTTGCATAAAAGATCTGGCAAAGCACCTTCCAGTCCGTAGCCAACATGAATACGGATCTTGCGGCCAACATTATCAGTTTTTGAGCCGGTTACGATTAATAGCACGCCGTTATTCAGGTCTTTTTGACCGGGTTGCCATTTTTTAAAGAATTGCTGTGCATAATCTTCAATGCTTAAGTTCCCCACAAACTTTGTAGGCAAACACACTACCATTAACTGGTTGGAGCTTGATTGGTAACTTTTTTGAATGGCTGATGCCAACTCTTCCTGCTCGTCTGCAGAAAGTAAGTTCTCGAAATCGGAAACCACTTTGCCGGTTGGTTCAGGAATGAAAGCGTTTTGAGCAATGTTGTTTTTATATAAAAACAGAGTAGCTAAGAAGAAAATAAGATAAGCCTTCATGAAGTATTTAGTTTGGATAAACTAAATTAGGAAAAAATCCAGAACGAATTGAACCAATTTTCTTTTTAAAAATTATAATTGCTTGTCCAAAAACGATAAGGCAATTTAGCATCTTCGCCCGCATAATCAATGCCTATTCGTGGGCCTGTATTTATATCGCGTTCGTTTATGTTTACATGATCATCCTGCAGCCAGATCTCTTTTCCCGTTAAGGAAATGTTATTATGGATCAGGTTTATTCCCAAAGCCTGTGATACTTTACCGGGGCCTACACATAAATTATTGGAGAATTTTAAGCCGCGTCGTTTTATAATTTCTTCAATACCTTTTACGGGATAAATAGCGCGTATTAATATAGCATGCGGAATGCCATTGACATTAGTCACTATATTAAAAAGGCGATGAATACCATAACACAAATACACATAGCTTACGCCACCTTTGCTGTACATGGTTTCTGTTCGGTTTGTCCTTCTGCCACCATAAGCATGAGATGCTTTATCAATAACGCCTGCATAAGCTTCCGTTTCAGTAATGATCCCACAGGTTAATTTATTGTTGATGTTTGTACATAGTGTTTTGCCAATCAAATCTTTGGCAAGAAAAACCACATCAGGGTTTAAGTAATAAGAAGATTTGAGTTTGGGCATGATTCAAAGTTAGGAATTATTTTACTGAATAATGTGAGAGCGGATTAATTACGTTGGTTCGCCGGGACATGCTGCGTGATATAAAAAATTAGAATTTAGTGTATCTTTAATAAAACCGGGTATTATAAATGGCTGAGACTTTTGATCTAACATTTAATAGCAACCTGATTAAATAAGTAACTATGAAAATTAAAATATTTGCCATCTTTTTCCTGTTTGGTTTTATACATGCAATTTCATGCACCGTTTATAAAATAACCAAAAATGGTAAAACCTTTGTTGGAAATAATGAGGATTATTGGGATGCAAATACGCGGATCTGGTTTGAAAAAGGAAAAGCCGGTGAGTATGGATCAATGTTCGTAGGGCTGGATAACCTTGTGGCGCAGGGAGGCATGAACGAGAAAGGGCTGGTATTTGATGGCTTCTCTGTGCCGGAAAGACAAATTAAATATAGAACCGGGAAACTGAAATTTTACCCGACTCTCTTTAAAGACGTTATGAAGAAATGCCAGAACACAAATGAAGTTGCTGCAATGTTGGGTAAATATGATATGAGTTCCTTAAACGGCGGCATGTTATTATATGTTGAAAAAAACGGTAAGTACCTTGTTGTAGAGGCTGATACCATGTTGATGGGAAATGAGGATAGTTATCTGTTATCCAACTTTTGTCCTTCGCAAACATTAAATGTTCAGGATATTAACATACCATACTATCAGAAAGGAAGGAGGATGCTGGAGCAGAATGCTGACACTAGCCTGGACTACCTGACCCAACTCAGCGATACTATGCACCAGGATTGGGGGAAGGGGCTTGGCGGAACGCTTTACACAACGATTTACGATCTTAATGAAGGAACAGTTAACTTATATTTTTATCACGATTACAGCATCACTGTCAAATTCAATCTCAAAGATGAACTCAATAAAAAAGAGAGAATTTTGGTTATCCCTGAGCTGTTTCCCGATAACACCGCAGGCCAATTCCATTATTCAAAATGGAATAATGCAAAAGAAGCTGTCCGGTCTTTGACAGGAAACAGCGCTGCTAATGACTCCCTGGCACTTGATGGTTTTATTGAAGCTGAAGAGCTTTATCCTATGATCAAGGTTTTAGAACTTGATCTAAACGATGCGGGGTACGCGCTGCTTGAGAAGGGAAAAATATCTGCAGCCATTAACGTATTTAAACTGAATGTAAAATATTTTCCAAAATCCTGGAATTGTTATGATAGCCTCGCTGATGGCTATATGAAGGCCAAAGATTATTCACTTGCATTACTCAATTATAAAAAGTCTGTTGAAATGAATCCTAAAAATGAGCATGGTCATGAACAAATTCGTAAAATAGAGAAACACGGGAGACACTGATTGTGGAACAAGCTTGCATTCCAGGGGATGCTTGTTAACAAGAAATAAATTCTCAAGGCGTGTTACTTTCGTTGACCCTTCGAGTAAGCCTGAAGTCAAAATGCAGCAAGGCAGGTTTCACCTGGCTTTTGTTTTCCATTTCACGTCTATTCAAGCGAAGCTTGACGGCCATTTATAGAAAACAAAAAAGCCTCCTGAAATAGGAGGCTTTTTTGTTTTTATCGAGGTCCCGAGCGGATTCGAACCGCTGTAGCAGCTTTTGCAGAGCTGAGCCTAGCCACTCGGCCACAGGACCATTAATTTTCAGATTTTGATAAAATGCATCAAATTCTAAGAACGGGTAGCAAAAATAAGATTTTTTTAGCAACTTAGGCTAATAATTATAAAAAAAATGCAGATCCAATCCAAATTACCCTCTATTGGCACTACAATATTCACTGTAATGAGTGGATTGGCCAAAGAACATAGCGCCATTAACCTGTCCCAGGGCTTTCCCGATTTTGAGTGTGATCCGGTTCTTTTGGAGTTTGCAAAAAAATATTCCGACCATCAGTTCAACCAATACGCCCCAATGCCCGGTATTATTCAGCTGCGGGAACAAATTACCGCTTTAATGCAAAATTGCTATGGCGCAACCTATGACCCTGACACTGAAATCACGGTTACGGCAGGCGCTACACAAGGTATTTTTACCAGTATTGCAGCTTTTATTAATAAAGGGGATGAAGTTATTGTATTTGAACCTTGTTATGATTGTTACATCCCTGGAATTGAGGTAAATGGAGGAGTTGCAAAGCCAATTACGTTGCAATATCCTGGTTTTACAATTAACTGGGAAACTGTAAGAAACAGTATTACTGATAAAACCAAAATGATCATCATTAACTCTCCGCACAACCCAAGCGGAACAACCCTTACCGAGAACGATCTTTTGGAATTACAAAAGCTGGTTGCGGGAAAGAACATTATTGTGGTAAGCGATGAAGTTTATGAGCACATGGTATTTGATGGGCAAGTACACCAAAGTGTTGCCCGGTTTAAGGCGTTGGCTGCACAATCTATTGTAGTATCTTCATTCGGCAAAACAATTCATGCCACAGGCTGGAAAATTGGTTATGTGGCCATGCCCAAAGCCTTAATGGTTGAATTCAGAAAAGTGCATCAATTTTTGGTGTTTTCTGTGAATCATGCTTATCAAATGGCTTTGGCAGAATATTTAAAGAATGAATCCAATTATAAAAGTCTGCATTCGTTTTACCAGACAAAAAGAGATCATTTCAGAAAGCTGATCTCTGCTTCACGTTTCACATTGGAACCCTGCACCGGCACCTATTTTCAGTTATTGAACTATAAAGCGATCTCAGATGAAAAAGACACGGATCTGGCCATTAGATTGACCAAAGAAAAAGGCTTAGCTTCTATTCCAATGTCAGTTTTCTACAGCGATCACAAGCAACAACAATTACTACGTTTTTGTTTTGCCAAAAAAGATGAGACATTGGAAAGAGCTGCTGAGATATTATGTAAGATTTAATCACTACATTTAAAAAATAAATTTTTTATGAGGATCTTTTGTATCATACTATTTTCGATATTACTTGGAGGTAAGATGTATTCACAAGACACGATTTCTTTTTTAAACAAAACCAGCCTCGCCGTTAAAGTAAATGAAATAGGGATCCAGGAAGTAAAGTACCATCGTTTTGATAATGCAGATGGACCTTTATATATTGCCAATAAAAATGAGATAGCTTACATTAAATTTGCTAACGGACAAGTAGATACCATTCATGCAGCTGCCATACCAAAGCCCATTACTGCTAATGAAGGGTTTAATGGTTATAAACCAATAACAGCTGGTAACAATTCAAAGATCGAGATCAATGGCAAAAAACTTTCATACAACGGAAAAGCTGTAGGCGAGGCCCGTTTATTTAAAATAATTAACATGGATCCCGTTCCGGCAAAAAGATCGGTACTGTTAAAAGAATATACCACCATGAAAACCTATAAAAAAAGACAGTACCTGTTTGGTTTTGTAGGATTAGGTGCCGCAGTGGCGCTGACTTATGCAGGAGCTGTTGCTTCATTTGTGCTTGAAGCGGATGAATTGCCTTTTGTGATCGGCTTTGGATCAGGAGTTACCATTGGCGTTACAGGCGCCATTATTTCCGGGATCTTTAAGCATAAGCGTTTAAAACAAAAAGTAGAAGTAGCTAAACTTTATAATAATCCATAATTCGAATCAAATGAAAAACAACATACTAAGATCAGTATTATTCTTGGGCTGCTTATTTGCAGGGCTACAGGCTAATGCACAGGATACGATTTATTACAAAGCTTCCAATAGTAATATTGTAGTAATAGTTAAAGAAGTTACACAAACCGAAGTAAAGTATAAAAAAGCAGAGATGCCCGATGGCCCAACGTATGTGCTCAATAAAAGTGATATTTCGAAAATAGTTTATAAGAACGGTTATACCGAAGTTATAAAAGAGCCGGTTGCAGAACCTGCATCCGTTGCCGACCAGCCTTATACTGTAACGTATGTTCCGTCTCCGGTAAATTTGGAAAAGATCAGTTACGATGATACAAAACGAAGGAACAAATATATGATCAATCTCATCGACAGGCATCCGAATCCGGAACGAAAGCCGGCCTTAATGTCAACTTTGTCAGGAATGAAAAAGATGAAAGCCGGTCAGGATGCAACCCGAACTGTAGGAATTGTTTTCGGCGGCGTTACTATTGTTACAGGTGCATTTACTGCTTTGTTCTATGCATTTGATTCTAGTGCCGGCGATGCTATTTTACCTGTCCCTGTTGCAGCAGGCGCTATCGCATTGATCTCTACAGCTGCTGCAATTACATTCAACATCAATTTAAGAAAAAAAAGACACAAGTTTGTTGACCAGTATAATCAATAAATATTCAGCGCTCCTCTTTCTTATTTTTTTAAGTGCAATATACTGCGCACAGGATACTATTTTTACAAATTCATCTCAATCTTTATTAGTGCGGGTTTTAGAGATCTCGAAAACGGAAGTATCGTATAAGAATTTTTTTAATCCGGATGGGATCGTTAGAGTACTTAGCAACGACCAGATCTTAAGGATCGTGTATGAGAATGGAAAAGAAGAATCCCGCTTCCAGCTAAAACAAAAAACAGCCGGTAGTCCTTCTCCATTAACCATGTTTGTTATTGAAGAAAAATACATTGCATTAAATAATAAAGATATCACGCACAAAGCAGCTTTCAAGATCATGATGAAAAAGGATCCGCAAACCAATTCGGAGGAACTGAATGGCGCTTTGATACAGGCAGACAGTAAACAAAACGGGCAAATAGCATTTAATATTATTGCTCCGGCAGCAGCAGTTGGAGGTATTTATTTTGCCCGCCAGCACAGATACAATACACCACGGGAAAAAATGATCGCCAAAACCTATTTCATCAGCGGATTAAGCCTTTGTGTTGTTTCTGTTATTACAGCGCAGATCTATAGATCTTTAAAGAACAAACACATTCGTAAAGCGGCATTATTATACAATAATGAAATGCCATAACTTCATCTAAACCTGTCTTATGAAAAACCATTTGATCATTTTATTTTTCTTAACTCAATTACTGACACGCGCCCAGGATACGATCTATAAAAGAAATGGTGAAGTGATACCTGCAAAAGTAATGGAGATCACTCCTAAAGAAATTACATATAAAAGATTTGATATGCAGGATGGGCCGCTTTTCATCAATGATAAGAATGAGATCAAAAAGATCAAATACAACACAGGCTCCATTGATTCGTTTGCTGTTGTTATAAGCCGGCCACCGCAAAAGGCCTATATACATAGTTCGAAGAATTACAGCCGGGATATTCCTAATGACCAGATCACAAAAAGCTATAAAAGAGGGCTGTACCATTATCAAGGGCATCGTCTTTCTGATAGGAACGTGCTGTTTTTGGCAACCGAAAAAAATGCGGTTTGGAAAAACAAAGATCTTGATCTGGCTATCACCGATTCTCATCGCAATAGAGCATTACAATACACGATCGGTTATGGCGGTGTTATTTTAGGTGGTGGCAGTCTTATAGCTTCTGCGGTGTTTGAAGAGGCTTTTGAAACAAATACCGCGAGTATCATAGTGGGAACTCTGGGAGTCGGCATTTTTGTTTCGTCACAGGTCATCTCCTTTCGCTATAAATTACACCGCATAAAACATGCAGATAAAGTAGCCGAAATATTTAATCAATTATCCAAAAGCTAAAACGAGGGAGTTCCTCCCCAACAACCTCTTCGCTTGGGTCTGTATGTTTTATTTAAGTTCGAGTTAAAATTAACACGGTCTATCACATCGCCATTCCTGTATATTGTTTTACGTATCGATAACTCCAGACGCTTCATGTTAAATGCTTTTACCTCGTCTTTGTTATTCATGTCAAAACAAGCACCGTCCTCAAAATTAATGCCTTCCAGGTCGCCATCATACCACACACCATCTTTCTCAAAATTCACGTAATTACCAATGCGATCCAGTTTTTGCTCCGGAGTATAATACCTCCATAAGCTGTCTTCCTTACAGTTTATCAATTTACCTGCTGCAACCCTCAGTCCGTTCGCATCATATTTAATAAAATAGCCGCTTCCATTTTTTAAGGTCTGTTTCCCATTGATATCATAAAAATCTAAAGCAAGAAAATCAAGATCGGCCTTGTCCTGTTTGGTAAAGCAATCATAGCTCAGTTCCAATTCCTGGATATATCCTTCACAACGTTTTTTGCTATTATTATAGTAACCTGTATAAAATCCAGATACTTCTACTGTATCAGCATTATTTGGAAGTATAATGATCGTGTCACAAAAATTCACTTCATGGATCAACACACCATTAATAGAATAGAATTTCCAGTTTCCATTCAGAGCACCATCTTTGATGTTACCTTCCGATAATAGCTGCCCTGTTTCATAATAATTTTTAAATCTGCCTTGTACGTTTTGTAGTTCAGGATATTGAGATGAATTAATAGTTTCTATGAAACTTTCGGAGGTCATCAACTCTTCTCCGATCTTATAAGTGGAGCGATGGCTAAAGAGCATTTCCTCTTTTGCTTTACCATTATCAAAATATTTTATTTTTCTCAATACAGTATCATTCCTGGCAAACACCTTTTCGCTTGGCAAATGATTTGGAAAATAGTAGATCAATGAATCGCACAATAAGTTATTTTTAAAATTCGCATAACAATATATTCTCCCATTCTCATAGGCGATGTATTTTCCATGAAGCTTTCCTTTATCGAAATACATGGTTGCTGCCGGGTTTCCTTCGATGTCATATTCTTTGTATTCGCCATCGGGTGCGCCCATAACCAGGTTGAAATCGATCATCAGTTTGCCGTTGTAAAAATATTCTGCATAATGACCGTCTAATGTGTCGCGCGTGTAATGCGATTCAATTTCTTTAAATAGCACAATTGGGTCTTTGCTGTATGAGTCATTGTCCTTTGGGTCATACATCTGGTAATGAGTGTAACGTCCATCCCTCATGCCGTTTTTGTAAGTAAGTTCATTATAGCTGCTTACCTTTTTTGGATGACTAAAAAAGTAGGCTTTTAAGTCAGCAGGTGTTTTTTTTGGATAAGTTGTGTAATCTAATTCCGCCCAGTCGCCTTCTTTTTTTCCTGCCACGAGCCTTCCTAAACACAGGTCATCTGTAAGGCCGGTGTAGCCGGTATGTTTAACATCTTTAGGCCAGTTCTTATGTTTGGCCACGTCCGAAAAGTAATACATACCGTTTAATGCAGTATCGTTTTTATAATAAGTTTCTTTTGTTGGGAACCATACAAAATTATCTGTCGTCAGCTCATCT
Source organism: Bacteroidota bacterium (assembly GCA_040386075.1). Classification (GTDB taxonomy): domain Bacteria; phylum Bacteroidota; class Bacteroidia; order B-17B0; family Aurantibacillaceae; genus UBA4416. Next base: position 128,610 of record JAZKGE010000019.1, read on the forward strand.
ACATGCCTGTTGTGAGTATCATATCTGCCATAGAAGCCTGGAATTTCCTTATTAATGATGTAGGAATTTTTAGTATAAGGTCTGGTTTTAAATCTATTAGCAGCTTCTACTTTGTCGTTTATAAATACTACTTCCGTTTTCTTTTCATAATGTGTACGTGAACCATAGTTCCTGCCATTCATGTAAATTTTTTTGTTAATAGTATCGATCCTGTTAAAAGTAAGGTTGTCCTCTTTATATCTTGAGAAATAGGGAGAGTTATTATCCTTCTCAAAAGCAAATTTATATTTCGGGATGTAGTAGATCTCCGTTTTGGTTTTATAAGGGATATATTCTGATACTAATACAGGAACAATACTCGAATCAATGATCTTGTTTGGATTTAAAAAGTAACTATCATTATATATGGTATCTACCTTGATCACTTTTCTTTTTCTGAACAAGGGTTTCTTTCCATATTTTTTCAGGTAATCTCGATGTCTTGTCCGGTATAAAAACCCATCCTCATAAAAAAACTGGTCATATACAGGATTATGAGATCTGTTATATGAATAGGTCATTACTTTTTGATGATCATTAATAGATTTAATGGTAACATATTTAATAGTGTTTATCCCTTTATAATAGTAACTGATACCAATGCTATCATACGGTTGTACTTCTCCATCCTTGTATTTCAGGTCAATAGTAAGTGTATCATTCCTGTATTCCCGGTAAAAGGTATTGGCTTTGTTTTGCCTGAGACTCAATAGGTCAACGCCTTTATCATAGCAGGATGTAAGTCGGTTAGAAAAGTATCGGGAACTAACATCATATTCCCTATATACTTTCCCATTGCTGTAATAGAATATGGTATCACATGCATCTCCGTCGCAATATTTCTCTTTAAAGTAGATCTTGCCCGTAGGACCGCAACGTGTACGATAACCTTCTTTGATGCCGTTTTTATAAGTTATGAATTCAGTGGCCGGTTTTCCGGCATCTGCCGTTGACCAAACGCCTGATTTCTGACCATTTAAAAAGTTGCCTTTTATTTCTTCTTCAGGTAAGTGGCTTTGTTTTCCTTTATCGTTTACCTCATAGTTGTAAAAAACGGCAGGACCTTGAGTCTGATTATTTTTGATCGTAAAGATCCCTTTTACAATAGCAGTGTCTGTAAGTACATGCTTTTTCTTCTTTTTAAGGCTGAATTTTTCTTTGAAGTTGTAGTTGGCAAAGGCAACATAATCACCATCAGGTATTTTATACCCTACCAACAAAATATCTTCCGAGTCATCAATCCGGAAAGGGTAGACATTATATTCTTTTCCTTTATAAATGTATTTCCCAACTGTTTGCGAAACAGCAGTTAAATGTATCAATACGATCAAGCAGAAGTAAAAGGTTTGTTTTATCATAAACCGGTATTAATATATTTATACTAATTTAATTATTTTTATCTGTATATTCAATAGACGTTATTTGATACACATTCCATAATTATATGAACGCAATAAGTATAACAACGATACAAACAAATTTATATTGGGAAGACCCTGATAAAAATCTCACTCATTTTACTGAGAAACTCAACCTTATTAAAGAGCCAACGGATATTATTGTATTACCCGAAATGTTTACAACAGGGTTTACCATGAACCCGGCGGTGATGGCTGAAGCACATGAGGGAAACGGATTACAATGGATGATTGAGAAAGCAAAAGAAAAAAGCTGTGCAGTTACTGGAAGTATATCTGTTAAAGAAGAAAATAAATTTTATAACCGATTATATTGGGTAATGCCGGATGGTACCTACAAGTATTATGACAAGCGTCATTTATTTCAAATGGGAAATGAACATAAGCATTACACGGCAGGCACTCAAAAACTAATGGTTGAGTATAAAGGCTGGAAGATCTGTCCGCTCATCTGTTACGATCTGCGTTTTCCTGTGTGGAGCAGAAACAGAAAGGAGAACAGCTATGATCTTCTATTATATGTTGCCAACTGGCCCGAAGCACGAACATATCCATGGAAACAATTACTGATTGCTCGCGCTATCGAAAACCAAAGCTATGTAGTTGGCGTTAATCGGATTGGTAACGATGGTAATAATGTTGCACATTGTGGCGATTCGGCCATTATTAACCCGAGAGGCGAAGTGATCAGCAAGCCAAACACAAGCCTGGATGTTATAGAAACTGTAAGCCTCTCTGCGACTTATTTAGAGGAATTCAGAAAATTATTTCCGGTAATGATGGATGGAGATGAATTTACTGTTTGATGTGTAGCACTACAATACTACTTCATGTGCGTGGCGCCCGTCTTTAATAAATGTGATAGCGTTATAATGTTTTTCTAAAGGAACGTAGTGGCCATGTTGTTTTGCAAAATGTTTCAATCCCTCATGGCAGATCTCGTCCCAGCTATATAGATTAAGGGTCCATCCATCTTCAATAAAGCCTTGTACATCATATAAAAACCCTTTCTCTTCATGAAATCCTTTGCCATCGCCGGTGCACAGCACAATAGTGCCCGGATTATTTTTATATTTTCGGCAATGCCTGTACATAGATAATTGCATGGCCTGGTCAACAGTTTCGTTTTCACCACTTTCTGAACGGGGTATTAGTTGTAAGTCGACGCCTTTATTTGTCATACTTTTAAAAATATCTTCCATTTCAACAGGGCCACTTCCTGCCCAAACCATTTCATCAAACTCCATGCTGCCATGTGTAATCAGGAATAAAAAATGATTGAAAGCTATTCTTAGAGACAGACTATCTTCATTTCTTGCTTTTGCAGCTTCCTGTCCGCCAATATAAATATTGGAGTTATCAACGTATATACATACGGGTCCTTTTCGCATATCATTTGGTTTTATATTTTAAACTTAAAATAACAGTAATAAGATTGATCATCAATGAAAATCCATTTGAAATGATAATGATCCAGTCCTCTTTTAAGAAGCCATACCAGATCCATAATACCAAACCAATAAACAGAACAGCCATCATTCCCAGAGAAATATTCTCAGATTTCTTTTCTTTGATCAGTTTTATGAGTTGCGGTATTAAAGAAGTTGCTGTAAATACGCTTGCCGAAACACCTATTATTCCTGTAAGATTCATACACTTTAAGCCGGAACTTTACGAGCCGTTTCCCGTTCCCAAAAACGATGTTGTGCAATGGCTTTAACAAATGCTTTGTCAAAACCGGGATCGCGGTCGATGATCACACCCTTATCTTTGGCAGTTATTTCAACAAAAGCCATCTCTAGTAACTCTTCACATTCGCTGCCTGCAGCAATGGCTTTACAATGTTTGTAAGCCTGGCTAATGAAATGAACAGCGTCAGCATCTTTCATGAGTACTTCTATACTTTTTTCGCCACCCGGGATGTATACGGCATCGTACACTACACTGGTTGCAATTAAGAAACTTTCGTCAATTTTAATTACAGTGCCCTTATCTGATTTGATGGTTCCCATTTTCGGAGCGATCAGTTTCACAGTTGCTCCCTGTTCTTCCAATACTTTTTTTATGCTACTGAATGAATTTTCGTTCACGCCATCACTTGCTAAAAAGGCAATACGCCGCGTGACTATAGAAGTCCTGGTTGTATTTTCCATACTTAATGCTTCCGACCGTTCCAAAGAGGATTTTACTTTTTTTGATTCATAATCCTTTGGGTGCCCATCAGCGGGAATACTCTTATTCATAGGCATTTCAGGCGATTTTGCTGCAATGCCCAAACCATCTGCCACGGCATTGGCAAGTACCCGGTCTACCTGCGTGAGTAATCCAACCATGCGTTCTCTTATGTCAGTGCTTTGCACTTTACTTAATTCAAATTGTAAGGCATCTATCAAATGCGACTTTTCAGCTTCACTCTGGCTATTAAAAAACAACCTGGCCTGGCTAAAATGATCTAAAAAACTTTTACTACGGTTGCGGATCTTTTTAGAATCAATTCTTTCTAAGAAAGAAGTAAAACCAAAATTCTTCATCATAGCCTGGAATGGACAACCGCCGCCAAGTGTATTAGGATCGTAATTAGCTTTTCCTTTATTGATCGCGTGGCGCATGTGACCATCGCGTTGGTTATTATGTATATCTACTATTGGACGATTAATAGGGATCTCATGAAAGTTCGGACTTCCTAATCTTGATAATTGGGTATCAGTATATGAAAATAATCTTCCCTGTAATAATGGGTCATTCGAAAAATCAATTCCAGGTACTAAATGTCCGGGATGGAAAGCTACTTGTTCTGTTTCTGCAAAAAAGTTATCGGGATTTCGGTTCAATGTTAATCGTCCAATTATTTTCACAGGCACCACTTCTTCAGGAATTAATTTAGTGGGATCCAATAGATCGAATTCAAATTTAAATTCATCTTTCTCATCTACTAATTGAACCCCTAATTCCCATTGCGGAAAGTTACCGCTATCAATAGCTTCCCATAGATCACGGCGATGAAAATCAGGATCTTTCCCAGAAATGATCTGAGCTTCGTCCCATGCAACAGAGTGTACTCCTAACACGGGTTTCCAGTGAAATTTCACAAAATGTGATTTTCCTTTTTCATTGATCAAGCGAAAAGTGTGTACGCCAAAACCTTCCATCATCCGATAACTGCGTGGAATAGCACGATCGCTCATGGTCCACATGATCATGTGCATTGATTCGGGCATTAATGAAATAAAATCCCAGAATGTATCATGTGCCGACGCAGCCTGTGGCATTTCGTGATCAGGTTCAGGTTTCACTGCATGAACAAGGTCAGGAAATTTCATAGCATCCTGTATGAAAAATACAGGCATGTTGTTTCCAACCATATCATAATTGCCTTCTTGTGTATAAAATTTAACTGAAAAACCACGAACATCTCTTGCAAGATCGCTTGAACCACGTGAGCCCGCAACAGTTGAAAACCTTACAAACACAGGAGTTTTGATCTTGGTATCGTTTAAAAAACCGGCTTTGGTATACTTACCCATATTTTCATAAAGCTCAAAAAAACCGTGAGCCGCCGAACCACGTGCATGAACAATACGTTCAGGAATTCGCTCATGATCGAAATGGGTAATTTTTTCCCGAAGTATAAAATCTTCCAACAGCGTACTTCCCCGTTCTCCGGCCTTTAATGAATTCTGATTATCATTGATCCTTAGACCCTGGTTAGTGGTAAGGAATTCACCATCACCGTTCTCAGTAAACTGTTTAAGCTTTTTAATTTTTTCATTTTCGTCTACCGCTTTTGTAAATTTTGCTGGTTTAGTAGTTTTTTTTGCCATAGGTTTAGTATTAATAGGTTTTAGAAACATGCAATTAAAAGACCAACAAAGGGTTAGCCAAAAAAAGCAGAGACTAGCTCTGCTTTTTAATAGTATTAAATTAGTTTCCTATAAATTAACCGTTCCGATATTGGCATTGCCACCTATGCTAACTGCTATGTTATGAATGGTCACAGGATTATATGGAATACTAGGGGTAACAGTTACATCATAAATTCCGGGAGGAACGCCTGGTAACATAAAGTAACCGCTTACATTAGCCATTGTTGAATAAGAATTAGTACCTGAAGTTGCTACTATAGATGCAGCTACACCAGATGGATTTACTTGTCCACTGATCGATCCACTGGTAGCCACTTCAATAGCACGAATAACCGGTTTCAATGAAAAGCTTCCATTTCCCTGATCTACGATAGATGCATTTGCATCAAAATCAAGTAATACATAATAAGGAATACCAGGCTGTAATGTTTGATTCACTTTTATTTTTAAGCCCGATTGTTGAGCGCTTGGAGTGCTTAAGGGATAGGTAATGCCGTTTTTTACTACTGTATTATTATTTCCCAGGATCAATCGTATCTCCTGAACATGTTGTATATACAAAGATCCTGAGGCGATCAGTGTATCAAGTCCGTTTGTAAAATCAAGCAGATTGTATACACCGGCATTTATATTTAAGGAAACTGTTTGGGCATTCCCTTTAATTTCTACGGCCATAACATCAACATTAACTGCAGAGTATGCAGCAGGCGCATCTGTCATGGTAACGTAGTAAGGTGTTGGATCTCTGGGATCAACACTTGCTTCCTTTTTACAAGAACTTATTAATAATCCAAATGTGATTACAAATAAAATTTTATTAACTGTTTTCATGAGTACGTGTATTTAAGATTTATATAAATTAAGAATACTAATCCCGTGCCAGTGTTTACTAGGAGGCTAAACCGCATGTATGATAAAATTTGTGAAAAAATCCCTAATTTCATTTCCTAAATTAAAGAATCACTAACATGACCGTAAAAGAAATCATGGCTGAATTGGAAGCCAAGGGAAATGAGGGTATTAAAAAAATATTCCTAAAGCATGGAATTAAAGAACCATTTTTTGGAGTGAAGATCGAATACCTGAAAGTGATTCAGAAAAAGGTAAAGAAAGATTATCAATTGGCAAAAGACCTTTATGCTACAGGGAATGCTGACGCCATGTATCTTGCAGGACTAATAGCAGATGAAACCAAAATGACAAAAAAAGACCTGTCGCTTTGGGTAAAGCAGGCAGTTTCAACAAACGTAAGCGAATATACGGTGCCCTGGATAGCTGCAGAAAGTCATTTTGGATATGACCTCGCGCTTGAGTGGATCGATTCAAAAACAGACTTCATTGTATCTGCCGGCTGGGCTACTTTATCAAGCCTGGTAGCTATCAAAGCTGATGATGAGTTGGATATTCCGGCTTTGAAGGCATTGATCACAAGAGTAGAAAAAACGATACATAATGTAGACGACAGGATACGTTACAGAATGAATGAATTCTTAATATCTGTTGCCTGCTATATTCCTGCACTTACGGACATGGTTCTAAATACTTCAAAGAAGATAGGAGACATTAAAGTGAACATGAATGGTACGGCCTGTAAAGTACCCGATGTGAATGTATATGTAAAAAAAGTAAAAGATAGAGGTACATTAGGTAAAAAGAAAAAAATGGCGCGGTGCTAAATTTAGCAACTGAAACGCTGACCTTAGATTACCAGTTGCTTTATGAAAGAACACATTAATTCAATTCATTGAGTTTGCGTTCGATGTATTTTTCATTAGGCATTAACGCATTTTGTATGCGTTTGGCATAATGAATAGAATCCAAAACTTCCCTGTTTTTTTCTTCCATCTGTTTAAATGCCTGGTCAACCAAAATTTTTTGTTTTTCAATGATCTGTTTTTGTCTTTGTGTGATTTTAAAACGGTTATAGATGAAAGCCAGAAAAATAACCACTAAAATTAAACTACCATATAACGCTATGCGTTGTGTCTTTTCTTGTTTGAGCTGTGCTTGTTGCGCAACTAATTGCGAATTCTTAACCTTTTGCTCTTCTGCATTTTTAGTACTGTCGGCAGCCGCTTGTTTTTCGTATAGGTATTGAAATTGTTTTTTTACGCTTGCTTTTTTAGTTTCCTGATTAGTGATGCTATCACGCATTTGCATTTCTAACTCATACATTTCCAAGGCATCTTTAAAATTATGTTGTTTTTGATAGATTCTTTTTAGTGCTAAAGCAGCACTCATGATATTTTTGGGAAAGCCCAGCTGTTTTGAAATCTGCAGACTTTGCTCTGTGAATTTAAGCGCCTCCGCTACTTTACCTTGTTTTAATGATATAGCTCCTATATTAGTTAATGAGGTTGCAATTCCCGATCGGTCTTTTATTTCTTCCTGTATCTTTAAACTATGTTGGCAGTATTCCAATGCTATTTTGGTTAATTGTTCGCTTCGCAACATGCTATCCTGGCTTTGGGCTGTTTCAGCCAGGTACCAATACACACTTCCAATATTACTTAACGCGTTGCCAATGCCCTTTTTGTCATTTATTTCTTCTTTAAGTTTTAAGCTCTTAAGGTAGTATCCCAAAGCTGTAATTTTAGCTGCCCTCCGGCAGATGTCTTTTGAGGAATGACATGAAGGATCTCCGTGATTGTCATAAATGAAACCAATGTTGTTTAACGAGGAAGCAATTCCGGATCGATCGTTTATTTCTTCCTGTATCTTTAAACTTCTGTGATAATATTCTAATCCTTTCTGCGCATCTCCCTGGTTTTTATGAATTATTCCAATATTGTTTAAGGCATTGGCAATTCCTTTTTTATCATTTATTTCTTCCCGGATCCTTAAACTCTTATGATAGTATTCTAATCCTTTGGTAATATCTCCCTGGTCTTTATATATACTGCCAACATTATTTAAGGAGTATGCAATTCCTTTTTTATTTTTTATTTCTTCTTCAATTTTTAAACTCCTTAAATAATATTCTAAAGCTTTAGGAATATCTCCCTGGTTTTGCGCCAAAAAACCGATATTATTAAGTGCGCCGGCAAGGTGTTTTAAATAAAAATGTTTTTGTGCACTGTCGCCCGCGAATTTGACAGAACCGCTTTGTGCCAGTTTTAATAGTTGTTCATTATAAAGCGGCCAGATATTATCGTCGTTTTCCTCATCAATTAATTCGCTTAGGATGTTGCAGCGTGTTTTATCGTCTTTAGTTGTTTTTAAAACTAACAAAAGAGAATCGGTTACTGGCCGTTGTGCATAGGTTTGAGTTATAGGCCATAGTAGGAGCAGGGCTATAACATGTATTAATAAACACCGCAGGTTCAACATACTGTAAAAGTAGCAAGATAGTTGAGAAATGCAAATTCAGGTCTGATTTGTCAGGCTTATTTTTTTGTGATGATGTATTCAACCCTCCTGTTTTGTTGTTTACCTTCTTCTGTTTCATTTGATGCTATGGGCTTTAAACTGCCATAGCCTGTATAGCTTATCCGATCTTTATCAATACCTTTTTCTGCAAGATAATCCGAGACAGATCTTGCTCTTTGTGCGGAAAGTTTTTTATTTAACTTTTCATTTCCAGTATTATCTGTGTGCCCAACGATTTCGATATGAGTTTGCGGATATTCTTCTAAATATTTTAATAATAGATCTAATTCAGAATAGGACGAAGCTAGGATAAGAGCCTCGTTTGATTTGAATAAGACGTTTTTAAAAATGAAGGAAGAGTCCTTTATTATAGGTTCGGTAAAGCTATCTGTTATGTCAGTTGAGATGGTTTCAACTAAACTCACGTCGTCTATATAATAATAAGCATCTCTTTCAACAGTTTGATTGATACGTGATCTGATCTCTTTTGGAGCCTTTACTTTTGTTTTTACGATCTTATGTATGGCGAAGCTTCCGATCAACAAATGGGCCTCTCCGCCTTTTGCTTTATAAATAGCTGTTATGCGGTGCCATGTTTTTTCTTCTTTACCAATTTCCTGTTCAATATTCATATAAACAGGTTTTAGATCGGTAATAACATTTGAGGATTCATAACCTGCTCTGGCGGCCAAAAAACAAACGCCTAATTGATCAACGATCACGCGTGAGTAATCTGCCAAACTTACATGCATTGTGAACAAGTAGGTTTTATTTTTTTCCAAAGGAGTTTTAAGCGGAGTTTGTATATACTCTCTGTATTGACCATGTGAATGAGCAAATATACCGGCATAACAGGCACCTGAATGCGCTTCCTGGTAACCCATTGGATTTTGAGGTACATCCACCAGCGAGTACTTTTTTTGTTTTCTGTCACATTTGCAAAACAGGTCGCTTGTTCCCCAGCTTGCTGTGCGCCACGAATTAGAAAAATTCAAAGAGGAAAAATCAGTAGGAGTAAGCTTATTACTTTCAAAGCTCGAATCTGGCACTAAATTCTGTGCCTTTGCCATGGAAAAGTAGACGAACAGCAAAAAGCAATTTGTGACGATCCTTATATGATATACCGTTGGTCTGATAAAAAATTCTGAATACCTGAAAAGTTGTCCATATAACGTCAGATATGTAATTAGTTACTTACTTTTTTTTAAGAAATACAAAAATTATGTAACTTATTTAAAAAACTATGTAACATTTTATCTTTTAAAGAAGCTCACCTTTGTACTATAATTAATTATTTAATACAAAAAAGATGAAAACGATAACAATGAAAACCTTTGCAACAGGTATAGTTGCTGTAGCACTTTTAGTTACATCATGTAAAAAAGCTGAAACAGGCCCTGCGGGTGCCAATGGAATGGATGGTCAAAATGGCGTAGTTCCTACATCTACTGATGGCTATATTAAAGGAAATGTGTCAGGTACACGTCAGGATGGAACAGCTTTCAATGAATCTTTTGAATACAAAAATTATTGGGGAGGTTCTTCCGGAAGATTAGATAGTAATAGTATTGCGAGTTATGACTTTTCAATTAACCGTGGAGGCGAAGATATCTTAAGTCCTAACAGAGCTGTGATCACTGTGAATACAACCTCAAAAACATCGTCTACAGGAAACATCATGTTAAACGAATTTTCGTTCACAAAATCACTGGGAACAAACAAGAAGTTTGAGTTTTACTTAAATACAAGTCCTAGCACAACTATTACGGGTTTAACCTATAATACAAGTACGGGCTTATTTAAAGGAAACTTCTCGTTTACGGTTACGGGTTTTCAAAATAGCACAGGTAATACTGCTACGATCAGCGGAAGCTTCGAAGCAACTATCACTCAAATGTATAATCGTATATTTAACCCAAGTGCAACAGAGTTTGGCACGCAGGTTAAAAACTAATACGTAATTTATCTATAAGTTAAAAGTCTCCATCATTTGATGGAGACTTTTTTAGTTAGAGCAGGTTTATTGAAGGATTATTTTTTAAGTAATGGTAGTAAATTATCGAGATTTTCCATAGCAGATAGTAATCCTTCTTTAAAGCCCATTTTTATGGTTTCTTCCAATTGTGCCAGGTCAGGATAAGTGATGTAAAGTTTTACCTCTGTCAGTTCTCCTTTATCTGTGAAAGACACTTCCCATTTCGACTGTGGCATTTCTTTATTAATGTTACCCTCTGCATCAGCAAAAGCATCTAGTCCTGTGAATTTTTTTTGAGTTATAATGTTCTTATAATCTGCCCATGCCCAGTGTTCTTGGCCCTCAGGTCCAACCATGGCATAGTGCCAATATCCGCCCTCTCTGAAATCCATTTTCTTTGTGCGGGCTTTCCATGGCTTTGGCGCCCACCATTGATCCAATATCTCAGGTTTTGTATAGGCATCCCAAACTAAAGCAACTTCTGCTGCAAACTCTCTTTTTACTGTAACGGTGTTGTTTTCTTTATTTACAGAAAAATCAACTGCTAAATTGTGTTTCATTTTTTCTTATTTTTTAAGGTTAGTAATACTTCATCTAATTGGTTAAAGCGGCTTTCCCATATCTTTTTATATTGTTCAAGCCATTTGTCTATCTCTTTCATTTTTGTGCCGTTAAGCTGGTAATATATTTCTCTGCCTGATTGTTCCTGTTTCAAAAGTTCACACTCGGTTAGTATACGAAGGTGTTTGGATACGGCCTGACGTGTTGAGTCAAAATGTTCGGCAATGGCATTTGGTGTCATAGCTTGCGCTGCAATCAATAAAATAATAGCCCTTCTTGTTGGATCGGCAATAGCCTGAAAAACATCTCTTCTCATCTTGATAATTTATACGAAACCGATTGGTTGCAAATATAAATGCAATTGTTCGGTTGCGCAAATTTATTGGATATTTTTCTGAATTTTTTTATCATGTGGAATTAATTCCACAAGTAAATACTATTTTAACTACTAATTTTGTACAGTAATTAAGTATTCTTTTAAATCATGTTTTTATGAAACAAAAAATATTATTGATCAATAACGATCAGGCTGAGAATGTGATCATAGAAGATACGCTGAAGGCTATTATTGGAGATCATTTTTTGTCTAAGGCCGAAAATGGAAAAAGTGCATTTAATATTTTAATGGGCAACTCCAGTGAAAAGCCTACGGTGATCTTATTGAATTATGACCTTCTTGACATGTCGTCTATCGATTTTTTGAAGGTGATGCAAAATTACTATAGCCTTAATCACATCAGGATCTTTCTTTTAACCGAACCATTAACAGATCAACAGCTTGCAGTGTTTAATAAACTAGGTATAACCGACTACATCTACAGGCCGGTTCTTAATAATACAGTCGCTTTTGAAGCTATAGCATCCAAGCACAATTTCTTGCCTGTTTTTATGGGTATAACTTCTTTACATGCCCTGAAAGCAAAGTGTGCCTTTTGGATCAACGGCTTTAAAAATACTATTATAGGTCAGAAGATCTCATCGATTGCTATCTACAGCGCAAGTGTAAAAGCAGCTGTATTAGCAACGGCAATATTAATAGCTACCGGAGCCACCCACACTATAAAAAAGAAACAGATAGAAAAAGTATCTATAAATAAATACACTGATACAAAACCGATTGAGTTGATTTCCTCTACAGAAGAACAAAACGTGATCTTTCCGAATGCTAAGCCTGTTCAAAAAAATATTTCGTTAAATAAAATGAAACAAAATGCACCGGTGCAAAATAGGTCAGCAACATTGTCTGATCATTCCGATACCTCATTAACTCTTCGGAGTAATAGAGCGTTGCGCATAAAAGTTATTGAAGAGGCTGACAGTTCGCACCGTGAATTTTAATGGTGTGTTTGGCTTTATATAACTTATTTACATCATCTCTATAGATCAGGAAGAGGTTAATTCTTCATGTATTTCCCCATAAAGGGATAAAATGCATTTTAAACGCTATGGAAAATTATTCCCAACTATACTGTGTTTAAGCCGTATGGCTCTTAAAACCACTGTGTCTTAGTTAAAGGCATTTGATTTGTACGTGTTGGTTGATCATTAAATACTGAGAAATGAAATTATTTATCAAACACATGGTTAGCGCACGCTGTAAATCAGTGGTAAAAGAAGCATTGCAAAACACCGGACTTCGTTTTAGTTCGGTTGGCCTGGGCGAAGTAGAGATCAAGGAAACTATTTCTGGTGATCAACGCGACCAGCTTAATGCCATACTTATTTCCGCAGGGCTCGAATTAATAGAGGATAAGCGTGCAATATTAGCTGAGAAAATAAAAAGTATCATTATAGAGATGGTTCATCATTCGGATGAGACCATTAAAATAAATTTCTCTAGTTATCTGAGCCAAAAATTAGATCACGATTATACATATATGTCGAATTTATTTTCTGAGATACACGGAACAACGATCGAACAATTTATTATCTCTCATAAAGTAGAAAGAATAAAAGAATTGATCATCTATAATGAACTCAACATTACTGAAATTGCCTGGAAGATGAACTATAGCAGTGTTGCGCATTTATCAAATCAATTCAAAAAAGTAACCGGTCTTTCGCCATCTCAGTTCAAGCAATTAAAAGATAAACGAAGAAAAACCATAGAGGAAACCGGGATCATGCATGCCATTGCTGGCTATATCTTTGCCGGACAAAGTAAAAATTCACAGATCTCTTTGAGATTTTAATTGCACCAACGTTGTACTGAAATTACAGTATCCATCGGATTTGTATTGAAACAGATCCTGGCTTTTGGAGCATATTCATGAACTGTATTGATCATATTCTCGAACAGGATGAACTTTGAGTCTAGTTTTCTAATTCCTGCACCAATTAATATGCAATCAAATGATCTTCTTTGTATATGTGCTTTTAGAACGTCAATAGCTGTTTCGCCTCCATCTGTCCAGCATAATTCGGCATCGAAGCCAACTGCATTTAATTCATCAATCGAGCCTGTAATTCCCGCGAATACTTTTTCGGCTGTTAAGCCGGGCATTGCTGCAAATTCTGGCGAGGAAAAATCAAGGTACTTTGGGTCTATCCCTATTACTAATACTACTTTTTTATTTGACATATTTTTATGTTTAGATGTTATTAGTTCAAACGTAATCCAGAAGCCCCCTCTATTAGGGGTTTCTTGACTTCGCTCGAACGAACACAAAATTAATTAAATTACCTGATTCAACATTTTAATTTCAGGTGCAGATATTACACCCGATCTTTGTCCGGCTTCTTTTAATTGCGGACTTGATAATACTGCCTTTGCAGTTTCAGGGTTTGGCATTTCTGAAATGATCGTTACATAGTTTTCATCTTCTACCGATTGAAAAACACCTTTAATAACAATGCCTAATTCTTTTCGCATGTTTGCTCCGGCTTCGAAACCTTCTTTCCATTTTGCGAAATTTTCTACTTTGTGTGAGTTGATAATTGTTGTTGCCATCTTTTTAAATTTAAGTGATCGTTAATTTATTACATCACAAAAGTATGGCAGGTAGAGATCAGAAAACGTTGACTAAAGTCAAGTAATTTAGGTATTGAATATTTTTTTACGAATTCGACTTAATGTTTCGGGGCTTATACCCAGATATGAAGCAATGAAATGCTGCGGTACACGTTGAAATAACTTTGGCTTTGCTTTCAATAAGTTCAGATACCTTTCTTCTCCGGTGAGTGTATGGCGCTCGGCCATCTGTTGCTGCAACAATACAGCCCATTTTTGATAGCCGGTTAAATGCGCATCTGTCCACCATGGAAATTCAACAAAGGCTTTCGCCCAGTTTTCGGTATTAATGGTTAATAATTCACAAGCTTCAATCGCTTGGAAATTATAATTAGAGGTGGTTTTGCTTCGCATGGCAGCCAGGTCGCCAATAAAATGTCTTTCTTCGGCAAAATAAACAATCGATTCTTCCCCCGATTCGGCAACAATATATTGGCGCAAACAACCTTTTAAAACAAAGATGGAAAACTTGGGTACTTCTCCGGCACTCAGAATAAATTCATTTTTTTTAAATTTTTTAAATTCCCAGAGCTTTAAAAATAGATCTAACTGCTCCTTTGATACATCAACCCTTTTTTTGATCTCTTCCAGAAATATGGTTGTATCAATCTCGTTTATTTTTTTCTCCGCCATTGCGATAAAAGTAAGAACTTATTGCCGCTTGGCAAAGGTGATAGTAGAATTACATCTACAAAAGACAAGCTGTTTGAATGGTATTGGATTTGAAGATGCTGTAATAAACGAAGCACCATGAAAAACAGCATTACATATTATTGGATAGGCCTAATGATGGCTTTTATAATTTCATTTTCAGCGGCTGCTCAAAGGTCGCCATCAGACACAAAAGATCATGGTGAGAGAACAATCAGAAAAGAGCAGAAACGGGAGAGAAAAAGAGCAGACAGAACATCCAAATTGTCGGCTAATGCTGAAAATGGCTTATCAGATAAGCCACAATATAAAAAGCGCACAAAAGTTAAAGTAAAGCATGAAAAAGCTCCTTCTGAAAAGCGAAGAAAAAAGAGGGGGCGAAACAATTCAGAGATCAGGGATTAAATATCTACCGCCTGATGTGAATATTTATTGTAGCTTCTTTTTTAAATTCTCCAGATAGCCCGTCCAGCCACTTGAGCAAGCAGTATAACATTCTATCTGCGGTGTTAACCCTTCGTGTGTAAAAGTCACTGTTGTTTTACCTTCTTTTTCTGAAATATCAAAACAGATAGTTGTGTTGGTCCATTCGCGCGGATCATTCAAAAAAGTAAGATTACTCTCGGTTACCAGCCAGACAATTTTTTTGTTAGGAACGAGCTCCACAAGTTTTTGTACAGTTTCGTGTGCCCCGCCTCCGGCTTTAAAAGAAAACTCATCATTTAGTTGATGACTTTTTCCTTTTATGGTTTCTTCATATAAACCCGACCACCATTGTTCAATATTTAGCAGTAGCTCAAAAATTTCTTTAGCTGTTTTTGAAGACGTGAAGGAGTATGTAAAATTCTCTTTTTTCATTTCATTTTTTCCTTTAATAGTTTATCAACCAAATTTTGTATACGTGGCCCAATAATTAAAATAGCGGGAATTACCACCAAATAAGCCATTCCCCATGATCGTAGCCATACCTTCAAAAATATTTCGCTGTACCCGATATTTACAGAAATAAGTGTAAAAGAAATGATACCGGTTGTAACGATACCCATAATGAGGGCAAATGCTATTTTATTTTTCATGTTTATTTTAATAATGCCACCTGACCCATATGATACTGTAAATGATTAGTTCTTCCAATCAATACATTCAATCTGTTTCTGTGTGGTTCTTTTACAAACTCTTCAGCAGATACTGCACTGTGTTTTTCAAACCAACCATCAGCATTTATGTTGGCAAAATGGCTTGCTAATTTTGAATTAACGTTGTTCCAGATAGCTCTTAATTCTTTTACTGATGGAATATCGGTAACAGCTCTATCGGGTTTTGCTAAAAAAGCATCTTCCAAATGAGGATAAAGCTGCGCATCAAAATTTAATAGAGGCAACATCTTGTCGTGTACTATAGCTAAATGGCCTAGTAAATACAAGCCTCTGTTTCTGCCAGGCGCAACTTCTTTTTGTAGGTCATCATCAGATAATGAATCAAATTTTTTGTTGGATGTTTCTATTCTGGCATACCAGGCATCCAGCACTGATTTTACGCTTAACTGTTCTTGTGTTTCCATGTTTGTTTATTTTAAGGTTAAACAAAGGTATAAAATTAAACTTGCAAAATGCAAGTTTAATTTTATTTAATTTGTTATCTTTGCATAGAAATGAAAAAACAGGTGCAAATACTAACTGAAAAACGATCGGAATGCCCCATTTCCTGCACCATGGATCTGGTTGGCGACAAATGGTCATTACTCATTATTAGAGACCTGTTATATCTGGGGAAAACCAGCTACAATGAATTTTTAAATTCAAGAGAAGGCATTTCTACCAACATATTAAACGACAGATTAGTGAAACTAACAGAGGTTGGGTTGATCACATTTACAGGCACGGCAAAACGAAAAAAGTATGAGCTTACTAAAATGGGCCATGATCTAAAACCTGTGCTTGAGTCAGTGGCATTATTTGGAATAAAGCATTCTACTGCTGATAAAGCATTTTTACAAAATGTAAAGAAGAAGATGAGCTTATAGTACTATTTTGATCATGGCTTGAATTTCTCAAATGCTTTTCCATTGAATTTATAAACTCCCGCTGTATGTGTGCCAAGCCATAAAGTACCTAAACGATCTTTATAAATAGAGAAAAGTGTAACATTTGTATCGCCATTTTTTATTGGATAATTTTTTATGGTCTTACCGTTATAGTGCCAAACGCCTGCACTAAAGGTAGCCATCCATAAGTCGCCATTGGTATCCTTAAAACCTGACATGAAATAAGTATAGTCTTCGTCATACTGATCTTTAGAAAAACCGATTTCTTTTTCAGCTTTTAAAGAGTCATTCATATATACGGCATAACGATGTTTGGTATTACTGAACCAGAGTTTTCCGTCTTTATCTTCAATAATGGAGCGCACACAAAAAGCAATTTTATCCATGCCTATTTTATTGTTTGGGATCCAGGTAAAAGACTTTCCATCGTATCGGCATACACCCAACATGCCTGTACCAAACCACATATTGCCTTTGGAGTCTTTAAAAATACTATACACATCGTAAGGATTGAATTTCATATTAGGAAATTGAGAACGTGGATACTGTGTAATAAATTCTTCTGCTACTTTGGTTTTTGGAAATTCTAAACGGTGTAAAGATCTGCCGTCATAACGGTATACCACACCGGAATCCTGTGCGCCCTGAAACCAGAGATCATCAGGGTGTAATTTCCAACCGTTATTGATGTGATCGTTTTTTGTAATCCGTAAAGTTTTAAAACTAGTTCCATCATATTTACTGATTCCGGAAATGGTAGTAAAATAAATATTTCCTGCTTTATCTTCCTGGATCTTCCAAATGTGATTGTCGCATAATCCATCTTTAGTTGTAAACTGTAGCATGATTTTCCCATCGTAACGGTATACGCCAAAGCCATTACTGCCAAACCAAAGATTATGCTTACTGTCCTGATGAACAACCAATATGCTATCATGAGTCTGTGATACGTTGTTTCCTTTGGAAGTGAGCGTATGCTTATCAGACGAAACATTTTGAGCGGTGCAGTACGTGAATACCAATAGTAAGAAGTAAATTGGATTATAAACGCAATATTTGGTCATAGGCCTAAATTAAGACTATTTTGTACTAGAACCTGTTATTCAATTGTTAATGATGCCAATTAAACAAAAGCGTTAAAGTAGCTGTACTTTTTATAATAAGTTCCGTGATAAAAAATACCAGAATAAACAGCCTTATTTTATGGTTGTTTGGTATCTTTACAAGGTATGAAATTAAGTAAGCTTTATTCTGATTTTACGAACAGCGAAAGGTCTTCGGGCGTAATTTTAATAATTTGTACGGCGCTTTCATTGATTGTTGCAAACTCTTCTATTGGTCAAAGTTATCTTCATCTATGGCATTTTGAGCTTTTTCACAAGTCAATAGAGTTTTGGATCAATGATGGATTAATGACAATTTTCTTTTTATTGGTTGGCCTTGAGATCGAACGCGAAATTTATATTGGGGAACTTTCTGATCTTAAAAAATCAATGCTGCCGGTTATTGCAGCCATAGGCGGCATGATCGTTCCGGCTCTTATTCATTTCGGGTTTAATAAAGGCAATTCAACACAAAGCGGATATGGCATACCGATGGCTACCGATATTGCTTTTTCGTTGGCTATACTTTCTTTATTAGGGAACAGAGTTCCGGTTTCTTTAAAGATATTTTTGACCGCCTTAGCCATTATTGATGACTTGGGAGCTATAATTGTCATTGCTTTATTTTATTCCAAAAATTTTTCGGTGTTGTATTTTGGTTTAGCCACTACCATTTTTGTGATCATGCTGGTGCTAAACAGGCTAAAAGTTTATAAAGTATGGATCTATTTAATATTAGGGATGATCATGTGGTTTTGTATGTATCGTTCCGGCATACATGCTACTATCACAGGAGTTTTATTGGCATTTGCTATCCCTTTCGAAAAAGGAGATAAAGACTCTATTTCCTATAAATTACAGCATCATTTGCATTTGCCTGTCGCATTTATCATTCTTCCTCTTTTTGCTTTGGCGAATACCGCTATTTTTATTCCTTCATCTGTTGTAAACGATATTTCTTCTAACAACAGTTATGGGATTATTTTTGGTTTAGTTTTAGGAAAACCAATCGGAATATTCTGTTTTTCTTTGATCGCAATTTCAGTAGGTTGGTGCGTACTTTCGGAAGGGTTAAAAAGACAGCATTTGTTATGGACAGGTTTTTTAGCAGGGATTGGTTTCACCATGTCTATTTTCATTACTTTGTTGGCATTTAACGATCCAACTATTGTTAATGTATCCAAGATAGCCATTATTATAGGATCTTTAACTGCAGCCGTTATAGGATGGATAGGATTAAGGGTTACACTGAAGCCAATTTCGGATCAGACTTTATAACACACGTAATAATTCATGCCTGTATTTGTCAAGGATGCTTGATTTGGATAAGAAGCCCAGATAAATTCCATTATCTACAACCGGTAGGTTCCATTGTCCCGACTCTTCAAATTTTTTCATGATCGAAAATATATCTTCTTTCACATCAATCGTTACCGACGGTTTTCGCATCACTTCTTTGGCTGTGATCTTATCATATAATTCAGGGTTGAACATTTCTTCTTTGATATTATCCAGGTAAATAATTCCCAACAGCGTATTATCTTTCTTGATCACCGGAAAAATATTTCTCTTAGAATGTTTAATGGTTTCTACAATATTCCTTAAACTTTCTTTAAAGTGAATGGTTGCAAAATCTGTTTCGATCATTTCCCTGGTATTGATGCGGCTTAAGATGCTGATGTCTTTATTTTCTGATATAACAGCTCCTCTGGCTTTTAATCTTCTAACGTCCAGTGATTCGGGATGAAAGAACTTGACAATAATGTAGCTTATGGAAGACACGATCATTAAGGGAATGATGAGTTCATAGCCTCCCGTAATCTCAGCAATTAAAAAAATTCCGGTTAAGGGCGCATGAAAAACACCACTTAAAATTCCGGCCATTGCTACGATGGTGAAATTACTGATCGGTATGTTTGTAAAACCAACTAATTTTAAAAAGAAAGCAAATACGAAACCCAGATACGCACCAACAAAAAGAGAAGGTGCAAAATTACCGCCATTGCCACCACTGCCTAGTGTAATACCTGCAGCAACAGCCTTTAATAGTAAGGTTAACGAAATTAAAACAAGGAGGATCCATTTATTGAAAATAAAATTAGAGAGTAAACTATCTTTGAACAGGTCGTTGGTCCTGAATTCAGAAAGAGCCTTAATGCTTTCATATCCTTCGCCAAATAACGATGGAAACAAGGCAAATAAAAATGCCAGGGTTATTCCGCCGATGATCCATTTTGTAAAACTTGATCTGATCTTAGAAAAATACAGCTCAACCTTTTCAAAAAAGTTGACATAGTATAATGAAGTTACACCTGCTAGTAGTCCCAGTAAAATGTATAATGGAACGTTATAATAATCAAAAGGTTGCTTTAATTCAAAGAACAATAAATTGCTTTCGTGTAAAACAATTTTTGACAATAACGCCCCTGAGGCGGCGGCTATCAATAAAGGAATAAATGCGCCAATACTGATATCAATTAGTATAACTTCCAGGGCAAACAATACTCCGGCAATAGGCGCGTTAAAGGCCCCGGCAACACCTCCGGCGGCCCCGGCAGCTAATAATAAGGTGCGCTCTTTATAACTTAATTTGTAGGTTCTGGCAAAATTGGAACCAATAGCTGAACCTGTACTCACAATAGGAGATTCAAGTCCGGCAGAGCCACCAAAACCAACAGTAAGACCGCTGGTGATGACATGCGAGTACATTTGGCTGAAAGGCAAATAGCTACTCCTTTTAGCAATGGCATACAAAATAAAGTTAGTGCCTTTGTGCAGTTGTTCTTTAAAAAAATAGTTGACAACTAAAACGGTAAGTCCAATACCTATTAATGGAAGTATCAGGTACAAATATTTGAAGTCATACTTTAACAGATAATCTTCAACCAGGTAGTGCCTGATACCAAACACTAAAAATTTTAAAATTACAGCTGCAATGCCAGCACTAATTCCCACCAGAATGCTTGAGAATATTAAGAATTGCCTTTCAGTAGTTTTTTCATGGATCCAGTTTATTGTGCGTCTTATAAAATTATACTGGTTAAGGCTCATATTTTTACGATTAGAAACTGCTTTGTGATATTAAACAAAAAATCCCACAAAAGGTTGAATTTTTTGAGGCTATATCCGGATAACTATCTAAATAGTGGGATGCTTCCTGTATCGTTTTTACAATAAAGCATTAAAAAAGCTTTCTATGCCAAGACCTGTTTTTGGGTACGTGTTAGAGGGTATATTGCATCCGTAGTAGTGGGTATATTGGCTTTTAGACAAGGATTTCGAGTTATTTTTTATATACTTTTGGATAAGGTTCATAAAGCAATACCGCCTCATTTAAAAAAATAAAATTCAATCATCAAAAAAAATAAAACCATGAAAACAAAAAGATCACTTAACAAAGTTGCAATCATCTTTACATTATTACTAAGCTGCCTGTTTACAGCTCATGCAAACAATGTAAATATTACTGGAACCTCCGTTGCAGGTTCAAACATTACCTTTAATATCAGCTGGGATAATAGCTGGAACGCCAATGTAGCTCCTAATAATATGGATGCTGTTTGGGTATTTGTAAAATATCAGGATTGTGCTACACGTCTTTGGACCCATGCGGGTTTAAGTACAGTTGGAGGTGATCATACAGCAGGTTCGCCTTTACAGGTTGATCCTGTGTCTGACGGAAAAGGTGTTTTTATTCGTAGGAGCGCTTTTGGCGGTGGAAATATTGGCAGTACCTCTATCACATTAAAAATGACCATTCCTGCGGGAACATATAACTATAAAGTATTTGGTATTGAAATGGCAAGCGTACCTCAGGGATCTTTTGAAATAGGTGACGGAACCAGTTCTTCAACTTATAACAATGTTACTGTATCTGCAGCTTCACAATCGGGTGGTTTATCATCAGCAGTTTTAGGCGGAGCTTCAGTGGCTGTTCCATCTACATTTCCTATGGGCTATAATGCATTGTATTGTATGAAGTATGAGATCACACAAGAACAATATGTGGAGTTCTTAAACTCACTAACGTATACACAGCAGGCAGCAAGAGTTATCGCAGATCCTATTAGTGCAGCGGGTACTTATGCTTTTGCAAATGCTCACAGAAATGGGATCAGAATCTCTGTTCCGGGAAGTAATGCTGCTTTACCGGCAGTATTTGCGTGTGATGCATCGCCTGGCATTGAAAACAATTCGGATGATGGACAAAACATTGCATGTAATTATTTAAGCTGGGCTGATCTTGCTGCTTATTTAGATTGGTCGGCTTTACGTCCAATGACTGAACTTGAGTTTGAAAAAATTTGCAGAGGACCTATGCCACGTATTGCAGGCGAGTATCCTTGGGGAAGTACGAATATTACGCAAGTATATAATACACTGGCAGGTTTGGTAAATGATTTTACACCAACAGAGTCTTATTCTCCGGTTGCGAATGGTATGTGTAATTATGGAGTTAATACCGGTGTAGGGGCTTATGGCCCTTTAAGAGCAGGGATCTTTGCAACAGGTAGTTCTGGAAGAGAGTCGGCAGGCGCAACTTATTATGGCGTTATGGAAATGGGTGGAAACGTTTATGAAAGAACGATCTCAACATCTAATGCAAGCGGTATAGCTTTCAATGGAACATTAGGGGACGGAACGTTATTGAGCAGCGGCGATGCTAATGCAACAACATGGCCAAGTTCTTCAACTGCTACAGGTGTAGGACAAAGAGGAGGTAACTGGGTAAACCTGGCCCCATACCTGCGCATATCTGACAGAATTGCTGCCGGATCTGTTGACGCTGCCCGCACTTATGTATTTGGTGGAAGAGGTGTGAGATAAGTTTAGCTATCTAAACATTCTCAATAATAATTTTACTTAAATAATTAATTACTATTAAAACACCTTTAAATGATAAAGACAACTAAATATTATATAGTTGTATTTTTAGCCTTGCTGTTAGCACCGCTGTTTAGTTACTCCCAATACAATGGTGGTAGCGGTAGCGGTACTAAAACAGATGATCTCGGTTTGACTTCCTGTACAGCTCCTCCCCAATTCTACGCTTATTTTGGAGGTACCGGAAATCTGATCCAATCGGATATGGTTAATTATACAAGCTGCTCAACACCGCCTCAGTTTTTTGCCTACATGGGTGGTTCGGAGGATGGTGCGCACGTAGATCAGGTAAATCTTACAACCTGCTCAACGCCGCCACAATTTTTTGCTTACATGGGTGGAGGAGAAGATGGGTCACATGCTGATGCTGTTATCACAACTACATGCTCTACGCCTGCGCAGTTCTTTGCCTATATGGGAGGAGCACAGGATGGGCTGAGTGTTGCAACATTGACATTATGTTCAACATCTCCACCGGTTGCTAACTTTTCGGCAAACTCAACTACAGTTTGTGCCGGAAGCAGCATTTCTTTTTCTGACCTGTCATTAAACTCTCCTAATACCTGGAGTTGGGCATTTGCAGGAGGCACGCCTTCGGTTTCCACTACTCAAAATCCAAACGTTACCTATAATACTCCCGGGGTATATAATGTTACACTTACTGTAACAAATGCACACGGCAGTAATACCGCCGTTTTAACTAACTATATTACGGTTAACGCACTACCGTTTGCAGACGCTGGAAATAACACCACTATCTGTAATGGCAATTCAACTGTATTAAATGCTTCAGGTGGAACGTCTTATAGCTGGACGCCTTCAACAGGCTTGAGTTCTGTAAACATTCAGAATCCCATCGCAAACCCAACAGTTAATACTACTTATACTGTAATTGTAACTAACAATGGTTGCACTAAAACCGATCCTGTAACAATCTCTGTTACTTCACCACCAATAGCAAATGCAGGTGCTGATGTTAACGTGTGTTTGGGTTCTACAGCTACGCTAAACGCAAGTGGCGGGACATCTTATTTATGGTCACCGGCAACAGGCTTAAGTTCTACAACTATTTCAAACCCGGTGGTGAATACAACTGTTACGGCTACTTATACGGTAGTAGTAAGTAATAGCGGTTGTTCGAACTCGGATATTGTAGTAGTTAATGTAAATACACCTCCTGTAGCAGATGCCGGCACAAACACGATTATTTGTCGAGGATCTTCAACTACTTTAAATGCATCGGGCGGAACATCCTATACATGGACACCGTCTACCAGTTTGAATTTTCCAAACAGTATAAATCCAGTTGCCAGTCCAACAATAACTACCAATTATACGGTGGCAATAAGTAACGGAACATGTACGGCAAATGATGTAGTGACAGTTTCTGTTACGCCATTGCCAATTGCCAATGCAGGATCTGATGTAACTATTTGTAGTGGAGCATCTACAACCTTAAGTGCGAGCGGGGGAACAGGTTATAACTGGTCACCTTCAACGGGCCTAAGTTCTGCCACGATCGCTAACCCGGTTGCTAATCCAACGGTTACTACAGATTACACGGTAACTGTAACAAATAACGGCTGTTCTTCTACAGATGTTGTGAATATAACAATAACCACACCTCCAACAGTAAATGCAGGATCAGATATCAATGTATGTTTTGGATCTGCAGGAATGTTCAATGCAAGTGGAGGAACATCATATCTATGGTCACCAGCTACAGGTTTAAGTTCTACTACTGTGTCTAATCCTATTGTAAATACAACTGTTACTGCAACCTATACGGTATTGATCAGCAATGGCGGATGTTCCGGTTCAGATCAGGTAACAGTAAATGTAAATGCTTTACCATTGGCAGATGCAGGAACCAATGCAGCTATTTGTTTAGGTAATTCAACAACGTTGAACGCTTCGGGTGGAGTGTCTTATACATGGACTCCATCTGCCAGTTTGAATTTTCCAAATAGTATTAGCCCGGTTGCTAATCCAACTATTACAACTACCTATACAGTAGCTGTAAGTAATGGATCGTGTACGGCTAGTGATGTTGTAACAGTTTCTGTTACGCCATTGCCAAATGCCAATGCGGGATCTGATGTATCTATCTGTAGCGGAGCATCAACAACCTTAAGTGCAAGTGGAGGAATATCCTATAACTGGGCACCTTCAACAGGCCTAAGCTCTACTACAATTTTCAATCCTGTTGCAAGTCCAACAGTTACTACAGATTATACAGTAACTGTAACAAACAATGGCTGTACATCAACAGACGTTGTAAATGTTACGATTGGCTCAACACTTATAGCCAATGCCGGAACAAGCACGGTTATTTGTAACGGACAAGGAACAATACTAAATGCAACAGGTGGAACAACTTATAGCTGGTCGCCTTCAACAGGTTTAAGCTCTACAACAGCTCCTAATCCTTCTGCTAGTCCAGTTGTTACAACTGTATACACTGTAACGGTTTCTTCAGGAGCATGTACGGCTACTGATAATGTTACGGTAACAGTTAATCCTACTCCAACAGTTGTCATTACTGCAAGTGGACCTACTACATTTTGTGCGGGCGGCGATGTAATTTTAACAGCCAGCGCAGCGAGTTCATACATCTGGTCGAACGGAGCAAATACAGCGTCTATATCTGTTGTAACTTCCGGAAATTATTATGTGACTGTTGCAAATGCCAGTGGTTGTACAAGTACATCTGCTGTGACCGCAGTTACAGTTCATACACCAGCTGTTACCAGTATTAGTCCAAGTGGAGCTACTACATTCTGTAACGGGGGCAGTGTGCTTTTATCAGCCAACTCCGGAAGTGGTTATCATTGGTCTAGCAGTGAAACGGTACAAACGATTACAGTTACAACATCCGGCACATACAGTGTTTTGGTAGATGATCCTAATGGTTGTACTACAACTTCTGCTTCTATATCAGTATCTGTAAACCCTAATCCTTCTGTACCGGTTATTACTGCAGGTGGAGCAACAAGTATTTGTATTGGTGATACCGTGAAATTATATTCAGATGCGGCTGATCATTATTTATGGAGCACAGGAGCTACAACGTACTCTCTTGCCATCATCACTGCAGGAACCTACAGTGTGACAAACTATAATAGTTTTGGTTGTGGTACTACTTCGTCAGGAATTACAGTAGCAGTGAACGATCCGTTAGCAGATTTTACAGGCACGCCGACATTAGTGTTTATTCCAAATGCAGTAACTACCTTCACCGCTAATACTACAGGTTTTCCTCCATATACTTATAACTGGAATTTTGGGGACGGAGGAACATCTGCATTAGCTGCACCAACACATACTTATAATGTTGTAGCTTTCAGAACTGTTTCGTTAACGGTTACGGATAACACAGGTTGTTCAAAAACCATTGTGAAACCTGATTACATTGAGGTTGAACAATTATTCCCAAGTACAGCCATGACCACAGGTACTTCGTTTGATATTACAGGTGTTTCTTTTGTGAATCCTGTAACAGGTATTGCAAGTTTGGCTGATGGAAATTGTATTATAAGTGTGGATAGCGGTAAAGTATGGAGTCCATTACCAACCGGTAATACGGAGACGCTAACAGGCGCTTGTGTAATTCCTGGAAAATGGTTTGTAACGGGAGCTAATGGAACCATTCTGTTATCAACTAATAACGGAGCTAACTGGTTGCCATTTACAACAGGAACAACCGAAACATTTAACGGATCACATTTCTCAGCAACGAATAATGGTTTTGCTGTGGGAACAAACGGAACGATACAAAAATACGATGGGGTATCCTGGACTCCAGAAACATCTGGTATAACAGAACACCTGCACAATGTATATGCACTAAGCAACGGAAATGCAATTGCTGTAGGAGATAACCAAACGATCCTTTCATATAACGGATCTACATGGTCGCCTCAAGCATCACCATTAAATTTTAATGTGAAAGATGTGCGTTTTGCTGACCTATTAAATGGTTATGCTGCCGGAAGCGGTGGAATTGTTCTTCAAACAAACGATGGAGGAGCAAACTGGTTACCATCATTAACCGGTGTTGGCATCGACTTCAATAGCGTTGAGGTAGCCGGAGCTGATACAGCATGGGCTACAGGAACCGATGGTATTGTTTACAAAACCATTGATAACGGTAATAACTGGGTGCGCTATTCGGTTGGCTACACAGATGACCAAAATCAGTTACGCGTTACATCGGGAGGAAAAGGACATATAGTTGGTCATGGAGGTCATGGAAGATATTTTAATAACAATGATAGCACGAATGTCATTACCGGAAATATCTTAACTGGTTCTTCTTTAGAGAAGTTCAATATCTATCCAAACCCAGCGAGAGATCAGTTTACCATTTCGGGCTATCTTTTCTCGTCTGAAAAAGTAACGATCGATCTGAGAGATGCTCAAGCTAAACTGGTGAAACAAATTGTGAATACCACATTTGCAGGCGATTATGCTGAAAGTGTCAGTACAGAATACTATAGCCCAGGTATTTATTTTATTCACATCAAAATAGGTGAAAAATCAATGGTGAAAAAACTGGTCGTCATGAAGTAACCTGTTATAATGTTCATATAAAACCCATGAGATTTATCTCATGGGTTTTTGCTTTATTATGCTATTTTTGTTTTAATAAACATAGCCTGTTTGTTATTTGGTAATTTGAGATCTTATTATAAAATAGTCAGTATAATTTTTGCATTGATCTTTGCATTACCGGCTTTTTCTCAAAAACCGGAGGGAATACCTTTTATAAGAAATTATAGTCCTAAAGAGTATAAAGAGTCAACTGATAACTGGGCTATAGCTCAGGATAAACGCGGCATTATGTATTTTGGTAATGCCAGTGGTGTTTTGCAATATGACGGCATTAACTGGACTTTAACTCCTGTTTCTAACAACTCTATTGTTCGGTCGATCGCTATTGACGATAAGGGTGTTATTTATGTTGGTGCTGTTGGCGAACTTGGTTTTCTGGAAGCAAATAAACAAGGCGTCCTGGTTTATCATTCACTTATGGATAAACTACCCCCCGATGAGCGGAACTTTGCAGATGTATGGAAAACCTATGTGACACCGGACGGCGTGTATTTTCAGACATTTAGCAAGTTGATAAGGATAGAAAATAATTCCGTTAAACTATGGAAACCTGAAACTACTTTTCACTTCAGTTTCTATGTTGAAAATGAATTGTATATCAATGAGCGCGAGCAAGGGTTAAAACATATTGTAAACGATAAACTTGTTTTAGTAGAAGGTGGTGATGTTTTCAAAGACTTCCGGATTTACAGTATCCTTCCTTATTCTTCGGATAAACTGTTATTAGCTACCAGAGAAAAAGGGCTTGTGCTTATGAATAAACGTGTTTCGGGAAACAATGATGTGTTGTTTTGGAATGCGGAGTCCAATGAATTATTAATTAACAGCCAGGTTTACGGCGCAGTATCATTATATAACGGACATTATGCATTTGCTACTTTGCAAAATGGTGTTTTGATTATAGATCATAAAGGAAAGGTTGTTGAAATATTAAATAAACAAAGTGGTTTAAGAGATAACATTATTAATTATATACAAACAGATCAACAACATGATCTTTGGATTGCTTTAGACAATGGAATTTCACACGTGGAAATTTCCTCTCCCTTAAATGTATTAAATGATGCCCAGGGTTTAAGTGGTTCTTTGCAAGACATTATTAAATTTAAAGGTATTTTGTATGTAGCAACTTCTTTGGGAATTTACGCAGCAGTTGAGGATCGTTTTGTTTTGTTGCAAGGCATTTCTACACAAACCTGGGCCTTTAAAAAATTTGTCTCAACAAATGACACTTTTCTTTTAGCATCATCGGAAGAAGGCATCATTAAAATTGAGGGTTTAAAAGGTTCTATTATTCAGGAAGGTTTCAACTATAATCTGTGTCAATCTAAAATAGATCCGAGGCGATTATTTGTTGCGAATGCAGATGGCATTTCTTCTTTAAGATATGAAAATGGAAAATGGGTTAACGAGGATTATGTGGAGGGTATTGAAGAGGAGATCAGAAGCATCGTTGAAGATCCCAAAGGCGATGTTTGGTTGGGGACACCAAATAATGGCGTTATAAAGATAGTGCTGGCAACTGATCAGGCATCAGAAGATAGTCTCATTACTTCCTGGCACACACCTTATAAGATATACCGTTACGACACTTCGAATGGTTTACCCGAAAATCAGTATAACATTCCTTATTGCTTTAAAAATAAAATAGTATTTGCAACCATGAATGGTATTTATAATTTTAATGCAAAAACAGGACGCTTTACTTCTTCATCTATTTTACAAAAAGAATTTCAAAGGGTACAGGTCTATCGTTTTGTTCCAAAAGACAGTTCGGTTATCTGGATGGTTACAGCCCGGTTTGACAAAACTAAGGAAACGGGTATTGCCTATTTGCAAAAGGATAATTCATATTCCTGGTATTCCCAACCCTTCTTAAAAATTTCTGAACGAGAGATCCATGCTATTTTCCCTGACGAGAATGGAGTTACCTGGGTGGGAGGTCCCGACGGACTTTTGAGATATGATTCAAAAATAAAAAAAGATTTTTCGTTACCCTTTTATACGATTATTCATCGCCTGGTTGTTGGCAAAGACTCTGTTATTTTTGCCGGAAACTTTCTTCAAAGTAACAACGCTTCATCTGAAATAAGCTACTCTCTCAATTCAGTAGAGTTTGAATTTTCTGCTACCAGCTATGGAAAGGAGGAAGAAAATAGGTTTAGTTTTATGCTGGAAGGACATGATACAGAATGGTCGAAATGGGATAAAAAATATACAAAGGAGTACACAGATCTGAAAGAAGGCGATTATGTGTTTCATGTAAAATCAAAGAATATTTACGGCGCGGAAAGTATAGAATCCAAGTACGCTTTTAAGATATTACCGCCCTGGTATCGAACCATCTGGGCTTATATTGGTTATATCGTTATTGTAGTTTGTTTGATATACCTTATCATTCGCATTAGTGTAAGGCGATTGGTAAAAGCAAAAAATCAACTGGAGAAAATAGTGAAAGAGCGTACTGCAGAGGTTGTTGAACAAAAACACCTGATTGAAGAAAAGCATAAAGAGATAACCGACAGTATCAATTATGCCGAACGGATCCAGCGCAGCTTTTTAGCTACGAAAGATCTACTGGATGAAAACCTGAAAGATCATTTTGTTTTCTTTCAGCCAAAAGATGTTGTAAGTGGTGATTTTTACTGGGCGAGTAAGTTAGGCAATGGTAATTTTGTGTTAGCAACAGCTGACAGTACAGGACATGGCGTGCCGGGCTCTATTATGAGTATTTTAAATATTTCTTCTCTTGAACATACAGTTGAAGAAGGTGTAACAGAACCCGCAGAAATATTAAATCATACACGATCCAAAATTATTAAAAGGCTTAAAAAAGATGGCAGTGCTGAAGGAGGCAAAGACGGGATGGATTGCAGTTTGATATCCTTTGATTTTAAAAATAATAAACTCACTTATGCCGCTGCCAACAATCCTGTATGGATCGTTAGAGAAAAACAATTATTGGAGTTTGCGCCCGATAAAATGCCGGTTGGTAAGCACGATAAAGACGCTATCCCTTTCACGCAACACACTATCGAATTACAAAAAGCGGATGTGGTGTATGCTTTAACAGATGGTATGCCCGATCAGTTTGGTGGACCAAAAGGCAAAAAATTCATGTATAAGAATCTGAAAGAATTATTGGCAAGCATAGCACATTTGCCTATGGATGAGCAAAAGGAAACATTAAAAAGTTCATTCAACAATTGGAAAGGTACTTTGGAGCAAGTGGATGACGTTTGTTTGATCGGTATTAGGATCTAATAAAATTAGTGATTAGTGAAATGATCTAAGCAACTCCAAAAAAAGTTTCCTCTTTTTGGAGTTGAAACACAAATATTCATGAATGTATTTGCTTGGTTATTCGTTTACCCATTTAGAATATACCTTTTCGGCGTCAGAATAGAATTCAACCAGACCAGTTGATATATCATGCATGCCGCCAAAGATCCCAATTGCCCCACTGTCGATCATTTCTTTCAAGATCGGACTTCGCTCTATAATAGCATCCACTGTTTTTTTGACATTAAGCTGAGCCACTTTTTCAACGTAATCTCCATTCTTGGAATTTCTGTCTTTGGTTACGGTAGTTTCTTCATCTATGGCAGGTTTTATTTTAGTTAATAAAGCTGTCAGGTTCCCCAGTTCAACATTATCACAAGCGCCTTTAATGGCTCCACATTTAGAGTGACCTAAAACAACAATTATTTTTGCTCCTGCAACTTTGCAGGCAAACTCCATGCTGCCAAGTATGTCTTCATTAACGATATTTCCTGCGATCCTGATACTAAAAATATCTCCAAGGCCCTGATCAAAAATTAACTCTGCAGAAGTGCGTGAATCTATGCAACTCAGTATGACTGCAAATGGATGCTGACCATCTGAGGTTTCGTTTACCTGCTGTAATAAATTTCGGTTTGCTTTTAAATTGTTCTGAAATCTTTCATTTCCTTTTTTTAATATTTCAATAGCCATAAGTGGCGTTATAGCTTGTTGCGCTTCCTTTGTTAATGTTTTCATAAATTTTTTATAGTGTTGAGTATGCCATAAGACACAATTAGTAAATGTTTATTCCTAAAGCTATAACAGCTTCAAGAGGTTAATTGATGATTTGTTGAATTGAATTTCCTAAGAATATAAAAGCTTAATTTAAGCTATCTCGGGAGGCGGTGAGGAGATCTCAAAATACGGTTGAAAATAGATGTTTTCAGAATTCCCGTGAAAGAAGTGTTGAATAGAAGAAGTTAAAATTAATATATCAGATGAGTCGCTTAGTTTACCTTCCTCAAAAACGTCTTTCATTTTTACTTCCTCTTTCTCTCCCTTTTCCGATTCCGACTCATTTTCATTAAGGTCAAGGTCATAGTAGGAAGTCATTTTTGAAGAAACAGCAACAAAGCTCAGGCTTTTGAATGCGAATACAAAAGCAAGGAATACAAAAGCTATGGAACAAATTTTTTTCACCCAGCTAAAGATCAGATATTTTAAGCAATTTAGAAAAAATTAATGTTAATTATTTGTAAACCTTTGCGAATACCAGGGAATAACTTAGCCAACCAGACGAACAGGCAGATGATATTCTTCTTTCGTATGTTAAGTTAATAGTTGAAGTTTTTATTGTACAATGCTTACAATGGAAGTATGTCCGTTCAAATATTCCCAATTGGATCCTTCATTCAATTTCATCACTGTTCCACTTTCAAGTAACTGCAAATCGATTTGTTTACCTAAACTATCTGTATAAACCATAGTAGCTTTGTAATAAAAGCTGGCTCTTTCCTCACATATATGAAAAACCTGGATACTCATGTCATCAATTTCATATTTAATGAGTTTATTTTTAGCCCCCCAGTTTTTATAATATTCATTATAATTCTGCAAAGGATCGCTTGTTTCATTTAAGATCCAGAATGAGTTGATATCATGACTGAAATACTTGAGTTTGGCTTGTAAACCATTTTTAGACACATCTTTGGCACAAGTGGTTATCATCCCTTTGATCTCATCCCTTGAATTGATGGTATTAAATTCACCCAAAAAGTGATGGTCGCTACAGGATATGAGAGAGAGCGCAAAGGCAAGTATGAGTATTAGTTTGTTGAGCATAGTTTAGTATTACACTAATAAATATAGTGATAATTCAGTTTTTTCAGCTGGTTTTTTCTGATATTTGCCCTTTAAAAATTAAAGCATTAAATGGATTCGGTATCACACATTGTTATTGGCGTTGCCATTGGCGAACTATTTTTAGGAAAGAAAATAGGGCGTTGGGGTATGCTGTTAGGAGCCATTGCTAAAAGTGCACCTGATTTTGATCTGTTTTATACCGGCCTGGCTGATCCACGTGCTTATATGTGCGAGCACAGGGCACATACGCATTCCTTATTTGTTGAAGCATTGTATGCTATACCCATTGCCTGGCTGTTAGTTAAATTGTTCAAGCAAAAAGTTTCTTTTAAACGGATGCTGGTATTTATGCTGGCTTGTTTATGGGGGCACTCCCTGTTGGATTGGTGTACTAACTTTGGTACCCAATTGTTACTACCTTTTACCAATGAAAATTATTCGTTAAACACTTTGGCTATTGTTGATCTGTTATTTACCATACCGATGTTGCTGTTAGTTTTGACTGCCGTTTTTTACAAAAAAAACGAAGTGCGAAGGCACAAACTTGCAAAGGCTGCTTTAATGTATTGCTGTGTTTATCTGGGATTGACCTTTGTGAACAAAGCCCGTGCTGAGAGCATTGTTCAGGAATCGCTTGCAAAAAATAATATTCCGGTAACCGATCACATCACCAATCCAACCATGCTCAATAATGTGTTATGGTATTCGGTAGGTAGTAACGACAGTGCTGTTTTTATAGGTGAATTTAGTTTGTTACATACACAAAACCCTATTAAATGGTATAGTTATCCGCGCAATCAACAGTTAATGCAGGAGTGTAAAAGTAAAAAAGACGTAGAAATATTAAGGTGGTTTGGTGATCCTTACACCATTGCGCAAACTAACGGAGATACACTTAACTTATATGCTGTAAAATTTGGCAGAACAAACATGCAGGAAAGCGAATTGCAAAAAACATTTGTGTTTCATTACAAATTGTATCAAAAAGATGGTAAAGAAATGATGGGTATGGAACAGGCCAACGAAAAGAACATGGATTTCAAAAAG
Source organism: Bacteroidota bacterium (assembly GCA_040386075.1). Taxonomy (GTDB): domain Bacteria; phylum Bacteroidota; class Bacteroidia; order B-17B0; family Aurantibacillaceae; genus UBA4416. The sequence continues at coordinate 162,315 of JAZKGE010000019.1, forward strand.
AATCTTGCTGATCTGTGGGAAAGAATTTGTGGCAGAAGGTATTGATGTTCTCTAAAAATAGGCAACCTGATTGTATTAATGCTTGCACAGTTCAGTGATCATATCATCAAGCTTCTGAGTTGTATCCTTATTTACCGGCCAGGAAGCTCTTAAATAGTTAGGATTTATGCGTGTGAGCGTGTCGCTTATAACAACACCGGGATGAACCAGCAGGCTTTGACGCAATGCATCCTGCGGTAAAGAATCTTTGTGATACTGACAGATGCCACACAATTCAGTCCGCCTGTTAAATATTTCTTCAAGCCCCACTTCGTATTCCATTAATTTGGAAAAATCCTTCTTAGGACCAAATTCCCAGGTCATGTCTCCGGATGCCCATAGTCCTTTATAGCCGTCTTTTATAGCCTGATCAAGCGAATCTTCAAGCTTTTTTAACATTGAGCCGCTATTAAATTCTCCACCCTGTGATACCGGCTCAGAAGAAAGGATCAGGCGTGCTTTTGTTATCTCGGATGATACGTCGATACCTAAAGCAGCAAGCGTAGACGCCATTCCGGCAACCATGGGTGCGCTGTTAAGGTATAAACAACGGTAACCTTCATTTAACTTACGCTGAATAATTGCAGCTAAGAGAGAAAGTTTGTGAGAGGGCGAGCCCTCATAGATCAGGCATTGATGTCGCGATTCAGGTTCCAAGCTAAAACGAATTTATATAAAGATACGTATTAAAAGTTTTAAAATAAAAGGATCATTAAAGAAAACTAAGTTCCTGAAATGTTTCTAAACTATAAAACAATAATGTTTCGTTATTGTTTATGAAAGACAAGTTTTCGAGCCCATGGGTGGCTCTATCCCGCTCTGCGTTTTTCATCCTCTACGCCGCTTGAGCGCTGCCGTGATTTTGCAACGGTGCTTTTCCCGAAACGATAAGTATAAGACAAAGTGACAACTCTCGAATCCCAGGTACGTTCTGTTACAAAATCCTGATTTTGGTATTCAACGGTTACCGCTATGTGATTGGTGAGAAAAATATCGCTCGCACTCAATTTAAATACCGACTTTTTATTCTTCGATGTTTTTTGAACACCTACTGTAACCTGTGCCAGGCTTTTGATATAGAACAACCCCCAAACCATTTTACTCTGATAATAGCCGTTCAGTTCTGCAGACCAACCATTGTTTCCAAACGTAAACACATTATTTAAATTCATGTCCCAGGAATTAAAACTCTGCTGCAGGTTGCTACCCTGCAAAGGGCTTGCATAGATATTCCTGTAGACAGACCCTGAAAGTGTGGAGCTCATCCATTTTTTAATTTTAAAGGGAATGTAAATCCCCAGATTGTATTGTTCAAAGTCCCGGATGTTAGCCGGGGTCTGGTAGGAGATCTTTGAAACATCGTCCTGCACAAAAATATCGGTAATACTTTGTTTGCTGTTGGTATAGCTTATGGTAGTAATATATTTTCCTTTGAAAGTATGGTTCAGCTCAAAAACATTTGTCATCACCGGCCTCAACGTAGGGTCCCCTACAACATAGGTATAAGAATCCACAAACACTTTAAAGGGATTTAACTGGCGGTAACTTGGGCGGTCAATTCGGCGCGCATAGGAGAGAGACAAGGTATTTTCCTTTACAAATTTTCTATTGATCACTACATTTGGAAAAAAACTGATATAGTTACGCGAGAAGGTTGCTCCGGTAGCAAGCTGCTCTCCTTTGGTATTGGTATGTTCCATTCGCAGTCCACATTGCAGATCCCATCTTTTCATTTCTTTTGCATAGCTAAGGTAAGCGGCATTGATGTTTTCATTATAAATAAAATGGTTGGAGCGAGAGGTATCAAGTATGTTTTCGTCGTTGAGCACATTAAAAAATTTGACGTCGTTGTTAGAAGTCACAAGACTTGATTTGACCCCCAGCTCAAGTTTATCTTTTTCGGTGAAGGGATGAACGTAGTCTACCCTAACAGAGCGAACCGTTATGTCACCAATCTGATCTGTCATCAGGCGCGTATCGGAAAACGTGGTGCCATCAGGTAAAGAATTAATGTTGCGCACATCCTGCCTGGTGTTTGAACCGAAAGAGCCATAGTCGATATCTGCTGTGAGCTCCTTGCCAGTACTGTCGAATGTGTGCTTAAAATTCAGGTTTCCAAAACCGTTGAATCGTTTTTCATTCGACAGAATGCCTGTTCTTGTTGTGTAGTCAAGGTCGCCATCTTTATTTTTTATAGTTGCGTTTGTGGTTCCATCACGCTTGCCTTCATTCCAGTTGCTGTTTACCATAACACCGATTACTGTTTTTTTGCTGGCATAAAAATCCACACCCAACCGCGTGTTGTGCGCACTGAATGGTTGTTTGGTGTACGATTCCTGTTCGAAGGTGGAAGCCAGGTCATGATTCTCATCGAAGAATTTCCGGTTAATATAAAAGTAAGTAAAATTCATAGGCTGCGAATACGAATAGCTTCCAAAAAAATTCCACTTCTTTTCCCGTAAATTAAAATTGGCGCTGGCCGATGGTTTGGAATAAACACCTTGCCCGTAGCTGGCTGTAGCAGAACCGTTAAATCCCTGGCGTTTGTCTTTTTTAAATTTAATATTGATAATGCCTGCGTTGCCTGCCGCATCATATCTTGCGGAAGGATTTGAAATAAGCTCAATCGATTGAATATTGGAAGCAGGAATGGTTTTGAGATAAGAAATGAGTTCTGTTCCTGATAAAGGACTAGGTTTTCCGTCGATCATGACAACCACACCCGATTTTCCTTTCATGTTAATGCTGCTTTCTTCATTTACAGTTACGCCCGGTGCGCGCTGCAATACTTCGAGTACTGTATTGCCTGCAGAAACAATGCTGTTCTCCACATTAATAACCAGCTTATCCAGCTTGCGTTCAATAAATTGTTTATCGGTGCTTATGGTAATTTCAGTCAATGCTTTAGCTCCGGGTTTCAGAATAAGATTCGGAAAATCAAGCGCCGGTTTCTCTAGAGAAACTTTAAACACGGAACTTACATAAGTTTCAAAGCTCATTCCAGAGACCTTAAAAAAATAAGTATTGTGTGGTATACCATCAAATTCAAAAAAACCTTTATCATCTGAAACGGCTGTTTTCACCAGGGAAGAATCGCCCGACCTATATAATGCTATCGTTACAAACTCGGCAGGTTTATTTGCTTCATCCCTGCTGTTGCCTGTTATTTTTCCAACACCGGTTTGAGAAAAAGCCAAAGAGTAAAAGAAGCAAGCCATACTAAATAAAAATGCTTTCATAGTTCTAACATGTTGATGATTATGTTTCAAAGATAGAACGCACATGAAATTGTTTTTTACAAAATGGTTCAGGTGGTAAAAATAAAATAGATGAAAGAAATTATTTTTTTAGATGTTACTGACAAGCGGCGAATATCGCATAAAAATGGAATGAAAAATTGATAAAAGAGAAAACATTAAATGAATCGGGTTGAGCTCAGGCACTAAATATAGTGTTAAGCGGCTATTCAATTTATTAGGGAAAACTATGTTTTGAATTCAACAGATCATCAACAAGCGGGTCTGCCCGTTTTCTTTTGGCGCACGGTGAAGACAAGGAAGCACTTTGCTTTGAGGATAATCAACGGCGAGCTTCCATAAATGACCGATGCCTAAGCTGATCGGTTGTGTATTAGGTTTAGGTTGATAATGCAGATCAAAGAAATGTTCGCTTAAAAATGCTTCAAATCTTTCATTCGGGCCATGATATAGTTTTTTGAGTTCATCGCGTATTTCGGGAACAAGTATTTTTTGTATGGCTTGTGAATTTGGTAATATTTCGCTCGATTCGCCATAGTAAGTGCATAAAAAGGTATCGGTTGGTATTGGAGAGCGATCTACATGAAAAGAATACACATCGGTTGGAAAAAATGGATAGGCATTATCTCTCTCATAGTACCTGATCAAATTTAGGATTGGAGCCTTGCCATGAGCTTTCAAAACATTCAAGTCGTTTAAAAGAATGTCACGGGCAAGCTGTCCCTGTTCATTCAATTGAAGTTTAAGAAGTTTCTCTTCATCAAGTGTAACTATATTTTCATTTAATTCTATCTTATGAACGATCTCAGAAAAATCACCTGTTAGTTTACGGGTCCAGCACATTGCATTTACTTGTCCATGAAAAGGAGTTGCCACAAGATCTTTAAAATTTGTGACACAGTGAATTTGATTTGCGCTATGAGATGGATCTGTCATCAATGTAATGTTAAATGCGAATGCCGATAATACATATATCATCTACTTGTTCAATATTGCCTTTCCAATCAGTTAATACTTCTGAAAGTTTTTGTTTTTGAATTTCCATTGGTGTAGTTGACATTGAGATCAATAACTCTTTCAGTCGTTTATACATAAACTTTTTTCCTTTTGTTCCACCAAACTGGTCAGGCATCCCATCAGTTAAAGTATATACAATATCATCGTTTTGCATTTCGAATTCGTGTTGGGTAAATGGTTCAAAATCTCTATCATGTTTGCCAACCGGCATTTTATCGGCTTTAAGTTCTATCAGCTCATTTTTTCGCACTACCCAAATAGGATTATTGGCGGCTGAATAGGTAAATGTATGTTTTACAAAGTCAAAGCATATTAAACTGGCATCCATGCCATCTTTCCCGCCTTCTTCGCTACCATCTTTTTTTAAACGCTGAATGATGGTTTTGCGGGTATCGTTTAATATTTCTGCCGGATCTACATAACCATCTTTTATTGCTGATTCTAAACTTGTAATGTTTAACAAACTCATAATGGCTCCCGGTACACCATGCCCTGTGCTATCTGCTGTTGCCAAAATAAAACCCCTGTTTGATAATTTACTTGCCCAATAAAAATCGCCACTTACAATAGCTTTTGGTTTAAAAAACACAAAATAATCTTTTAGATTTTCATCAAGTATTTCTTTTGAAGCAATAAAACTTCGCTGTATTCTCTCAGCGTAATTAATACTATCTGTTATTTCTTTGTGTTTTTCTTCAACCAGATGTAAGAGGTGATCGCTTCGTTTCTTTTCTTTATTGATCTTATTTCGTTGGAAAAAGAATAATGACGCCGCAAGAAGCACTAAAATAAATCCACCAATAAGTGCATTACGCAGAGTTTTTTGATTTTGAATTTCCTTTTGAATTATAATGTCCTTTCTTGCCTGAGCCTCTTTTGTTAATGTTTCTTTCTTATCAAAATCATATTGCATTTGTTGTTCTGTCATTTTTTTTATGTTTTCTTCACTAAACACACTATCGCGAAGTGCAACGGATATTTTGTAATATTCCAGTGCTTTTTCATGATTGCCAACTTGTTTTTCTAACTCTGCTAAATTGCTATAGCAAGTTTGGCGTTTGGTAAGGCTATTTGAACTTGTTGCAAGTATTAAAGCCTTATTAAGATTTGCTCTTGCCTCAGCATATTTTTTTTGAGACATGTTTAATTGTGCCAAATCATTGTAGACGTTTATCATCCCTTCTTTTTGCCCTGATTCTTCTAATAGTGTAAGTGCTGTCTTTAAACATTTTTCTGATTCGGCTAAATTGCCTTGGCTACTATAAAGTCCACTTATAGCAACCAGGTTATTAGTTTTCCAAAACCGGTTGCCCATTTCTTCATTAATTTTTAGCGCGGTTTGTAAAAAAGTCATAGCCTCGGGTTTATTTTGAAGCATGTAAATAACCCCTATATTATGACTAACAGCGGCTATCATTCTTTTTTCTCCAAATTCTTCATATACTTTTATAGCAGGAAGCAAAAATTTAAGCGCTTCAGTAAAATTTTGGGTTTGATAGTAAATGTTTCCAATATTTGAATTACTTCTTGCAATTCCTATTTTATCTTTTAGCTGCTCACGGATTTTTAGTGAGGAAATATAATTTTTTTTAGCTTCGGGAAAGTTGCCCATATCTTCGTAACAGTAACCTATACTACTGTAGGCTTGGCCAACGTCCGACATTAACGAAAGCCCTTGTCTTATGGACAAAGATTTTTTAAACCAGGTAATGGCTTCAAGATGTTCTGCTTTGTAATTACAAATATTCCCCATTGAAAAATAGGCATTTCCAACTCCTTTTTTATAGCCGATCTTTTCTGATAGAGCGAGTGATTGTTTTGCAAAATCGAATGATTTGTCGAGATCGATCTCCAGATAAGTAGCTGAAATTTTATTTAACAGGTTTGATTTTGATGTATCATCCTTAGCGATCTTTGCAACGTTTAGCAGAGAGTCCAAGGTTTTTACATTTTGTGAAAAGGAGGTTATTGTTAAATGACCAAAGAGTAATAAAAATAGTTTTGTTTTCATACGGTTCAAAAGTCTGGATTAAAGTAAAAATCAATACCAATGTAGTTATTTATATTTTCACTTAATGGTAATAGTTAAAGCCTGGGATTGATTTTATAAGAAAAATCTGCTAAAGCGGCACTAAAAAACTATTCAGCACTGGATTGCCCCGATGGGGCGGTGCGTTCCGGGTCATCCTGAAAAGGAAGAAGTCAAATCCTGCGATTTTTCTTTTTTTGTTTCCCTCCATTCGAGCGAAGCTTTAACCTTTTTTCATTTATTTAAACCAGCTCCGGACTCATACCAGCATGTTTTCCCTAGGTGTTTGAGACTAGCGCGTCTATCGTTAGATGTTACATTAAAAATCCATTTTCGGCAGTAATAGGTTTTGGTATGTCCTTCTCATTAAGCATTTCTCTTAAATCAATTTCAATTGAACGTGAAATTGAAGTGATAGGAACATCGTTGTAGGTTCCTTCGAAAGGATTTTCAGAAAAATCACCAATCATTTCCGTTAAGAAAAACATCCAAATGATTAATGCAGAAAACGGAATAGTAAGCCAAACCGTGTGACTTCTTAAATCGTGAAATATATTCAATAAACCAAAAGGAGCTATAACTGAAAAAATGATGGTCATCCACAATGCAACTGATGAATACTGTCTTGGAAAAGGGAAATTTTTGATGCGTTCACATCTGCCTTGTTCTGCATATAATTCAGTAATTATTTTATGAAACTCCATGTGTCTAAAATCATCAAAATAGCCTTTGTCTTTGAGTTCTTGTAATCTTACAGACTGCTTGTGGAGAATTTGAGTTGCCATATTTGTTTTCCCTTTATAAAGGGCAAACTCTTCATCGCAAAGTAACTTCTTTAGTTCTTTTTCCAAATCGTGAAAATGAAATTCACTTATGTTTGGATTGTATTTCCCTTTTAATCTATATTCTGTGTGTTCCCATTCCCGCTCTAACCTTAACTGAAATCTTAAAGCAGTTAACCAAGCGATATGCCTGTGTAATATTTCTCTTTTTATAACTTCATTGTTTTCTCCTTTAAAAAAACTACAAACGGCTGTTCCAAAAGTTCTGGAATTGTTAACAATTCCGCCCCAGATTTTCCGAGCCTCCCAGGTTCTATCATAGCTGGCATTATTTTTAAATCCTAAATAAAACGCCACTGAAATACCTAAAATACTGATAGGCTGCCACTCAAAAGAAAAATCAAAATTCAATTTGTGGTAAACAAACTCAAACAAAAAAGTTAGAATAAGCGAATAAACAGCTCCAATAATAAAAGGCTTTTTACTCCAATTGAAAATCATCCAAAATCCATATCGCCTGTGGGTGTACATAATATCTTATTAATAAATTTTCAATCAATTGTGACGACATGAAAATAAGCAAAATAAATTAATTAAGATATCCTTCCGTTTAACACTACCGTTTTAGGCATCGATTAAAAGAAAAAAACTCTAAAAAAGGCCAACTTTTTTGGAGTTGTGCCCTACGGGTTGGATTTATCGAACTTTTTAGATGATTCCCAGAGGCTTAGAATTCTTATGAATAATTTATCTGTTCATTCAGTCTTGAAAGCAGAGGGTAAGATTAAATTCACTTGGTAATTTATTGAACTTTGTTCAGCATCCTGATATCAGGAGCAGAAATAACACCCGCCTTTTCCATATTAGCTTTTAAATCCGGATTGCTCAAAAATTTGTTAGCTACTTCAGCATTTGGCGCCTCAATAAGTCCTGTAATAACATTTGGCTTGTCTGTCGAACGATACAAAGCAATGACCTTCATGCCGGCATTCTTACGATTTACTTCATCGCTATCAAATCCTTTTTTCCAGGCGTCAAAATCTTTCACTTCGTGAGAAATAAGAATGGTTACTTTCTTGTCTTCGCTTTTAGATGTAAATGCAAAAGAAATAATTGCGATTAGTGCTAGTGTTGCTAAAAATACTTTTTTCATAATGTTTGGGTTTTAAAAGGTTAGTTTTTATTAATTAATACTTTAACGTCCGGCATACAAAGCACACCGGCATTTTTCATTTTTTCTCCGAAGGCCGGGTCTGTCATCATAGCTTCTATTCCTTCTGATCCCGGAGCTTCAAAAATAAATGTAACATCGTTCGGGTTTTTTAAGGATGTGTACACCCCCACAGTTTTTAATCCGGCATTAGAACGATTCTGTTCATCAGCATCAAATGTTTTTTTCCATTCTGCGAAATTCGCAACTTCATGTTGTCCAATTATAGTTACCATTTTATTAATTTAATTAATCCCCTACTCGTATGGCTTTTCAGTTCCGCCCCGTTTTTTTTAAATGGTTTCTGGACTCCATATTTAATTTATGGAGCAAAACTATAGTATGGATTCAACAAAAAAGTTAACCCAGGTTCAGAAATGAAATATGGAGGGTTATTAAAGAAGCCTTTTTCTCATTCGGCTTAACGACTGAGGCTGGATATCTAAAAATGCTGCAATATGCTTTAATGGTACGCGCTGGAATATATATGGTTTTGTTTTAAGAAGGTTGAGGTAACGTTCTTCCGGAGACTCTATTTTTACTTCGGCAAGCCTGTTAAGCATTGCACCGGCTGACCTTGCAACTTTCCGAATATACCACTGATTCATTTTGGGTATTTCTTTTTCCAGCTTTATCCAATCGTTTTTAGAAATAATAAGTAATTCGCTATCCTCGAGCGTTTCAACGTTATGCTTCCCCGGCAGACCGGTACTAAAACTTTCGAAATCACACAGCCAGAAATCTTCAAAAGAAAAATACAGGATCTTTTCATTTCCATCTTCGTCAACCACAAATGTGCGCGCACAACCTTTATTTACGTATGCTTTAGAATTGGCGATGCTGCCGGCAGTACTATAAATTTGTTTTTTCTTTAGAAGTTTTTTTGTAAAATGCGATAAAAAATAGTCGTACTCTGCTTCATCAAACCCAAATGTCCCCATAAAAAGCTCTGTTAGTCTATTATCAATTTCATGTTTACTTATTTTTGAGTCCATCGTAGATAGGTTTAAGGTTTAAAAGTACTAAATCCCTTATTAAACTTGAACAAGTAAGTATTTGAAAATGTGATTTGTGTCTTGTTGATACATTATCGAACTAAAACCCTTCATAAACATTCAATTATCAAGGGTTTTTGCTTTTGTACCCAGCGCCGGATTGCTGCCGATGCAGCGGACCGTTCTGTGACATTTTGAAAATGAAAAAGTCAAATCCTGCGGATTTTCTTTTTTTGTTTCCATCCCTCCATTCAAGCACAGCTTTATGTCGGACTAGAAACAAAAAAAGGGTCAAAGCATAGCTTTAACCCTTTTTCATTTATCTGTACCCAGCGCCGGACTCGAACCGGCACGGTTTCCCACAGGTGTTTGAGACCAGCGCGTCTACCATTCCGCCAGCTGGGCATTTAGTTTTTTTAATTGCTTCACTCTGCAATCTTGGCGCGTCTACCTCCCGATAGCTATCGGGACCGCCAGGCATTTTAGACTCCTTTTTGCCAATTTCGTGACAATAAGGGCTGCAAATGTAATAGAATTTTATTGAATAGGAAAAAACAGGCAAAAAATAGTGCGAAAAACCACTAAAAATCCTATATTTGCGTCCCTTAAACACAAAATGGAAACAGACGTTAGATTATTTTCAGGTAGTGCTACAAACACTTTAGCCGAACAGATTGCAAAATCGTATGGTAAAGATTTGGGTAAAATGTCTCACTATCGCTTTAGCGATGGGGAAATTCAGGTGTCTTATGACGAAAGTATCCGCGGACAAAGCGTGTTTGCTATCCAGTCGACCATGCCGCCGGCCGATAATTTAATGGAATTGCTTTTAATGTTGGATGCCGCTAAACGCGCGTCCGCCAAAGAAGTAATAGCAGTATTACCTTATTTTGGGTATGCCCGCCAGGACCGAAAAGATCAGCCACGTGTGGCGATTGGCGCTAAATTAGTAGCCGATATGTTGGCTTTAGCCGGCGCAACCCGTGTGATGACAATGGATTTGCATGCTGATCAAATTCAGGGATTCTTTGATATTCCGGTAGATCATTTATACGCTTCTTCAATCTTTTTACCGTATATACAAGGTTTAAATTTACCAAACTTAACCATTGCAGCTCCTGATATGGGCGGAAGTAAGCGTGCAAATGCCTATGCCAAGCATTTAAAATCAGAGATCGTAATTTGCTACAAACAGCGTACAAAGGCTAATGTAGTAGATCATATGACCGCTATTGGTGAAATTGAAGGAAGAAACATAGTGTTGGTGGATGATTTAGTTGATACCGGTGGAACTTTATGTAAAGCAGCCGATATGATGATGGAGCGCGGCGCATTAAGCGTAAGAGCAGTTTGTACACATGCTATCTTATCAGGAAAAGCGTATGAAAATATCAATAACTCTAAATTAACGGAGTTGATCGTAACAGATACAGTGCCATTGAAACAAGAGAGTGCAAAAATTAAAGTATTATCAGTAGCCGAATTATTTGCCAAGGTAATTCATAGCGTACAAAACTATGAGTCTATCAGCAGCAACTTTATAATGTAATTAACCCGTATAAAACAAATAACCGGTGTAGATAAAATGAAACGGGCATTTTAAATACATCACAAAAATAAAATAATGAAATCAGTAACATTGAGCGGTTCGTTACGTACGAACGTAGGAAAAGTAAACGCTAAGGCGGTTAGAGAAAAAGGAAATGTACCATGTGTAATTTATGGTGGAAAAGAACAAATTCACTTTGAAGCAGATATCCGTGCTTTCAAACCGGTTATCTTTACTCCAAATGCACACATCGTTGAGATCGACTTAGATGGTAAAGTTTACAAAACTGTATTACAAGAGGCGCAATATCACAAGATCAATGATAAATTAATTCACGCAGATTTCTTAGAGATCCAGGATGGTAAACCGGTAACGGCTAACATTCCGGTTGTTATCACGGGACAATCTGAAGGCGTTAAAAAAGGTGGTAAGTTAGTATTGAAAATGCGTAAGTTAAGAGCTCGCGGTATTGCTGCTACATTACCTGATACTATTGAAATTGACATTACTAAGTTAGATATCGGTGATTCAATTGCAGTTGGTGATATCAACGTAAAAGACACTACGTTATTAAATGCTAAAAACGTATCAGTTGTTTCTGTAACAACTACACGTGCGGTAGCTACTGAAACAAATGCAGCTCCGGCTAAAAAATAATTTAAGATCAACTTAAATAAAAAGCCTCTTTCGGAAACGAGAGAGGCTTTTTTAGTTAACGGTGTTGAAGAACCAGTAAAATATAAAATTGGGCGTGCCCCCGCAAAAGAGGCGGCGGGGTCGGGCTGGCCCGCTACAATCTTTTTGTAAAGGAGGCACAAAAAGGATTTTCGCTTGCATCCCTCACGCGGAATTGCGTTTCAGGAGAGGCTTTTTTTATAGTTATTCTTTTAACGAACTTATCATACGTTAGTAATAATGCGGCGGCTTTTGGCAATTCGGCGCGGGACATAAGCTTTGAGCCAGCATGTGGGAAGGCCATCCTGGTAGGCTTTTGCGGGGTAAATGGAGGTTGGCGAATTGTCTTTTCGTGTTTCTTTTTGTTCAAGCAAAAAGAAAATAATCAATTCAATACAAACTTCGATTTCAGATCGTTCTCTGTTTTGATCAGATGAATGAATAACTTGATCTTTGGTTTCAGATATTCTTCTTTTTCGTGCGTAGTTTTGGCCTTTAGTAATTCATATTTTTCTAAAGCCGAAAGATCGAGCAATCTTGCAATACCATAAATGTTAGAATTATCAAAGGCATCGATTGGGATGGTGTTTTCCTGAGAAACCCACATGTATTCTTTAGTTAACTCCTGAATAATGTGCGATGGTTTTTCGATGAGGTCTTCTTCATATTGTATAATGCCGGCACCATATAATTTAGGAGGCAATACTTTCGAAAATTCAACGATCTTAAAAACTTTCACGGCTTCAATGGCAATATCCATTTCTCCGTTGTCGTATTTTTTGATCACATTACTTATTTTTACTTCAATGCCATAATCGCCCATAGATTTTTGGTGAATGAAAGGAATTCCAAAATGAGCTTCGTTATCTAAACAATCGGCTACTAATTGTTTGTAGCGTTCTTCAAAAATGTGAAGGGTTTTTGTTTCGCCGGGTAATAGTACAATATTAAGCGGAAACATGGGTATAGTGAGTTGTTGTGTTGCCATTGTATTATCATTTAAATGGGTTTACATTGTGTTAACTCGGGGATTTCTAAAACAAAAGTAAAGAAAAATCGTGCCATTTACCGTACAGATGGGTGAAACCCGATTTTTACTTAGTGAAGCCACTGATTTACTAAACAAGCCATTCATACCTTTGTTGTTATAAAAAACCTTAAATACGGATTTTACCATGGGTTTTTTAATTAATTTTATGTATCACAATGTTTAATTTGTAATTATACATACATGTCAAATGTTTGATGACATAATTAAACCTACAAAAATACGCTTATGAAAAAATATATTATCATCGCTTGTTTATGCATTACTTCGCTATTTGCATTTAACTTTTCTCAGGATTATTTCGAGGTTTCCAAGAACCTGGATGTATTCAATACACTTTACCGCGAATTAAATATTGCTTATGTTGATGAAACAAAACCAGGGCAATTAATGAAAACAGGCATCGAAGCGATGCTGGCTTCCCTTGACCCCTATACTAATTATTATGCCGAGAATGATATTGAAGATTACAGATTCATGACCACCGGCGAATATGGGGGTATTGGCGCTTTGATACAGGATGTAAATAATAAAATTACCGTTACCGAGCCTTATGAGAATTTTGCTGCATTTAAAGCAGGCTTAAGGGCAGGTGATGAAATCATTGAAGTGAATGGAGTTAACGTATCTAGTAAAAAAACAGAGGATATTACCAACATGTTGAAAGGTCAGGCAGGTACACCTATTAAATTAAAATTCATTCGTTTGGGCCAAACTACTCCAAATGAGGTGAGTTTGAACCGCGAGGAGATCAAAGTAAAAGCAGTGCCATATTATGATATGCTAAACTCAGAAGTTGGCTACATTAAGTTAACCAGTTTTACTGATAACTGCTCAGGCGAGGTAAAAGAAGCTTTAGTGAAATTAAAGGAGAAGAATTGCAAATCGTTGATTCTAGATCTGCGTGGGAATCCGGGCGGTTTATTGAATGAAGCTGTGAATATTGTTAATTTATTTGTTGAGAAGAACAACGAAGTAGTATCAACCAAAGGAAAAGTGAAAGACTGGAATAAGCAGTATTTTTCGTTATACACACCTATTGATACACAAATGCCTTTAGTAGTATTGGTAGATAATAATTCGGCTTCAGCATCCGAGATCGTTTCGGGCGCTTTGCAGGATCTTGACAGGGCTGTGATCATGGGCCAACGTTCTTACGGAAAAGGATTGGTGCAACAAACCAGAGATCTTACTTACAATACTAAATTGAAAGTTACAGTTGCCAAATACTATATACCTAGCGGTCGTTGCATACAGGCTCTTGACTATACACACAAAGATGAAGAAGGAAGGGTTGAAAGAGTACCTGATTCACTGATCACAGCTTTTAAAACAAAGAACGGACGTATCATCTATGATGGGGCAGGAATTTTGCCGGATGTAAAAACAGAGCCTATCAAATACAGTAATATTTTATTGACACTTTTAAACAGGAACCATGTGTTTACCTTTGTGAATCAGTATTTACTTAAACATCCTCAACATAATGCTAATTCAGCATTTTCTGATAGCGATTACAATGGCTTTGTTGAGTATTTAAAAGATAAAGATTACAAATATAAAACACAGAGTGATTTTGAACTGGAGGATCTGAAGGCAGACGCTACCAATGAAAAATATTTCGAAAGCATTAAGTCAGAGTATGATGCTTTAGTAAATAAAATGGCATCAAATAAAAAAGATGACCTTATCCGATTCAAGTCTGAGATCAAACAATTTATTGAAGAAGAAATTGCTTCACGCTTTGCTTTCCAAAAAGGCAGAATTGAAACAGCATTAAAATTTGATGCGGATGTTACAGAAGCAAAAAAGGTATTGGCTGATAAACAAAAAATGACCTCTATTTTAACAACGATCGAAAAGCCAACTAAGCCTTTTAACCCTAACAAACGTTTTTAAAGTCTGTAATAATATTCGATTTCATCATTATTCTCTCTTAAAATTCAGTCATTTGCCATTGTAAACTCCTGAATTTTAAATCTCGAAGCCTCGAACTCAAACATTATTATCAGACTTTGATTTTTATGTTTGAAAATATCATTAATTAAGCTATTTTTGAGACTATAAATTTAAACACATTCAAATTATGGGAAAAGGCGATCAAAAATCACGACGTGGAAAAATTCAAGTAGGTTCATTTGGAAATCTTCGTCCACGTAAAAAAGCAAAAACAACTACTGCAAAAGCAAAAACGGAAGTTGCAGAAAAGAAAGCAGCACCGAAAAAAGCAGCTGCTAAGAAAGCCGCTAAATAGATCAGAAAAACCGCTTTATGGCGGTTTTTTTATTGTGCTCTTCCGCGTGAGGGATGCAAACGAAAATCCTTTGCATCTTTTCGATGCAAAGATTGCAGCGACAGCCCGACCCTACTGCCTCTTTTGCAGGGGCACGCCCAAAAAATCCATAAATACTATATACTTAACTTTACCAAAAAATATTTACCTTTATCCGTGACTTATTTCCAACCCAATAAAATTAAAATAGGCGTACTGGGCGGCGGCCAGCTTGGCCGGATGATGATACAAAGCGCCATCAATTACAACCTTTACATTTGTTGTTTAGATCCTGATGCCAATGCCCCCTGCAAGGCTATTGCCAATGAATTTACCAAAGGCAGCCTTACCGATTATGACACGGTGTATAAATTTGGTAAGGATAAAGACATTATCACGATCGAAATAGAGAACGTGAATGTGGAAGCATTAAAAGATCTGCAAAAGCTTGGTAAAAAAGTATTTCCTCAACCCGAAGTGATAGAGATCATTAAGGACAAAGGCTTGCAAAAAATGTTTTACCAACGAAATGATATTCCGAGCCCCGATTTTTTTCTGGTAGAGAATAAAGCGCAGATCGAAAAATACAAAGATTTTTTTCCCTTCTTTCAAAAAATGCGCACCGGCGGTTATGACGGGAAAGGTGTTGTGAAATTAGGGCATCCTAACAAAATAGAGCATGCCTTTGAAGTGCCAAGTGTATTGGAACGATTAGTTGATTTTGATAAAGAGATCTCTGTAATTGTTGCCCGTAACGAAAGCGGTGAAACTAAATGTTTCCCGGCAGTTGAATGCGAATTTAACCCGGAGGCCAATTTAGTAGAGTTCTTGTTTTCGCCGGCAAATATTAAAAAGAGTATTGATAAGCAGGCTACTGAAATTGCAATTAAGATTGCCGAAAAATTAAATATAGTTGGAATATTAGCGGTTGAGTTATTTGTGACCAAAGATGGTAAGGTATTGGTAAATGAAGTAGCACCAAGGCCTCACAACAGCGGACATCAAACCATTGAAGGGAACATCACTTCGCAGTTTGAACAGCATTTAAGAGCCATTTTAAATTTACCTTTGGGTGATACAAGTATTATTAAGCCAGCTGTGATGATCAACTTATTAGGTGAAAAAAATCATGAAGGTCCGGCTAAATACGAAGGATTAACAGATGCTATTAAATATAAAGGAGTGTATATTCATTTGTACGGAAAAACAACTACTAAGCCTTTCCGTAAAATGGGACACATTACCGTGATAGATGATGATTTGAATTTGGCAAAGAAGAAAGCAATAACGGTTAAAGATTTAGTGAAGATAGTTAGTTAGTAGTCATGCTGAACTTGTTTCAGCATCTCACAGACCCTGAAACAAGTTCAGGGTGACGAACAAAATAAAATTTAAAAACTAAAAGATATGGTAGGTATTATTATGGGAAGCAGCAGTGATCTAAAGATCATGAACGATGCAGCAGATTTCCTAAAAAAAATGGACATTCCTCACGAAGTAACTATCGTATCGGCACACCGCACGCCTGAGCGTATGTTTGATTATGCTAAGAACGCCCACAAGAATGGCTTTAAAGTTATTATTGCCGGTGCTGGCGGTGCAGCACACTTGCCAGGCATGGTAGCTTCCTTAACGCCCTTACCGGTTATTGGCGTTCCTGTAAAATCCAGTAACTCTATTGATGGTTGGGATTCTTTATTATCTATTGTTCAAATGCCAAACGGTGTTCCTGTAGCAACGGTTGCTGTAAATGCTGCGCAAAATGCAGGTATTTTAGCTGCTCAAATCTTAGGTTGCCAGGACAAAGCTATTTTTGATAAACTGGTTTTATTTAAAGAAGAGCTGAAAGAAAAGGTGATGAAGAGTTTGGATGAGATCGGGAAATAGTTATTTCTCTATTGCTAAAAATTCCTGCTTCCCTAGCGTTTCCATTAACTGAAGCAAACTTTTTTCGATCGCCCCATATTCCAGTTCTTCGTTGCTCAAACAAATGAACATAATATCCAGCTTTTGAGTTTTAAGCGATTCGTATAAAGTATGTTTGTGTAAGCGATATACTTCGCGCATTCGGCGTTTGATATCATTTCTTTTATTAGCACGCTTGTGTTTTTTCTTTGGCACTACAAACATGGCTCTTATTGGAAATGGACTTTCAAAGTCGGCCGGTTTATACATTACTTTAAAAGGAAATTGTGTTTTTGATTTACCGGTAGCAAACAGATCGTCGATAGCTTTTTTGCTACACAAACGTTCTATTTTAGTAAAGGTAAAACTCATGAGATGAACCGTAAATTAACTTCGGTTTTTCAATCTCAAACCGATTTTATTTTATCTTTTATTAGCCTCTCTGATATACTCATCCAAAGCACCCGACATACTTGGGTTCTTAGGGTTAGGAGCATAAATATCCAACCGGTAACCGTGTTTCTTTAGTGTGTTTGCTGTAGCAGCACCAAAACAGGCAATACGTGTATTTCCTTGTTTAAAGTTTGGAAAATTATGTTTCAAAGAATTGATACCTGCCGGCGTAAAAAATGCCAGGATATCGTAGTCGTTTAAGTTTTTAATATCAGATAAATCGGCACTTACAGTTCTGTACATTACCGCTTTTGTATACTTGATATTAATAGCGTCTAAAAAATCACAGATCTGTTCTTTGTGAACATCAGCAGCAGGTAACAAAAATCTCTCTTCACGGTTCTTTCTGATCACATCTACCAGATCCTGGATAGTTTGGTGTCCGAAGAAGATTTTACGTTTACGGTACTGAATGTACTTTTGCAGGTAGTAAGCTGTTGCTTCATTAATGCAAAAGTATTTCATTGATTCAGGAACCGTTACACGCATTTCGTTACACATTCTAAAATAGTGATCAACTGCCATGCGGCTTGTTAAGATCACAGCTTTATGTTCTAAAATATCAATACGTTGAGACCTGAAATCTTTAACGGGAATACCTTCAATTTTAATGAACTGACGAAATGTTTCGATCAGGTTATATTTTTTTGCTAAGTCGTAATAAGGATTTTTATCGTTCTCAGGTTTTGGCTGAGAGATCAATAGGGTTTTAACTCTGTTCTTTGGATAATCGGATACTTCAATAACCGGTTGAGGTGTTACTGCAACCAATTGTTTTTTTGTTTTAACGCCAACTTTTACAAATTTTTCGGCACTAGTTGTATTTTCTGCTTTTGGAGCAGCGATTTTTGCAGGTGCCGGAGTTTTTGGTGCAACAGGTAAAGTCGCTTTTTTAGCTGTAACTACAGGAGCAACTTTAGCAGGTGCTTTTTTTGCTATGGCTTTTTTTACAACTTTAACCGTTTTTTTTACAACTTTTTTAGCAATAGGTGCTTTAGCTGTTATTTTTTTCTTTGCTGCCACTTTCTTTATAGCAACTTTTCTGGTTTTTGCCGGAATTGATTTTTTAGTAATTTTTTTAGCAACAGTTTTCTTAACCAAAGGTTTTTGAATTTTCTTCGCAGGTTTTGCTGAAGACTTAGCTTTTGCTACTACTTTTTTGCTTTTACCCGAGGAAGCTTTTGGGGCTTTTGAAGCCACCTTTTTAGAAGACGCTTTAATAGATTTTTTGTTCTTTTTAGACATATTAAAAATCGACGCTTAAAAATTAACTAACAAAAACTTTATCAATACTAACATTGGTAAAATTTCCAAGGCACAAAGGTACAAAAAAAGATAGAGAATTCCTATGTTTTGTTCCGCTGAAGAAATAATAAAACCTCTGAACATCCGTAAGCCATAAAACCCGGCGCAAATGATCAGGGCAGGGTATAAGAACCATTCTGTGGGGTATTTGGTAAACTGCAGGCAAATGATCAGGGGAAATATGAGAATGCCAATGGTTTGGGCAAAAACAAACACATTGAACAGGTATTCGCGGGCAAGGTCGTTATTGGAAGAAATAAAGGCCAGCAAGTAATTTGCCAAAAATTTTATCAGGTAAACTAACGCAACTACTGCTATGAAAAACAAATATTGTTGTATTTGAGAAGAATCGTTCAGGATCAATCCAAAATAGTGATTTGTCTTTTGGATCAAAAAAGCTACGACCAGAATAAATCCTATACCCAACAAAACTGAGAGCCTTTTTGTGAGTTTGAATTCTTCCCTGAATAATTGTTTGGATTCCTGCAGACTGAAGACCGAAATAAATATTTTTAATATTTTTCTAGGCTCCGAAACTTTTATCAGCACGTATATTGAAAAGATCAGGAACAGTACAATCCCTTGCCAGTAAGTAGGCTCACTGATCCTTAAAATGGGGGTTTGATGCGTTGGCTTTAAAGTATGACCAACAAAAACAGAATTATGTTCTATTTTCAGGCCATTCGCATTCAATAAAGAATCATTACTTGTTTTTGAAATGGGATCCTGTTTTGTCACGCAAATTTACATTATAACGCAAACCATCTTGAGATGTTGAATCCAAGTTTGATCTGTCCTTTTGTCCACGTATCCTGAGTTGTAGTTAATAAACTACTTTCAAGAATTGCAGCACCATTTGTATAATTAATGTGGAATACATGTCCGCCGGTCTCAATTTCAAAACCTACACCTAGTGGATTATAGTATGCATTAGGATTATTGGTTTGATATTCAGAGAAATTGTAGAAATAATCAGCAACCAACGCAAAACGTTTGGTCAATTTTAAACGACCACCAATTCCTAAAGAAAATAATCCATTTTCATCTTCTTTGTTATTATTTACATTTAACTGCTGTTTAATAAAATTGCGGTGAATGTATGTTGGCATGATCTGTAGAGAAAACCAACTGTTAAATTTACGGGCTATCAATAACTGACTGGCATACTGCACACGGTGCGCCTCATTGGTTTTAGGACGAATGGTTCCTGCATACAAATTATCGGTTGTCATAGAGGAGTAACCTAAATTACCATAAAAACAAACCGATACTGGGATCTTATTGTCTTCTCGCTGTGTTAAAAAACGCCATTTAATAGTAGCGTCATTCATTTCTCTGTATTTACTTCTACCAATACCAACAGTTAATTTATCAGTGATACCATAATCAAACGACATACGGATATCGGTAGAGTTATCCATACCAAAAGCATTGTGCGCAGCTTCATTTAAAGCATCTTTACTTGAACTGTTATAAATATTGCCAAAACGGTGGGTGATCCTGTAATCCAGATTACGTTTTTTTACCGTTTCAATGTTTTGGGCATTAACAATTTTAGTGGTTTTAAATGTTGCGTATACAGATTTAGGTGGTTCATTTTTTGGCTCTTCTTTTACCAGATCCAATAGGTCGTCCTGCGCAAAAGAGGCAAGTGACATAAGCATACCGAAACAAAATGTAATTTTTTTAATCATAGCTAGTGGTTTAAAAAGAAACTATAAATGTATTTTTTGAATTATTATTTTTTTGTAAAAGGCTCCAATACGGCATTTACTTTTACATCTACTACTTCTGCAATGTTTTGTACATATAACGAAGGCACTTTAATGTTATAATCGGCCACTTTGATTTTAAAAGCAGATACTATATGAACTTCAGTTCCTTTGATGGTAATTGTACCTGTAGCTTCAACATCTTTGGTTACACCATGTAACTCGAGTGGTCCTTTTACGGTTACTTTATGTTCGCCATCTTTTGTAAAATCAATGGTTTCAACTATTTTTCCTTTGAAAGTACTGGTAGGAAATTTTGTTGACTCGACGTAATTCTCATTAAAATGTTCTTCCATTAAAGGCTTTGGAAACTTAAAGCTGATCATTGGAACGGCAAATTGCAGATCATTGGTAGTAGTTCTTAATACTACGCTCACTTTTTTATTGGTAGCGTCAATATCTTCCAAAGGTGATTTGGAAAAGAAAGTAATAGATGAAGCATCCGGCTTTCCTTTGTACAATTGTGCGTTAGCAGTTAGGGTTAACGCAATAACGCAAAACAGGGTAATTACTGATTTTATCATAAGGTTATTTTTAATATTAATTATTCGGTGCGCCTGCATCTATCCAACAACCCAGCGTTTTTCTGTCTGATTCGGAAAGCGGAGGTAAACTATAGGGCGGATCGCTATATGGCATATTTGGAAATATAGTGCGATCAACGGCACGGCCTTTTAAGGTATTGTTATCTACTTTTGATTTAAGGCCTGCATACATGTCGGTATCAAAATCACCGTTTCCAATCTGGCCAGGGGTATGACAAGAGATACAATTGGCCTCAATAATGGGTTTTATATGTTTATCAAAACTAATTGTATCGCAAAAATCTGTTTTTACCAGGTCGGGATTAGGCCCAATATCTTTGGTACATGCAACAAGTATTAATAAGCTTAACAATACAGAAAAAATAGAAAATAATTTCATTTCGTAAATTTTTAATTATAATTGCAATAAAAGTACCAAATTTTAGGTACTTATTTAAATTTTAACAATATAAAAGGGCGTTTTTTAAACATTAACCTGTCTATACCTTCGATAAGTATTTAGTGATAAGCTGCGGTAAACCAAAATTGCCCAGCTCAATGCGTTTTATTTTTATCAATGTTTTTGATTTTATAGGTACTGAAATATTCAATTCATAGAACGTGGCATATAAATGTTGATGTGAAAGAATATGTTTTTTGGCCGGAACTACAGCCTGTACTTTGAAATCTGAGATCAGGCTCTTTAATGCTTTATGTTTAAATAATATCCCGGCATCTGTTGGTTCAGCTGTTTCTATTAAGTAAAATTCATATAAATTTTGCCAGATATCCTTTTCGGTTCGTTTTTGAATGTAAACATCGCTCTTATAATTCAGAATAAAATAATGCAGGTATCTGTTCTTTATTTTGATCTTGTTCTCCTTAACGGGACGCGTATTAACTGTATTATTTTGAAAAGCCAGGCAATGAACCTGTAAAGGACAGTCTTCACATTTTGGATTTTGAGGTTTGCACCATAAAGCACCAAATTCCATGATGGCACTATTATGTAATGCCGGCTTTTTTTTGTTTAATAATTCATTAGCTATGGACTGAAAATCTTTTTTTCCCTTAGTAGAATTTATCGGTGTATCAATATCAAATAAACGTGCTAATACTCTGTAAACGTTTCCATCAACAACAGCGTGTGGTAAACCAAAAGCAAAGGATGATACAGCTGCTGCCGTATAATCGCCCACACCTTTTAATTCTTTAATAGTGTCGTATGTGTTTGGAAATTTACCTTTATAATTTGCTTTAATGAATTTAGCGGCTGAGTGTAAATTACGCGCCCTTGAATAGTAACCCAAACCCTGCCATAAATGCATCACTTTATCTTCGGGTGCATTGGCCAGATCGATCACTGTTGGAAATGTTTCCGTGAATTTTATGTAATAGTTCAGGCCCTGTACTACTTGTGTTTGCTGCAAAATAATCTCAGAAAGCCAGATCTTATAGGGATCATCAGTATTACGCCAGGGCAGATCGCGCTTATGTTTTTTGTACCAGGAAATTAATTTATCGGATATGGGATGCATTGATAAGGCATATTTTTATTTCGGTTCTCGACTTCGCTCGAACTGACAAACTTTCAAAACTTGCCAACTGTCTAACTTTTTATTA
Organism: Bacteroidota bacterium; assembly: GCA_040386075.1. Lineage (GTDB taxonomy): Bacteria > Bacteroidota > Bacteroidia > B-17B0 > Aurantibacillaceae > UBA4416. The sequence continues at coordinate 184,770 of JAZKGE010000019.1, forward strand.
ATCCTCTACTGCAAAAATTTTTGTAATCGCATCCATGTTCTTTTCTTTGATGATCTTACGTTTCAAACTCATTTTAGGAGTTAACTCGCCACCTTCAATGCTCCATTCTTTGCTTAAAATGGCTACACGTTTTAATTGTTCGTAAGGGGCTAAGGTTTTATTCATCGCTTTCACATGTTCATTGATCATCCTTTTTAACTCTTCATGTTTGCTCATCTCCTCATTGTTAGTCCATATGATGTTGTGATCTTTGCAATACTCTTTAAAGTTTACAAAGGATGGAACAATGATAGCTGATGCAAATTTTTGATTTTCGCCAACCACCATGCTTTGCTCTACAAAACGGCACTCTTTAATTTTATTTTCGATCATTAAAGGCGCAATGTATTTTCCTGAACTGGTTTTAAAGATCTCTTTTTTACGATCAGTTATTTTTAAGAAACGTCCTTCCACAAAAGTTCCTACATCGCCGGTATGGAACCAACCTTCGCTGTCCATGACTTCGGCCGTAGCTTCCGGATTTTTATAATAGCCCTTCATTAAGTTCGGACCCTTTACTAAAATTTCTCCATCCTCTTCAGCAATTTTAACAGTAACACCTTCAATAACTGGTCCGCATGTTCCAATACGGATGTTATCTTCTCCATAACGGTTCACACTTACTACTACACAGGTTTCGGTTAAGCCGTAGCCTTGCAAACAAATAATATTGGCACATAAAAAAATACGTTCCAGTTTCGGGTTAAGTGCAGCACCGCCCGATGCAATACAAACTAATTTTCCGCCAACTGCTGCACGCCATTTACTGTAAACCAATTTATCCGCAATAGCATGTTGGATTTTATACCAGAATCCGTTTTTATTATTCAGCTCATATCGATTGGCTAAGCGCATGCTCCAGTCGAATATTTTGCGTTTGGTTCCTGTTAGTTTTTCGCCGGTAGCTGTGATCTTTTCGTACACACGTTCAATTAAACGAGGAACTGAAACAAATATTTGTGGTTGAATTTCTTTTAAATTATCACCAATAGTTTCTAACCCTTCGGCATAATAAATAGAAATGCCTTTGTATAAATATAAAGTACTTACCATACGTTCATATACATGGTTAAGTGGTAAAAAACTTAATGCTTTCCAGGTGCTGCTAAAAGGAGCAAAACCCTGACAGGCTAAAATATTTGATACCAGGTTATGATGCGAGACCATAACACCTTTTGGAGTTCCGGTTGTACCTGATGTATATAGTATGGTTAAAAGATCGGATGGATTAATTGATTTTTTAATCTCTGAAAGTTTTTCAGGTTGCGCATTCTTTTTTCCTAATTCTAAAAAATCAGCAAAAGACATTAATCCTTCTACAGGAGTGAAACAAATGATGTGTTTAACGTTTGGGATCTCTTTTTCTATAGCAACTAATTTCGCGTAAATAGATTTATCGGAAATAAATACCGTTGTTACTTCTCCGTGATTTAAAATGAACTGAAGATCGGTATTGCTGATGGTTGGAAAAATAGGAACAGTTACAATATTAGCCTGCTGGCAACCATAATCACAAAAATTCCATTCGGGACGGTTATTGGAAATAATGGCAACTTTATCATTGCTGGTCAATCCAAGCGCTAATAACCCATAACTTACATAGTTAACTTTATTAAGCAGATCTTCGCTACTGTGTTTTACCCATTGCTTATTTTCTTTAGCAGATAAAACATCATCTTTTTTGAAAGTTGTTTTATATAGTTCTAAAATGTCAAATACGCGCGTTATCTCCATAGTTGTTGTTTCTGGTTGTGTTACTCAAAGATTACTAAATTTATAGGAATATACAAATCTCTATAGAAAATTATTGCTCTATCAGTTTGAGGATCTGATTTAAATAAAGCTCATCGGTTTTATCAAATGTTGCATAGGTATCGCTATCTACATCTAATACACCAATAATTTCCCGCTTTGAATTATAAATTGGCAGTACGATCTCTGATTTGGATAATGAGCTGCATGCTATATGTCCTGGAAATGTATCTACGTCATCTACGATGATCGCTTCTTTGTTTTTCCAGGAAGTTCCGCAAACACCTTTTCCTAATGAAATTCTAGTACAGGCTACAGGCCCCTGAAAAGGACCTAATACCAACTGATCATTTTTTACAAGATAAAAACCTACCCAAAAAAAATCAAAACCATATTTCAATGCAGCACAAATATTTGCCATGTTGGCTACGGCATCTGTTTCACCTTCAAGCAAGGCTTTTATTTGTGGTAATACAGATCGGTACTTCTCTTCCTTTGTATTTCCTTTAACTTCAAGGTCTTCTGCCATGGCGTATTTAATATCTCTGTTTAACTAAATTTGTTTATTTTTATATACAAATATACAATCTTAGTTTTATTTTATATGTCAGGTATTATCCCATTAAATGTGTCGGTTACTTATGAGTTAGGATTAACTCATTTGTTGCTTTTTTTTGCCCTGATCTTCTTCATTTTATTTAAGCTAAGAGACAGGCGCCTGAAAAAAGCCAAAAATGAACTGGAAAGACTTGTTGAAGAGCGCACTGCTGCGCTGAAGCACAAGGAGCAGGAAATAACTGATAGTATACGTTATGCATTAAGAATACAGTTATCCATTATTCCTACGGCAGGTAAAGTAAAATCATTATTGCCAAAAAGTATGGTATTTTATAAACCAAAAGATATTGTGAGTGGCGATTTTTACTGGATCGATGAGGTTGATGATAAGGTGTTGTTTGCAGCAGTTGATTGCACAGGGCATGGAGTTCCGGGAGCTATGATGAGTGTGATAGGATTAAAATCTTTGAACCAGGCGACACAGGATAAAAAATTATCTAATCCTGCTGATATTTTACAACACCTGGATGCTGAGGTAAATAATACCTTACGTCAGTCACACGACCCAAATGCCGTAAAAGATGGAATGGACCTGGCGCTTTGCAGCATTGATTACAAGACACTGACATTAGAATATGCGGGTGTATTCAATTCTTTATGGATCTTAAGAAAAGGAGTTGCCTCAACTTACATTCCAGAAAATGACAGAGAGGTATTTTACGGCAATGATCTGTTTGAAATAAAAGCAGATAAATCATATATAGGGAATAATAAAAACGGTATAGCAGATACATATACCAATCACACCATACAGCTTCAAAAAGATGATTGCGTTTATATTTATACAGATGGTTATGCCGATCAGTTTGGCGGACCAAAAGGAAAAAAATTCAAATACAATAAATTTAAAGACCTGTTGATCGAAAACGCACATTTGGCAATAGATGATCAGTATAATGCTCTCAACAAGGCATTCATGGATTGGAAAGGCGCACAGGAACAAGTGGATGATGTATTAGTTATTGGCCTAAAAATATAGTTATGATAAGGGCACTAATTCTCTTTTTTATTTTATCATGCAATTTACTGTTCTCTCAATCAGACATTGACTCATTAAAGATCGAATTGAGAGATGCCACTCATGATAGTACCCGATGTCGATTATTAAATCTGATCATTGAAGGAGATGCAGATGATACAAAATGGCCCTTTTATAATGAACAGTTAAGGCAAATAACAGAACCCTACTACAAAAAGCAAAAGAACTCCGAGCTCAGTGGGTATTTTGTAAATTATTATGCGCTGGCTTTAGGCAATTTTGGTTATCTGAGCATGCAAAAAGGAATGACGCCTCAGGCCTACGAATATTATTATAAGGCACTGGATATTTATAAAGAGGTAAATAATAAGCAAGGATATGCGGCTATTTATATTAATCTCGGATTTTTGTTCAGACAAGAAGGTAATGTTGCCAAAGCCATCGACGCTTATCATAACGCCTTAAAAGTGCAAATTTCGGTCAATGATATGGGTGGAGCAGCTACTTCATATAATAACATTGGGTTTGTTTTTGATAATCAGGGTGAAATAGCAAAGGCTTTAGAATACTATACTAAAGCTCTAAATATTTATCTGAAAATGAAAGATGAAGATGGAATTGCCATCTCTTATTCAAACATCGGTTATTTATTTAAAACTTATGGCGATCCTTTATGTAAAAGCTCAAAGACAGATTGCCAGATCATGGCAAACAAAAAAGCCATTGATTATATAAATCGATCCGTTAAGATCAGAGAAAAGAGAAATGATAAGTTTGGCTTAGCAAGTTCATTGAACTTATTGGGAGGTATTTATGATCATTATGGTGATCCGGAGTGTTTTGATGGCGCCGACTGTGAAAAAATAAGTAGAGAAAAAGCACTTGTCTATTATAAAAAAGCACTCGAACTTCGTATTGAAGTCAACAGTCTTAGAGGCATTTCGCAATCTTATAGCAGCCTCGCAGAGTATATGTTGAGGCAAGGCGATTTAAATGCAGCATTGGATTACGGATTAAAGTGCATGATCTCGGCTAAAGAATTAGGCTCACCCGAAGTGGTAAGAGATGCAGCTTATGTATTGAACCGCATTTATGAAAAACAAAACCAGTTTCAAAAATCATTAAAAATGTATCAGTTATATATCCAGATGCGCGATACGATAGATAATGAAGAAACTAAGGGAATAATTCTTAAAAAAGGATTTCAGATCGAATACGAAAAAAAAGCTACAGCTGATAGTGTAAGAATAAGCGAAGAAAAAAAGGTAACTACAGCTCAGCTTAAACAGGAAAGAACACAGCGCTTTGCATTGTATGGGGGATTGGTATTGGTTGGTTTATTTGGAATCTTTATGTTTAATCGCTTTAAAGTTACTAAAAAGCAAAATCATTTAATTCAGCAACAAAAGGCTGAGCTGCAAAAACAAAAAGAGTTAGTAGAAGAGCATCAAAAAGAAACCCTTGACTCGATCCATTATGCCAAGCGCATTCAAACCGCATTAATTGCCAATTCGGATTTTATCACTAAAAATATTCCCGGGAACTTTATATTATTTAAACCAAAAGATATTGTGAGTGGCGACTTTTATTGGGCAACAGAGCATAAACACAAATTTTACCTGGCTATATGCGATAGTACAGGGCATGGTGTACCCGGAGCTTTTATGAGTTTATTGAATATGGGATTTTTAAGTGAGGCGATAAAAGAAAAAAATATTGAAAAGCCCAACGAAATATTTAATTATGTAAGAGAACGTTTAATTAATACCATTAGCGACGGCGGACAAAAAGACGGCATGGATGGTATTTTACTTTGTGTAGATAAAAAAAGTAATACGTTAGAGTATGCTGCCGCCAATAACGAACCTGTATTAATTCGTGATAACGAGATCATAGAATTACCAAAAGATAAGATGCCTGTCGGTAAAGGGGAAAGAAGCGAATCATTTACTGCACATACGATCGAACTGAGATCAGGAGATATACTTTATTTATATACTGATGGGTATGCCGATCAGTTTGGCGGCCCGAAAGGAAAGAAATTCAAATACCGGCAGTTGAATGAACTGTTGTTAAGTGTAAAAAATAAATCATTGCAGGATCAGGCAACAACACTTGAGACTGCCTTTTTAAATTGGAAGGGTAGCCAGGAGCAGGTTGATGATGTTTTGGTAATTGGGATCAGAGTCTAATGTTTCAAAAATATTTCATAGCTATTGTTCCCCCCGAACCTTTATTGTCAGAGATACAGGCCATCAAACAATCTATCTTCGAAAGTTATCAAACCAAAGGAGCCTTAAGGTCGCCAGGCCACATTACATTGCACATGCCTTTTTCGTTTGAAGAAGATAAAGAAAATAAACTTATTTCCTGTCTACGGGAGTTTCAATTCAATGAACCTTTTACTATTTCACTCAACAATTACGGGTGTTTTGAACCCCGCGTTGTTTTTATCAATGTAATAGATCAGCCGGAATTATCTGAACTACAAAAACAGTTGGTAACGCATGTAAAGAAAAAGTTAAATCTGTTCAATCAGTCGGATGATATGCGTGGCTTCCATCCACACGTAACGGTAGCTTTTCGCGACCTGAAAAAACCGGTATTCTATAAACTCTGGGAACAGTATCGATCAAAAACCTTTACTGCTACTTTCAATTGTGTATCACTTGCTTTGCTTAAACATGTTAACGACCGATGGATTGTATTAAAAGATTTTCCTGAAAAACATAAATAGTTTTTTATTAATACGTTAAATCTTATTTGAAATTTCAGATAAAAAACTATTTTTACTTAATAAATCATTTTAAAACTACTTTATGCAAAAACCAACTTTTGGCGAAAAAACGCGTTACTATTTTGAAAACACGATGTCTGCAGGCCCTGCGGGAGTCATTAAATGGCTGGCTATCTTTTCATTATTCATGGTTCTGATACTGGGATTAATTATTCTTGTATTCGGTATAAAAAGCTCTCCTGAAGCCGAAGCTGAAAATTTAGGGTTTATTGAAGGAGCATGGCAAAGTTTAATGGCAACATTAGATTCGGGAACCATGGGTGGTGATGAAGGTTGGTCATTTCGTGCGGTGCGTTTCATTGCAACTTTAGGGGGTATATTTTTGATCTCTATTTTAATAGGTACCATTTCATCAGGAATCGATGAAAAGTTAGATGAATTAAAAAAAGGACGTTCAAGAGTTTTGGAAACAAATCACACATTAATTCTGGGCTGGTCTGAAAAAGTATTTTCAATTATCCTGGAGATCATTGAAGCTAACTCTAATCAAAAAAATCCCAGTATTGTAATTTTGGCTGATAGAGATAAAGTAGAGATGGAAGATGAGATCAGAAGCAAGATCGAAAACTTTGGAAAGACCAGGATCATTATTAGAAGCGGGAGTCCTTTAGAATCTTCTGATATTGCAGTAGTAAGCCCTAATGAAGCACGTTCTATTATTGTATTAGCTAACGAAGAAGCTAATGCTGATACGTATGTGATAAAATCGGTTTTAGCTTTAACAAATGGTAAGAACAGAAAAAAAGAAGCATATAATATTGTAGCCGAAATTAAAGATCCAAAAAACATGGAAGCTGCAGAGTTGGTTGGCAACGATGAAACTGTTTTTGTATTATCAGCCGATCTGATTTCAAGAATTACGGCACAAACCTGTCGCCAATCAGGATTAAGTGTTGTATATAGCGAGTTATTACAATTTGATGGCGATGAGCTTTATTTTCAGGTAGAGCCAAAATTGGCAGGAAAAACCTATAAAGACACGTTGTTTGCTTACGAAAAATCTACTGTGATCGGTATTTTAACCAAAGATGAAAAAGCATTGATCAATCCTCCAATGGATACAGTATTTAATGCAGGCGATTCAGTAATTGCTATTTCCGAAGATGATGATACCATTATATTAAGTGGCAAAACAAAATTTGATGTTCAGGAAAATTTATTCAATCGTATACAGGATAAACCGGCAAGTATTGAACGCACATTGATCCTGGGTTGGAATGACAGAGGAACAAGAATTATCCAGGAATTGGATAATTATGTAGCTGCAGGCTCGGAAGTTGTAATTGTAGCCGATGGTGTTGAAATGGCAGATGAGATCGCTGAACTAAAACAAAATTTAAGTAAGATCAAAATTGTATATCAAAAAGGAGACATTAATGATAAAAGCACTTTGGTAAGTTTAAAAACTGAGTTTTACGACCATATTATTTTATTAAGTTATACAGATATGGATATTCAGGAAAGCGATGCTAAAACATTGATCTGCTTATTACACTTGCGTAACCTGAGCGAAAAAGCAGGAAAAGATTATAGTATCGTATCAGAAATGCTGGATATCAGAAACAGGGAGTTGGGCGTTGTTGCCAAGGCAGATGATTTTATTGTTGGCGATAATTTGATCAGTTTAATGTTAAGTCAGTTAAGTGAGAATAAAGACCTGAAAAAAGTATATGATGTATTATTTGAGGCAGAAGGCTCTGAAATTTATTTGAAACCGGTAAGCAGATATGTAAAAACAGGACAGCCTGTTAATTTTTACACCGTATTGGAAAGTGCAGCTCAGTTAAATGAAACTGCAATTGGTTATAGAATTTCTTCGTTAAGTGCAGATTCTGATAAACACTTTGGTGTTGCCCTGAATCCTCATAAAACGAATACCGTTAAATTTAGTGAAGATGATTTTATTATCGTTGTAGCTGAAGATTAATATTCATTCTGCACTGTCACTTCAAGCACGGCAAAAGTTTAGTGAACTTTTGAGCGAGGTATTGGGCAGGCGGAAAGCAGCATTTCAAGAGACCTTGAATCATCCCGATAACTATCGGGACAGGGTGACATAAAACTAAAAATCCTCCAGATATATCATCTGGAGGATTTTTAGTTTATAAGAACAAACGCTTATTTTTTCATTAACACTTCGTCTATCATACCGTATGCTTTTGCTTCTTCAGCTATCATCCAGTAATCACGGTCACTATCTGCCCAAACTTTCTCATAAGTTTGTCCGCTATGTAATGCGATGATCTCATATAATTCTTTTTTCAATTTTTGGATCTCACGTGCTGTGATCTCGATATCAGATGCTTGTCCTTCGGCACCACCTAATGGCTGGTGAATCATCACACGCGCATGTTTTAATGCTGTACGTTTTCCTTTAGCACCGGCACACTGCAATACAGCTCCCATACTTGCAGCCATACCTGTACAAATGGTCGCTACATCCGGTTTAATGATCTGCATGGTATCATAAATACCTAACCCTGCATAAACCGATCCGCCCGGTGAGTTCAGATAGATCTGAATGTCTTTCTTAGGATCAACCGACTCTAAAAATAATAACTGAGCCTGAACGATATTTGCAACCTGGTCGTTGATACCGGTTCCTAAAAAGATGATACGGTCCATCATTAAGCGAGAAAATACGTCAAGAACAGAAACGTTCAATTGTCTTTCTTCAATAATATTAGGAGTTAAATTTCTAATGCCCGGAGTAATAGCAGATACATAACTATCGTATGTTAAACTATTGATGCCTACATGTTTTGTAGCATATTTTTTAAATTCGTTTTGATCAAACATAAGAGTTGGTTTTTAGTTGTTAAACAAATGTAATTGTTGCACACTGTAAAGCAAATTATTAGCCAAAAAGTTTTTAACGTCAAAACGTCAGTAATCCGGTTTTATTAAGCCTATAAAGATGCCAGGCATTCTTCAAAGGTTTTATATTTAAAGTTAAAGCCTTCCTCTAATGCCCGTTCAGGATAAGAGTATCTGCTTTTTAAGATCAACTCTGTTTCGGTACCTATAATTAATGCGCCTATCTTCAGCATCCATTCTGTTGCAGGAAGACCAATTGGCATGCCTACTTTTTTTCGGAACAAACGCATCATTTTACGATTCACAATTGGATTTGGAGACACACTATTATATATACCATTTGTATTGGTATCATGGATGAACCAATCTACCATATTGCAAAGATCATCAATGTGTATCCAGCTTACCTGCTGTGTGCCTTTTCCCATAGTGCCGCCCAATCCTTTTTTAGCAAGATTTAGCAGAACAGGAAATACGCCACCTGTTCTTCCCATCACCATAGAGATGCGCATATTAACTTTGCGGGTTGCAGGCAGTGTAAATCCATTAAACACTTTTTCCCAGGCTTTACACACTTCTACCGAAAACCCTGTTCCTATTTCTTTCGAATATTCTCCTCTTGGTTCAGTTTCGCTATAACTGTAAATGGTAGCTGATGCGCCGTTGATCCATAAAGCAGGAGGGACTTTACATTTCTGAATGGCTTCTCCGATAATTTTTGTAGAATCAAGTCGCGATGAAAAAATAATAGCCTTGTTCTTTTCCGTATATCTGCAATCCACGCTTTTGCCGCATAGGTTAATAATGGCAGTTGCGCCCTCCAGTTCCTGACACCAATCTCCAAAAGTGGCAGCATCCCATTTCATGTATTTAACTTTTCCTGAAGAGGGCTTTTCTGAGCGTGACAAAATAACGATCGAATCAAATGTATCTTTAAAATGGCTGACAAGAGCCTGGCCTAAAAAGCCTGTACCTCCTGCTATGATCAATTTTTTCATAAGTGTAAGTTTTAAATGGATTTATTTACCTGTTGGTTCGTTACATAAACCTGTTGTTGTTTTTTTGGCCTTTGGATCATTAACATAATAAAGAAGTTAAAGAATAGTAATAATCCAAGTATTAAAGTAAAACTTCCTAATTTAACTGCCAACTCTTCAATGGTTTGTTGTGTGGATGCCAGTTGATCGTATACGTAATGCCTGTTGTAATCATAATGACCATTATTTCTAACGGTCATTTTCATGAACGAAAATCCAAGTGCAATTAAATAAAAACCGGTTTGTATCAAATTATTGGTAGAACCTGCCAGCGATTCATTATTACTGAATCTTTCCAGCAGAAACGCTTTGGTGTTTTTATGCAGGCTTTTGGCGATCCAGATACTTAAGGCAATGGTTGTAGGAATGTAAATGCTGTAAGCAACAATGTTGTAATTCATGATTTCTGTTTTTTTAAAAGATTAATACTGATTTAACTTTTTAGATAAAAAGAACGAGATTATTCTTGGCGCCAGAATAACGTTAACGATATGCATAAAGCCTAAAGACAGAAAGATAATTCCCTGTGATCTGGCAATAAACTCAAGTAATTGACCTAAATTGGTAATAATGCTGGTGGAATTCAAAAAATGAAAAGCAAAACCCGTGTTCACCAAACAATAACCCATGTATAAAAAATTATTGGCGCTGGTACTGAGTTGTTCATCCGGACATTCGGCAAACAAAAAGGTTTTACCATTGCGATGAAGTATTTTACCAACTATTAAAACGGTTATCAGGCTAAAACTTAAATAAATGATGTACGCGGCTATCTGATACATGATATTGGATTTAAAATTCCTAAGTTTCTAAACTTTCAATAATTATTGAAATATATAAGCAAATTTTTTTACTTGAAAAGCTTGAATAATGCACCAACCAAAGCATTCTCATCTAACTTCACGGCGCGTTCCAAAGCAAAATCTGCTTTATCTACTACGCTTTCTATATTGGTTACAGCATCCACTAAAGCTTTATGTTTTTTGTCGGTTTTATTACCTTCTACTTTTTTAAGTTCTTCTAAAAGACTTAGTATAGGCTCAATTTCACGCTTTCTACGCTCTTTGATGATCTGCTTGGCAACTTTCCAAATGTCTTTTTCGGCTCTGAAAAACTCTTTACGTTCGCCGGCTCTTAGTTCTTTGTAAACCAAACCCCAATCTATTAGGTCGCGTATGGTCATATTAGCATTACCGCGTGATATTTTAAGATCTTCCATGATCTCTTCGGCGCTTAACACTTCCGGACTTATCAATAACAAAGCATGAACCTGTGCCATGGTGCGACTAATGCCCCAGCTGCTGCCCAGTGTACCCCAAGCCTGAATGAATTTATCTTTTCCTTCGTTATATTTCATGATCGAAATCCTGTACAAATGTAAAGTATGTTTTTAAACTTTCAAAATAAAATGAAAGTTATTTTTAATTTTTATTAAGAATCTTCCCGATCTATATATATGTAGCTTTTCCAAAAAATCCCTTTCTTTGTATAAAAAATTGCAAAAGTTACTCCTATATATATGTATCGTTTTATTGTGTACACAATGTGCCCAGATAACTCCGTTAACCGGAGGTAAAAAAGACGATACTCCGCCTAAGGCATTATCTTATAAACCTGAGAACGCATCTTTGAATTTTAGTACAAAGGTTATTGAGGTACAATTTGATGAATATATCGTATTAAAGGATGTTAACAATCAATTTATCATTACACCTCAAACAAAAGAAATGCCTGAGATAGAAGCTTCAGGTAAAAAACTGAGGATCGTGTTCAATGAAACACTTTTACCAAATACAACCTATAAACTGGCTTTTGGAAATGCCATTACCGATCTGAATGAATCTAATGCATTACAAAATTTCGAATACATATTTAGTACTGGCTCTACCATCGATAGTTTAAAATTATCGGGGCAAATCTTTTCCGCCATTGATAAAAAACCGGTAAGCCAGGTTTTGGTTGGATTGTATAGTGCAGATGCAAATGATAGTATCATATACAAGGAGAAACCTCTATACATAAGCAAAACTATTGAAGGAGGAAGTTTTAGTTTTAATTATTTACCCGATTCTAAGTTTAAGGTTGTAGGTATCCGAGATCAGAATAAGAATTTATTATACGATGGCTCCGAAGAACAGGTGGCTTTTGCCAATAACCCGGTTAGCGCAAAAGACTCCGGTAATATTTCTTTATTATTATTCAAAGAGATACCTGTTAAAAGCTTCGTTAAAAAATCATTTCAGTCTGAGGCCGGCAAAGCATATATCATCTTTAATAAACCACAAATTGATATATCTACAGTTCGTGCCCAAGGATTGGTTCATTATATGCAAAACATATCAAAAGACACATTGGTATTATATTATGCCGATAAGTTTGACACACTTCAGGCTTTTGTTGATCATGGATCTGGAAGAACGGATACTGTTCTCATTAAATTGCCTTCTCAAAACACATTGAAAAAACAAAATACTTCACTTAAGTATACCATGCAGGTTAATATGACCACTGTTTTGCCTTTTTATATGTTACCGTCATTTGAATTGAACTATCCTGTGGATGGAGAAAGTATACTAGAGAGCAAAATAATTCTTATTGAAAAAGCAGATACCATATTAAGACAACTGCCTTTTACCATTATAGCAGATAGCGGATCGATCACTTCATTTATAGTTAAAGCCGACATTAAGCCTGAAACAAGTTACACATTAACTATATTGAAAGATGCACTAAACTTTAGATCTCAAAGAAGCAATGACTCGATCACCTATAAGTTCAAAACAACGAGCGTAGATGATTATGCGCAGTTAAATATGAAATTATTACTCCCTGAGAAAGAAAATTACCTCATTCAACTCCTAAATGATAAAGAGCAGATAGTGGATGAAAGAGTAGTAGAACTATCATTAACCTCCACTTCTGAGAAAATTATAGCCTATAAAAATTTAATTCCCGGAAATTATTTTATGAAAGTAGTTGAAGATGCCAACAAAAATGGGCTTTTCGATATGGGCGATTATTTTTTACACAAGCAACCCGAAGTGATTTTCGTAAATCAATTACCGATAAAATTATTAGCCGGATGGGAAATTGAAAACGAATGGATCGTAAAATGATCACTTAGCCATCTTTTCTCAAAAATATTTTAATTTTTTTTTACGCTCAGTTTAATTGATTTTTTGTCTTTGATCTGTGAAAAAAATGTCCAATAATTTTTTCGATCACAAATGCGATCACTGTAAACACCTTTAAAATTAGTGCTTTCAAGGCATTCGTTTTTTTTATAGTTGCTTTGAATTTTCATATTGTTATTTTCGAATGAACTATTGAAAAACGGTATTAACAATTTCAACAATTTTATGTTAATAAAATAACTGCTTGTAAATTAGTTAGCGTTAATAATTTTATTTACTTCGTAGTAACAAAAATCTTAAAAAACAAAAACCATGGCAACAACTAAAAAAGCAGCACCTAAGAAAGCTGCAAAAAAAGCAGCTCCAAAAAAAGCAGCTAAAAAAGCAGTAAAAAAAGCAGCTCCAAAAAAAGCAGCTAAAAAAGCGGTAAAAAAAGCAGCTCCAAAAAAAGCAGCTAAAAAAGCAGCTAAGAAGAAGTAATAAAAGCCCCGCATTAGCGGGGTTTTTTGTTTAAAGTCTTTTCTACTTAAATTTAAAGACTCGCTCACAATAAATGCCACTACCAAAATAGTGGCATTTATATTTTTGTAACACACCTGTTTGCAGTATATTTGTTTAACCATAGAACATGAATAACATTTAAAGTTCGGTTATGGTATAAAGAATTTTTAAAAACTTAAAACACTACAATGAAAAAACTAGTTACACTTTTATCGGCTTTCACCTTATCGTTAGCAATTATATCTTGCGGCGGAAAAGAATCAAAGGAAAATATTGAAGCGCCTGCCGGAATGGTTGCTTTGGATCTAAGTAAATTTGGAAAGCAATTCTCAGTGTTTGTTCCAGACACTACAGCCGCTAAACTTGAAATTGTTGAACAAAGCTGGGGAGCATTGGAAATTAAAGTTGGAAAAGGGTTTCACATGTCCATTTCAGAAGATCCGGGTGATATCGAATTGCAAAAAAGCGATATTAAATCAAATGACGTAAATATTTTCAAATCATTTGTTATCGAAGAGCCATTAACTATTATGTGGGAAAGTGAGATCACAAAACCTGAGTATCATTTCTATTCTATCCAAAAAGTGGGTAACAATACTTATGTATTTCAGGATGTAGTTTCTGCTGATGGAGAACCTTTTGGTAAAGAAGCTATTCAAAAAATGGTAGATTCAGCTAAAAAGATCATTGAAAAACAAAAACCAGACGCTTAATCCTCGTCCATAAACTCAAATATGGTAAAGTCTGCATTAAATCATGCAGGCTTTATTTTTTTTATAACCGATTTATTAGATATGACAAAACTTATAGCACTTTTATCACTGGTTTTATTCGTTAATATTTCCTATTCTCAAAATTTTTCTTGGGTAACAAGTATCGGCGGGAAAAAGTATGAGTCTTACTCCAAAACAACAGCAGACGCTATGGGAAATGTATTTGTGGCAGGATCATTTCAGGACACAGTCAGTTTTAATACAACAAGTGCTGGCACTTTAACTTTTATTGGTAAATCATCAGATATTTATTTATCTAAATTCGATCATACCGGCGCTTGTGTTTGGGCAAAACATATAAAAGGCAAAGGGGCTGAAAGAGTTGGATCAGTAACACTCGATTCACTTGGTAATGTATATCTCGGAGGAATATTTGATGACACAACAGATTTTGACCCAGGTATAGGTATCGTAAACTTATATAGTAAAGGAACAAATGATGGTTTTATTGCAAAGTTCGACATTGCTGGTAATTTAATTTGGGTAAAGCAGATTGGAGGAACTATGAGGGATGATGTTAATGAGATCACATTAGATAAAGAAGGTAACGTATATGCTACAGGCTTATTTCAGGGTACTTGTGATTTTGATCCATCTGCAATACAGGTATATAATTTAACATCACCTTCTTCAACCTGGGATGGTTTTATATTAAAACTGGACCCAAATGGCATTTTTATATGGGCCAAAAAATTTGGTACTGCTTCAAATGATTATGGTCAAGCGCTGGCCATTGATAAAACCAAAAACATTATTATTGTGGGAGAGTATCAAGGAGGATGGCGTATTATCCTGAAGCTTGATTCGGTTGGAAATCAAATATGGTTAAAGCAAACACTTAACGGAACAGGTTATTCAGTTAAAGTGGATCAAAATAATAATGTCTATACTGCGGGATACTATGGAAGTTCAATAGGCTTTATCAATAAAATAGATACTGCAGGAAATATTTTATGGACTAAATATATGGGCGGCGGTTCCGGAAGTGTTACCTGTTGGGAAGTGGAAACAGATTTATTAAGCAACGTATATGTTTGCGGCCATTTTACAGGCTCTGTTGATATGGATCCAGGCATAGGAGTTTTTAATTTAATACAAACAAGCACCAGTAATGGCTTTGCAGCAAAATATGATCCTTATGGTAATTTTATTTGGGCAAAACAACTTAATGGATCTGGTTGGAACGCACAAAGTGCGATGTATGGGATAAAAGTAAACAGTAACAATGATGTTTTTTTAACCGGGAAGTATGAGTATACAGTAGATTTTGATCCATCAGCTGCTATCCATCAATTGAACTCAGCCGGTTATACAGATGCGTTTATTTTGAAATTAACTCAGGATTCCTGTTCAAATCTTACAATAGTTTTAGATAGTGTAAGTAGTATTACCTGTACTTTCCCTCAGGGATATGCTTATTCACATGCAATCAATGGAGTGGCTCCATATAATTATAATTGGAGTACAACTCCCGCCATTACCAATTCAACAGCTTCTTTTTCATCTTCCGGAATATACACTCTGTCGGTAAGTGATTCTAAGACCTGTCAAACATCTACGGCAATACTTGTTAATGGGTTTGGGATCCAATCTGCATTTGATCTGTCTGCTAATCTCATTTCTAATCCTTTCAGACCGGGGGTTTATTCTACTTTTCATCTCGATGCCCTCAATAATGGATGTACAGCAGTGTCAGGTCAGATAAAATTAATTTTAGATTCAGCTTTGACTTTTAATAATTCAACACTACCCCCTAATGTTGTTTCCGGAGACACGTTGGTATGGAATTTTAGTAACCTGAATTATGATGCTCCTCATATTCTTTCATATATTTCAGTAACAACGTCAACCTTGGCAGCTATTGGCAACAACATTCATTTAAAAACAATAATAACACCAATAACAGGTGACTTTGATACATTAAACAATATAAAGGATTATTATTTTCCGATAGTAAATTCTTACGACCCTAATGACAAGAAAGTATATCCATCTGGAGTGTGTCCTGAAAAGTATGTTTTAAATGACAAACCTTTAACTTATACAATAAGATTTCAAAATACAGGAACTGCTTCTGCTATAAATATTTTAGTAACGGATTCCCTCGATTCAGACTTAGACATAAATTCTCTTAAAATATTAAGTGCAAGTCACTACATGTTTACAGAAATTGCAGCCGGAAATGTATTGAAATTTCATTTTAAAAATATATATCTACCTGATTCATCCTATAATGAACAGTTGAGTCATGGATATTTAATTTATGAAATCCAGCCGAAGCCTAATTTGCCGGCGCTAACAAAAATCATAAACGGCGCTAATATTTATTTTGATTATAACATTCCAGTAATTACAAATAGAACCATGAATACCGTGATTAATACCATGCCTGTTGTATGTGGCAGTACGTCGATGCAGGAATTTCAAAATATGGGACTAATTAAGTTATATCCTAACCCTAGTTCAGGCCTGGCGTTTATAGAATTTGAAAATGAACAACAACATGTAAATGTTGAAATTTTCAACACTTTTGGACAGATTATTTACCAATCAAGCCAAAAGAATATTTTGCGTTTACCACTGATTTTAGATAAAGCAAATGGAATTTATTTTGCAAAAATCATGGATGAAATGGATCGTCAGTATATTTTAAAGATAATTATTGAATAAAAAACCCTGACCGTAATTATGGTCAGGGTTTTTTGTTTTTATAGATCGGTCTTATCTGAATTTAAAGGATACCGGAATATTGTATCTTACTTTTACAGCATGACCTGCATTTTTGCCGGCTTTTTTCCAACGGGGCATTTTACTGATCACTCGTATCACCTCTTCATCACATCCATGTCCAATGCCACGTAATACTTTTGCACCTTCAACATTTCCTGTTTCATTTACTACAAACGATACATATACCACACCTTCAATTCCTATCTCTCTGGCTACAGAAGGATAGATCACATTTTGTCCAACATAACGCATCAGGCCGGCAGTTCCACCTTCAAACTCGGGCATTTCATCAGCTACAACAACAATTTCTGAAGGTTCAACTTCTGGAGTTGCTGCAATTGAAATTGTAGTTACTGTTGATGTTTCGGTTCCTGTTGCAGATACACCGGTTGCTGTTGCCGACCCTGTTCCGCTAATTGGATTTTCTAAATTCACAGGTGTTGTGGTTAGCGGTTCTTCATCAGTAATTGTAGTTCCAATGGTTCCCGCAGGTGCTACAGCAGCAGCCGAATTTTGAACCGGTTCGCTGGGTGGAGTTATATCAACTTTCGTTACATATAATTCCGGATCAATTGCCGGATCATCGAAAAGTGTTATTTTTTCTATTTCAGATGCTCCATCCATTTTGTTGTATACATATACAGACCCAAATAATAGAATGACCATACTACTTAAACACATCAGTGATTTAAATAATGAGTCGTTATAACTTTGTCTGATAGCATAAGCACCGTAACTTTTGTTCCTGTTCTCAAAAATTACTTCATTTAATTTGCTGGTATTGTTTCCTAAGATATTCATAATTGTATTTTTTAAGGTTTATACTTTTTTGCTTTCAAACTTTTCTTTTTCGCGATTAAGATTGTTTGCTGATGTAAAAGTATACCGACTTAAAACAGAAAACCACATCCTTTTAAGATGTGGTTACTATGAGTTGGTAAGTGGTAGGTTTTAACCTAAAATTGGAGATTTATTTTGTATAAGTTGCTGTACAACTATCAGGACTTGAACTAATAGTTGTTGTATACGTCATAACTATACTATTATTAGCACTGTTCATAGTTCCTGAACCTTTGGTAAATCCAATGGGATTAGGTGATCCTATTGTTTGATAGGGTATTGTAAGTATGTTATTGCTAACAGAAGCTCTGGCCGAAACAGATAGCCCCGAGAAATTATTCAGAATGATCTCATTGGAATTCGTGGTTGATTTAGTAACATTTACAGTATGTGTATTGGTACCTGCTACGGCACTATTTTCACTTACATTCCAATAGGCAACATATTTATCTCTCGCATCTACAGATGGTGTAGGAGCGTTGGGGTCATCTGTTTTATCAGGAGCACAGGAAGTGATCATAGATCCCATTAATATAACTGAGGCATACACTAATTTTTTCATGATAATTTTTTTGATATTTAAAATTAAACAAAAACCATTCCTTTTACTTATCCCTTAACGTATTTTGAGCATAATAAGCTATTTCTTTGGCAAATTTCTTTTTTGCGAGCAAAGGAGCCAGTCTTGATAATATGGTAATGATGGGAGATAATATTAAAATAGCGGCGGGCAATACAATACCAAAAATACGAACCCTTGTCTGCCGTTGTTCACTGCCTTGCGTTCCTTTTTTAGAAATGTAATTGGCATATAATGGAAATAATGCCCGCCCTCGGCCTTCCATTAATAATAAATTACCTCTTATATCTAAAGCACCTTGTTGATTCAGTTCAGGTTGAATGCGTTGCAGATCATTTTTTTCTAAATGATCAATGATGATCTTTCCAAAAACCGGTGCATGAATCAGATCTTTATCTGTAACGCCGTATTTAGGAAAGATACCCATGAAGTTTTCTTTTTTCCCTTTTAAAACAAATGCGAGCACTGTTACCAGGCTTACTAAATTTGCTGAACGATCAACAAATGTGATGTTGCCTATTAAATTGGCTTTTAAATTCAATAATTGTTTTTTCATTTTTTCCTGAGCACCCAGCCACATGTTACGACAATTAATAATGGTTACCACAGGTTTGCCAGCTAATAATTGTTGTGCTTCGGCACTTTGTAAAAAACTATTGATCGGAACGCAAATACTAAGGAACCAGGGTTGGTAAGCAATAAATACCAGGTCATAATTAACCGACACATCAATTTGTAAAGGTTCCAGTTCACAGGCTACGCCGTGAACAGTTTCAGGAAAAACATCGAAAAATTGAGTATAGCTCCAGGGATATGGAAATGCTTTCTTTGGTTTGATCAATAAATAGTCAACCTTATAATGTGTGCTTTCCTCAAATGGGTTTAACACACTATCCAAAGCTTGTTTTGCCTGTCCGGTTTGAGAATAATAAACAACTAGTACTTTTTTCATTTATGTATTATAGCTATTCAAAGATAATCGTTTATCATTAGTTAACGACTAAAATTTTTATTCCAAGGGTTATTTATCGTACCTTTACAGCCATGATCGCCATTAACCATACGCTTATTTCGGAAGACATCTTTGATAAAAAGTTTGTTTGTGATCTGAGTGCCTGCAAAGGTGAGTGCTGTGTATCCGGAGATAGCGGAGCACCTTTGGATAAAAAAGAGCTAAAGATCCTGGATAAGGTTTACCCAACAGTTAAAGCTTATATGAATGAAAAAGGCATTGAAGCTGTAGAAAAACAAGGAACTTATTTATTGGATAGCGACGGAGATTACACAACAACTTTAGTAAGCGATGGGGCCGAATGCGCCTTTGTTTTTTTTGATGATAAAAATATTGCAAAGTGTGCTATCGAACAGGCTTATTTAGATGGAAAGATCGATTGGAAAAAACCGATCTCATGTCATTTGTATCCTATAAGGATAAAAGAATATAAAGAGTATGATGCAGTAAATTATCATTCATGGCATATTTGTAAACCGGCCTGCGAATGTGGAAGCCAGTTAAATGTCCCTGTTTTCAAATTCTTAAAAGAACCTCTGATCCGTAAATATGGTGATGCCTGGTATGAAGAACTAGATGCCGTTTACGCAGCATATAGCGGCAAAAAGAAAAAATAAAAAGAGCCTGTTTTATAAAAACAGGCTCTTTACTTTTATAAAGTTAAAGGTTATTCAACCGTTACACTCTTTGCTAAATTTCTTGGTTGATCAACATTGCAGCCACGCATAACTGCAATATGGTACGACAATAGCTGCCATGGAATAACAGAAACCAAAGGAACCAACGATTCATCCGTTTCGGGAATTTCAATCACATGTTCCGCCATTTTCTTCACATCAATATCACCGGCAGTAACAATAGCAATGATACGTCCTTTACGGGCTTTTACTTCCTGAATATTACTTACTACTTTTTCGTAATTAGGACCTTTGGTTGCAATAACAAATACAGGCATAGCTTCATCGATCAAAGCAATTGGTCCGTGTTTCATTTCGGCTGCAGGATAACCCTCAGCATGTATATAAGAGATCTCTTTTAATTTTAATGCACCTTCTAATGCAACCGGAAAAGAATAACCTCTTCCTAAGTACAAAGCATTAGCTGCATCTTTATATTCCGCTGCTATTTTTTTAATAGAATCGTTCATTTTTAAAACTTCTTCTACTTTTGCAGGAATAGATTCCATTTCGTATAGCAACTGGCGGTAACGGCTTTCGGCAATAGCACCTTTTATTTTAGCTACATGCAATGCCATTAATGTTAAAACAGTAACCTGTGCTGTAAATGCTTTGGTTGATGCAACCCCAATTTCAGGCCCTGCGTGTGTATATGAACCTGCATGAGTTGCGCGTGCAATAGAAGAACCAACCACATTACAAACTCCAAAAATGGTAGCGCCTTTTGCTTTTGCCAGTTCAATAGCTGCTAATGTATCTGCAGTTTCACCGCTTTGAGAAATAGCGATCACGATATCATCCGGATAAATAATAGGATTACGGTATCTGAATTCAGAAGCATATTCTACTTCAACCGGAATACGTGCATATTCTTCAAATAAGTATTCTGCTACCATACCAGCGTGCCAAGAAGTCCCACAAGCAATAACTAAGATGCGTTTGGCATTTTTAAATTTACCTTCATGCTCTTCAATACCTCCCATTTTCAAATGCCCGGTTTCAGAGTTTAATCGGCCACGCATACTATCAAAAATAGAACGCGGTTGCTCATAAATTTCTTTTAACATAAAATGGTCGTAGCCGCCTTTTTCAATCGCTTCCAGTTCCATTTCCAGTTCCTGAACATATGGGGTGATCTCTTTATCGCGAATGGTACGGATCTTCAATTCATCTCCACGACGAATGATTGCCACGTGCTCATCTTCGATATAAACCACATTTTTAGTGTATTCTACAATTGGTGAAGCATCAGATGCAATAAAATACTCATCTTTCCCTACACCAATAACCATCGGACTACCTTTTTTGGCCGCAATTAACGTATCAGGATCGTTTTTATCTAAAATTACAATAGCATAAGCGCCATTTACCTGTTTTAAAGCAGCCATTACAGCGTGCCCCAATTTCATGCCCACTTCATGCTGACGGATATCTTCAATTAAATGGATCAATACTTCTGTATCCGTGTCAGACATGAACGTATGACCACGTTTTTGCAATCCTTCTTTTATAGAGGCATAGTTCTCGATAATACCATTATGAATAATAACAAGATCCTTTGTTTGAGAATAATGGGGATGTGAATTTACATCGTTTGGTTCGCCATGTGTAGCCCAACGGGTGTGCCCAATGCCAATATTCCCCGATTTATCCTTGTCTTTACTGGATTCCAAAAGGTCCGAAACTTTCCCTTTTTTCTTGTACACGTTCATGCTTCCTTCCGGAGTGATCATTGCCACACCGGCACTGTCATACCCACGGTATTCTAAACGTTGTAAACCTTTAATTAAAATAGGAAACGCATCGCGGTTTCCAATATATCCTACAATTCCACACATATGTTTTCTGATAAAAAGACCAAGCTAAGATAACGCTTTTTTAGCTTAAATATTGCATTCCACATGATAAAATTTCCCTTTTATCGCTGTACGACTATTTTTTTGAAACCAACATGTTTGTCAGCACTATAAAGGCTTATTAAATAAACCCCATTTGGTAGGGAGGTTATGTTAATGTCCTGATTTCCTGGCGCAAGGGGCAACGATAAAACTACCTGTCCCAGTACATTTTTTATATCCAATCGGGCATCTGCATTTATTTCTTTTAAGTTTACATGCAAAACATCCTGCGCAGGATTAGGCATGATTGAAACCTGTGTTCTATTGTTTAATTCTAAGATGCCGGTAGGAGCAGGAGTAAATATTGGAAAGTAAGAGCCAACTTGTTCACCTGTTGAGTTTTCTATTAAAACATAGTATGGAGTTGGGCAACTGCAAAAGGTATTAGCAGTATAGATTGTGCCTGTATAACTAGATTCGGCAAGAGGGATGCTCTGGCAGGCGGTACCTGTACCAGTATTCAACCACTGTATAACATATGGCGGACTTGGACATCCGGTAAGATCAATTGTAATTGTTCCATCGCAAAGCCCAAAGGCAGTTGGGTTTGTAGTAGTAATTATTGGAGTGCAGGTTAAAGAAGTTTTATTGCTTTGTGCGTATGACAAAACAGATATAATTAAGCTTAACGCAATGTAAAATTGTTTCATAATTTATACGATTCGTTATATAAATATACATCAAAAACCTGAGAGAGTAGGTTATTTTGCCTTAACTTTGCTTGAAGATACCCTTATATATGACACCCATTTTTGATATTCATATTTTTGTTTGCACCAATCAACGCACCGGCTCCGAAAAATTGAGCTGTGGCGAAACTCACGGACTGGAACTTGTAGCCGAATTTAAAAAGCAACTAAAAGACCTGAATGTAGGATTGAAAACACGCGCCAATAAAAGCGGTTGCTTTGGTATTTGCGATTTTGGACCAACAATTGCCATTTATCCTGAAGGCGCATTTTATGTAGGCGTAAAAAAAGAAGATGTGACCGAAATCGTGCAGTCCCATATCATCAACAAAAAACCGGTAGAAAGGTTATTATTAAAAGAATGGAAATAGATACTATTACCAGTTTAGAAAAGCCGGGATTGTTCGAGAAATTTAAAGCTCAGGTTTATAAAGATTTTGAGCTTGCAGGCACGCTGGAATATTTGCCTCTTATTGAATCAAATAACCTTGAACAATTAACGCAGGCGTTTTTCAATACTATTTTGAAACTGGAAATGAGCAATGCGTTAAAGACTTTATTATACCGCATTGATATTACAGAACTCCAGATAAAACAAGCTTCTCAAAAGAACACACGAGCTTCCATACAACAAATTTTGGCTGAATTAATGATCAAACGCATTCTTCAAAAAGTAGTATTAAAGGAATTATATTCTAAATAAATGAACATAGAGATCAGAAAAGGAACAGAGGCAGATATTCCGCAGGCCTTGCAATTGGTAAAAGAATTAGCGGCTTATGAAAAAGCACCGGATGAAGTTGAAGTGACCCCTGAAGAAATGTTAGCTTGGGGTTTTGGAGCTAATAAACAGTTTGATTTTTTTGTTGCCATTGAGAATGGTGTGACCATCGGGTTAGCTCTGTATTATTATAAATACAGTACCTGGAAAGGCAAATGTTTGTTTCTGGAAGATATTATTGTTACCGAATCGCAAAGAGGAAGAGGACTTGGTAAATTATTATTTGATAAAGTAGTACAGGTTAGTAAGGAGCAAAAGGTTCGTCGCATGGAGTGGCAGGTACTCGATTGGAATATTCCGGCCATTGAATTTTATAAAAAATACAATGCTCATCTGGATGGAGAATGGGTTAATTGTAAGCTAACCAATCATCAATTGGAAAAAATGTAGTTTTATGTCAGTTCGAGCGAAGTCGAGAACTAAACATAAAATCAGAAGTAATACTTCTGCTATCAAACCGTTCTCGAACTGACAAATGGTTACAATCCTTTAATACAATCAATAAAATATTTCACTTTATTTTTGTCCAGATCAGGATACAAACCATGTCCCAAATTGGCTATGTAACGTTGTTTGCCAAAGGCAGATACCATTTTACGGGCAGTTGCCTCAATGGTTTTTTCATCAGCATACAACATACAAGGATCGGCATTGCCCTGCAATGTTTTTCCATTACCTATAATAATTCTTGCGTCCTGTGGGTTAATGGTCCAGTCTAAACCAATGGTATTGCAATTTAATTTTGCCATGTCGGCCAAAGCAAAATGCGCATCCTTTGCAAACACGGTTACAGGTGCTAAAGGTTCAATGGCATCACAGATCTTTGAAATGTATTTCAACGAAAATTCTGTATACTGTTCCTGACCCAATACTCCGGCCCAGCTGTCAAAGATCTGGATCATATCGGCACCGGCTGCTACCTGTGCTTTTAAATAATTAATGGTGCTTTGCGTTATTTTTTCTAACAACTGGTGTGCTAAAGCAGGTTCCTGGTAAAAGAATTTTTTGGCCTGGCTAAATGTTTTGCTTCCGCTGCCTTCTACCATATAAGCCATTAGGGTCCAAGGTGCACCGGCAAAACCAATTAAGGGTACGCGATTATTCAGATCTTTTTTGGCAAGTTTTATGGCCTGTATTACATAATCCAGGTCACCTGCTTCTGCAATGCGCAGATCATCAATATCCTTTTGCGATGTAATGGTCTTTTCAAAGTTTGGGCCTTTGGCTTCTATCATTTGATATGGCAAGCCCATTGCTTCAGGTATAACTAAAATATCCGAAAAAATAATGGCAGCATCAACTCCTAAAATATCAACAGGCTGTATGGTAACTTCAGCAGCAAGTTCAGGATTTTTTACAAACTCAATAAAATTTTTGGCACGGGCACGGGTTGCTTTATACTCAGGTAAAATGCGGCCTGCCTGACGCATTAGCCATACTGGTACTCTTTCTACATGTTCACCTTTTGCTGCTCTTAATATGAGATCGTTTTGATACATTTTAGTTAAAAATTTCGTTGAGGTTATTTTTTATTCTTCCACAAATATCATCCAATGGAAGGTCATTATCATCTTCACCAAATGGGTCTTCAATTTCCTCGGCAATGAGTTCGATACTGGCAAAAACATATAATACGATAACCGTTACAGGAACAGTAGTATATCCAAATTCACTTCCAAAAAATATGGGTAGCGACATAATATAGAGGAAGATCATTTTCTTTAAGAAAATATTATAGGAGTAGGGAATAGGTGTGTTTTTAATACGTTCGCATGCTCCAACATTATCTGTGAATGATTTTAATTCTTCGTTTAGGATCAACAGGTGTCCGCTTTCCAGAATTTTATTTTGGTGTAACTCGTTTATTTTTGCATAAAGTGCTTTAGCAATCAGGTTGGGTTTGTGGTTTGCATCCGCAAAGTTGGAAAGTTCTAATTTACCAACAGGAATAAACTCATCCTGAATATACTTATTTCTTAAATGATTTTTAGCGCTGTAAACATAATTGGTGATTAAAAGTCTTAGGTCTTCGCGATCGCTTTTATCAGTTACCAGAACGGATAATTTTAAACCTAAATTCCTTGAATTGTTTACAAAACTACCCCATAATTTCCTTCCTTCCCACCAACGGTCGTACGCCGAATTGGTTCGAAATACCAATAGCATGGATAATACAAAACCCAGGATGGAATGCATAACCGTCGGGTTTTTGGTTTCGATATGAAAAAAGTGGGCTTCAGAAAAAACAATAGCCGCCGCATAAACGCCAATAAAAAACAATGATGGCAAAAGGATCCTGAAAGTGTCACTCTTGTGAAACTTTAAAATTAATGTAAACCAGTCTTTGGGATTGTAAGTGATCATAAAAAATGTATACAAATGTAATAGCTTTAGCTAAACTATGGTGCTATTTACGACGGATGATGCCAAAAAGTTTTTAGCACTTTAAACTATTTCCAAACCGCGCTATAAATTGCCTGTTTTTCAGCGACTTGAACGTTTGCGATTTGATAGAATTCTCAAAGTCAACACTTAATTTGTTGTTTTGGATTGTTTGACCACATATTTTGCCTTTCAAAAAAACAACCGTGGTTACTTCTCCGGCATCATTTATTTCGAGGTACATATCAGCATAAAAACTCTCACAATTTTTGCAATTCAGTCCTTTGATCTTATTCTTTTTTTTAAGTTCCGAATATTCTATATAATTCCAGTTATTCTCAAAAGCGGTCCACTCAGCTTTTTCTGGATTTGAAAATGAATTATATGCCTGATATAAGCGCAGCGTATCTGCCTGCGAGAAGGCCTTATTTGTGATAAATAGCGCTAAAAAAATCCAGAAATATTTCATAATTGCGGTGAATTCCATAAAATTATACATAAAAATTACCGTTTGTATATTTTTCGACTAAATATTACATAATTAACATTTTTATAGATTAGTTTAGTGAGTATATTTAATAACAAAACACAAAAGCACTAAAATATCGTCCATGAAAAAACTATTACATCTTTTCTTTGCAATGTCTTCTTTTGCAATTATAAATGCTCAAACACATTATTGTGCAGATCATAAAGCGCAGCGCTTTAATAAACAGCAGGCAGTTAACGCATCCGTTAAAAAAACAACTCAGTCGGCTGCGGTTCCCGAAAATATGTATGATCTGAAATTTTATCATTTAAACATTAATGTTCAGAGAAACTCCTTATATGTCAGCGGAAACGTGAAAAGCCGTGCTAAAGTTGTTACTGCTACATTAGATTCATTTGCTTTTGTTCTTCACCAAAATCATACAATTGATTCGGTTTATGTAAATGGCGCTAAACGTAATTTTGTGCGCCAGGATAGTTTGGTAAAAGCAACGGCCGGAACACCCATTCTTCAAAACCAGTTATTTGATGCCATTGTTTATTATAGAGGTACTTGCCCATCCGGTGGAGGTGCTGCTATTGGTAATGGCTATAACATGGATACATCTCCATCATGGGGAAATGAAGTAACCTGGAGCTTAAGCGAGAGTTTTGTTGCCTATGAATGGTTTCCATGTAAACAGGACTTGAGAGATAAAATAGATTCATCCTGGGTTTATGCCACAACCGATTCGGTAAATATGGTGGGGTCTAATGGTTTATTAAAAAACGTAGTGACCATTGGTAACAAAAAACGTTACGAATGGAAATCAAAATACCCTATTGATTATTATTTGATCTCAATAGCAACCGCTAAATATAAGCCGTATATTTTATATGCTAAACCTCAATACTTAGTAAACGATTCTATTTATATCCAGAATTTTATTTACGACAATGCCATTAGTAACACAGCATGGAATACACAAAAAGCAGCTTTAAATAAAATTGTTCCTACCCTGGAACTGCAATCTAAGCTGTTTGGTATGTATCCTTTTTATAAAGAAAAATACGGGCACTGCATGGCGCCATTAGGCGGTGGTATGGAACACCAAACCATGACCACTTTAGGCTTTTTTGATTTTGAATTGGATGCTCACGAGCTTGGCCACCAATGGTGGGGCGATAATGTAACCTGTGCTGCCTGGAAAGATATTTTTATCAATGAAGGATGGGCCAGCTATTCAGAATATTTATGCCACCAATATATGACAGGTACGGGCACAACTGCTACTCAAAAAATGCTGGATGTACATACAAGTGTTATGTCACAACCAGGCGGAAGCTGTTATTTTACCAATGCCGATACAATGAATTCAGGAAGGATATTTAGTTCAAGATTAACTTATGATAAAGGAAGTGCTGTTATTCATAGCTTGCGTTATGTAATTAATAATGATTCCATGTTCTTTCAGGCAGTAAGAGGGTTTCAAAACACCTACGCAAAAAGTACCGTAAGTGTTATTGAGTTTAAAAATTATTTTCAAACGTTCACAGGCATTAACCTAACTCAGTTTTTCAATCAGTGGTATTACGGACAAGGTTACCCAACCTTTTCTGTTTCATGGAACCAGGGCAACAATGTATTCTATTTAAAATCCACACAAACACAATCGTTCCCAAGTTCAGTGCCATTATTTATTACCGATGTTGATTACCGTATTACAAGAACAGCTAAGCCCGATACGGTTGTAAGGTTGTTTCACGGTCAGGCTGTAGAAAATTACAGTTTCCCGTTAACCGGTACAGTAACAAGTATTGGCGTTGACCCTAACAATTGGATCCTGAATAAAGTAGGAACTAATACAAAAGATATCAATTTAAGTGCCTCTGAATTGGGAGTTGATGAACCATTGGTATACGTTGGCCCTAATCCTACATCAGATATTTTAAATGTTTATTTATATAATAATGATAAAGCCACAGTTGAAGTAATTGATATCACCGGAAAATTAGTACTTACACAAAGTGTTAACACACACGGCGAGTTTGATATTTCAAAATATGCTAATGGTATTTATACGGTTACGGTAAAAAATAAAGATGGCAACGTTATTAAAACAAGTAAAGTAGTTAAGAATTAATTTTCTTTCATCTTAACATTAAGGATCCCGGCTATTCGTCGGGATTTTTTTATTTAGATGTGTTGTGAAGTGGGTTAAAAAATTTGGGCGTGCCCCGGCGGTGGCCGGGTCGGGCTGGCCTACTGCCCCCGATAGCTATCGGGGCTTTTGCTCACTACGTTCGTAAAAGGATTTTCGTTCGCATCCCTCACGCGGGGCTTGTAGTAAGATCGAAGTGTAAGCTCCGAACATTGAAATGTGAACCCAGCGTGAGGGATTGTCGCGAAAATCCTTTTTTGAGGCACGAAAAAAAGATTGTAGCAAAAGCCCGGTCCGGCTCCCGCCGGACACGCCCAAAAAACAATAAATAAAAAATTAACGCATCCTCCCCACCCAATACGGGAAAGTAGTTTTAATAGTAGGTTCTGTTTCAAATAATCCAAATACCGCACTGCCACTACCGCTCATGCAAGCATACACAGCACCCATGTCATACAGATCATTCTTCGTTTTTTCAACCACTGGATATAAATTAAAAATAGATCTTTCGAAATCATTTAAAAGATCCGTTCTCCAGGTTGATATCGGTTGTTGGATCACTTCTAATAAAGACTTAGCAGGCCGCTGAGGTTTTACTAAACTATACGCTTCTTTAGTATTGCTGTGAACGTTTGGATAAATAATGGCAACATGTAAATGACTTAAGTCTAAAGGTACATCCGTAAATACGTCTCCTTTTTGTGAGGCAAACACAGGTTTGTTTTTAATAAAGAATGCGCAATCGCTGCCCAATTGTTTGGCAATATCAATACGTTCTTCTTCCGTAAAGTTCAACGTAAATTGTTCATTCAGTAAATTGATAAAGAATGCGGCATCTGCACTTCCGCCACCAAGGCCTGCACCCATGGGCAATGTTTTGTGTAAGTATACATCAATGGCAGGCAAAGTTTTTGTTTGCTTAATAATGTTGTAAGCTTTGTATAATAAGTTGTCTGAAATATTACCTGATATGGTTAGACCGCTTAAGTGTAAATTAAATTCTTCTTTTGCCACGCTGAGCTTGTCAGTTCGAGCGAAGTCGAGAACCGAAAGGTCAATAACCTCCAAAGCATCATTCCAGCCAACCGGGTAAAAAATGGTTTCTATATTATGAAAACCATCATCGCGTTTTTCGATAATATTTAATCCCAGGTTTATTTTAGCGTTCGGAAAACAAATCATGTTGTAAAACTATACATTTTAATGAAACCCTCTTTCTTAAAAACAATTTTTAACCACATAGAAACATAGGTTGGATTGTGTAGATTAAAAAAGCAGTTGGCGTAGTAGTCACATATAGTTAATTGAAGCAAAGCTTCAATTCTATGTTTCCTTGCTTTCTTCTATTCTAAAAATTCACATTTATCCTTATCTATGTCTCTATGTGGCTAAATCTGTACTTTCCTACAAAATGGACTTAATTTAGCATTGAAAACCAATCACTTACAAGTGGCGTTTTTTCATTTTTTTAGTATCTTTGCCCCCTAACTAATTACACTACAAACAATGATTTATCTTGATTTTGAAAAGCCAATTCAGGAGTTAGAAGAAGAATTAGAAAAATTGAAAAGCGTTGCCGAAAAAAGCAAGGTGGATATGACTAAAGGGATTAACGAACTGGAAGCAAAAATTCACTCAAAACGCGTTGAGATCTTTTCTAACTTAACTCCATGGCAACGTGTGCAAGTAAGTCGTCATCCCGAAAGACCGTATACCTTAGCATATATCGACGCTGTTTCTAATAGTTCATTCATTGAGTTGCATGGCGACCGAACTGTAGGCGATGATAAAGCCATGGTTGGTGGATTTGGAGATGTTGACGGACAAACTGTAATGTTCATTGGCCAACAAAAAGGGATCAATACCAAAATGCGTCAGATACGTCGTTTTGGTATGGCAAATCCCGAAGGTTACCGTAAAGCATTGCGCTTAATGAAAATGGCCGAAAAATTCAACAAACCTATCGTTACTTTTATTGATACTCCCGGCGCCTACCCTGGATTAGAAGCTGAAGAACGCGGACAAGGCGAAGCCATTGCACGAAATTTATTGGAAATGACCCAGTTAAAAGTTCCTGTAATTTGTATCATCATTGGCGAGGGAGCCAGCGGTGGAGCATTAGGTATTGGAATTGGCGATAAAGTATTGATGCTGGAAAACACCTGGTACTCGGTTATTTCTCCCGAGTCATGTTCATCTATCTTATGGCGTAGCTGGAGCTTTAAAGAAACAGCTGCCGAAGCTTTAAAATTAACAGCAGATGATATGAGCAAAAATGGATTGATAGATGGTATCATCAACGAACCTTTAGGTGGCGCTCATAACGATCAAACTACCATGTTTGCAACCGTAAAAGCAGAGATCTTAAAACATTTAGAGACCCTAAAAAAACAAACACCTGATGAACGTATCAATGCCCGCATCGAAAAATTCAGCAACATGGGTGTGGTACACGAATTAGAAAATTAAAAAAGATAACACAATAAAATTTAGAACAAATGGCAGATACAGGAGATATTAACGTAGGATCGATCATCCGTTTCAATAACGAATTAGTAATTATTACTGAGTGGCAACACCGCACACCGGGTAACTTACGTGCTTTTTACCAGGCTAAAATGCGTAACTTAATTAACGGTAAACAAACCGAGAACCGTTTCAGAAGTGGTGAAGGTGTTGATGTGGTACGTGTGGAATTTAAGAACATGCAGTACATTTACCAGGAAGGTGAATTTGCCGTGTGTATGGATAAAGAAACGTTCGAACAGGTATATGTGCCTGTAGCTTTATTCGGACCAAGTTTCCAGTTCTTAAAAGAAGAAATGGAAGTAAAAATTTCTTTTGAAGGTGATACCGTTATTTTAGCAGAAGCACCAACATTTGTGGTTTGCGAAATTTCTTATGCAGAGCCTGGAGTTAAAGGCGATACAGCAACCAACACATTAAAACCTGCTACCTTAGATTCAGGTGCAACAGTAAGTGTTCCTTTATTTTGTAACGAAGGCGACCTGGTAAAAGTTGATACACGCACCGCTACTTATGTAGAAAGAGTTAAGAAATAATTTTTATTTTAAATATTATACTGAATCCCTTTGTTATTTAGCAAAGGGATTTTTGTTTTGGGCGTGCCCCGGCGGTGGCCGGGTCGGGCTGGCCCACTGCAATCTTTTATTCACTACGTTCGTAAAAGGATTTTCGTTCGCATCCCTCACGCGAGGCTTGAAATAAGATCGAAGTGTAAACTCCGAACTGTGAAACGTAAAACCCGCGTGAGGGATGCAAGCGAAAAGCCCACAGCACGAGGGACGAGTGCGAGGACTTGAAGCGACAGCCCGACCCCGCCGCCTCTTTGCAGGGCACGCCCCATTCTTAAAAACAAAAATCCCTACAACCGAAAACAGTTGCAGGGATTTTCGCATTAAGGGTTAAAACCTTACCAGGCCAATTCATCTTCCCTCACACCTCGGCGCGAGTAGTTGCCTTCGTTTCTGTAACCTGTTGTAAAAGCTTCATCCGATCCGTATCCGCGTCCGCGGTTCGATCCGCTGTAACGACCCGTGTAGCTATTACTATTGTCGGTATAGCCTCTGCGGTCGTTATCACTATCGTTACGGTTGCGGCCATTGTAGCTGCTGCTATAATCGTTTCCGTATGAGCTACGCTCACGTCCGTAGTCGTTATCACGGCTGCTGTTGCTATTTCGGTAACTGTTGTCGGAACTGTTATTTTTATTACGACTGTTGTAAATGCCGTAATCGCTTTCATAGCTGTTGCGTTCATTACGTCCGTATGGGCTGTTGTTACGTTCCGATTCGTAGTAACCGTTGTTACGTCCCGATCCTGAACTTCTGTAAGAAGATTCGCCGCGACTGGATGGTGTACGCTGGTTCTCTCTACGGTAGCCACTTCCGGTTGTACCATAATAACGGTTGCTGGTTTCATAATCGTAGTCGTTTTCACGTCCGTATTCTA
>JAZKGE010000019.1:217417-313298 GCA_040386075.1 Bacteroidota bacterium
AGTCATCGTCATCATCGTGAGTAGCATTATAACGTTTTTGATAAGCGCTGTCACGGTGATCATCATCGTAACGATCTTCATAACGCGATGTTCTGCGATCGTCATCACGGTCATTTGTTAAGTTGTTCCAGCCTTCGCGAATGCGGTCGCCGGCACGTTCAAAAATGTTACGTCCGTTCGATTCGGTTCTTCTGTCGCTGCGTCCATCGTTATAGTACCAGTTGCGGGCAGGCGATGAGTAATTATCATCATACCCATCGTCATAACCACTCGACTCATTTCTGTAACTATTGCTGCCGTTATAATAATCTCGTTCCTCGTCATTTGATGAAGAGCGTCCACGTCCCTGGCCGTATGATGTTGATCCGTAAACATCGTCGCTACGACGATTCCCAGTATTATAATAATTATCAGAGCTACGATAACTGTTGTTTTCGTTGCGGTCGCGCTCGTTACGAGAGCTTGTTCCGC
This sequence comes from Bacteroidota bacterium, assembly GCA_040386075.1. Classification (GTDB taxonomy): domain Bacteria; phylum Bacteroidota; class Bacteroidia; order B-17B0; family Aurantibacillaceae; genus UBA4416. Next base: position 217,889 of record JAZKGE010000019.1, read on the forward strand.
GTTTTTGAGTGTTGTAATTCATAATGTGTTTTAGTTTTTAATTAGTGAATATTGTTTTAAAAAGGGCATGGCATGCCCTTTCCCATAAGGGCTTAAAATTTCATACCGTAAAGTGGGGAAATTGTAATTACTTAAAACACAGTAAATTTTATAAAATTGGCCTGTTTCCCTGTTGCCAATTTCCCACATTTTTTTGTGGAGTGGTTTCTACGCGTAATTGATAATTAAACAATGCTACGTCACTGCATACATTAGTAATAGTGCGGTTGCTTTTGGCGAAAGAGAGCGAACCGCCATTCTGCGGAGCTACTGCGGGGTAAATGGAGGTTGGTCTTTCGCCTTGAATTTTTGTTTCTTTTTGTTCAAGCAAAAAGAAAAACGGAAGATGCTTTTGGATACTTTTTGCAAAAGTATCAGAGATAAAATGGCAGACAAAGAAAGTAAAAACTGAACGTCGAACTTTGAAACGTAAACCCCGCGTGAGGGATTCAGGCATTTGTCTGAGCTCTTTTTATTTGTCCCGCAGGGTAAAAAAAAGCGCCCCGATAGCTATCGGGGGCCGAAAGCCGACCCGGCCCCCGCCGGGGCACGCCCAAAAAAAATTAAACAACAACAAAATTCCCCTCGCTCATGGTAACCGAACGGGTAATGTAGGAGCGCATCAATTCAAGATCATGTGAAGAAACAATAATTAACTTACGTTGCTCTGCACACAATTGCTTAAGAATACCAAACAACTGGTGTTTGGATGTGTGATCTAAAAAAGCAGTAGGCTCATCTAATACAATAATGGGTGTTTGCTGCGCTAACGATTTAGCGATCATTACTTTTTGACGCTGCCCGTCGCTAAGCTCATCAATGAGTTTATGTTTTAAAGGAACCAGGTTTAACTGCTCTAATGCCGTGTTTACAATAGCTTCATCTTTGGCACTTAATTTTCCGAATATATTAATGTATGGTGTGCGGCCACTTGCAACCACATCCCACACACTTAAATTAAAACCACCAATTTTTTCGGTAACCACTATCGAAAGTAATTGTGCTATTTGTTGTGCCGAGTGATCTGTAATGCTTTTAGAGTTAATGGTTATCTCTCCGGCCAAAGGCGCTAAGTTACCGGTAATGGTTTTTAAGAGCGTTGATTTACCAATACCGTTATCGCCCATCAGCCCAACTAGATCGCCGGCATTTAACATAGCGTTGATGTTGCTGAACACCGTATTGTGTTTGCCTTTGGTTTTATAACCTATGTCTAAATGCTTTATCTCTATCATCCTACACTTAATTTAGATCTGAACAATAAATAAATAACCACCGGCGAACCTATTAACGTTGTTACCGTATTAATTGGCAGCATGAACTGGCTGCTCATTACCTGGCAAATAACATCGGCCAGTAAAACAACACAGGCACCCAGCAATAAACAAAAAACCATTTGGTGTAAATGATGGGATGTTTTAAAGAACAGGCGCGAAGCAATGGGAACCGAAATGCCTACAAAAGCAATGGGTCCGCAAAAGGCAGTAATAACGCCAACCAAAATAGCGGTAATGATAATGATGGATAACCTAAGTGCGTTCACATTAACACCCAGGTTTTGCGCGTATTGTTCGTTCAGTAAAATAGCGTTGAGGGGTTTCACAAAAAAGAAAGCAGCAATAACCGTCATTCCAAAAACAGGAATAATAAAAACCAGATCTTTTAAGGTAGTGCTGCCCACACTGCCCATGCTCCACATAATAAATGTTTTCACGCTTTCGGCACTGCTCATAAATTCTATCAGGCTTTCTATTGATCCTAAAATTTGCCCCAGCATTAAACCAACCAGCAATACAGTAATATTACTTTTATTTTTTCTGGAGATCAGTAAAATAATCAGCGTTACAAAAAAAGCACCGGCTATCGAAAACAGGGTGACAATACTTTTGCCCATAAAATAAAAACCCGATACCTGAACCGAAGATACCAGCATGGTAGCAATGGCCACAAACAAACTGGAACCGCTGCTCACACCTAATACATAAGGTCCAGCCAATGGGTTTCGAAACAAACTTTGCATCAGCAAACCACACAATGCCAGACCCGATCCGGCAATAACGGAGGTTAATGTTTTGGGTAATCGAATATCATAGAGTATGGTAGCAAATAAAGGATCGCTGCTTTCAATCGAAAATAAATTCACGCTGCCAAAGCATAGGTCGGCAATAAGCAAAGCCATTAATGCCAGCGTTAAATAAAAAACAATAAGTATGAATTTAGACCTTGTCAACATCCAAATTTACAGTTCTTTTTCAATATTGGAACACTTAATTGGAACACGGATTTGACGGATTATACAGATTTACACAGATAAAAATCGACCTAATTTTATAAAAAATCCGTGGGCGATCTGTTTCATCCGTTTGATCTGTGTTCTATTGTATCTTCTTATAAAACACAAACTCGTGGCCGGGCATTAACTCAGGCGAGAAGATAGCGATCAAATCAGCAAGCACCTGGTCGGGATTGGTAATACCCGTTTCCCAATAGTTGCTATAGCCAAGTGAGTTTTGCACTTTATTGTTATTGTACAAATTACCTTCTTTAAAAGCCTTAAATAAACCATAACGCTCTTCGTAAGCAAGCATGTCTTTTTTCGAATTCACGTTATACATGTTTATCCATACATCACAATCTTTAGCTTTGGTATAAACCATTTCAAAGGAGAGGGGAGTGCTGCCTGTTTTATCATCGTCTTTCCAAAAGTAATCGCCGCCGGCATCGTTAATTAAATGCGCCATATAACTTTTGCCCGAAGGAATGTACCAGGAATCGCCGTATTTTATTTCGGTAAGCACGGTTGGTTTTTTGCTGACGTTGGCAGCAATAACTTTTAGTTTTAAAAGGTTGTAATGCTCCTCGGTTTGTTTGAATAATGAATCAGCTAAAGCTTCCTTATCAAAAAAGTAAGACAGGAATTTGATCCACTCGGCGCGGGCCAAGGGCGTTTCCTCCAAATGATCCAAACTAATAGCAACCGGTATGTTGGCTTGCACCAGTTTTTCATCCACATCCTTTTTAGGATTACCCATGCCAAAAGTAAGGAACAGGTCGGGCTTAAGGGCAATGGTTTTTTCTACCTCTACATTTGGGCCTTTAGAAAGCTCAATGATGCTTTTATCTTTTACTTTTTGTTGTATATAATCGTAGGTATAGTAATCTACATTGTCAATAGCCACAATACTGTTTTGGCAATTCATTTTTGCAAGCATGGTAGTGTAAATAGAGCTCATACAGGCTACGCGGCTCACGGGAGTTTTAATGTAAAAGGCCTCCTTGTTATAAGTTGGCTTATCGCCTTTATATAAAATAAAAGTAGCGGTAACATCGGTACTGCTTTTATCGCCTAGCAATTCGAGCACCGTATATGTATTTGTTTTTTTAACCGCAAAGCGTTTGGCATAAGCCAAAGGGATTTCGGTTAAGGTTTCAGTTTGTTGTGTGGCTTGCGGCGTCGTATTGCAAGCGGCTAATACCAACAGGCATAAAAAAGCGTAAGATAATTTTTGAAGCATAGGTGTTTTTTGAGGGAATTAAGGTAATAAAAAATAATTAATCGTTCCGACGCGCTGCCAAGGTTATTAGATACAAAACCTTGATGTAGTTTTGTATATTTAAAGTTGTAAACAGAAACTTTATTCGACGTTCTATTATATACAAAAGTTTCAAAAAATAGTTTACAATACTAATATGACTGAAATGCATTTTACTTTTGCCAATTCTGGAGATAAGATTATCAACGATGTAATTTATCCTGGAGCGCCTTTCTTATTGGGAGATTTTTCTTATAAATTTACAATTAAACCTGAATGTTTGTACTGGAGATTTGGAATAAGGCTATCCAAACTTGAACAGATCCCTTTTACTGTAGATGAAGATCGCCATTTGGAAATTGAAGGACTCGAATATAGAGATTTACATATAGGGGTTGGCGACTTTGATGGAAATAAATGGACCCATCCTAATCGATTTCAGTTAAGTCAATATAATTTCCCGCAACCCAATCATGTTATTATTCGAGAGGAAAACTATCTTTCGCATTCACAAGTTGAATTCCACTTTAAATACGATAAAGTTAGTAATATTGCTGATGTCACGAGTGTTACTGACATGTTTGTTTCTGGTACTTCTATCTTGATTCCAAGTGAATATAAGTTTTTTAAAGTATTTGCATGGGCGGATAAAACGAATTTTGAGTTGCATTCAAATATCCAAATCGCAATGAATGCATCTAATTCAATTCCAAGTATCCAATTATTGCCTTTTAAAGTTGGTAATGTAACTTATCGTTTAGGCGATATGTTCGATCCTTATGTAAATCATAAAGCTTCGATAACATTATTACCAGCATCTTCAAATGGAAGCGTAACTAATTCCTTCAAAAATAAAATTAATGAACTGGGAATAAGTGAGCCAACAAAACAGCCAGCAGGTAAAGTTATATTGCCTAAAAAAAATAAAACATTTGACGGGAAAATATACGCTTATGCTTATTCAGTTGATGGCGAAATATCCAATAAAATAATAATTGAAACAATTTGCAGAAACCTAATAAAATTAGTCGCATCAAAAAACCTTTCTTCTTATAAATATAGCAGTATGCCCCTTTTAGGTACTGGCGCAGGTGCTTTAAATAGTATCAATGTAGCAAATATTTACAATATTGAATTTAATGCTATTGAAAATAAATCTAAAGTATTAATTAGTATTAATAAACGAGAAATTTTTGAAGAAATAAAAAACTATTTTTTAGGCCGATATATTGACCAGCTCGAAGAATCTTTGCAAAAACCTTTGCCAATTCTTGAGCTGGAAAAACAATTTTCAATTGATATTGATCATTCAGCTTATTCTTTGAATGAAAAAGATGAGTTGAAATTCATAAGTTTATATGGTATCTTTGCTCAAGATTTAGACATTATAGCTAATATTCCTTCTATTGAAAGTCTTGATTTTGGACATTGCCAAATATATGACCTCACTTTTTTAACGACATTACCAAAATTAAGAAGCCTTAACTTTTATAGAACTCAAATACATAATTATTCCTTTTTTAAGAAACTTAAAGAGTTAAATGATTTAATCATACATGGTGTTTTTATTGAAGATTATGATTTTCTGTTTCATATGCCAAAACTTGAAAGTCTAACATTAAATGAAACTGGTGGCCTTGTTAATTTGAAAGTAATTGGTTCGCTTAAACGTTTAATGTATTTAGATTTATGTTCAAACAAAATAAGTAATATAACACCATTATCAAATCTTATTAATTTAAATAATTTATCACTTTCAAATAATCAGGTTGTAGATATTTCATCCCTAGTAAACATCCCTAAACTATACATTTTAACAATTGACAATAATTTAATTTTAGATATTGAACCTATACTAAACCTAAAGGAACTAATATATTTAAAGGCAAATTCAAACCCTTTTCTAAAACAGCTTAACTTAATTCTTAACGAAAGGGAGGATCATTTACCCGCCATTACGAACTTTTATTTAAGACAAGCCGAAAATGAAAAGGTTGAAGTATCTTTACCAGTTAAAGTCATTCTCCTTGGTAATCATGCTAGCGGAAAATCTTCATTTTTGCAATATTTCATCAACGATAACATCACTAAAATCCCTGATAGTACTCATGTTATTAAAATTGTAAAATATCCTGAGAACTACAAGAATCTTCCAGACGCAATATTTTTTGATTTTGGTGGACAGGATTATTATCATGGAATTTATCGAGCATTTCTTAGCGGAGGATCTGTTTATGTTATTCTATGGAATAAAGAAAATAATTTCAATAAATTGAGGCTTGAAAAAAGTGGAAAATCCTTTACGCAGGATTTTACACTTTCTTATTGGTTAAATCAAAAAAAATACTTGGAGAATGAAAAATTCGACGGAAAAAGGGATCCAATAGTTTTAGTACAATCGCATGCTGATTCAGACGATAGAACTCCTTTTTTGGATTATGGCAATGAACATAAAATAAATAATGAATTTTATGTTTCTTTAAAAAAGACCCCTATTAGGTCCGAAAATATTGTTAATTCTCATGCACTTGCTTATTTAAAAAGCTACATTCAATCCTTGATTGACCAACATAAAACCAAAAATAAAGAGCCAAAATGGTATAAAGAGTTTTTGGCTTTTATATCGAAAGAAGGTAAGAAAAATAGTTTTAAAAGTAATAGTATATCCAAAGATATACTACCTCATTATAACAGAGATATAAATAATCAAATTGAATTTCTTTATGATGATCTTGACCAATTACACAAAAGAGGTCTCATATTATACTATAAAAATCATGAAAGTTTAGTTGATTGTGTTTGGCTGAATCCTGTTAAATTAGCGGAGTACGTCCATGATCAAATTTTAAGCAAAGAAAAAATAGGGGAATACAAAGGAATTGTACCTTCACTCTATTTTAATAAATTTGATAAGGAAATTGTCAACCTATTGTGTGTGCAAAAAGTGATTTTTAAGCATGATTTTATTGATGGAACATTTGAATACATAACTCCAAATTTCCTACCGATCATAAAAGATACTGATGAAGAATTTGATTTGTTTACTTTTGAAATTGGTCAGCCTATATTTACTTTAAAATTTTCTGATTTTTTGCCTTTTGGACTTATAAACCAACTTATTTGTTTTTTTAAAAATTTCGAAGATGATAAAAAAAAATTCTGGAGAAATCAATTGTTGTTTACGTTCAGAAAAAAGGCTAAAGTTTTAATAAAAATTGACTTCCAGAATTTAGAAATAAAAGTTCATTCTGTATTTGCTAAACATATTTCAGAAGCCGATAGGAACAGTATATCTAAGTATTTATTTTATTGTATACTTTCATTATATTGGGACCTCGATACCTTGAATTTTGAAGATTATCAATTAGCGGTAAGTGGTAGAATAAGGAAAGAGGATTATAATAGTGATAGTGATATGTACAATAGGCTGGTAGACTTCGAAAATATTTACGAGAAAAAAGAGTGCAGACCGTCTGATCTATTCATTTCCATAGATGAAAAACATTTTATAAATTATAATGAATTATGTTCCAATGAGAGCTCAATAACTATAAATTCTTATTTATCTAATGGAAATGAAATACTAGATAGTATCTCAATACCCATATCTATTTTTCATTTCCAGATGTTTACTCAAAAAACTCTGAAAAAAACAAAAAAAGTCGTGATCTCATATTCAAAAAAGGATTTAAAACTAGTAAATAAATTTAAAGATTATCTTGTTCCACTATATCAAAATGGTTTAATTGAAGAACCTTGGTATTGCACAGAACTAATAGCCGGCCGCGAGTGGAATGATGAAATAAAACAAAAATTTAATGAAGCAGATATTATTTTTTTTATGATAAGCGAGAACCTAATGTCTACCAAGTATGTATTAGATCATGAAATAAAAAATGCTATTGACAAATGGGATGCAGAAAAGTCAATTAAAATAGTTCCAATTTTATTAGAGCCTTATAATTTTGTGAGAAAGGAACCTTACAATTTAGGCAGATTTACAGGCCTACCTTATATGCTAAGGCCAATCACAGAATTTAAAAATCAAAAATCAGCTTGGCATACTATTTCAGAATCAATTAGAATTATGATAGAAAGGGACTTAGACCCTGGAAGCTCTGGTGAAGTATTGACTGCTGAATTAAAAAGTATCTATGAGCAATTTGTCAAAGAAAAATTTGAATAGAATAGTTCAATTGCACAAAAGACCTGTTAATTATATAAGAAGATTTTTAATTGAAACAATCATTTTCCCAACTCACTTTATTAGCTATTTCGAGCTACAATCACTTAACAAATAGCTTATTAAGCTATTTTATTTGAATTTAGTATCGTTTTAAGCTACAGAATTATATTTTATAGCTTAATAGGCTATTTATAGTCATATATTATAAAGTTAGCTTATTAAGCTACGTGAATAATGTGTCTTTCCTGTTCATTGAAATATGTTTGCATCAGTAAATAAATGTTTAACAATTTAAAATTTAAAGATCATGTCAAACTATTTCGAAACAGGGCACGCTAAAAATGCAGCAAACCTTTTAAAATTAAACCAGCTTATTGCAACATTCGGCGCAGCGTATAACCCCAGCAATGTTGCAATCAAATTAACAGGCTTAGGCACATTACATACCAATGCAAATGCAAAACTCTCAGCCGTAAACAGTTCGTTTACAACCTGGAAAAATGCAACCAACACCCGGGAATTGGCTTTTGACCCTCTTACTAAACTGGCAACACAAATTTTTGGTTCTTTACAAAGTCTTGGTGTCGCTCAACAAACCATAGATGATTTTGAATCCTTGGTTAAGAAGTTCCGTAGTAAAGGATCTAAATTAACCAAGGCGGATTCAGGAATTGCTGATACAACTCCCGAGGAGAAAGCTGCATTACCAGCATCTGAGGAGATTGAAGTAAAAACAATTTCAACATCACAACAAAGTTTCGATAACAAATTGCAGCATTTTGAGAAAATGATTCTTCTCCTGCAAAGTGTTCCTTCTTATAACCCAAACGAAGTGGCATATAAAGTAGCCACATTACAAACCCAATTGGCCGCACTAGTAACAGCTAATAATGCAGCTAATACCAGTTATGCGGGAGTGAAATTAACACGTATAGATAGAAATACATTTTTCTACGCAAAAAACACCGGGCTTTTAGATATAGTAAAACAAGCTAAGTCATACATTAAAAGTATCTACGGAGCAACAAGTCCGCAATACTATGCAGCACGCGATATCAAATTTGCAAGGGTAACATCTAAGTAAGCAGTAACTCTCTTTTCAAAAGAACTGACCCACCAGGTCGGTTCTTTTACAAGGATCTGTTTTACCGCAGCTTAATGTAGTATTGTTGCTACATGAAGTAGTATTCTCGTAGCTGTGAGTAGTATTCTTGTAACTGTGGGTAGTGTTCTCGTAGCTGCGAGTAGTATTCTTGCAACTGTGAGTAGTGTTCTCGTAACTGTGAGTAGTATTCTTGTTGCTGTGAGTAGTGTTCTTGTAACTGTGAGTAGTATTCTCGTAGCTGCGAGTAGTGTTCTTGTAACTGTGAGTAGTGTTCTTGTAACTGTGAGTAGTATTCTTGCTACTGCAAACTTAAAATGTGCTAAAAAAGGCTTGAATGGTAGTGCATAACTTTATAAACCCCTTTAACTTTATTCCAATGCAAAAAACTCTTTTCATAGTTTTAATTCTTACAGCCCTTTTTTCCTGCAAAAAAGAGAGAGTTGTGGTCTCCGGGCACTTAATTGATGAAGCAACCGGCAAAACGGTCAATCCCTATCCCAATGCAAAAGTCAGGTTGGTCTTCGATCAAAGTTATGGCTATACCGAGGAAGTTGGAACCTCAGAGATCGATGAGAATGGCTTTTATAGTATCAAAGCGAGAACCAAAAAAGTTGGGGTAGAGGCCAGGCTTCAGTTATACGTGGATGATAGCGGCCACAATAACATAGATCGTCACATCACATTGAAAAATATTGTAGGCTATGATTTTATGTTACCCTGATACCATACGCAGAGCGGTAAAAAAACACATAACACTAATGTTTCTATTATATGGAGGCGTTTTAATGATATCGTCCTGCAAAAGATCAGGACGTGGTTATGTCGATGGCCATGTATATGAAACAGGAACAAACATCCCGATTGCAGGAGCCAAAATATTGCTTGTGTTTTATCGTACAAGCGAGGGCGCTGTCAGTCAAACAAAGACAGATGCAAATGGATATTTTAAGATCCCCTATTTTAAAACTTTTTTGCCGGGCTATAGTTATTATGTATTAGCTAGCGCCCCTTATTATCATATATCTAATAGCAAAAAGGATATATCTGTTAAAAAAGAAAGTCTGGATTTTTATTTTACGCCTGTTGCTTACTCTAAATTCCATGTCATAAATAATACACCAAATAGTTATACGGTAACCGTTTCAAATGATGATTTTAATAATTCAACTACTTTAACCGGTTTTGCATATGATAATAAGATACATCCAAATTACCTTAACATACTGGGTAATGGCACCACTACTTTAAAATGGGAATACTTAAATACAGTTCATTATAGCAATGTATCTGCATATCACATGAACGACACAGCAACTTGTGTAATTACTTTAAACTAACACTATCAAGCTCGAACTTATTAGTCCGCTTTTAAATTTAACAAAGAAAATACAGCATTTTCAGCACGTATCTGCGCGACGATTCTGGGCAGTCTGTGGTCGTTGAAAGTCGCGTTAGGGATGCGAGCGGAAATCCTTTGCCTGATCACTGAGCGGAGTCGATTGCGGCAAAGATTGTAGCGGGTCAGCCCGGGCCGCTTTTCGCGGCAACGCCCAAATTTTACTTAAAAATGCCACCCAGTTATCGCCCCATTGTATACTACACATTTGCCTCTTTCTTTACATGGCAAAGAAAGTAAGTCCCGAAAAAATAATTCATTACCTGGTAAATCCAATTCATTGCCTTTAAAAGTTACACCTCAAAATCCCCCTGTAACTTTTTTTAACTGTTGCGTTATGCGGTTAAATGAAGCTGCAAAAATACATACTCCCCGTTTTTGTTGGAACCAAGCTCCTCGCTCAAAACGAAGAAAGTTTATTTCCCGATATGAGCTTTGGCTTCACACATTCTGTTTACAACAGTACCTGCTTTAAAGCAACGCCAAACCAAAACAACAACAAAGAGTTTCATCACAAACGTTCCCGCGTTACCGAAACCCAATACGGTTTTGGCATTGGCCTGTTCTTATGGATGCCACTCAACGAGGGCATTGTGTTTAAACCAAAACTCGAGGGTACTTTCTCAACCGGCTGTAGTAAGCACAGTCGTTTTGTTTACGCTACTTCTTTTGATCTCAGTATTTCTCATGGTTTTGCCATCAGTCTTAAATCGCCCGATGCCAATGGCATTATTCATGTGGCCAGAGATATGAGTTGTTATTTAACCACCAAGCAACCTTATGTATTGGTTGGCCCGAAATTGAATTTAAAAAAGTTTGATGCCGGTTATATCAACAAAGGTTATCAAAACGAATTTAGTTATGGTTTTTTTATTGGCTATGGTATCAATTACGAATTTCACGGAACCAATGTAGCACCCGAAATAAGCTACGGTATCTCATCTACATCACAAAATCAAATTGACGGTTCCAAAAAGGTAGCGCATACGATTACTTTAGCTTTGAACTTTTTTTAATTACTTTGGGCGTGCCGTATACGTAATCGTCATTACGAGCGGAGCGAAGTAATCTCACACTTAGTTTTCTTTTACATGTATTGTATGAGATTGCTTCGTCGTACCTCCTCGCAATGACGAAAAAAACTCAATCCCTCACGCGGCGCTTGCGGTAAAATCGAAACATAAATTTCAAACTTAATTAAACCCGCGCGAGGGATGCAAACGTAAATCCTTTTTGCCGGTCACTGAGCGCCCCGATAGCTATCGGGACGAAGTGCGGCAAAAAGATTGAAGTGACAGCCCGGTTCGGCTCCCGCCGAACGCGCCCAAGTAATAAAATTACTTTGTAAAAACAAAAAGTCCCAACTCATGTCGGGACTCTTCATTCAATAATTTACTATTACCTACAGCGTAATACTTACCGCTCCGCTATTAGCATCTAAATCAGGTGGCGTAGGTATTGCCCCAAACTTGCAACGGTTATTCTCCGGGTTACGATCAATGAGTTTATTGTAAGGATCCAATCCCGCCGAAACCGGCTCTTTATCAATAATAAATTCAAAGGTCTTAACAGCCTTATCCATTTTTATTTTTTTGATAAGCAATTCCTTATCAACCTTTTTACCATTCACGTCGGTTTGTGTAAAAATGCCAATATCCATCCAGTCGTTAACCGGCACGGCTTTACTCTTACCTAAAGTATCGGCTTTAAATTTAGAAGAACCAACGGTTAAGGTTACTTTGAATTTACCATCGGCCTGTTTTACATATTTCAAATCCTTTACATAATTCTCGTAAATGGTAATATCTTCAAACAGATCTTTGATCACATACAGCATACTATCGGGTGTCGAAAGTTTCATGTTAGCCACAAACTCTTTAGCTGTTGTATATGGCGCACTCTGAAAACCAACCTGTTTGATGTAACGTTTGAGGGCAGAGTTTACCGAGTCTTCGCCAATGTAATCACGCAGGGCATACATAATTAAACAACCTTTGTTATAATGTATGTATTGTTGATTTTCGGCCAGCATGATCGGTAACTCTCTTTTCTTTTCAGTAGCGCGGCCTGTTAAATATTTATCTAATGCATCTTTTAAAAATTTATGCATCATCTCTTTGCCATATTCTTTTTCCATTACCATTAAAGCGCTGTACTCTGCCATCGATTCGCTCATTAAAGTAGCGCCCTGCACATCAGCACCAATAACCTGGTGTGCCCACCATTGGTGACCAACCTCATGCGCCGTTACGTAAAACGGATAATCAATACTCAACGGATCGGTAGCATCCACATCAGCAATAAAGCCAATACTTTCGGAGTAAGGAATGGTATTAGGAAAGGATTGCGCAAAAGTAGCGTAACGTGGGAACTCCAAAATACGAACCTGGCGATGCTGGTAAGGACTAAATGCTTTCTCGTAATAAGTCAGCGATTTTTTAATGGAGTTGATCATACGATCCAGGTTATACTCATGCCCTTCATGATAATAGATCTCGATATTGATATCCTTGTACTTATCTTTCTTAACAGCATAACGTGCCGATAAGAAGGAATAGAAATTCAGGATAGGCGAATCCATTTTGTAATGAAAATAACGGCGGCCATCTTTATTATATTCCTTAATTAAATAACCCGGAGCAACAGCAATCTGATCAGGAACTGTACTTACGATACACTCAAAATTTATCCAGTCGGCATCCTTGCTGATGTACGTGTTTGCATAAGCAGTTGTATCATTGATGTCTGCCATACGCGGTTTTGGTTTCAGGTTAAATTTAGCGCGAGCCTCATTTTCTCCTAATTCCATTTGTTCGTTATAACCAATGGATGGCAACAAGCTGTTATTAATAAATGTTCCGTTATATACCACATCCGATTTTTCATCATTGCTGAACCAGCTCTTCTGAAAATAATCGATCGTGTAATCCAGTTTAATAGAATCGCCGGGTTGTATGGCTTTATTCAATTTATACACCTTCACAAACAATTCTTTATCATTCACGATCTCTTGATTAGGGATAGATAACGCAAGGGATTTAAGATCCACCTCACTACTGTAATTGATCATTAATGTATCAATAGCCTGCTTGTGCTTATTCTTCAAATAATAGTGTCCTTTAAATTTTGCACCTAATTCATCAGGGAACAGATCAACCTCTACATAACTCGCCACAACACGCGGTTGCAATGTATATTGGAAGTGTTTGTAGCTTTGTTCAAATTTAGCCTGCAGTTTTTCTTCATCTGTTCTCGATACTATTTTATTGGCAACTTTTACATTGTAATAGATCACCGAGCCTATGCCTAAAAATACAACACCGGCTATAACTGCTGCAAATCGAAATTGTTTGTGCGAATCATATTTCGAAAAACGAAAACGGGCTTTCAACCCTTTTTCCTTACCTCTTAAATAAAAACGAATGGCAAACACAAAAAACAAAACAATAACCGCCAACCAATAGGCTTTAAATAAATAAAATATTGGTGTTGTGTGCCCGTAACCGTTCATGTCGCTATAAGGCAACAAAGGGCCGCTTGAGTTAAAATTATATAATGGATTCTCAAACTTTAACTGGCTGAAAATAATACGCGATAAAAACACTACAATAAAAGCAGCAACAAATCCTACATATTTATTACTCACCATGAATTGAATAATAAAACACATGGCAGTTACAATAGCCAGGTTAATAAATGTGCGACCATAAAGACTCACAATATATTGTCCTAATTCAAAATGATAATACCCCTTTAATGCCTGGATGATAATACCCGTGATCAGGGCACCCAATAAACCCAAGGCAACTGAACCCAGCATGCCTAAATATTTGCCAAGTACCAGGGTTGAAGATTTTATAGGAGATGCACCAACTAATTCATCTACTTTAAACTGTTTTTCATTGAACACTAAATTACCCGAATAAAAAATAATGAGAATAGATAACATGAACTGGAACATGGAGCCTGTTTGCTGAACAATATTATAAGTTACAGGAAATACTTCGGTGCCAAAGATCAGTGAATTAAAACTACTTACAACATATGCCAGCACAGCGCCCAACACCAGCATGATGATGAAGAAGTAACTTTTAATGATACGCTTGTGCTCGAAACGGGCAATAAATAATAACTGGTTCCAGAAGGCTTTTCCGCTGGAGCTGATGGTTACTTTTGGCAACTCACCCACATGCTGTATAGCAGGTGTTTGCGGCGATAGACTTTCTTCTTTTTTACGGAACGAAAATACTTTGGATGGGTTTAAAAATTGTGAGAAATTAAATTTCACATAACTAAACCACATGATAATTAATCCCAAACCTAACCAGGCCAACCGGTTATATAGTAACACATCGGTTAGTGGCAACAATCTTTCGTTTTGCTCGGATGGTGTCCAGTACTGTGTGATCTTACCTAAAGCTTTATTCCCATAAGGATCAAGCATTGCAGCTACCGATTGGTATTCAATATCTGATAAAACAGAGTTAGCAGCCAGATCGAATAAAAAGAAAATAACGGTAAATAGATAAGCAATGGTTGTGTTTCGTAAAAAGGTGGTTAACGAAAAATAAATGGTACCAAACAATAAAGTATTAGGTACTACAAAATAAATAAATGGCTGTATGTAATTATACAGTTCAATTGGTCCTATGGTTGGCTGCCCTTTTCCAATAACACTGCCTAATAATAAACCAAACAACTGCCCGCTAAAAACAAACAGGGCAATAATTAATACTCCAAAAAAGCGCCCGAAGAAATACGATTGCTTGGTGATTGGTTTAGTAAAGAACAGCGAGTGCGAATTGAATTCAAAATCACGTTGTATAGCTGTAGCCATAATAGCAATGATGATCATATTATGGATCAGTGCCAAAATGTTTTGGTTGAATGCCAGGTATAAACTGGCATTGGCAACAGCACTATTCAAATAGGTATTACTATCGCTGGAGCCTAACGGAATAACACCGGATGCAGCTAACGACAGGAATAAATAAAAGGCAAAGTAAATGGCAAAAAACACATAAGTTGATGGTTTTTTGAGCGCATACTTTAATTCGAACCGAAGAATTTCTAAAAACATAAATTAAGTTTAATATGGTTAATAAATGATTAAAGAATATTTGAAAAATAAACGTCTTCCAGATCCGGTTCCACAACCGAGAAAGCTGCGTCAGGTAATGTGTCACTCTTCACATGGATCAACACTTTACCTTCAACCACTTTGGCAGAAATAATTTTATATTTTTCTTTATAAGCATTCAATTCGTTCTTGTCGATCATCAATTTCCAAACGGTATTTCGCATGGCTACAATGGTGTCGCTTGGCTTACCGTCCAACAATACCTGTCCACGGTTCATAATTACCATACGCGGACATAAATTTTTAATATCCTCAACAATGTGAGTAGACAAGATCACGATGATATTCTCACCCAGATCACTTAAAATATTATGAAAACGGTTACGTTCTGCCGGATCTAATCCTGCCGTTGGTTCATCTACAATAATTAATTTTGGATTACCTAATAAAGCCTGTGCAATACCAAAACGCTGGCGCATACCGCCTGAGTATTCACTTAAGTTACGTTTACGTGCTTCGTATAAATTGGTTTGATGTAATAAAGCATCACAAATGTCTTTGCGTTCGGTTTTATTGTTGATACCTTTTAATACAGCAAAATGTTGTAGCATGTCTTCGGCATTTACTTTCGGGTAAAAACCAAAATCCTGAGGCAGGTAGCCCAGCACTTTTCTTAACTCTTCTTTTTGTTTCAGCACATCAATGTCGCCCAGCATAATGCTACCCGTATCAGGGTCTTGCAGGGTTGCAATGGTTCTCATTAAAGTTGATTTGCCTGCGCCGTTAGGCCCTAAAAGGCCAAACATGCCGGGAGCAATGGTTAAATTGACATCAGTTAACGCTTTTAAACCGTTAGCGTAAGTTTTTGAAACATTGGAAATAGTTAATTGCATAAAAAATAGTTTTGCCAAATGTAAAACCATTTTTAACTAATAAGTGCTGTTTAACAAACTTATATTACCATTTACACGATTTTTAGGAAAATAAAGATGAGTTGTATTATTGGGCGTGTCCCTCCTATCGTCGGGTCGGGCTTTCGGCACTCGCTTTTTTATTTGTCCCAGAGGGCAAATAAAAAGAGCTCAGACAAATGCCTCAATCCCTCACGCGGCTGCTAGTTAAAATCTGACCTCTCAGTTCTTACGGTCATTATGTGTAGTATGGTAAAGGCTTGTTTTTGAAAATTGAACCTGCGTGAGGGATGCGAGCTGAAATCCTTTGCCTGCCTCTTGCAAAGATTGAAGCGGGCCAGCCCGATGGCGCCTGTTCTTTGCGCCGGCACGCCCAAATCTTTAAAATAAAACTATAGCAACTACTCAATCCGCTTCAGGTTCAGCTCTTTTGGTTTGCTGATCACCATAGGGAATTTCTCGATCTTCACCGAGCTGCTGTCAAGTCCAAATGCTTTGGCTTCACTTAAACTGTATTTCTTCAGAAAGAAGTAAACATTCAGGATCATTTTCTCCATAAATGGCAGGTCATTTTCGTAGGACAGGAATTTCTCCAATACCACAAATTTAAAATCACCGATCACATTATTTTTGTTCAACGATTCGTAACGGCTGGTAATATCCACTTCTTTGTTCTTCACCATGTCAGATACCACATGTCTGAACATTAAGTTGATCTTCGGTGCGATCCTGAAACCTAATCTGAAATCAATGCGCACAATATCCTCTTCGGCTATCTGGGTTACTTTGTAATCCATGCGGTAAGGTTCATCTACTACATCCACATGCACAAACCAATACACATCGGCTTTTTTAGGACGCTTCTGTAAAATGGAGTAAATCACTTTCGATTCGATGGTTGAAGGATCATTAGCACTTGTCATATATACCAAGTGTGTGGCATATTTTTGAATGGAAGGATCGGCACTCAGATCAACCAGCATTTGTTTATAATTGGCCAAAGGCACAATGTCGGTATAACGCTGGCGAATGATCTTGGCCATATACCAGCAGCCCATAACACTTGCCAAAAACAGGGCAATTAATAAAGTAATGTAACCGCCTTTCGGGAATTTTTCCAAATTAGCTATCAGGAAGGAACCTTCCACAATGATATAGGTTACCACAAAAACCCAGATGAACATTTTTGGGAATTTCTTTAGTGTCATGAAGAATGCGAGTAAGCGCGACGACATGATCATTCCCAAAATAATGGTTAAACCATAAGCAGCCTCCATTTCTTTGGATTCTTTAAAGAACAGAACAATAAATACACAACCTATATATAGTAACCAGTTAATAGAAGGAATATACATTTGTCCTTTGAGGTCGGTTGGATATTTGATCTCAACTTTTGGCCAGAAATTTAACCGCATGGCCTCATTGATCAATGTAAATGAACCACTGATGAGGGCCTGGGAAGCAACTACCGTGGCAATTGTGGCAATACCAATACCAACCGGAAGAAACCAATCGGGCATGATAGAATAAAAAGGATTTGAACCGTGTAATACCTGTCCGTCGCGGGAAACCAACCAGGCAGTTTGTCCCATATAGTTTAGCACCAGCATGGTTTTAACAAATATCCAGCTCATGCGAATATTTTTACGGCCGCAATGCCCCATATCCGAGTATAATGCCTCAGCTCCGGTAGTACAAAGAAACACAGCGCCCAGTAACCAAAAAGCTCCCTGGTGTGTAAACAACAAATGAATACCATAATAAGGATTCAGGGCTTTTAATACGGTAGGATTTTGTAATAGGCCAAATAAACCAACCGTACCAAGTGTTAAGAACCATACCAACATAACAGGACCAAAGAATTTACCAATGAACTTGGTGCCGAATTGCTGGATAAAGAATAATAAAGTAATAATGGCAATAACAATAGGAATGGTGTGAATTTCGCTGAAGCGTGGGATGAGCTTTAAACCCTCAACAGCTGAGGCAACGGAGATGGGTGGCGTGATGATCCCTTCTCCTAAAATACAACATCCGCCAATAATAGCCGGAAAGATGAGCCATTTGCGTTTGGCTTTTTTAATAAGAGCATATAACGAGAAGATACCTCCCTCACCTTTATTATCTGCCTTTAAAGTAAAGATCACATATTTGATAGTGGTTTGTAAGGTCAGTGTCCAGAATACAAGCGACATTCCTCCGATGATCACCTCGGCATTAATGAAGCCGTCACCTACAATGGCCTTCATCACATATAGCGGAGAAGTACCGATATCGCCGTAAATAATTCCGAGAGTAACTAAAAGACCTGCAGCAGTAACTTTGCTTAATTGACCATGATGATGAGAGCTCATGAAAAGGGATTGTTTAGGGGAGTAAAATTACTACTAATACAAACGCTAAATCGCATGTTCGACGAAATAAATGTAAAATAAAAACGTTAATAAATTTGACTTTTTCATTCTAAAACTGTTTACTTGCAAAAAGGCATTTTTAACGTTCGTTTTGAATATTTTTTTCTATCTTTAAATACTAAAATTTGAAGGTTTTAGGCGCTTGCTAAACATTAATATATTATAAAAGTATGCTCCGATATCGACTATTGTTATTTTTTTGTTTAGGATGTATCCTAACTACAAAAGCTACTCACAACCGTGCGGGAGAAATTACATATAGCTGGGTAACAGGGTTGACCTATAAAATAAAAGTTACTACTTACACTAACATAGGAGGCCCCAATTTGGCCGATCGTTGTGAAGATACCGTATACTTTGGGGATGGCACGCGTGCAGTTGTTTTAAGAACCAATGGCCCTACTAGTGCATCATGTGGAGCGGGTATTGGGGGAGGCAGTCCGATCAGTACCACTATCAAATTTAATGAATATGAAACTACGCACACCTATCCGGGGCCTGGAAACTATTTAATAACCATGACGGATCCAAACCGAAATGCAAACGTTATAAACATTCCAAATTCTGTGAACCAGACCTTTTATATTGAGTCTTTGTTAGTCATACCGCCTTTTGGTTCGGGCAAAAATAATTCACCCGTTCTTACTTTCCCTCCCATTGATGATGGCTGCGTTAGCCAGTGTTTTTATCATAATCCCGGAGCGTATGATATCGATGGAGACAGTATTTCTTATGAACTCACTACCTGTCGTGGTAGCGGAGGAACAACTTGTCCGGGCTACAGCTACCCGGTTACAGGTGGCGGAATTTTTTCTATCGACTCTTTAACCGGCACGTTAACCTGGTGTATGCCCCAATTGCAGGGCGAATACAATATGGCAATGCTTATCAAAGAATGGCGGTTGAATAACAGTGGCTCTTATGTTTTAGTGGGCTATGTGTTAAGAGATCTTCAGGTGAGTGTAGGCAGTTGCAACAATAACCCTCCGCAGATTCCGGTTATAGCTACCGACACCTGCATTCTGGCAGGAACTACACTAACTTACAACGTTCAGGCAACCGATATAAACAATGATCAGATAACGCTGTGGGCAGAAGGAGGTCCGTTTGCTTTTGCTTCCAACCCTGCTACATTTAGTTCTACTACCGGTACATCTTCCATTACCGGGATATTTAACTGGACTACAGATTCAACACATATTCGTCGTTTACCATATCAGGTAACAGTGAAGGTAAAAGATGCTGACCCCGCAATCAGTCTGGTTCATTTTCAAACCTTTAATGTAAAAGTTTTACCAGCAGCTCCTATATTTTTAACCACTTATCCTTATAATGATCATATTTTACTGAAATGGAATAAACCTGCGACCTATAACCATACAGGAGCTAACGCGTTTTTAAAGTACAACGTTTATCGAAAGACGGGCTTATCAAACTGGATGCATAGCGGTTGTGAGACAATTCCTCCCGCCGCGACAGGATTTGTATTTATTGGTTCTACAACGAGTGTGGTAACAGATACTGTCTTCTATGATTACAATAGCGGGAATCCCTTGGCCGTTGGACAGTCCTACAGTTATGTGGTTTTAGCCCAATATATAGATGGCGCCACCAGCTATGTTTCCAATATTTCATCCAACCAATTATATGTAGGTATTGAAGAATTAGAATTAAATAATTCTGTATCTGTATTTCCTAATCCGGTAACCGAAAACTTAACGATTTCATTCAACCAAAACACAACTGAGTTGTTTACTGTTGAGTTGTGCGACGTAACAGGACGCAACCTAAAAACAGTCATCACAAAAGAATCAACCATTCAATTTAAAACACAAGATATGAAGCCGGGCATTTATTTTTTAAAAATTAGCGGCGATAAACGAACATCCCTTATTAAAAAAATCATCAAACAATAACGCATTATATCATGATCAGGTTCCGATATTTACTATTCACTCTTTTTTGTTTAGGACTGTTTCTAACAAGCAAAGCCACGCACAACCGTGCCGGCGAAATTACCTATAAATGGGTTGGTCCGGGGTTATATACCTACAAGATAAAGGTAACTACGTATACCAATATTGGGGGTTCAAATCTGGCGGATAGGTGTGAAGATACCGTGTATTTTGGAGATGGTAGCCGCGCAGTTGTTTTAAGGAGTAATGGGTGTTTTACAAATAGTCCATGCTCTCCCGCTTGCGAAGGCGTAGCGATCAGCAGTATCATTAAATTAAATGAATATGAAACCATTCATACGTATCCGGGCCCTGGTAACTATTTAATAACTATGACAGATCCTAACCGAAATGCCAATGTTATTAATTTACCTAATTCAGTTAACCAGGTATTTTATATTGAGTCGTTTTTAGTGATTCCCACCTTTAGTACCGGCCAAAATAGTTCACCTGAGTTAACGTTTCGGCCTATAGATAATGGCTGTGTGGGTAAATGTTTCAGCCATAATCCCGGCGCTTTTGATCTCGAAGGCGATAGCTTGTCTTACGAATTAACTAATTGCAGAGGTACCGGCGGCACCCCCATACAAGGCTATTTTTACCCACCTACAGGAGGTGGAACTTATAATATACATCCTACAAATGGCACGCTCACCTGGTGTACCCCTCAGTTACAGGGCGAGTATAATTTAGCGATCATTATTCGGGAGTGGCGTAAAAAGAGTAATGGTACTTATTTTTTAGTGGGTTACATCCTCCGCGATATGCAGGTTACCGTAGGAGCCTGTAATAATAATCAGCCACTCATTAAAGTAATTACAGATACATGTGTGGTAGCAGGAAGCACGATTACGAAAACCATTACAGCCACCGATCCTGATCCGGATGTGCTGACGCTTACTGCAAACGGAGGTCCGTTTAACGGACCACCTTCTATCGCTGTCTTTAATTCAACTCCCATTATGACACCTGTTAATGGCGTCTTTACCTGGAATACCAATTGCGCTCACATCCGTAAAACGCCTTATCAGGTAACTGTTAAAGTAGAAGACAATGATCCAATGATCAACCTGGTTGATTTTAAAACCTTTAACATTACGGTTGTTCCACCACCACCACTCAATGTAACCGCCGTTCCTTTGGGTACAAGTGTTAAAGTTACCTGGACAAAACCTGTTTGCCACCTCACATCCGGAAGTAATATCATTCTCAGATACTGTGTATACAGAAGAAACGATTGTATACCATGGTCACATGCCAATTGCGAAACAGGAGTGCCTATGTCTGCCGGTTTTACCAGAATCGGATGCACCGTTACGGCAAATGATACAACATTTTTAGATACTAATGGCGGTAGCGGATTATCACAGGGCACAAGTTATAACTATGTCGTTGTAGCTGTATATAGTGATGGAGCCGAAAGTTATGCGTCGGCTCAAACCAATTGCGTACAGTTAAAACGCGACGTTCCTATTTTAGTGAACGTGGATGTTAAAACAACCGATCTAAATACAGGCTCAATCGATATCAAATGGATAAAACCGGTTTTAGGGGCTAATGCTTTGGATACTATTGCGGTTCCGGGTCCTTATGAATTCAGGTTATTGCATCATGATGGATTTGGTGGTGCGTTTACCAATACCGTATACACTGTTTCCAAGCCATATTTTGCAGCCTTCAACCAATTATCCGACACAACTTTTACCCATACCGGTATAAATACACAAACTATAGCCCATACCTATAAAATAGAATTTTATGCTAATGGTCAATTCATTGGTAACGGACAAAGAGCGTCTTCCGTGTTTTTAACTTTAACACCAAGCGATAATCAATTGAAATTGAATTGGCAACAACAGGTGCCGTGGAATAATTACAAATTTTATATATATAAGAAAGCCCCTTCGCAAATTGTATTTGCATTACACGACAGTACAAATTTGTTAACCTATACTGATACCGGATTAATCAACGGGGCTTTGTACTGTTATAAAATTTTAGCCAAAGGCCAGTATTCAGATACAACTATTGTGCGCCCATTACTAAATTATTCGCAGGAAGCTTGTGAAAAACCAAAAGATACAACACCACCATGCGCACCTAAACTCGAAATAGTATCGGATTGCGAGGTGCCAAGTTTATTGTTGCAATGGAACAATCCAAATCATAGCTGTGCCGATGATGTGGTGAAATATAACATATACTTTGCCGCTACAGAAAATGAAGATCTTGCGTTTCAAAATGCCATTAACCTGCTTAATGATACTATCATCGCCTTTGATGATCTTACATCCATAGCGGGTTGTTACGCTGTTACAGCTGTTGACTCGTTTGGAAATGAAAGTGCTAAGAGTGCTAAGATCTGTGTGGATAACTGTCCGGAATACGAATTACCAAACGTGATCACCGTAAACGGAGATGGTGTAAATGATTTCTTTAAGGCGATTAAAAATAAATTCATTAAGGATATTGATCTAAAGGTTTATAATCGCTGGGGAACATTAGTTTATGAAACCACAGATCCTGCTTTTCTGTGGGATGGCAAAGTTATTCAATCCAAACTATTAGCAACGGAAGGCACTTATTTTTACGTATGCCAGGTTAATGAGATACGGGTAACAGGTATAGAATCCAGAGATCTGAAAGGTTTTTTACAGATATTTATTAAGTAAGTATTCTGATCATACATTGTGTCGAAACGAACCTCACTCATATTCTTTATTTTAGTAGGATACATTGTGTTGCAGTTTTTATGGTGGGAAGTTTTACTGGTAAAACAATCCAATGCCATTATTGCTTTAAAGCAGAATATTGCCGCCCTTTCATCGAGTGATGACAAGATCATTTTAAGAGACATAGCCGAGCTTCAAAAAAAGAAAACCTCTCAGGTATATATGATCACCGGAGAAGGGACCGTGTTTTTACTGATCTTGTTGTTTGGAGTTTACCAGGTTCGAAAATCGATGCGAAAAGAAAATGAGCTGGCTAATCAAAAGAATAATTTTATTTTAAGCGTTTCGCATGAATTGAAAACGCCTATAGCCGCCACCAAACTACAATTACAAACTTTATTGAAACACGAACTCGACCGCGAAAAACAAAAGGAATTATTAAGTAATGCACTTAACGAAACCGGCCGACTTCACAAGCTGGTAGACAATGTGCTCATGGCAAACCAGATAGAGAATAATAACCTTGGTGTTGAAAAAGAAGATCTCAATTTAAGTGAATTGGTTGAGCATACGGCTGAAAGGTATTTTGCAGACCATATTCAAAAGAAACAACTGATCCTGAATATTGAGCCTGGTATTTTTTATGCAGGCGATAAAGAATTACTCCCATCCATTATTATTAATTTGATCGAAAATGCCATCAAATATTCATTCGATAGTATTTATATCGAAGTATTCTTACAAAGCATTAATGGCAAAGCCCAGCTCGAAATAAAAGACAAAGGTTGTGGCATACCTGATTCAGAAAAATTAATGGTGTTCCATAAATTTTTCAGGAGTGGAAGCGAGAGTACGCGTAAAACGAAGGGCACGGGCATTGGTTTGTTCATCGTAAAAAGTATTTGTGATCTGCACAAAATTGACTTAAGGATCCTTAATAATCAACCTGTCGGAACGACCTTTAAGATGCAGTTTTAATTACTGTTTCACTAATTCTTCCCAAAACTCAGCGCCACGGCGTGTGTGAGGGATAACAATGGTGCCGCCAACTATATTAGCTACAGCAAATATTTCATACACTTCTTCGGTAGTGCAGCCTTGTTCATGGCATTTCAATAAATGGTATTTAATGCAGTCGTCACATCGTAACACCATGCTAGCCACCAGGCCCAGCATTTCTTTTGTCTTAACATTCAATGCACCATCGGCATAGGTTTGCGTGTCGAGGTTAAATAAGCGTTTGATCACTAAATTATCTTTCCCTAAAATAACATCGTTCATTTTGGAACGGTAATCATTAAATTCTTTGATCTGACCTGACATATCTATGCTAATTTATGTTTTTTAATCACGTAGGCACTCACAAAAATACTGATCTCGTATAACAGATACATTGGGACCGCTACAACCATCTGGGAAGTAACATCAGGCGAAGGAGTAATGATAGCCGCTGCTATTAAAATAACAACTACAGCATACTTACGATACTTGCGCATAAAGCCGGGCGTTAATATTCCCAAACGGGTTAAAAAATAAACCAGTACCGGTAACTCGAATACAATACCTGATACAAGTGTCATCGTAGAGATCAAAGAGATATAATCGTCCAATGTGTTATTGGTTTGCACAATGCCACTATCCGATAACTGGTAATTAATTAAAAAGTTATATGACATTGGGAACAAGAGAAAGTACCCAAAAAAGATCCCAATCAGGAATAAAAGCGAAGCAATTACTACAAACCATTTTGCCGGCGAAGATTCTGTTTCTTTTAAAGCCGGCTTAATAAATTTCCAGATCTCATACAGTACATAAGGAAAAGCTAAAATAATTCCGCCCACCAAAGCGATCCACATATGTGTAAAAAATTGTTCGGAAGCAGAAAGTGTTTGTAAATGCGGTGTTTTAACTGTCATACACATCACATCGCCGGCACCTATTTTATGTCCTAACGAACATAAAGCGCGGTATGAAATGAATTCCTGTTTTAGAGGGCCAAAGATAACGGTATCGAACAAAAAATTATTGAAACAGAATAAACCTACCGCAAAAATAAATATAGCAATGGCGCTGCGCACCAAATGCCATCTTAATGCATCAAGATGTTGCATAAAGGACATTTGCATCGACATTTCTTCCTGTGTGTTATCTGCCATAATCGACGGCAAATTTACACATTATTACGAGGTTTTTTTGAAAAAGAATGTGCTTTTTACTGTATTTAGCGGAACACTTTTAACCACATATTTAAATAAGTAGCCTTAATAGGGTAGCCTGAAAAATCAGTTTGTTAAGATTTTTTTTGCCTCAGGAAATACCAGACTTTCCCAAACGGCATACTCTTTTGCAGAAGGGTGCAAGCCGTCGGCCGCAACAAGCTCTTTATTGTCTTTCATCTTTTGAGATATCACGAAAATATCCACGCAGGCTAATCCTCTTTTTTTTGCTTCAGACTTAATAATGTTGTTAAATTCAGTAATGCCTTTCGAAATATCTCGTCCGCTTCCATATCCTACTCCTTGAGGAGTAACGCCAAAGTCAGGAATCGTTATCAATAATAAATGCTTTTTATTGATTAACTTTTTTTGGATCTCATCAATGATATAATTTAAATTTTTATGATAGGTATCAACATCTGTTTGCCTCACCCAATCATTTACACCTATCAATAGTGTTGCAAAATCGATGGTGTTTGTTTTTAATAGAGGTAATTCATTATTGATAAGGTTTTGTGTGCTGTACCCGTTTCGGGATGGATTAAAGGTAAGTTCTGTATTGATGCCGGCATCGGTTAAATGTTTGGCTAATATATTTGGCCAGTGTTCGGATTCAGTAATAGTTCCTGTGCAAATGGTATATGAATCGCCAAAGGCAATGTATTTCAATGTTTTTTTCGGTTGTTGTTTTTCCGCAGGTATTAACATCAATAAACAGGTTATGAGGGATAGGATCTTCATGTAAATAAATTTACGACATATTGTATACAATGGATTTCAAATTTAATGCCTGTTTTTTAAAATCTTGATAATATCGTTCAATGAACAGTTTTTTGCCTGTAGTAAAATTAAATAGTGAAAGAGTAGGTCGGCTGCTTCATCTTTAAATAATACCTCATTATTATCTTTTGCTTCAATAACTAGTTCTACAGCTTCCTCACCCACTTTTTGTGCGATCTTGTTTATGCCTTTTTCAAATAAAGATGATGTATAAGATGTTACTGAAGGATTACTTTTCCTGTCACGGATTATAACTTCCAGTTCGAGCAGAAAATTTTCTGAAATATTATTTTCATTAAAACAGGTGTCGGTTCCTTTATGGCAGGTTGGACCAAGTGGGGTAGCTTTGACCAAAAGGGTATCATTGTCGCAATCTATTAATATACTATTTACATTCAAAAAATTACCGCTTTCTTCTCCTTTGGTCCATAAACGCTTTTTAGAACGGGAAAAAAACGTTACCTGTTTTTCCTGTAGAGTTCTTTCAAACGCTTGTTCGTTCATATAGCCAAGCATTAAAACGATATTAGTGATGTTATCCTGTATGATAACGGGAATTAATCCATCGATTGATTTTGAAAAATCTGGTTTCATGATCTTATTTCTATGTTGTTTGCTTGTAAATATTTTTTTAATTCAGGTATTGATATCTCTTTGTAATGAAATACGCTGGCTGCTAAAACCGCGTCTGCTTTTCCTGTTTCGAAAGCCTCTTTAAAGTGTTCTTTGGTTCCTGCTCCGCCACTGGCAATTACAGGAATACTGACCGTTTCGGAAACTAGTTTGGTAATATCATTGGCAAAGCCATTTTTTGTTCCATCATTATTCATGGAGGTCAATAATATTTCTCCGGCACCTAATACCTCTGTTTGTTTTGCCCAGTCAATCGTTTTGAGATCTGTTCTTGTTTTTCCGCCGTTGCTGTAAACATACCAGTCATTATTTTCAAATTTGGTGTCAATTGCCAATACCACACATTGACTGCCAAATCGTTTAGCGAGATTGACGATCAATTGTGGGTTTTTAATGGCAGATGTGTTGATCGAAATTTTGTCGGCCCCTGCATTTAATAATACCGAAACATCTTCAATAGAGCTGATGCCGCCGCCAACTGTAAAAGGTATATTAATGTGTTTTGCAATACGGGTGACTAACTCTGCCAGAGTTTTTCTCTTTTCGTTAGTCGCTGTAATATCCAGGAACACTAATTCATCGGCGCCTTGTTTAGCATATTCAATGGACAGTTCCACGGGATCTCCCGCATCTTTGATGTTCTCAAAGTTGATGCCTTTTACAGTACGACCATCTTTAATATCGAGGCATGGAATAATGCGTTTGGTTAACATGTGATCAATTGTTTTAAATCGTTCATGGTAATTTTATTTTCATAAATGGCTTTTCCTACAATAGCTGCCGAACAGCCAATTTCTTTTTGTTTGTATAGATCATCACTGTTTGAAACACCACCACTTGCTGTTAAACTAAGAGAAGGGAATTTTGCCAATATGGTTTTGTATAGCTCTATGGAAGGGCCTTGCAACAAGCCATCTTTTGAAATATCAGTACAAAATATTTGTTGAATTCCTTCCTGTAAATTTTCTTCTATAAAATCAAATATGGAAATATTAGTTGTCTCTAGCCAACCGCCAACAGCTATCTTTTCATTTTTCACATCTGCTCCTAAGAATATTTTTTCGGCACCATACTTTTTGACCCATGAAAAAAACAATGCTTTGTTCTTAACTGCTGCACTTCCAATCGTCGCCAGATCTGCTCCATAATTAAAAACCGTTTCTATATCATCATTGGTTTTAATGCCCCCGCCAAAATCGATGGTTAATTTTGTTTTTGCAGCAATATTCTCCAACACTTTATAGTTTACCACTTTGCCTGATCTGGCGCCATCCAGATCAACAAGGTGCAGACGTTTAATTCCAATGGCTTCAAAAGCTAAAGCAACTTCTAAAGGGTTTTCATTGTAAATGGTTTTCTGTGCGTAATCACCTTGTGTTAACCGTACACATTTACCATCGATGATATCTATTGCCGGAATAATTTCCATGTTTATAGTTTAATAAAGTTTTCTAATATTTTTTGACCAGCATCGCCCGATTTTTCAGGATGAAACTGGGCAGCGTAAAAATTATTTTTTTGAAGGGAGGAACTGTACACTGATCCGTAGTTTGTTTTAGCAATGGTATACTCTCCCAGCTCTGCATAATAGCTATGGACAAAATACATGTACTCATTTTCTTGAACGCTTTTATATAGATCCGTGTTCAGATCATAGATATTATTCCAGCCAATTTGTGGCACCTTAAAATTTCCAGAAAAACGTTTGACTTTATTTTCAAATATTCCAAGGCAGTTTGTGTTTCCTTCTTCCGAGTATCGACACATCAATTGCATTCCTAAACAGATGCCTAAAACAGGTTGTGTTAATGAAATAATTAATTGGTCTAATTTTCTTTCTTTTAAATAACTCATAGCTGAACTTGCTTCGCCAACACCAGGCAAAATAATTTTATCTGACGATCTTAAAAGATCAATGTCATCAGTTACAATTGCATTAATGCCTATTCGCTCTAAAGCAAATAAAACAGACTGTACATTTCCTGCGTTGTATTTTATGATCGATACTTTCATTTTATAAAACTCCTTTTGTGCTTGGTAAACTCATGTTATTACTATCTCTTTTTGCAGCTTGTTTAATTGCTTTGGCAAAAGCCTTAAAAATAGATTCTATTTTGTGATGTTCGTTTTGCCCTTCTACTTTAATGTTTAAATTGCATTTGGCAGCATCGCTGAACGATTTAAAGAAGTGATAAAATAATTCTGTTGGCATATCACCAATTTTTTCACGTTTAAATTCTGCCTCCCAAACGATCCAGCTCCTTCCTCCAAAATCCAGAGCAACTTGCGCTAGACAATCATCCATTGGCAAGGTGAAACCATAACGTTCAATACCTCGTTTATCCCCTAATGCTTTCAAAAATGCTTCACCTAAAGTAATGGCTGTATCTTCAATAGTATGATGTTCATCAATGTGAAGATCGCCTTTGGTCTTTATGTTCAAGTCAACATTCCCATGCCTGGCAATTTGCTCGAGCATGTGATCAAAAAAAGCCAATCCGGTTGAAATAGTTGATTGTCCGGTACCATCTAAATTCAATTCAATGCTGATGTCCGTTTCCTTTGTTTGACGAACTTGGATTATTTTTCTCTCAGGTAGTTTCAAAAAACCATAGATCTCTTCCCAATTAGATACTATTTTAGAAATATCATTTTCATAACCTGTTTCTTTATCGTAGTTTTTAATAAAGATTGATCGGCTTCCTAAATTCTTTGCTAGTTTCACGTCGGTTATTCTGTCGCCTATAACATAAGAATTTGCCAGATTGTAATCGCCGTTAAGGTATTGAGTAAGCATGCCGGTATTTGGCTTGCGGGTTGGTAAATTATCTTTCTCAAATGTTCTGTCAATGCATTGCTTTGAAAATACAATTCCTTCGTTAGCCAGGGTGTCTATCATTAAATTATGAACCGGCCAAAATTTGCTTTCGGGAAATAATTCTGTTCCTAATCCATCCTGATTAGTTACGAGTACTAATTCATAATCCATTTCTCGGGCTATTTTCCCTAACCAGGTAATGACCCCCGGTAAGAATTTGAATTTCTCAAAACTATCGATCTGAAAATTGGTCGGTGGCTCCCAGATCAATGTTCCATCACGATCTATAAATAATATTTTTTTCATAAGTTATATTGTGTTAATGAATTCATTAATTGTTTATTTTCTTCTTTAGTTCCAATAGTAATTCTTAAGCAGTCATTACATAATGTCACATTGCTTCTATCTCTCACAATTATTTTTTGTGTTATGAGAAAATCGTAAACCTTTTTTGCATTCTCTGTTTTCACTAAAATAAAATTAGCTTCGCTGGGATAAACTTTTTTAACACATGATAGTTTGCTTAGTTCCTGGCTTACTTTTTTTCGTTCTGAGATGATTTCCTTTATCCATTCGTCTACCTGCGATCTATTATCTAATGCTTCTAAAAGTAATTGCTGAGAAACAGCATTGATATTATAAGGTGGTTTGATCTTATTAAAGATAGTTACGATCTCATCTGAAGCAAATGCCATTCCTACTCTTAAACCAGCCAGGCCCCAGCCTTTTGAAAATGTTTGCAGGATCACTAGGTTTTTATAATTCGGTAATTGAGGTATCAAACTTCCGTAGCCTGCAAAATCAATGTAAGCTTCATCAACCACCACAATGCCCTTAAACGATTCTAAAATGATCTTTATGTCATCCCACTTAACACCGTTACCCGTTGGATTATTTGGACAACAGATAAAAATGAGTTTTGTGTTTTCTGTGATCGCATTTAAAATAGTAGCTGTGTCTAATTGAAAGATTTCGGCAACTAGCGGCACTTTTAAAATATCAATGTTATTGATGTTAGCCGATACTTCGTACATGCCATAGGTTGGCGGACAAACAATCACATTGTCTTTTGCAGGGACACAAAACGCACGGAATAAAATATCAATTGCTTCGTCGCTACCGTTTCCTAAAAAAATATTTTCAATTGAAATATTTTTCAGTGAACTGATCTTTGATTTTACATCTAATTGTAAAGGATCAGGATAGCGATTGTAATTTATAACTAACGGAGAGCCAAATGCATTTTCGTTGGCATCTAAAAAAACGCCCTTACTTCCTTTGTATTCATCTCGTGCCGAAGAATAAGCTACCAGTTGTTTGATATTGCCTCTTACGATATTTTCTAAATTAAAACTCATTGCCGTTATTTTTTAATTCTTAGTGTGACTGCATTTTTGTGAGCCTGTAATCCTTCGGCTTCTGCCAATAATTCTATTGCGGGTCCTATGTTATGTATTCCTTTTTTACTTAATTTTTGATAAGTTATTTTTTTAACGAAACTGTCTAAACTAACACCACTGTAAGCTTTGGCATAACCGTTAGTTGGCAAGGTATGGTTAGTTCCAGAGGCATAGTCGCC
The DNA here is from genome assembly GCA_040386075.1 of Bacteroidota bacterium. Classification (GTDB taxonomy): domain Bacteria; phylum Bacteroidota; class Bacteroidia; order B-17B0; family Aurantibacillaceae; genus UBA4416. The sequence goes on from JAZKGE010000019.1 coordinate 249,206, forward strand.
GGCACTTTCGCAGGAATAATTCCCCAGGAATACAGAGCCGGCATTAATAACCTGTTCAGCTAGTAGTTCATTATTTTCACAGACAATAATTAAATGTTCAGGCGCATAATCATTAAGCAGTTCTAAAGCTTCTTCTTTGTTATTTACCAAAATAGCTTTACTGTTGTTCAATGCGTGAGTTGCAATATCCTTTCTTGGCAAGATCGCTAGTTGTTTTTCTATTTCCTGCTGAACAGTATTTATAACACTTTCACTATCCGACACTAGTATAACCTGTGAGTCTGCCCCATGTTCGGCCTGCGACAACAGATCGGCAGCTACAAATTCAGGAACGCAGCTTTCATCTGCCAGCACAGCAAGTTCAGACGGACCGGCAGGCATATCAATGGCAGTTCCTTGTTTATTTACCAATTGTTTGGCACAGGTTACATACTGATTTCCTGGTCCAAATATCTTATAGACCTGTGGAACAACCTCAGTACTATAAGCCATGGCTCCAATGGCTTGTACACCGCCAACTTTATATACTTTGCTAATACCAACCAGTTGAGAAGTATATAAAATAGCAGGGTTTATAGTTCCGTTTGTGTCAGGTGGTGTACACAAAATAATTTCTGAACATCCTGCTAATTTTGCCGGGACACCTAACATTAAAATAGTAGAAAATAATGGCGCAGTACCTCCGGGGATATACAGCCCTACTTTTTCAATAGGAACCGATCTTCGCCAGCATGTTACGCCAGGCATGGTTTCAATGATATTTACTTCTTCTTTTTGAGCCGAGTGAAATGTTTCAATATTATTTTTTGCCAGTTGAATGGCCTGTTTCAATTCGGCTGAGACCAATTTCTCAGCTACTGAAAACTCGTTTGCACTTACCTGTATATTTTCCAAATCAACGTTGTCAAACTGTAAAGTATATTTTCTCACAGCTGCTTGTCCGTTTGCTTGAATATCCATCAATACAGATTGAACAATTGTTTCTAACGAAGTCGTGTCAATAACGGGTCGTTTCAGTATATTTTTCCAAATAGTTTTATTTGGGTATTTTATTAGTTCCATATTATATGATCATTTTTTCTATTGGTACAACCAGAATCCCCTGAGCACCTTCTGTTTTTAATTTCTCGATAATTTCCCAAAACTGATTTTCTTCAACGACCGAATGAACAGAGCTCCAGCCTTTATTTGCCAATGGTAAAATGGTTGGGCTTTTCATGCCAGGTAAAATATTGCAAATTGCGCTTAGTTTGTTGTTAGGGGCATTTAACAAAATGTATTTGGTATTCTTTGCTTTTCTTACAGCCGTCATTCTGAATAATAGCTTTTCCAAAATGATGCGTTGTTCTTTACCTAATTTTTTATTAGCTACTAAAACCGCTTCCGATCTTAAAACGATCTCAACCTCTTTTAGGCCATTCGTAAATAAAGTGCTACCGGAACTAACCAAGTCGCAAATAGCATCAGCTAAGCCAATTCCAGGCGCAATTTCTACCGAGCCGCTAATTTCGTGGATCTCTGCTTTTATATTTTGCGTTTTTAAGTACTTCGTTAAAATAGTAGAGTAGGTAGTTGCTATGCGTTTTCCATTTAGATCTTTAATGGACTTATAATTCTGGTCTTTTGGAATAGCAAGAGATAACCGGCACTTTCCAAAGCCTAATTTATCTACCACTTTTAGGCTTTTATTCTTCTCCAGCAGTACATTTTCTCCTACGATGCCTATATCCGCTACACCATCTTCTACATATTGCGGAATATCATCGTCTCGTAAAAAAAATACTTCAATAGGGAAGTTAGAAGCTTCTGTTTTTAATTTATTTAGACCATTATCAATATCGATCCCACATTCTTTTAAAAGTTTAAGGGAGTTCTCACTGAGGCGACCTGATTTTTGTATGGCTATTTTTAATTTGTTTTGCATGTGTTTGATTTTTTGTAGGTAAAAATTGGGCAATAAAAAAAGGCTTACCGATTGGTAAGCCTTGTTAAATATATAGTTTAGCTATTTTTTTAGTTCTCTAAACATCATATCATCCCAGCCTACCTAATGGTAAGAAATGGAAATGATGCATATGAGTTGTTTGTAACATTATGCGACAAATGTAGACCATTTTTTGATAAAACAAAATTTTACGGAAAAGATTTTATTTTTACTTTCATATTCAATACATTAAATTCAAAAAAGCATGAAATACATATACGGGATCGTAGCAATTTGTTTGGTAAGCGTTTTGACTTTCTGCACAGGCGAAAAACAAACAGTAAATGAGAATACTAAGAGCGCTGAAGTTGCTAAACTGCTAACAGAAGATGCCATGTATGATATTGATTCTGTTCTTAATGGACTAAAAGTAGTTACGGAGTTACAAAAGAACGAAGGCAGAAAATATTTTTTAAGAGCGATGGATCTATTGGTTAACGAAAAGAAAGCTACTGAGAGCATTGTTCTTTTTAAGGAAGCTATCCGTTATTTCCCGGATTCAAGAATGTTCATGTTTTTGACCAAAGCTTATATCGAACTAAACGATACAACCAATGCTACTATGACAAATGATATCTGCTATCGGTCGAGTTACAGTCCTTTTTCTGAAATGATATTTAATGACGCATTAATATGCGCTATTAAAAAAGACACATCAGATTGTATTAATACCTTGTATGAGGCAATTCGGGAGGGTTTTTTAAACAAGGATAAGATCGTTACTGAAAAGCATTTTGATTTTGTTAGAGGTAATGAACGATATGCAAGCCTTATGGTGAATACATTTGGCGATGACGAAAAATTACAGGCACTGATGTTCATGAATTATTTAAAAGAAATACCTGATTTAAGTTTACCGTTTGCAGAATCTATTGATAGTGTTAGTAACCGTCTTAATGGTAGGTATATCAATTATGACTATGCTGTTTTTATTCCTGACATGGAGGATGGTCGTTTTTCGAGAGATGTAACCAATGAATACATGTATATGGGAAAGATCAACCTCGAGAATAATTATCATGCTGTCATTTACAAAACGTTTTTTGCTATTGCCGATACGTTGAATCCAACCAAAACATATGTTATTACTTACGACTCCGTTGGAAATATTATTGATAATGAAATTGTGGGTTGTTTTTGCTCTCCAACAACCTCTCAGGCATTTACTATCAATACTGATATGACCATTGAATCGAGCGAGTATACTTATAAATGGAAAAATGATCCTGTTGATAAAGGATATGCCGGAAATAAGATCGAATCGTTTGAAGTAGTCAAAGCCAAGCAAATTCAGTTGGGAGGATCAGGAACAATAAAAAGAATTAGTATAGCCGGAGGTTCTACTGTTAAGTCTCCTAAAGAAGGCGGTTAGAAACTCTATAATAGATAATTACTTCTGCAATTACTAAATTAATTATCCAGCTTAACCAGGCTATCAGTGCATATTCTGTATGAGCAGTTAAATGAATAAATTTTGGAAGTATGAGGGCCAGTAAACGTAAAGTGATAGCCGAAAGCGTTAAGGCATAACTTCTGATCATCCAGTTCTCGTGTTCTATAAAATCTTTTTTTAAAACTTTAATAATGGCTATTACTGTGCAAAAGATCCATAGTGTAGATAGCAGAACAAAACTTGTTTTAGATATGCTATTGCCGTTTGCATAAAAGGCCATGATCAATCCCGATGGCCCTGCCAGGCAAATAACATCTACAGCATAAATGTAGCCCATAGTTTTATGAAGCTTTTTATACTTGTTCAAAATGAATTTAGAAAACTGTGTTAAGCCGGCAATTAAAGAAAATATGCTGAATAGAATGTGTATATAAAACGCATAGCGCCAATGTTTGATGTGAATGATCTTTTGTTTGGTGAGTAAAAAATCCACATCATGCTCAAAACCAAGATAAGGCAGTGTTAAACCGATCATCAGCCAGCAAAAAAACAGAATGCCTGTTATCCAAATGACTGATCTGACAGATCGGATCATCTTATAATAAATGAGTTAATATCTCGCCAAATCTGTAAATATCTTCAAAAGAGTTGTATAATGGAACCGGAGCGCAACGAATAACGTTTGGCTCTCTCCAATCTGGTATCACGCCATGCTCAATTAACTTCGTATATAAAGCTTTGCCTTGTCCGTGTGCTACAATACTGATCTGGCAACCTCTGTTGGCTTTGGGAGTGATGATCTCTAAACAATTATTTTTTTGTTTGTTGATCTCTCCAACAATAAACTCTAAGTATGCGGTTAGTTCTTTACTTTTTTCATTCAATTTGTCCATTCCTACTTCATCAAAAATATCCAAAGAAGCTTTGTAAGCAGCCATTGCAAAAATAGGCGCATTACTTAACTGCCAGCGTTCAACACTTTCAATAGGTTTGAATTCGCGATCCATTTTAAAACGGGTTTCTTTATCATGTCCCCACCAACCAGCAAATAATGGCATGTCGGTATTTTTATGATGACATTCATGAACAAATGCTCCGGCTACACTTCCAGGGCCTGCGTTTAAATATTTATATGAACACCAGGCTGCAAAGTCCACATTCCAATCATGTAATTGTAATTTTAAGTTTCCTGCACCGTGCGCTAGATCAAAACCAACAATGGCTCCGGCTTTGTGTCCGGCTTCTACTATCGCTTTCATATCAAATACCTGCCCGCTAAAATAGTTAACACCGCCGATCATGATCAATGCTAACGAGTCTTTATTGGCTTCAATGGCTTTATAAATATCTTCATGCCGCACTTCATATTCGCTTTCGCGTGGAGCAATTTCAATCAAGGCATCATCTATATCATAACCATGAAACTTGACTTGTGATTGCAATGCGTACTGATCGCTTGGAAACGCTTTTGCTTCACATAAAATTTTATAACGTTGTTTTGTAGGACGATAAAAAGAAACCATTAATAAATGCAGATTAACAGTCAATTGATTCATCATAACTACTTCTGATGGTAATGCCCCTACAATTTTTGCTGTTTTATCGGTCAAGATCTCATGATAACTCATCCATGGATTTTTAGCTAAAAAATGACCTTCAACACCAAAAGTTGCCCAGTCATTTAATTCCTGTTGGATGTATTCCTGAGTGGTTTTAGGTTGTAATCCCAATGAGTTACCAGTGAAATAAACCATATCCATGTCGTTATGCTGAGGAATATGAAATTTACTTCTATATGAATGAAGAGGGTCCTGAGAGTCTAATTGTTTAGCAAATTGGAGGCTATTAGTGAAATTTGTCATAACGCAATGTATAAAAAAACATGTTAAATTTAAAAATAAATTATAATCTTTATCTTTGAGAATAGTGTCTTTATCCAACAACATACAATTACTGCGAAAAATCAGCTTCAAAAAACTAGTGAATGCTTTTCAAGTATGGGTAAGTTATCATATCTCAAAAAGCAATAAAAAGGTTTTCTCTGTTGGTTTTCCTATAAGCATGGCCATTGAGCCTACAACCAGTTGTAATTTACGTTGCCCTGAGTGCCCCAGTGGTTTGCGTCAGTTTACAAGGCCAATTGGTATGCTGGAGCCAACCTTTTTTAAAAAAACTATTGATGAAGTATATAAAGAACTGATCTATCTGACCTTTTACTTTCAGGGCGAACCGTATTTGAACCCAAACTTTTTAAATATGGTCAAGTATGCTTCTGATAAAGGTATTTACACATCAACCTCTACCAATGCACATTACTTAAATGAAGAGCAAGCTCAAAAAACTGTTGAAAGTAAGATGGATCGGCTTATCATCTCTATTGATGGAACCACACAGGAAACCTATGAACAATACCGCATTGGAGGTCAATTACAAAAAGTGATAGATGGGACCAAGCGCATAGTTGCAGCAAAAAAAGCAGCAAAAAGCACAACACCACACATTGTATTTCAGTTTCTGGTTGTAAAGCCAAATGAACACCAGTTAAACGATGTACAACAACTGGCAAAACAGTTGGGAGTGGATGAAGTGGTTTTTAAGACGGCACAGGTGTATGATTTTGAAAACGGTAACCCTTTAATACCAGATAATATAAAATACAGCCGCTATAAAAAAAATTCGGATGGCACTTATGCCATCAAAAACAAATTATTGAATCAGTGTTGGCGTATGTGGAGCAGTTGTGTTGTAACCTGGGATGGAGCAGTAGTACCGTGCTGTTTTGATAAGGATGCTAAGCATCAATTAGGAGACCTTAAAGAAGAGGAATTCAAAAAATTGTGGAAATCAGATAGGTACCAGGCTTTCAGACAGTCTATTCTTAGATCGCGTCAGGAAATAGACATCTGTAAAAACTGTAGTGAAGGGACTAAAGTTTGGGCATAAAACATACGTTTTTTGCATCTAAAATTTTAGACTTACCTTTTAAAAAGCTAGTCTGTTGTAAATAATCAGATAAAACTGGAATCCTATTATCTAATTTATATTTTTATCATTCAAACTAAACTGTGTTACCTTATTTTTTTTGAATAAGTGGCATTAAACTAAATGAATGATATGAAAATGAACTCTACAAAATTATTGATTGCCTTTTGCTTTAGCAGCATGTTTTCATTAAGAGCACAGCAAGCTATTAATCACGATGATCACAACCATGAGCATATTGATGAATTTCATTTGCCTTTGGATTTTGATAAGGACTCGTTAGAAGGTTTTGATGAGGCGGCTGCCTGGAAAGAAGCACAATCAAGTACAGAAAATGAAATACTTCAGAAACGTGTACTAGCAGTTTTAAAAAGAAATTATATTGATTTTAAGTATGGTTTTTCTAAAACAGCACCTTTGCCTGAGGTTCAGGGCCCGTGTTCTAATCCTGGTTTTGAAACCGGCACTACTGCTGGTTGGACAACCAGTCAGTCTCCAAATAATAACTCATTAACTATGCTTGCCTGGTCAAATTTAACAAATACACAGGCAAATGTTGTAGGAACAGGCTTCGATCCTAACGTTTCAGCTTTGCCAACAGTTCCCGCCGGGGGGGGTAACTTTGCGCTACGCTTAGGCCCAACTGGCTATACTACGGGAGGAAATTCATACCGTGCATCACAAACATTTACGGTAACTGCTGCAAACTCTGTATTTATATATAAGTATGCTGTTGTTTTAAATAACTCTTCACCTCACTCTTGTTCACAACAACCTTTCTTCAACATTCGTTTTGAAGATTGCAATAATAATAACATACCATGTGGAGCATATAATGTTACCGCAATAGGTTCTTCATGTGCGAATGGAGATCCTAACTTTGCCACTGCCATAAATGCATCTGGTAATTCATGGAGTTATTTAACCTGGCAAACACGTGCTTTTGATTTAACCAGTTATATTGGTCAATGCGTTAATGTTGAGTTTACGGTTGGTGGTTGTGTTACCAGCCAGGGGGCTCATGGTGGTTATGCTTATATTGATGCTAACTGTAGCCCAATGACCTTAAATTTAAATGGAACAGATATTCCGATTGGACAAACAAATAGCTCGATTTGTGGGGCAAGTACAAGCAATACATTATGCGCGCCTCCCGGATTTACCTATAACTGGACGGGACCTGGAATTACCGGACAGACCGGGCAGTGTGTCAATACAAACGCCAACGGTACCTTTTCAGTTACCTTAGGTATTGCTGGATCTACCTGTGCCTTTAATCCTGTTTTATATTCAACATTTAATGCAGCGCCTAATCCTACGGTTACATCTTCTTTAACACAGCCTGTTTGTGCTTTACCTGCAGGGTCGGCAACTATTTCAGCCGTCGGTGGTACGGGAGCATATACTTATTCGTGGACTCCTGCCGCACCATCTTCCTCTGTTAATACAAATTTGCCTACCAGCTCTGCGTATACAGTAACAGCAACTGATGCAATGGGATGCTTTGGAACTACTTCGTTTTCGATTGATCCCTATCCACCAGCACCCTCTTACACATTAGCTGTAGATCCAAGTTATGTATTATCATGTGCATCGCCTAGTACAACTATTACTTTTGCACCCACAAATACAAATACCATCAATCAGTGGGATGGTCCCACAGGAGTAATAACAGGAACTAATGTTGTAGCTACTGCACCGGGAGTTTATACATATACAACAATCAATACAGTTAGTACCTGTTCCCTAACTGGAAGTATAAATATTACCGGGTCAATAAATCCTCCGGTGGTAACATCTACGGTTACTCAGGCAAGTTGCGCATCTCCTGTAGGTAGCGCAAGCGTTAGTGTTGCAAGCGGTACTGCGCCTTTCACGTATTCCTGGTCGCCGGGAACAGTATTTGCACCAACTGGTACTGTTAATGCAAATTTACCTCCCGGAACCGATTATACTGTGTCTGTTACAGATGATTTAGGTTGTAGTGCTTTAACCACATTTACGATCAATCCCTTTTCAGGAAATCCATCGTATACATTAACTAATAATCCCGGATTAGCAATTACATGTGCTTCGCCTAATACTACTTTAACGTTTGTTCCAACTAATACAAATACAAGTACATCCTGGAGTGGTCCTGCAGGAGTTATTACAGGTACAACAACTGTAGTTACGGCTACTGCAGCAGGAACTTATTCTTATGTAGCACTTAATACCGTAAGTACATGTTCAGCTTCCGGAACCTTCGTTATAACGGCAGATACTATAGTGCCGGTTGCTACTCCCGGATTTAGCTGTAATGTTAATACATTCAGTTTAAATGCAACATCAACGCCAGGTATTGAACTTGATTGGGTCGCACCTTCAACGCCAACTGTTTCTATTGGTAACCCTGCTACTTCAACAGCAATAGGTATATATACGTTAACGGCATATGACCCTAATAACGGCTGCATTCAAACATATACCGTACTTACATCTGTACCGCCAATTAGTATTGTGACCTCTCCGACAACTAATGTGTTAACGTGTACGACAAATACTATTATGGCAACTACATCTCCAGCTTCGACGTCAAGTTTAGTTGTTACCTGGAATAATGGTGTAACTACGTCTACCGTTAATCCTTATCCGATTACAGCGAGTGGAACATATACTACGATGGTTCAAGTTGTAGGTGGATGTTCAAGCCAATCTGTAATTACAGTTAGTACAAATACAGCTGTTAACGTTAGTATTATTCCATCATCAACAATAATTTCATGTGCAACCGGCTCAGTTAATTTAACCGCTGTGAGTTCAGTGGGCGGCCCTTATGTGTATGGCTGGACCAATAGCATTCCAACCTACACAGGAACTCAATTCCCTGTATCAAGTATTGGTAATTATACAGTTGTGGCGCTAAATACAGCTAATGGTTGTACGGCAACTGCCACTCAATATATAACGATGGAGTCTATCAACGCTTCGTTTGTTGCCGATTTATACCAGGGAAACTTGCCTTTGCCTGTATCTTTTACAAATACAAGCATCTGGGTTAATCCTACAGGAACAAATTACAGTTGGAATTTTGGAGATGGCGGTAGCTTAGCGTCAAATGATACAACTGTTTCTCATCTTTTTAATACTGAGGGAACTTTCCCGGTAATACTAACTGCCACAAATGGTTTCTGTACAGATACAGCAATGCGATACATTAAAGTAGATCTGATTTCATTATTTGAAGTACCAAATGTATTTACACCTAATGGTGATGGTAGCAATGACGTATTTACATTCCGTGCCCTCAATATGGGCGAAATTACTGTTACTGTTTTTGACCGTTGGGGATTAAAAATGTTTGAAGCCACTGACACAGGAAATGTTAGATGGGATGGAAAAAATAAATCAGGTAAAACAGTAACGGATGGCACTTATTTTTACATTCTTACAGCTACTGGTTTAGATGGCGTTGAATATAGTAAGCAAGGAACAATAAACGTGTTTCAATAGAAGATCAAAACCAAACTAAAAAAGGCATCCGTTAATTAACGGATGCCTTTTTTATGATTTTTACTTTCTATAAAATATCAGCTACAGTAAAAGTACTTCCACCTACAAATATTAGATCATTACTTTTAGCATTTTTTTTTGCCGAAGATAATGCTTCAGCCACTGTTTTGAATGCTTTGCCAGTTAAGCCAATTTGTTTCGCCTGTATGCTTAGCTCTTTTTCATCGAGTGCACGTGGAATGGACGCTTTACAGAAATAGTAAACCGCATCCTTTGGAAGGAGTTTAAGTATCTTGGAAATATCTTTGTCATTAACCACACCTAATACAAAATGTAATTTTTTGTAATCGTAACGTTTCAAATTTTCCAATACTTCTTTAATACCGTCTTCATTATGACCGGTATCTGCAATAATCAATGGTTTAGATTGAAGGACCTGCCATCTGCCTTGTAAGCCGGTTATTTTTTGAACTTGTTTAAGTGCCGATGTAATATCCCCATCTTCAATGATAAAACCTTTCTGTTTTAATATTTCAATAGTATTTAATATTCCCATCAGATTTTTAACCTGGTAACTACCCTGAAGATCGAGGTTGTATTGATGATTTGAGTTTGTTTTTTTGTGAAGCAGATCAATGAACAATAATTGATCTTTATGGGCGGATGAAATGACCTTGTAGTTTTTATCAGCAAATTCTATTGGTGCTTTTTTATCTTTTGCTTTGTTATTAAAGATAGCAATTACTTCAAGTTGAGTTTGGCTTATTACAACAGGAACTTTGGTTTTTATGATGCCGGCTTTTTCTTCAGCAATTAAAGGCAGCGTATTTCCTAATAAATTAACGTGATCATAGCTTATGTTGGTAATTAAACAAGCTACAGGAGTAATAACATTGGTTGAGTCCAATCGCCCACCTAATCCTACTTCTATGATTGCCACATCTACTTCCTGTTTGGCAAAATAGTCAAAAGCTAAACCTACGGTCCATTCAAAAAAAGAAGGTTCTATGGCCTCAAAATCATGTTGATGATCCTCAACAAATTTAACCACTTCGGTTTTAGGAATCATTTTTCCGTTGATCTTGATGCGTTCTCTAAAGTCAACTAAATGTGGAGATGTATATAAACCTGTTTTATAGCCTGCCTGTTGTAATACTGCTGCTAACATGTGAGAAGAAGAGCCCTTCCCATTGGTTCCTGCAACATGCACACATTTTATTTTTTTTTCGGGATTCCCAAGCGCTTTACAAATAGCAATTGTATTGTTAAGGTCGGCTTTATAAGCAGCCGCACCAACACGTTGATACATGGGAAGTTTTGCAAATAAATAATCAAGGGTTTGCTGGTAGGTCATGCATCTTTACATATTAAGAATTTATGACTCAGTAAACAATACATGATTTAAAAGCTAAATATAATAGTGATAGTTCCTTTTTGTTCTTCGAACTCTCCACTTACATTAAAGGTTGTTGCTAAAGCTGCCTGTCGCGCTTTGGCTTTCAACATTGGGCTGCTTGTGGTAGTTCCGCGCCCGTTTGGATCTGCTTTAATTACTTTACCGGTTTTATCAACTGTAATTTCTACTACTACCTTACCTTCTTCTTTAGTATCTTTAGATAGAACAGGAGGTGTCATAATACTTCTGCCTGACAAACTAAACCCAAAGCCACCATTACCTGGTCCTTTACCCGGTCCTTTTCCGGGGCCATCGCCACCGCCTTCACCACCGCCGGTTCCGCCAGTACCATTGGTATTTGGGTTTCCGTCGGGCCTTCCATCATTTCCTGCATGTCCACTGTTTCCATCACCGCCACCGCCGTTATTGCCTTTATTCTTTTCAAATTTTTCTTTCAGTAATTCAGCAGCTGTTTTTACTTTAGGTTGCACAGGAATAACAACGGTTTGAGTAGTTGTGTTGTTTTTAGTTTCTGTTTTTGTTATGTTAATGTCTTCTCCGTTTTCAGAGGTTACAATATCCTCTGCAGTATTTGATGGTGGAGTAGGAACTGCTTCGGTACTTTCAACAACCTTTACCGCATCACCAATCCCATTATTCTCAACATTACCCGTACCTTCAATTAAGTTGCCGATATTGAACTCAATACCGCCCCCGCCACCGGCAGTTTCCGGAAATGGAGGATTAGGTGTAATGATCGTGTAAAATATCAAAAACAATAAAAGCAGAAGGAATATCAATAAGGAAACTCCTAGTGATATTAATCTGTTCTTATTTTCTTCGGCCTGTGATAAAATCATGTATTATTTTCCGTTGGATGGTTTGGTTGCCCAAACCATTTTGCATTTTAATTTATCTACTATGATCATTACATCTACAGCATCCTGAATACTCAGATCTTTGTCCATTTGCAATACAACCGTTGGTTCAGGATTACCATTGATCTTTTCTGTTAATGTAGCTTCTAAAATAGAGTAATCAACTTCTGTGCCTTCCACAAAATAATGCCTGGAACTGGAAACATCCAAGTGAATTGGTTTTTTATTATTCTCTACAGGTTTGGTTGGCTTGGAGCTAGGAAGATTTACTTTAATGGCATTAGGACTCACCATGGTTGATAAGATCAGGAAGAACAGTAACAAAAAGAACATGATGTCGTTTAGTGCCTCTGTGCTTACCTCTGCTTCTTTATGTGCTTTTTTGCGTAATCCCATGTTAATAGTTATAAGTGATGAATGATAAGTGTGAGTTACAGAATGAATTCATAACTCATAATTCATATCTATTTTGAAGGTTCGTTTAACATATCTAAAAACGCCATTTGAGTTTCCTCTATACGATGTGCCAATCTATCGATGCGGGCATTTAACCAGTGATATCCAATAAAAGCAATAACCCCCACAATTAAACCACCGCAAGAAGAAACCATTTTAACATATAGACCAGACGAAATAACTTCAATTTCTACCGTTTTAGCAACTGATATTTTATAGAAAATCTCAATAACCCCTATAATTGTTCCAATAAAACCAAACATAGGTGCAATACGGCCAGTGATATTTAATATGCTCATGTTTTTTTCTAAACTTGATAATTCAACGGATGCGGCTTTATCCATGGCCTCGCGAATTTCAGTCATACTTTGACCTATGCGGGAAATACCCTGTTCTAACATAATTGCTTCAGGGGTGTTTACGCTTTTGCACATATTGCGGGCATTAGCCAAATTACCGCTGTTGATCATATCTTTAATACTAGCCAATAGAGTAGCATTCTTTTTAGAAGCTTTGGAAATGGTTAAAAGTCGCTCAACCATTACATAGATAGACACTAATAGCAAAAGCGATAATGGGATCATAATTACCCATGCCTGGGCAATAATATCAAACACATGCATTTCGTTGGGAGGAAGCTCTGTAGCTGTTTGTATACCCGTTACCGCCGGTTGTGTTGTTGCAGTATCTACCAAAGTAGCGGCAACAGTGTTAGTAATCTGAAGAATGAATGACATCATAGAGCTTAAATTTTAATTACACGAAGTTACTTTAGAAATAGACGAGTAAATTAAGCCATAAGTGATGTTTTAAACAGATTTGTGTTAGTATAATGATTAGCCAGAAAAAAGATACAGAGAAATTCAAGAAATTGGCATTTCAGTTTTTTTATATTCGGATGCCAAAAACAGTAATGTCATCTGTTTGTTCGTTAGAGCCCTGCCATTTTGCCAATGTATCTTCTATGATTGTTTTTTGTTCAGACATGGATATACCATTCAGTTTATATATCATTTCACGGATATATTTAAAACCAATGCATCTGTCGCGTACCCCGCCAAGCTGGTCTGATAATCCATCAGTTGCTATATATAAGCAATCGCCTTTTTTTAAGTCAATGCACCTGGTTGTAATATTGAAGTCATCGTTTTGAATAGCTCCGATTGAACATTTGTCTTTTTCTAATAAGATCAATTTTTCATCTCTTATAATAAATGCTCGCATTCGGGCCGAAGCATAGGTCAAGGTCATTTGTTCTTTATCGATACAACAAACCATCATGTCTGCGGATTCTGTTAACTTTTTTTCTTTGTTATGTTGTGTGATCCGGTTCAATTCATGATTGATCATTTTTAATATCCTGCCAGGATTTTCACCGCAAAAGCGGGTAACTCTCGATAAAATATTTAGTGCCAAAATGGATATATAAGATGCTGCAATACCGTGCCCGGTACTATCACCAACTACTACCATTAACTTGTTATCCTTTTGCTCTATTTTATAAAAATCGCCACTGATTATTTTTTGTGCCTTATAGATTAAAAATGAATCATTCTCCAGTTCCAAACCTTCATTATTACCTAATAACGAACTATGAATATGTTTCGCATATTCCAGATTCTCCAATAATTCATTATCTATTTTCTTTTTGGCTTGCTTTAATTCTTCTTCTGCCAGTTTTTGTTTTGTGATGTCGTATTCTATACTGATGTGTTTTGCAGGCTTTCCATCGTGTCCTGATATTGGAGCAATGGTTGCTATTACCCAATAATCACTGCCATCTTTAGCCTTGTTCTTTAGTTCACCTTTCCATACTTCACCTCTCATCACTGTATTTTCTATTTCCATAAATACAGCAATTGGTGTATCGGGATGACGGATAATGTGGTGCGAATGGTGTAGCACTTCATCTAAAGAGTATTTTGAGATTCCACAAAACAATTCATTTGCATGAACAATGTTTCCTTTCAGATCTGTAATGGTTAACAAAGCAGATTGATTTAGAATTTCAATATGGGATGCTAACTGGTTAAGAACCTCAATACTCGCAGATGGATTTGTTTCTTTATGAGCGGTTATATTTTGATTGCTATGTGGCAAATCAATAAAATTATAAAGCGATTGTCTTTTTGTTGTTAAATATGTGTTTAATGCGGTCATGTATTTTCTTTCTTTTTATTTCCTGAATCTTTTTAGTTTTTTAACCTAACAAAAAGCTAGTTAATGAAGATCTTTAAGTATTTCAATACCTGATCTTTTTCGCCGATACTTAAAACACATATCCCATGGTCAGTGTTGTTCAGATCAATGATCAAGTCTTCATGTTTATTTAGTGTATAAGTTCTATCTAAAACAGTTTCACCTTTTAGGTTAGTTAAATTCACAAATAATTTGTCTATGTTATGGATGCCTGCTGAGATCTTAAATTTGTTATTGCCCATATTTGTCAAAGCCATATTTTGCATTGATCTTAAAATAGAATAAGTAGCGAGATCTATCACGCTTATATATTTTTGTATGCTATCAACGCAGCCTGTTGAACTTATTCCTATTAATTTTGTTTTGTATATCCCTGAAGCAGTATAACTGTATGATGGCTCAAAGGCAGACGAGTTTCCAATGCCATCACCAAAATCCCACTGATAGTTTGAGCAATTAGAAGATTGATTTAGTATCGTATAATTTTGTGATATGCTGGCAACTAAAGTGTCGGGAGCAACGAATGCAACATTTGGTAAAATTGCAGGAATGATAGAAAAAATGGTATCCGTGAAGTAACAATTATTGTTATCTGGACTTATCTCTAAAGCATAGTTCCCACTTGATAAATTCTCTAAAGAATCACTGCCGGAGATGTTTAAAGTTGTTTTAATAATTGTGCCACTTGAGTCTTTCCATATATAATTAAAAGAGTTGTAACCCATTCCTGTTGCTTTGAGTTTACCTCCATTTATAAGCTGGCAAGAAGGCTGCGTTAATTGAGAAATAATAGGCAACTGATAATGTGTAATTGATAGGATAAATCTCGACATAGTAGTAGTATCTGATAAATTGAATGCATAAGGTGTATTTAAAATATCGACCGTGGTTCCCGTAATGATATCGGTTAGATTTATGCAAGTTCCTTTCGGCATTTCTGAAAAGTCGGTTGCTGTAATTGTAAAGTTTCCGCTAATATGTGTTACAGCTCTGATATTGATCGAAAATGTTTGTGCTACGGGCTCAATGCCATTGATGGCCATTAATACCGAATTGTATTCTTGTGAAATATGAGGGGCAGGATTTGGACCATATAACTTATAAGAATCAAACTGATTATCGAAATCATCAGTTGCACCTTCCTGATAATATATCACAGTTTCATCCAAAGAATTTATTAATCCACTCATTTGCAATCGCATCATGGGAATCGATGCAGTTTTTTTGGTAATTACAAAGGAATTACACACTGCTTTATACCCAGATACTATTACCAGCACGGATATAATGGCACATCGGATTAGAGATTTCCTTTTCATGATCTATTTATTTAAAGCGTAACTAATTATTTTGCAACAGTTTTCTTCGACGGATCGTTTTTTTGGTTTGCGTCTTCTTCTGCTTCTTTAATTTTACTTTTAATGAAGTTTGTATACTCTATGCTACTTTCAAAAGACTTGCTTTTTTCATTATAATGTATGATCCCTATAGGAAAGTCAAGATAATAGTCATCCATCTTCTTTTCCTTGAATAGCACTACTTCAAACTCGAAATTGAAAAGCGATTTAAAGCTTACATTCTCTGGAAGTGTAGTGTAAAATACTACCCAACGTTCTACAAAACCAGGTTTTGAAACTTTAACGGTGTAATACTCATTTGCTTCAAGCGTAAAGCTGAAATTATGGTCATGATGTTCTACACTTGTTATTTCTATTTGCTCTAATTCATCATTTTGTTTAAAAAGTCTTACTTCAACGCCGTCAACTGCATAATTTTTTTCATCAAGCACCAGGCCGGTTACTTTTAAACACTCTACAGATTGGGTGGTGTCTTTTTTAAGGGGCGCATGAGCATTAGTTAATAGGGGAAGAAAAATAATTCCGATAAATAATTTTTTAATAATTGGTTTCATAAGCTGTGTTTTTAAAAATTATAGTTGATATGATCGTTTTCAGGGTGACTAAATAAATGCGTATTCCTTTTACTAATAATTGTTCTTTACCATCCGTATATATTAAATTATCAAAAGGAACTAAAGGTTTGTGAATCATTGTATCTGAAAAGGCTACGATCTTTATATCTTTGGTATCGTCATCATTTTTCAATATTCTGGCAAATACTGTAGCACCTATCTTTTGGGCATTCACATCAACTACAATAAGAAATGGTCGAGACTTAATAATTGCTTCTAAACCCGCTACTGTGCTATTTGCATATTGAACATTCAAACCATCCAGTTGTAAACTTGATGAAACAGCTGTTCTATCTAAAGACCCGTTTTCAATGATCAGGATGTATTGAACTTCCATTTTAGCTTCCTGTTTATGTTTTGCTTTATACATGAATAATTTTTTAAAGTATTTTATTCAATTATTTATTGTTGCAATACAAAATTAGGTACTTGATACCTGGCAGGAAATAGTTGTGTAAATGATTGTTATGTCATTGAAACTATGACAAACATATATTGTGAATTTAGGGTTTGAAACCATAGAAGTAGCAATGCCATAGTTTAAGTATGACAGGAATGTGTATGGAAAGACCGGTTTAAACTATGGAACTATTGATAGCGTAGAGTGTTAGTTCAGCATTATTTTTCATATCCATTTTTTCGAGCAGGCGGCTACGATAGGTACTTATTGTTGCTACACTCAGAGATAATTCATGGGCAATTTCAGACACTGTTTTTCCGGATGCGATCAATTTCAGTACTTGTAATTCACGATCAGAAATAAGTTCGTGTTGTTCTTTGCCAAGATCGGCATCTAACCTTGATGCCAATTTCTCAGCAATATTTTGTGAAATGTATTTTTTACCGCTAAGAATTACCCTAACGGCGTTTAAAAATTCAGCTCTTGGACAGTCTTTTGTAATGTAACCGTTTCCGCCCACTTTTAATACCCTTAAAGCATATTGGTTTTCGGGGTGCATACTTAAAATAAGTATCGGCGTTTTATTAGCTTCGGACCGCAATTGTTTCAATACATCCAGACCGGTTTTATCGGGCATAGACATATCCATAATGATAAGGTCCCATTTTTGGGATCTTCCCGTTTTTTCGGCCTGCGTTCCGTTTGAGACCTCTTGAATGGTTGCAGAGGGATATTCTTCGGCAACTAACCTTGCCAAACCACTTCTCACTAATTCGTGATCATCAGCTATCAGTATATTCATTTTCCAGTGATAATTTTAATTTAACGCATGTTCCTTGTTTTACATTGCCAGTAATTTCCAATTCTCCTTTCAATAACCCAGCCCTTTCCTTCATTCCCAGAATGCCGAGTCTTTTGCTGTTATGTAAATTTTCTTGACTAATTCCTTTTCCATTATCATTTATTTCTAAAAATAGCTCGTTTTGGTTTTCTGTTAATAGAACCGACACCTGTTTTGCGTCGGCGTGCCTGTTTATATTAGTAAGCGATTCCTGCAGGATCCTATACACATGAATGCTAAAATCTTTACTAAACTTTCTTTCTCTGACCTTTGATATAAATCCACATTTAATTCCAGATCTTTCTTCAAAATCAGCACATTTCCATTCAATGGTTGCTATAAGTCCAAGGTCATCTATTAAAGCCGGCCTGAGATCTGATGATATACGTCTAACGGTATTGATGATCCCGTCATTCATATTTAACATTTCCTGAAGCTTATGAATGACCTTTGAGTCGGGATTGGTTTGTTTGTGGAGGACCCAATCAATATCCATTTTTAACGCGGTTAATTGTTGACCTAACTCATCATGGATCTCACGAGCTACGCTTTTTCGTTCTTCTTCTCTGATAGATTGAAGGTGGTTGGAAAGTGCAATTAATTCCTTGTTTTTTTTGAGGATCTCTTCCTCTGCTTTTTTTCTTTCGGTAACATCACGGAAATTTGAGACAAAAGCATTAACACCCGGTTCGTGTAACAGATTAGTTAACGTGCCTTCACACCACAACCAGTTCTTGTTTTTGTGCATGATACGATATTGAAAAGAAAATGATTCACCCGGTTTTTCTAATAAAAGGGTTTTGTTTTCTCTCAGATCTTTGTGATCATCCGGATGAAAAAAGTCTTTTGAGGATTGAAATAAAAATTCCTGGAGGGAATAACCAAGTACTTTACTGATAGAAGGACTTCCATAAATAAATTTGCCTTCATAGGTTGTCAGCGTTTTCATATCCGTGCTTTTTTCGATCAATGCCCGAAAGCGTTTTTCATTTTCAGCTATTTGATTAAGAAATTTTTGTTTTTCTTTTTCCAAACGAAATTTCTCAATAGAATTTAATACAGCGCTGGGTACCCGGTGCAAACGATCTTTGATGATGTAATCATCTGCACCTTCCAACATGATCTGAACTGCAAGTTCATCGGTCATGGCAGATGTGATCAGAATGAAAGGAATTTGCATACCTCTTTCTTTCACAATTTGTAGTGCACTTATTGAATCAAAAGAAGGAAGGGAATGATCAGAGAGAATGATGTCGGGAGAAAATGCAGTTAAAGCGTCTTCAAAATCCTCTCTATTGTCAACTACTATTTTTTCAAAACTAATTCCCCCTCTGCTCAGTTCTCTTTCTACTAATTCTGCATCGGATGAAAGGTCTTCCAGATGGAGGATCTTAATTTTGGTGTTCGCCACTTTTATCATTATCGCTAATGTATTACAAAAGCTTTGCTACTTCAATAGCAATGTGAAAAATTGCTTACAGATGTAAGAAAAAAATAAAAAATAGAACGTCAGATATGTTGTAAATATAATTAAAGAAACGGTATTTATACTTTTTCTAAATATTCTTTTAGGGAAATGCCAATGATGTGATTCCAGCCGGCCGCAAAGTTTTTCTTTGCAAAATCAGCATTGTCGGCAGGGAAAGTTTCAAGCCCTTCATGCGTTAGCTTTAAACGTGTTTTGTCTCCTTCTGCAAATAATTCAAATGTTACAAATGATCTTCCGGAAAAACCATCGTATGACCAACTGTATGTTAATTTTTTGCATGTTACAACTTCTGTTATGATGCATACATGCAGGTATTGTACGCCATCTTCAGGGCCACCTTTAAATCTAAATTCAAAACCTACCTCAGGTTTAAATTCTTCCAGGTCAAAATACCATTGCTTCATTTCCTGTTTATCAGTAATCGCCGTCCATACTTTTTCGACCGGTGCATTAAAAGTTCTTTCGATAATAAAAGATTCTTGTTTCATGATTATTTTTATTTGTTTGTGAAATGAAACATCCAGTTAATTCCGAACTTATCTGTGCAACTACCATAGTAAGCCCCAAAGAACATATCTTCTAGAGGCATAGTGATATTCCCTCCGGCTGAAAGCGCCTCAAACAATTGTTTGGTTTCCTCTCTTGAATCTGGTTCTAAATTAATGTGCATATTGTTCCCTGTATTCAGGGTAAAGCCCATACTTTCTGGCGCATCAGTTGCCATTAAAATGTGACCCCCTAAAGTTGGGAGCTCAACATGTAAAACCATTTTTTTTACTTCCTCTGATATAGGAGGATGTCCTGCACTTGCCGGAATGTCTCCAAATCGTTGAATACCATTGCCATTAAATTCTGTTTTAAACACAGATTTGTAAAAAGTAATTGCCTCTTCAGTATTACCCGGGAAATTTAAATAAGTACTTACTCTTGCCATTTTAGTTGTTTTTAATTGTTGTTTAAGTTTAAATCGCGACTGAATGTATGCATCCAGTTGATCAAATGTTTTACCAAAGCCAATACCCATATTTTCTTTCATACCTGCAAAAGTTGACAGCTCTTCTGCAACTTCTGATAATGGAATGCCGGAAAGCTCTAATGTTGTAACACCATTTTCTTCAGTAAAGATCCAGGTATTTAATATTTCTTTCGGAAAATTTTCCAGCATTGTTGTTGCAATAATGTTTCCGTTTTCATCTGAAAATGAATTTGTAAATACTATTTTTTCAGGCGCCTCAATTTCTTTATAATTGAAAATGCCATACATTTCGTGCCCGTTTGGCATACTCATTTTATAGTGAAATTTTCCACCGGGTACTAAGTTTAAACTCAGCACGTCAATTGTGCATCCTTCAGGCCCCCACCAATGCATAAGGTGTTCAGCTTTTGTGAAGGCTTCGAATACTAATTCTCTTGGCGCATTAACTACTCGTTTAATACGCAATGTGTTTTTTTCTTGTTGATCCATTTTTTATTTTTTAAATTGTAATAAATAGCTTTGTAGTTTTTCCAGATTTTGTTTCAAGCCTTCATCAGCTTTGAACATTTTTACAGTTTGTATGAACTCTTCTTTTGTATCAAACAACATATGCCAGTTGATAGAAGTTTTATCTCCCTGCGATTCAAATACAATAGTTGCTAAAAACTTTGGCCCACTTACATGTTCGTATACTATTTTTTTATATTGAACTATTTCTTTGAATAGGCTTCTGTTCTTATAATCTACACCATCGGCCCATGCATCACCAGATCCCACGCGCCTTCCGGTTTTACTTCCATTTTTGAAATGGTGTTGGTGAATCCATTTGGTCCTCACCAGTTCTTAATATGATCGGGGTGTGTCCATACTTTCCAAACTAATTCAATAGGTGCATTTAACAGGCGCGACATATTTAGTTCGCGATCAGCCGTACTACTTTTGTTTTCCATGTTTCTTTTCTTTTTGAATTTTATCTAAATACGATTCCAAAGCATCGAGTTTACTTTCCCAAAACTGTTTGTATTGTTGCACCCATTCTGATACTTCATTGAGCTTATCCAGTTTTGCTTCACAGTAGCGTTCCCTGCCTTGTTGTTTAATGGTTATAAGGCCACATTCTTCAAGCACTTTTACATGTTTGGAAATAGCTGGGCGGCTTATGTCGAAGTTTTCGGCAACAGCATTCAGTGTTAAGGTTTGTATGGCTAGTAAACCCAAAATGGCCCTTCTGGTTGGGTCGGCTATTGCCTGAAAAGCGTCTCTTCTTATTTCCATAATTTGTAACTAAGTGGTTACAAATATAAATGTAACTATTTGGTTACGCAAATTTATTTTATATATTAATGAAAATATCACTATTTGTTAAGCATACTGATGTAAAAAGTCCAAAAAATTTGTCTTTCTTGAGTTGCGTGTCTGACATGCACAAAGTGTATCCGAAAACCTCTAATTGTCGAATTTTATACTAATTATGAATAGTTATTTTTGATTGTATATCCAACTAAGGCCACCTTTTACCGGAAGTTTTTCACTTGCGGATATATTAATTTAAAAGCATTTGAAACAGCTTGGTGCATTATTGTGGCGTGATTTTCGAAGGGAAGATAATCAAAGGAAACGTTTACGTTTTTGCCCTTTAAGGTTGTTATTTTTTCAGATAAGAGGTTTGCGTCCACTTCCATAACACGAGGTGTTTTTGTTGGCGTTAAGCCTTCTTTGCCTACGCCAATATAGATATCCGTGTTTTCAAATTTTAAAATGGGTTGACTTAACAGGGAACCATTGTTCCACCATAAACTGGGACTAATAATTATGTATTTATTAAAGAGCGAAGGCTTCTTAAAAAGAATTTCTGTTGCTAGTAAACCCCCTAGGGATTGACCAATAATAGTTTTTGATTTGTTTATCTTATACCTTGCTTGAATGTAAGGCTGTAATTCTTTTTCGATAAATGAAATAAACTTGTCAGAATGTCCTGTAGTTGGGTATCTTTTTTTATCTTCTTCTATATTTGTTGGAAAGGTGAAATCTCTTCTTCTATCAACTGAAGCTATGCCTACAACAATTGACTTGGGAAGCTGATTGATCCATTCGAAACTGTAGAACTGAACAAGCCCGCATACATGTATAAAATCTTCGTCAGAAGAACCATCTAATAAATAGATAACCGAATACTTCATAGTATCTTTTGGATCATATCCTTCAGGCAAATAGATATTTAATATTCGGTTTTCGTTTAATTCTTTCGATTGTATTTCATCAATCACGCCAAGTACAAAAGGTTTTGAATTTGATTGTCCAAGAAACACAGTTGCAAAAAAAGTAAGGATAAGGGTTAGGAATGTTTTTGTCATTATATTATTCTTTAATTAGTTAAATAAAATTTATTTTTTATTGAGCCTCGAATTCTTTTTACCATAGAAAACATATACGATCAAGCCTATTAACAACCAAATAATTAAACGCAACCAATTTGCCCAGCCAAGACCATAGATCATTGCTAAGCAAATAATGATACCAAGAACAGGAACGAAAGGCACAAAAGGTGTTTTGAATTCACGTTTAAGATGAGGTGCTTTTTTTCGGAGAATAATTACTGAAATGCTTACCAGGATGAACGCAAAGAGAGTTCCGATACTTGTCATGTCGCCAACAATATTGCCCGGAACAAAAGCGGCGAACAATCCTACGATAACAAGAATAACGAAGTTAGCTTTATAAGGCGTATTGTATTTAGGATGCAGATCGGACAAGAACGCGGGCAATAAACCATCTTTACCCATGATATAAAACACACGGGATTGCCCTAAGAGCATTGCCAGAATAACAGAAGAAAAACCTGCAAGGATCGCCACTGTTACCAGTTGCGCAAGCCAACTGTAACCAATCATGTATTTACTGATAGCGAATGCTACGGATGCTTCTTTGCCTTCCGTTCTGAAATCGCTAACCGTTGCCATCCCAGATAATACATGCGAAAATAAAATGTACAATACCGTACAAACCACTAATGACCCGAGGATGCCAATGGGTAGATTTCTTTTAGGGTTCTTTGTCTCCTGCGCAGCTGTGCTTACGACATCAAAACCAATAAAGGCAAAGAAGACGGTGCCGGCAGCACCAAGAATGCCAAGAATGCCGCCATAATTATGTGTTGCATTTTGATCGTCGATATATATTGTTGTCTGCGGAATGTAAGGTGTGTGATTGGCAGGATTGATAAAGCCCCAACCTAACACGATAATTAAAAACACGATGCTGACCTTTATAATTACGATAATGCCATTGATAAAAGCAGATTCTTTGGTGCCACGAATTAAAACCAAGCTGATAACACATACAATAAAAATAGCCGGTAAATTGATCATGCCGCGTTCGCCAAGCGCCGACACCTGAAAAGGAGAATGCGAGAACGCATAAGGTACAGGGTTGGTATGAAAGACATTTACCAATAAATTATTAAAATACTGGCTCCACGAAATACCCAAGGTTGCCGCAGCAACTGCATATTCTAAAATCAAATCCCAACCTATAATCCATGCCAACAACTCGCCCATTGACGCATAGGTGTAACTATAAGCGCTACCGGAAATAGGAATGGAAGATGCCAACTCTGCATAACAGAAGCCCGTTAATGCACAACCTAAGGCTGCTATAATAAATCCAATTGTAACCGAAGGACCGGACGAGTTTGCTATGGCCTGGGCAGTGCTTACAAACAAGCCGGAACCTATGATACCACCTATGCCCAAAGCTATGAGCGACCAGGCAGTTAATGTTCGTTTAAAGCCTTTGGCGGGACCTTCGGATTCCTGCAGAATGGCTTCGATTGGTTTTCTTTTCCAGATTGACATTGAGTGGTTTTAGGGATTAATAAACTGATTGTTCGGAGGTATAGTTACAAAACACTTTTACTGCTTTTGCGTTTTCATTTAATTCAAATACTTCGGATGCCATATGACCATTTACCGACGTGTAATAAATAACCACAGTATTTATACCCACAAATACATTGTGCAATTTGAAGTTTAAATCAGGATAGGATTTAAGACCAATGTTGAAGTACTCTTTGAGCTGCTCTTTATTTGTGATGATCCCCGTATCGTTGAATTTGAGAAGCTGAATAAAGGGTGAGTAAAAGTTAATGTCGTTTGTATAAAGTTCGATAATGGAATTGATGTTGTGGCTGTTCCAGGACTTAATCCATTCCAAGGCAAATAGCTTTGCTATCTCAGTTGTGATCATATAAATTATTTAAGGTTTATTATAAAGATATTGCCGGACATCATTTCGGGAACGATAATCCTGTTTTTAGTTATTGTAAAATCGGCAGGACCAGCGATAGGTGCCTTTAATTGAATCGCAGAAACATTTCCCGTTTTAGTATTGATCGTTTGAATGATACCTTTCTTTTCGAAGGCTACCCAATTGCTTATGTAAATCGTTTCGTTCAACAGCCAAATGCCATCAAAGTAACCCTCGATAGTTGCGAGCCGGGTGAATTTGTTATTTGACAAATCGATGAAGCCTACAATACCGTTAGGCTTGTTATCGGCACCGAAACCATTTACATAAAGTCTATTGGAAGTTTTATCATAAAACAAACCGTTAACGCCGGCAATGGTTTTATCGATCACTAATTCGGAATAAGTTTTAGCAGAAAGGTTAACTTTGAAGATCTTGTTCTTATCGGTAGCAGAAACGTATAACGTGTTTTTGTCAACTACCGTAATATCGTTAAGAAAAGAAATGTCGTCCGCGAAAGGAATCTCATAATTTCTACTACCTGTTTTGAGATCGATTGCAATAATTCGATCCACATCAGCGGCAAATAGAATGCCTTTGGCAATGGTCAAGCCTTTTGGTGCGTTTAATTTTTCCTTTACAAAAGCCGAGTCAATTATTTTTCCAGTCAGATCAAATTTTATTATTTTTCCATCACCATCCTTTGCGGTAGGATTAAGCTCTTTCCCGATATCGGCACAGTATAAGAATTTGCCATCTGTAGTAACACTTTCAACATGATGAAAGCCTGAAATAAATTTAGTTGTTTGTGCGTTGGTGGTTGGAGTGAGCAACGCTAATACTGCGAAAATGGATAATTTATTTTTCATAGTAAATAAATTTTGTTGTTTTGTTTTGATTGGTGGATCACTTGTTTAATTCTTTCCTGAAAATCGGCTTTTAAATCGCTTTCAGTATCTATTAGTGAGAGCACCCATTCCAACAGTTCGGGTTTATGTGCTTTCCTTCTTCCGGTTTGAATGTTGACCGGAATGAGCTTCGTTCTCATAACGGCTTTGACATGTTTACGATCTGCATCAGTCATTATGGTTTCGACATGCAATAAAAAAGTGTCCGCGTTGATCAATTGTGATTGAATGGAAACAGCCTCGTTGTAAAGCGCTGGTTTCAGATACACAATTTCGTGGGAGCCTGCAACCCAACCAATATTATTTTTATAGTACTCGGTAATATCAAAATTGTATTCCTCTTGTAAATGGTCTTGTCGTGCATTGATCATATAATCGAGATATCTGGCATTATTGAGATGGCCGAACATATCGCAATCGTTGAAGCGAATTTTATAAGTGGATGATGGTGTTTTGTTCATTATCTATTTTTTAAATGTTTAACCATGTACACTGCGTCAACGTATTTGCCTTCTATTATCAAATCTTTTTCCAACAAGCCGCCCAATATTTGGAAGCCATATTTTTGGTAAAAATCAACCAATGAATTGTGTGAAACGATGTTTGATAATTGCAGTTGTTCGATGCCTTGTAACGGCTCAATGTTCTTAAGCAGTTCGATCATCAACTTATGAGCAATGCCTGTGCCTCTTAAAGCCGGCGTAACATACAAAGAATGAAGTGAAGCTCTGTGCCTTGCTTTTGTCCGCTGATCTCTTTTAAATTTTACGAAGCCTACCAAGTCATTTGTTTCTGAAAAGGCACCCAAAGCAAAACTCTCAAGCGGAGAACCAATTCTTACAATTTCATGCACAAAATCCAAGTCCGTTTTATTTGCCTGATCTTCGTAGCTGTCGCTAAATGCAAAAGGAGATTCCTGCAGGGCGTTTAAACGCAATGCTTTATACGCTGAACTATCAGCAGCAGTTAAAAACCTGATGTTCATGCTTTGTCGTTTTTATCTTTTGAGATGTACTCGTTTGTAAAATGTTCTTTGTGTTTTTTCTTTGAGAATTTTTCCGAATTGTAATCCGCTGATCTTCCGCGAGGGATAGAAAGCGATTGCCATTTCTCGTTCAGAATCATTTTGCCGATGAATACAATCTGCCCTACGTGGTAAGGGTAATGGGCAAACTGACGGTTGATCGCTTCGAGTGCGGTATGACCCTGATTGCGGATATAAATTGTTTTTTGAAGATCTTCTTCTTTCAAACTTTTGAGAGCGTCGAAGGCGCATTTCCAACCTTCTTCCCATTGTTTTAGAACCGTTGTTTTATCGGTAATATCGTTTTCAAATTCGGAATCGCGGTTGCGCCATTCTTTTTCTCCGTCGGTGGAGAGAAAATCCGTCCAACGTGAAAGCATGTTGCCGCGCAGATGCTTTATGATAACTGCGATATTATTACTTTCCGCATTGTATTGCCAGAATAATTTATCATCCGGTAGCTGAGCAATTGTTTTGTCGCCTAACAATTTATAATATTCAAATTGTTTGATCACACTTTCTAAATAGTCTGTTTTCATAACGATTGATTTTATTATTTTAAAATTTTTAAGTATTTGATCCAGGGACCAACTTCCGTTTTGTATTGTTTTGCCATAACGCGGGAAATCTGATTCATATGATCAAGATCGTGCACTAGCCATGTAGAGATAAGCTGTTCCAATGTTACTTTACCTAAACTGGGATGTGTGGCGGTTTTATTGAAGTCCTCTTCGGTAAGTTTCAACGTTTTTAATCTTTCAACATTTATTTTTCTTAAGGTTTGAAATTCGAATAAGAGATCATTTATCGTTTTCCCTTTAGAGTTTGTAAACTGTGCTGACATATCCATAGGTTCAAACGACCTGTTTTCTTTACCTGATAAAATTATTTGTATGCGGGGAATCCAGTTTGTTTGTTCACAGTGAATAAGATGCCCGACCACATCAAAGGGAGTCCAGGTGTCTTCTCCTTCATTTTGTGAAATCCATTTTTCTGAAACCGCATTTAGTAAGTGGTACAGTGCATTTGGCGTACGCTCCAATAATTCAATGGTAGAATTTATGCTGAACATGGTTACAAAATTTTAATGAATTAGACTTTCGATAATTATTGCAGATGCACCACCGCCGCCATTACAAATAGTGGCCAAACCGTATTTGCCACCTTCCTGTCTTAACACGGAAGTAAGTGTACACATGATACGCGCGCCTGATGCACCCAAGGGATGGCCCATAGCAACAGCGCCACCATAAACATTTACTTTGTTTGCATCGAGACCGAGAATTTTTTGATTTGCCAACGCAACAGCTGCATAAGCTTCGTTGATCTCAAAAAAATCAATATCATTTAAGGAAAGGCCTGCTGACTTCAAAACGTTTGCAATTGCAATAGAGGGAGCAGTTGTGAACCATTCAGGTGTCTGTGCTGCATCAGCGTAGGCAATAATTTTTGCGATAGGTTTCAGTTTATATTTTTGAACCGCTTCTTTTGAAGCAAGGAGTAAAGCTGCTGCGCCATCGTTTAAGTTACTGGCATTTGCGGCGGTAATAGTTCCATTCTTTAAAAAAGTCGGTTTAAGCTTTGATACTTTCTCAGGAATGATCTTGTAGATGTCCTCATCTTCCTGCAACATTGTTTCACCTGTTTTTTGAATCAACTTAAAAGGAATGATCTCGTTCTTAAATTTTCCTTCTTTAGTCGCTCTTGTTGCACGTGCATAAGACTCTAAAGCATACACGTCTTGTTGCTCACGGGATAAATCATATTTTGCAACACACATTTCGGCGGCATTGCCCATGTGAAACTTATTATATACATCCATAAGTCCATCTTTTAAAAGGCCGTCTGTAAAATTTTCATCACCCAATTTAATTGGCTTGCGAAGCATGGCATAGTGCGGAACGTTGCTCATGCTTTCCATACCACCAGCCATCACTATGTCTTCGAGACCTAACTGAATTTGCTGCGCGCCTAACACGGCCGCTTTCATTCCGGAAGAGCATACTTTATTTATTGTGGTGCAGTCAACATGATCCGGAATGCCGGCAAATTTTGAAGCCTGCCGTGCGGGTGCCTGGCCGAGATCAGCTGAAAGCACATTGCCCATATAAACGGAGTTTATGTGTTGAGGATCGATGTTTACGGATTGATAAGCTTCGCGAATTGCAATTGCACCTAGTTCGGTTGCGGATGTTGCTGAGAGATTGCCTAAAAAGCCACCGATTGGTGTGCGCTTGGCGGATACTATGAATACTTCTTTCATTATTTTTGATTTTTATTATTTACTTAATTGAATTACCTGTTCTTCCATCAAACCAATTACTGGTGGTGTTTGCACGCCCAGGAGATTCAGATAAATACACATAGCCCCGCGGTGATGCACCTCATGCAGAAACAATGCCCTTAGGAAATTTCCAATTTCAATGTCTTTTCCATCCAGGGTTTTAGTTTTTGTTTTAAGATCATCGTCGCTTAATGACTTAAACATAGCTACGGATTGATCGCGCATTTGATTGTAATAGGCAAGAACGTTTTCAAAACCATCTGCCAAATCTTTTTTGCAACCTGTGTAAGCAGGTTTGTTGCCTAAAGCAACTTCGGCAAATACATATCTTTCGATGCCCGCAATGTGACGTACAAGATCACCGACTGTAAATTTTCCGGGCATGTACGACCAATCGAGCTTATCAGGTGGAATAACTTTGATAACGTTTGATGTTGTTGTGCGGGTTCTTTCGTAGTAAGAAAGAAATGATTCAATTGATTTTATTTCCATGTTCTTTATATTTATAAAATAGACCGATCGGTCTATTATGATTCAAAAAAATTTACGCCTTCAAATCCCTGATCATTTTTTCAAGGAAGTTCATTGTTACGTCGAGTTCGGTTGATCTGTTCGTCAGTTTTGCCTGCATAATAGCGCCTTCGATTAGCGATGTTAAAATGATGGCAAACTCAGGGCCGTTAGCTTTTGGTTTAATTTCTTTTGATTCGACACCACGCGCAATGATCTTTTCGATACCAGTCTGCCAGTATTTCAAAGCGCCAATCGCTTTTTTCTTAAGCATAGGATGCGTATCGTCGGCTTCTGTTGATGTATTTAAAATAGGGCAGCCGCCATTGATAAAAGGCACACGTAAGAAGTCCCGGTATGTTTCGGGATAAACCAATAATTTATCAATTGCGGAAGTTCTTTCCAAGATCTTAGTTCGGATAATAGAAGTAACGTGTCCGAAATTATAGTCAAAGGCAGCAAGCGCTAGTTCATCTTTGTTTTCAAAATTGCCATAGAGACAACCTTTGGTTAAACCGGTGGCTTCCATAATATCGTTCATAGAAGTGCCGGCATATCCTTTCGCGTTGAATATATGTGCTGTCTTTTCGACAATAAGCTGACGGGTGCGTTCTCCTTTTGACATGATATTTATAAAAACTATTACAAATATATTAAAAATAAACCAATCGGTCTTTTTTTATGAAAATATTTTTATTTTTGCTAAATGGATTTTAATAGGCAGCCAGTTTTAGAGGACGACCATGTTTTGATCACTCCATTAATGGAGGAGCATTTTGATCAGCTTTATGAAGTTGCCAGGGATCCAATATTGTGGATTCATCACCCAATAAGTAACGGTTACGAAGCAGAAACATTTAAGGTTTTTTTTAGAAAGGCCATTGAGATAGGTTCTTTGCTGATCGTTGACAAGATAACATCTAAAGCAATTGGCAGTACCCGATTTTATAACTACAGCAAAGATGAATCTTCGGTAGTCATAGGACAGACCTTTTATGCTAAAGCTTATTGGGGAACAGGGTATAATACACGAGTAAAAGCATTAATGCTGAAGTACGCTTTTAATTTTGTACAGAAAATAATCTTCCTGGTAATTATAAATAATTTCAGATCACGCAAAGCGATTGAAAAGCTTGGAGCCGTTACACAAAAAGAAATGACATGGGAGGTTGACGGGAGAAAACTTAAGTGTGTTGTTTATGAATTGATAAAAAACGTTTCTTAGAGAATTTAACCCACTATTAATAAAAATAATTATTTCATATGAATTTGAACAAAAAGAATATACTTTAAATAAAAAGTCCCTGAATTTCAGGGACTTTTTATTTAATAATGTGTCTAGAGACACAAAGTGTATCCAGGAGGAGACTCGAACTCCCACGTCTTGCGACATACGCACCTCAAGCGTACTTGTATACCATTCCAACACCTGGACATTGCATACTTTTCGATAACAACCGAAACAAACACTAGAGTAATAATTGCAAAAATAACAAAAATGGCCGAGAATTTTCAGTTGGTTTTTTATAATCCAATATTAAATCCTACCTGGATAATTGGATTAGGATATGGAGATAAAGGCGTTTGATTCACATTATAGAATATGGCAGCCACAAAGCTCCCTCTTTCCGAAAACATTTGCCTGTAACCACCGCCCACCAGGATATTATCTACCCAAACCCGGCTGTTTGGTAAGATGGATCTGTAGTCCAAAACACTTAATCGTTCAAAGCCAACCTGTGCGAAAAAATTTTCAAGAAAAATGTATCTCCCAAAAGCTCCACCGCCGTATACTGTTGAGACAAATTTTTGTCCTCCATACATTTGGCTGTAATAGTTATAGGTGCCGGTAACACCTAACGAGAATTCTTTTGTGATCTTACATCCAACAAGTGGAGATACATTGATATAGGTACTTGAGCCAAACCAAGCACCTACGTTTCCTCCTACGTAAAGCCTTTCTTTAAAGCTGCTAAAGTCTTTGGGTGCAACCGGCATTTGATTAGTTGCATGGGGTGGCACAGAAGCAGGATTTTCCTGCGCATAACAAATACTACTAAATGAAAAACACAGAAACAGATATGAAAAGATCCTTATCATTATTTTACCTCTTCATAGTCCACATATTCCCCATCGTTAGGGTTAAAATGAGATTTGAGATCAACAGTTTTATCAATTTTAACCTCACCTTCTTTCTGGTAGGATCGGTTTCCGTTAAATGTATCAGTCTGGGATTTTGTTTTGGACATACTTTTAAAGGCATCATATATCTTCCAAACGACCCAAACAATAATTATGGTCCAAATTATATCGCGCACAATACTTGTTTTTTTATTCTTTACAAAATTACATTATTTAATGAAGCTGTAGCCTGAGGCTTTAGTAATTAACAAAATTTGATACTTGTAGTTTATGTCAACAAAAAACCCTTTCAGTGATGCTGAAAGGGTTTTAATTTTTTTATTTAATGTTATTTTGATTCCGGAGCATCTTCGATAGCTTCTGAATTTTCTTCACCTTTTACTTGTGGTTTGTAAATAGGCTTGTCTGATTTAGGAGCATTTGGATCTACGTAATCCCAGTTAACAATACGGAATACTGTACGACGGTTCTTTTGGTGTAAAGCATTTTTTTCTTCTTTGGTTTTTGCTTTATTGATCTGAGCGTCAGTAATTAATAGTTTTTTCTCACCCCAACCTTTAAATGTTAAACGTGCAGCAGGAATTTTTTTCTCGTTAATTAAATAATCAACACAAGACTTAGCACGAGCCTCAGAAAGAACCTGGTTTTTCGCGTCAGAACCACGGCTATCTGTGTGAGATTGTAACTCAACTACGATAGAAGGATTGTCCATTAACGTTTGGTATAAAAAGTTCAGGGAATCCTTAGAGTTTAATGGTTTACGAGTATCATTTGATGGATCAGTTCCTGCAGGGTCAACTAACAGGTCTGCTTTACCCAAAGCGTATAATACGGCAGGAAAACGAATCTCAGCTTTAACCGGAGTTAAGGCGAAGTCTTTTACAAAATCTTTTGATTCATTCTCATCAACCGTAGTTAATTTACCCATATCCTTGTTAGCAAGGAAACCTAATTTAAAAGTTGTTGAAACAGTGTTTTTATCTGTACCTACAGTTACTTCGTAAGAAGTATTCTCTTTTAATTTAAAATTGTATTTACCATCAGCACCTGTTTTAAATTCAAACATATCTCCGCTTGAACCTTTTAAGTGAATCAAAGCATTTGTAACTGGCTCATTGTTTTCAGCACTAACAACAGTACCCGTTAAGTTGAAATTTAATGGTGGTAAGATGAATGAATAGATATCATCACTTCCTTTTCCACCTTCACGGTTAGAAGAGAAATAACCTTTGATCTTTTTACCTTCGAAAACGATACCAAAATCATCACCGGCCGAGTTCATTGGTGATTTTAAATTTTCAGGTGCTTTAGTGAATTTACCATTAGCATCTTTTTCTGCTTTGAATAGATCTAAACCACCCATACCTAAATGGTAGTTTGAAGAAAAATATAAAGTTTTGTCATCATCTGCGATATACGGATAACCTTCGCTGCCTTGAGTGTTAACGCTTGGCCCTGCGTTTATAGCCGGCCCCCAGGTTTTATCTTTTTTACTATAAGTACTAAACCAGATATCAGTTCCACCGTAACCGCCCGGTAATTTTGCATCAAAGTATAAAGTGTTTCCATCAGCAGAAACTGCTGCGTGACGTAAATGCACTGAATCTACGTTAAATGGCAATAATTCAGGATCTCCCCATGATGGACCTGATTTTTTACATACATATAACTGACATTTTAATTCTTTTCCTTTTGCTTCTCCACAACGTGTCATGAACATCAGGTCGCCTTTTTTAGTAACATAAGCACCACCTTCATTCATTTTAGAAACTAAAGTAGTAGCAATTGTAACAGGCGTGCTCCATTTACCATTCTTATCTAATTTTGTTTCATAGATATCAGAGTGATTTTGACCTGTAGTAACGTCAACAGCACCTTGAGCACCCTGACGGGTAGAAGTAAAGTATAATGTCGTGAATTTTTTATCAGCGTAAGCAGGACCAAAATCAGCTTCTTTAGAGTTGATCAAAGCCATGTTCTCAACTTTTAAACGAGTTTCAGGAGTGTTTTTGGCATCTTTCCATTGTTGAGCTAACTCACATGATTTAACACCATTCTCTCCGCGAGGATCAGAAGGCATTTCTTTTTTGTAATTATTGTATTCAACGATCGCTTCAGGATAACGTTGCTGAGCTTTTAAAACGTCAGCTAAGTGTAAGATAGCGATTGGATCAGGATATTTTGCCTTAATAGCTTTGCTATAATAGGTTTCAGCACCTTTTAAATCATTGATCTGCTTGTATGAGTCAGCTGTTCTGTATAAAATTCTTGCTTTTGCATCAGCTTTCTTTACTTTGGTATAAGCTTGCTTATAAAGCTCAATAGCATTAAAGTATTGGTGATGTTCGTATGCAACATCAGCATCTTTTAAATAATTTTTCTGAGCGCTTACAGAAAATACGAACGCAATGATAGCGGTAGTGGTTAGTGCTAGTTTTTTTAAGTTTTTCATAGGTAATTAAACTTTATAAGTTGCTAAGATATATAATTTTTTAAAACTGCAAAAATTTTAAGCATTATTTTAGCCCTATTCGTCTAAAGAATCCCTTTATTTACGATTCATGTACTGGGTTTAGCCCTGTGTAAAAGCCACTTTTATTGATTTAGGCTTGTATTTTCACAATTATCAGGCTAAATCGTAAACTTAAACCAATTCGAAAGAATTAGCGTATATCTTTGAGATCTATGAAAAATATAGTTTATCAGTTTTTCTTTTATTTGATGGTTTTACTCTACGTGATTGCGGGGATCAATCATTTTGTAAAACCTGAATTTTATGAAAAAATGATGCCTGTTTACTTACCCTTTCACTCTTTTTGTGTTTACCTGAGTGGTGTGTGCGAAATTATATTCGCACTTTTACTGATCCCAAAAGTTACCCGAAAAGCTGCGGCGCGCTTGATCATTGCTATGCTGATCGTTTTTTTTATCATTCATATTCAAATGCTGATCGACAATTGGGATAATGATAGTGTGATGTTTTGGATAGCTGTCATCCGAATTCCTATACAGTTTGTTTTGATAGGGTGGGCTTATCTGTACACAAAAAATCCTCAACTTAAAAGCTGAGGATTTAAATGTTTTGTCACTTCGAGCGAAGTCGAGAAGTATTCTTGTAAGTACTGGTCTAGTTCTCGACTTCGCTCGAACTGACAGATAACAGAAATACTAATTCTACTATCTTAAATAAAGCATTTCGCGATATTTTGGTAATGGCCAGGTTGCATCGTCCACAATTCCTTCCAGTTTGTCTACATTATAACGCATCGACTCAAAGTAAGGCTTTACTTTTTCGCAATAGGCGTGCGCTTGTTTTTTAGCTGAGTCCAAATTGTTTGCTTTCTTACGCTCTTCGGTCATTAAGTCGGCTTCTGTCTTAATAATCGTTACTTTTTCGGATATCTCTTTGATCAGTTCCAGCTGGCTTTTAGCAACAACTTTAAACTCGGCAGGCGTCATAATTTCTTTCATGCCTCTTACGGATTCTACCAAAGTTTTTTGATAGTTCAAGGCTGCAGGAATGATCTGATTACTTACCATATCAGCAATGATGCGTGATTCGATCTGAATTTTTTTAGTGTAAGTTTCCAAAGCAATTTCGTAACGTGCTTCCTGCTCACGATGACTTAAAATACCTTGCGACTCGAACATGCTTAATGTTTTTTTGGAGATCATTGCCTCTAAAGCACCAGGTGTAGTTGAGATATTATTTAATCCGCGTTTTTTTGCTTCTGCTTTCCATGCATCTCCATAACCATTTCCTTCAAAACGAATTTTTTTACTTTCGATAATGTATTTCTTTAATGTTTGAAAAATAGCTTCATCTTTTTCTACTTTTTTATTCATCAAAGCATCCACATCTTTTTTGAAAGTAACCAATTGTTCTGCCATGATCGAATTTAGTACGGTCATCGGTCCGCCGCAATTGGCGCTTGATCCAACGGCTCTGAACTCAAATTTATTTCCGGTGAAGGCAAATGGAGAAGTTCTGTTTCTGTCTGTATTGTCCAACAAAATATCGGGAATACGACCGATATTCATTTTCAAAGCGGTTTTTTCTTCCGGACTCATTTTTCCGTTATGAATTGCTTTTTCCAACTCATCCAATACTTTTGATAATTGCTCACCTAAGAAAACCGACATAATAGCCGGTGGCGCTTCGTTAGCACCCAAACGGTGATCATTATTAGCAGATGCAATAGAAGCACGTAATAGATCGCCGTGTTCATAAACTGCTTTTACAGTATTCACAAAGAAGGTTAAGAATTGTAAATTTGTTTTAGGAGTTTTGCCCGGAGACAGTAGGTTCTTTCCTGTGTTAGTTGCTAAACTCCAGTTGTTATGCTTACCGCTTCCGTTAACACCGGCATAAGGTTTTTCGTGCATCAATACACGGAAGTTGTGACGGATCGCCACTTTTTCCATTACGTCCATCAATAGCAAGTTGTGATCAACTGCTAAATTTGTTTCTTCAAAAACAGGAGCACATTCAAACTGCGCAGGAGCAACTTCATTGTGACGTGTACGAACCGGTATTCCTAACAAATGAGATTCATATTCAAAATCACGCATGTAGGCCGAAACCCTTTCCGGAATAGAACCCCAGTAATGATCTTCTAATTGCTGACCTTTTGCAGGAGCGTGTCCAAATAAAGTACGGCCGGTTTGTTGCAGATCGTAACGAATATTATATAAAGCAGAATCTACTAAAAAATATTCCTGTTCCCAACCCAAAGTAGCAATCACTTTAGTTACGTTCTTATCAAAATATTGGCAAACATCAGTAGCTGCTTTATCTATCGCATGTAAGGATTTCAATAAAGGTGTTTTAAAATCTAACGATTCACCTGTATAAGAAATAAAGATGGTAGGAATACACAAAGTTTCTCCCCAGATAAAAGCCGGAGATGTTGGATCCCAGGCAGTATAACCACGTGCTTCAAATGTATTACGAATTCCTCCATTGGGGAAAGAAGACGCATCCGGCTCTTGCTGTACTAAAGCATTTCCGCTGAAACGCTCGATGGCTCTTCCACCTTCGATCGGTTCAAAAAAGCCGTCATGTTTTTCGGCAGTAGCACCTGATAATGGTTGGAACCAGTGGGTAAAGTGTGTTACACCTTTGCTTTGAGCCCAGGCTTTCATGCAGGCAGCAACCTGGTCGGCCATTTTACGTTCAACAATGGTTCCCTGGTTCATAGAGTTTTGAATGCTGTTAAAAGCCTCTTCTGAAAGGAATTCACGCATGGCATCCAAACCAAATACGTTCGATCCGTAATACTGTGAAACCTGTTGATTGTTGTTATTAAACTCTACAGGAGTTCTTTTTCCAACGTCTTGCATGGCTAAAATGCGTCTTGTGCTCATAATTTTTTGGATTTTATAGGGTTAAAATGTAAATTTTCAATTTTTTGACAAAAATATGTCAAAAAAAGGGGGGGTGCAAGAAAAAAAATCAACTTTTAATGAAAATTATGTTCAAAGTGAGGGGGTATGATATTAAAATTTCTCATTTTATTTGAAAATGAGCATAATTGAATAAAAAATGCCTGACTGTTTATAGTCAGGCATCAACTTAAAATAAAACCCGGTTACATTAATTAACCACTAACTTTTTAACTGTTTTACCTTTATCAGTTGTAATGTGAAGAAAGTAAACACCTTTTGCAGTATTATTCAATTGAATTGTATGTGTGTTTTTATCGTATTGAATATTTTCAACACGTTTGCCCTGGTACGAATATAGCTCAAGGGAATTTGCTGTATTTTTTTCTATATCAACATGAACAATTGATCCTGAAGTTGGATTTGGATAAATAGATACATTAATGTCATTTTCTGTTTCTAAAACACCGGTCGGTGTGTTTGGTACAGATTTAAACGAGTTAGTTAAAAACATAACACTTGAATCAAAAACTCCATCACCTACATCTGCAATCGCTAATTTAAAATGATACGTCTGGCCTATTGTTACCGGAACTAATCCTTGTAATCCAGTTGTAAATCCATCGAAGGCTACATCAGTTCCATTTGTATTATCAATATAATAGGCGCAATTATTACAGGGGCCTGTGCCACCCTGCCCATTATTTATCGAATTTACAGAAACCATTGGTGTAGTTGTTCCGGGTACAAATGCAAAATTAGTGTTATTGTAGTTTCCACCCGCAGGGTTAGGGCCGGTAACGGCAATTGCAAATGCATCATTAAAGCCAGCGTATACAAATTCATTATATTCTTCAGATCCGAATGCAAAACTAAATAATAAATTTGCGTTACTAGGCACACAATCAAATTCAATAATACAGGCATCATACGTTGCTCCGCCTGCAATCACGCTAATTAAAGGATCGCCCATTGTCATGTTGTCTGTACTTGCAAATGCACCTGCCGGATTGCTGATCAATCCGTTAACCACACCAGTACTCATAATAATGCCACTTCCAAAAGCCATATTTGATGTGCCCGAATAAAAGCCATAAGAGTTAGGGGCACCTGTTACGGTCATATTTGAGATGGTAAGCCCAACACCCTGGAAATAATTTGTAAGATCTGCCATGCTTGGCGAAACCGTAAATGTTAACTGGCTAAAACCGTTTGACAAAGAGATTGCCGTAAACAAAAATGCGAAGTAGATTTTTTTCATGATAAAAATATTTTAAAATAAATTTAGGAATAAAACATGAAAAAATAAACAAAAGACGCATTTAAATTGAATCGACTTATTGAAATAGCTATAATTCTGAGTAAAAAAATGTATTTTTACACTGATGAATTTTTTGTTTCCTACATTTTTAATTGGTTTAGCAGCGATCGCCATTCCCATTATCATTCATCTCTTCAATTTTAGAAAATACAAGAAAGTTTATTTTACCAATGTTCAGTTCCTTAAAGAATTAAAACAGGAAAGCGACAGTAAATCCAAATTAAAAGAATGGCTCATTTTGGCCATGAGAATATTGGCAATAGCCTGTTTGGTATTTACTTTTTCACAGCCCTTTATTCCCGGAAAAACAAAAGCTGTACAGGGCGAAAAAGCTATTAGCATTTATATCGACAATTCCTTCAGTATGGAAAGCACCAACAAAAAAGGCACATTGTTGGAAAATGCCAAGCAACATGCTACTGAGATCGTCAATACATTTAATGCAAGCGATAAATTTCAATTATTGACCAATGATTTTGAAGGAAGACATCAGCGCTTTGTTTCTAAGGAAGAATTCATTGAACAGATAAACGACGTTAAAATATCATCAGCTACAAAAAGCATCAACGATGTGATAAAGCGCCAACAGGATTTTTTACAAAATTCTTCCTCTAAGAACAAGCGTATTTTTTTGTTGAGTGATTTTCAAAAAAACACTTCTGCTATTTCTAAGATAGACGTTGATACCAGCATTACTATTAGCTGTATTCCTATTGTTTCTTCAGAGATCAATAACGTGTACATTGATAGCGTTTGGTTTGAAACCCCTGTTCAACAATACGAAACTCAACAAGTTGTTCACGCAATTGTGATCAATAAAAGCAACAAGGATATTGAAAATGGCAGTTTAAAATTGTATATTAATGAGGCACAGGTTTCATTAGCATCTTTCAATGCAAGTGCTGGCAATAAAAAAGACGTGAGCATCTCTTTTACCGTAAAAGCAAAAGGCATTAATAAAGGAGTTTTGAAAATAGAAGATTATCCTATTACCTATGATGATCATTTTTATTTTAGTTTTAATGCACAAACTTCCATCAATGCGTTGGTAATTAATGGCAAGGACACTAAAACTTCAGGTAATTTCAGGTCCCTGATGCAGAATGATAGTTTGTTTGTTTATAGAGAAAACAGCGAATCATCGATTGATTATAACCTGTTTGCAAATACAAATATTATTATTCTAAACGAATTAGGTTCTTTAACTTCAGGATTAACATCTGAGTTACAAAAGTTTATCGGTAATGGTGGAAGTGTGGTCGTCTTTCCTGATAAAAAAGCCGACCTGGCCTCTTACAATACAGCTTTTCAGGTAATGCAGTTGCCACAGATCACAAAGTTTGATACGATTAATACCAAAACCCAAAGCATTAATTTTGAGCAGGGATTGTATGAGGGTGTATTTGATAAGCTTGATCAGCGGATGGATCTCCCAAAAGTATTTGAGCATTTTGAGTTTACTAAAACCACCAATAATAATTCGCAAAATATTGTATTGCTGCAAAACGGACAATTTTTACTTTCATTAAATGCCACCGGCAATGGTAAAGTGTATCTGTTTTCTATCGCTTCCGATGAAACGAGCTCAAATTTGTTAAAGCACGCCTTGTTTGTCCCTACTATTATTAAAATGGCTATCCTGAGTTTAAAGCCTTCGCCGGTGTATTATAAAACAGCTGTTAACGAAGCTATTGTTTTGAGCAGTACCACTAATTTCTCAGATAAACCTTTGCATATTGTAAAAGATGATGCTTTGGCAACTTCAACAAACTCAATTTCTCCAACAGCCAAAAAGGTAGATGTGATACCAGAACACCGCTTGTTGAATAATGCTACAACTTTGTTTACCCAAAATCAGATCACCGAGGCCGGACAATATGGAGTTTTTGAAAATGGCCAACTGATAAAGGATCTTGCTTTTAATTTCGACAGGAAAGAATCCGACATGAATTTTATGAGTAACGAGGATCTGCAAAAACAAATTGATGAAAAAGGTTTAAAAAACATCTCCATTATTGTCC
This sequence comes from Bacteroidota bacterium, assembly GCA_040386075.1. GTDB lineage: Bacteria > Bacteroidota > Bacteroidia > B-17B0 > Aurantibacillaceae > UBA4416. The sequence continues at coordinate 289,504 of JAZKGE010000019.1, forward strand.
CCGACGAAAAAACATTAACAAATGCTTTGCAAGAAGTGAACGATGGTAAAAAACTATGGAAATTGTTTTTAATTTTAGCATTGGTATTTTTAGCGGCAGAGATCTTAATAATCAGATTATTTAAATAGAGGATATGAATTTATTAATCAAGCAAGCAACCGTTGTTGATTCAACCAGCCCACATAATGGTAGGGTAATGGATATTTTAATAGAAAAAGGAGTAATTATCCAGATCAAAAAAAACATCACTCCCGAAAGAGGAATTAAAACCATTGAAGAAGAAGGATTACATGTGTCGGCCGGATGGTTAGATATGCAGGTTAATTTTTGTGATCCCGGTTACGAACACAAAGAAACACTTGAGAATGGATTGAAAAGTGCCGCTAAAGGCGGTTTTACCAGTGTATGTTTAATGAGTGGCACAAATCCACCTTTGCACAATAAAGCGCAGGTAGAATATATTGTAAATCGTTCCAAAGGAAGTTTAGTGGATGTATTGCCCGTTGGAACATTAAGCCATAATCAGGAAGGAAAAGATCTGTCGGAAATGTACGACATGAAATTATCCGGTGCCGTAGCTTTTAGTGATTATAAAAAAACAACCAAAGATGCAGGATTGATCTTGCGCGCACTTCAGTATTCCGAAAATATCAATAGTTTTATCATGACGCACTGTGATGATAAAACTATCTCCCACGATGGATTGGTGAATGAAGGTGTTACTTCAACGAAACTTGGATTGAAAGGAATTCCGGCATTGGCCGAAGAGATCATGCTGCAGCGTAATATTCAAATTTTAGAATATACAGGAGGAAAAATGCATGTTCCAACCATTAGTACTAAAGGAAGTGTGGAACTGATCAAAAAAGCAAAAGCTAAAAAATTAAATATTACCTGTGGGGTTGCGGCCTATAATTTATTGTTAGAGGAGACAGAGCTGGAAGGCTTTGACACCAATTTCAAAGTTAACCCACCTTTAAGAACCAGGGAAGATATGGATGCTTTGAAAAAAGGCATTGCGGATGGAACGATCGATGTGATCGTGAGCGATCATAATCCACAAGATATTGAAAGCAAAGATCTTGAATTTGATCTGGCTGATAATGGCATGATAGGATTGGAAAGCTGCTTTGGAGTTTTAAATTCAGCGTTAAGTGCTAAATTATCTCTTGAAGCTATTGTTGACACTCTAACTAAAAATCCACGTAACATATTAGGCTTGCCGCCTGTTACTATTAAAGAAGATAGTGCAGCTAATATAACTCTGTTCAATCCCGCTAAAAAATATGTTTTCGAAAGATCTCATATTGTTTCTTCAAACAAAAACTCCGGCTTTATTGGCAAGGAATTGAAAGGTACGGTCATTGGTGTGGTGAACAAGAACGAATTTCAGTCTTAGGCTTTGCTGAATAGCACCAAATATTTTAACTCACGTTACGTTAAACTATTGTTGGTGATCTTTTACATTGGCGTTGCTTTGGTTATTTGTCGCTACGCTAAAAAAAATGCTTACTACGACCTGGATATTGTGATGTACTCAGCCTGTGCATTAGAGAGCGAATCAATGTCGCACCAACAACTTCATGATAGCTCTTATAATCTGGCAAAACAGGAACTTGGAGAAGCAATATTCAAGAACATGACAGATAGCGCAAAGTACTATCGAAATTCTATTTACAAGTCAGCCAAAAATTTTTATAGCCAGTTGCCTTTTTACAAAGTAAAGCCTTTGTATGTTGGCATTCTAAAATTAGCAAACTCTTTTGGCGTATCTCCTGTTATATTTTCAACCTACATTAATTTATTGGCCTATCTTGGCATTGGGATTGCTTTATTATATTATTTTATACTCTTTATCGGGTTTTATAAAGGCTGGCTCATCTCATTGTGTATGATATTATTGCCTATGGTTTTGGATACCATTAAGAATAACACGCCCGATATGCTGGCGTCATTTTTTATAATAATAGGAGTTATGTTATTGTTGGCAAATAATAGGCTCTACAGAAACATAGCAGTGGTTGTGTTTTGCCTGTCAGTATTTATCAGGACAGAAAGCATTATTTTCGCGACAACCTTTTGTGCGATTGCTTTCTATTATAAGTTGGAGGAATATTCCAGGAAATATTTGGCAATATTATTCAGTACATCAATTCTTTGCTATTTGTTTGTATCACTATACTACCATGCTTATCCATGGACTTTGTTATATAAACATTCTTTCTTAGGCTACATCCCTGATCTTAAAAATGCAGATGTTTCACTTTCACTCAACGGGTATATTCATGGTTTACGCTTTATTCCGAATACGGTTTTTTATTCCGACTTTTTCCTGATCCTGTTGTTTTTGGTTTTACCATTTTTGTTATATGCCAGGGCTTATTGGAAAAGTAAATTGTTTGTTGTGGCACAGGCATTATTAATTTCTGTTATGATCCGTGTTATTTTATTTCCTGATCTGTCTATTCGTTTTTACACAGGTATATTTATAATCTCAGTTGTTTTGTTTTTCAGGATTTTATTAGGGAATAAAAAACCAAAGGTTTCATATAACTTTAATTCAAATTAAAACGTGTCATCCCTTAAACCAAATACTGTTATTGTTGTTACTCCGGGTTTTCCGAAAGACGAGCACGATACGACTTGTTTACCGGCATTTCAGCAATTTGCTTTAGCAATTAAACAAAACTTTCCGGACATTAAATTTGTATTTATTTCGCTTCAGTATCCTTTTAAAAAAGGATTATATACGTGGAACGGAATTAACGTATATGCTATTGGTGGCAAAAACAAAAAACATATTTTTGGATTAAGAACCAAACGACTTGCTTTGCAAAAACTGAATGAACTTAAAGAAAATTCTAATATCAAAGGGTTGATCAGTTTATGGTGCATTGACACGGCTTTGGTGGCGAATAGATTTGCGTTGGCAAATAATATCAACCATTTGATCTGGATCATTGGCCAGGATGCAAAAGTTACGAATGGTTTTGTAAAAAAAATAAAGCCAAAACCTTCACAATTGATAGCCATGAGCGATTTTTTGAAGGAGGAATTTAAAAAGAATCACCACATAGATCCAAAGCATATTGTTACCAATGGCATTAATCCTAAATTGTTTGAACCTTTAAATACAACACAAAGACCGATCGATATTTTAGGCGCAGGCTCTTTAATTCCGCTTAAAAATTACAGTCTGTTTATTGAAGTTATTGCTGAGATCGTAAAACAGCATCCTATACTGAATGTGAAAATTGCAGGAGATGGTGAGGAGAAAAAATTATTGAGTGATCTGATCATTCAATGTAAATTGCAGAATAATATAGAGTTGGTTGGAGCAAAAACTCATTTGGAAACCCTGAGTTTAATGAACCGATCAAAGCTGTTTTTACACACTTCTTTTTATGAGGGCAATTCTACCGTATTAATGGAAGCTTTATATAGTGGTTGTAAGGTTATTTCTACACAAAAATTAAGTAATGAGCTGGTAAAAAATTTGCAGACTCAAACAACCAAAGCAGATCTGGTGAATTCTATTCTTGAGTTGCTGTCTCAAAATAAGGAAGCGGAACGTGTGACTTTTAACACAATGGATGATTCCGCCAAACAGATCGTACAACTTTTACTAAGTTAAATGCTGTAACATATTTTCTATTTGTAAGGCAATGGCTTTGTTACTGCATTTATTTTCAAAATGTTTTCGGATAGTTTCTTTTCGGGTAGTTGTAAATTCTGTATCTAATACTTTAAATAATTTTGTTGCTAATTCCATTTCGTTCTTTGGATCGAATTGTTCCTTTTCCTCCAAACCTTTTAGCAAAAAATCAAATGCTGGTATGTGTGATACAATAGGAAACGTACCGCACGCTAATGCTTCTATGAGTGAATAACCGCTACCTTCATATAAACTACATGAAACAAAGACATGAGATTGATTTAAAATAGTTTCTATTTCATTTTGAGATACAGAACCTTTAAATGTAACCATATGATTTATTTGATTTTTCTTGCAATACATTTTGAGTTCTGGCTCTTGTTCATTGCTTGTATAGTAAACATACAAATGAACGTCTGAGCGCTTTGTCTTTAAAATAGTGATGGCTTTTAACAACGTGATCAGATTTTTATTTTCGTTCAATCTTCCAATAAAAACCAATTTTTTGATCGTTTCTGTTTTGTTATCTGACAGCAGTTGAAAATTAGAACTTCCTTCTACAACCTCATACACTTTATTTACAGAAGAAATGCATTTTTTTTGAAGAAAAGGTTGAGCTATTTCCTTTCCATTAAATAAATAGCCATCAACCCAATGGTCAGCTAAAGGCATGAGTATTGCTTTTTTTCTCAAATAAGTTTTTTCTGCATGATGTTGCAAAATTATTTTTGCTCCCGAAGCCCATTTTATATAAGCGGCTTCTAAAAAATAATCAAGCCCGTGAATAATAACATATTCACATTTATTTGTTTTAATATAATTAATAGCTTTTTTTAAAAATGTCAAATGGCCCGTTTTTTTAGAAATTAATTGGATCAACTCATAAGGCTCATTGAATGCCAGATTGTTATTTAACAAATAATGAATCGCATGCGTTTTTCCCAATTCGGTTTTATACGATAAAGAAGATGCCTGCTCTTTTATAAAAGCTTCTTTATTTATGTATAAAGACGCGTAAAAATGGATATACAAAATATTTTTTCGCAAGGATGAATGTTATTTAATTTTTTGGATTAAATAATTCGGGTTCTTATCAACTATACGGAAAGAACTGTCTTGTTTAATGTCATCTATTAGTTTCGAACTTCCATAATTCGATCCGTCCCAGGAGTCGTCCAGTAGTATATAGCCATTTATTTTTAAATATTTCGCTGTGTTTTCAAAATCCCGTTTTGCAATTTCGTATGAGTGATCACCATCAATGTAGCAAAAAGAAATTTGACCACCAAGTTTGAACGGTCTTTTAAATACATCAATTATTTCATCATTTTTTGAGTAATGTTCAAAAAAAGCATCGGATGTTAACTGAAATGTATGCGGTAGTTTGTTTTTATTAAACAGCGTTACTGAATTCATATAAGCATTTTTAATGTAGTTCATAAAATCTACACGCTCAATTGTTTCATCACCATCGATAATAGTTACTTTTGTTTTTTTGTAATCATTAAAGCCTTCATAAATCCAGGGATCACATCCTAAGAATAATTCCGTCCGATGATATATTTTCATTAGATGATGTGATACATTAGCCGATAAGCCTGCCCAACAACCTATTTCCAACACATGTCCATTCACAGGCATATTTTTTATCGCATAATCCATCAAATATATATTGCCCTCGTTTAACATTCCGCCACTAATTGTTGAAGAAGGGAGCCTTTCTATAAAGGCATCCTTGTAAGGTAATTTTTTTATTGACTTTTTAAATAAATTCATATGAATGGAATCAGGAAATTACTACTAAGTTATTAAATAGAAACGAGTAATTTGTATTATATTTGAGTAGGATAAATATATTAATTTGAAGTATACAGTTGTATTATATAATCCAGATGCAGTTTTTTATACAATGCCATTAGCCTTATTAGCAATTGGTTCGGTATTAGATCCTGACAAATATAATGTCGTGATCATTGATGGCAGATTGGAATCGGACCCTATAATCAGGATCAACGAAGCACTTAACAATAGCGGCGTTTGTTTTGCAACCACTGTTTTAACCGGAAGCCCTATAAAAGACGCTATTAAAGTATCAAGGGCTGTTAAAGAAAAATTTCCCGATGTGCCTGTTGTCTGGGGTGGCTGGCATCCTTCCTTATTTCCCAAACAAACACTCGACGAATCAAGCGTGGATGTGGTAGTTAAAGGGCAGGGAGAAAATACATTTAAAGAACTGTTGGAAAGATATACCTCTAATACTTCATTAGAAGGATTAAAAGGTATTTGTTATAAAGCAAACGGCGTTTACACAGAAAATGCTGAAAGAGCAATGGAGGATATTAATAATTTTGCACCTTTTAATTACGACCTGATCGATGTAAAAAGTTACATGAATTTAAGTGGCCGAAAGCAACTGGATTATATTTCATCACAAGGCTGTCGATTCCGTTGTTCCTTTTGTGCAGACCCGTTTATGTATAAGCGCGGTTGGTATGGCTATAGTCCGGAAAGAATGGGAGATGAAATAGAATCGTTATGGAACAAATATAAATTCGAGCACATTCATCTACAGGATGAAACATTTTTCACAAACAGCAAGCGTGTGAAAGCAGTAGCGGAGGAATTCATCAGGCGTAAATTACCTGTAAGTTGGTTTGGAACAATGCGAGCTGATCAGGGAGTTCGCTTGGATGATGAAGTTTGGAAACTGTGTAAAGATTCCGGACTTGAACGCGTAATGATCGGGATGGAAGCCGGCACACAGGAAATGTTGGATTGGATGCAAAAGGACATTAAGCTGGAGCATATTTATGAGGTTGCCAGGCAATGCATTAAATATGGTATAGCTATTAACTTTAGTATTATTGTTGGTTTCCCGGGAGAAACAGAGGAAAGTATTTCTGAAACACTATCTATGGTAAAAGAGTTGCGAAAAATGAGTAGCAAATTTAACATGAGCATTTTTTACTATAAGCCTTATCCTGGAAATAAAATTGCGGACGAGTTGTTAGCGAATGGCTATCAGTTCAATTCAACGCTTGAAGAGTGGAGTAATTTTGATTATGTAGGCACTAAAAAAAGCGAATGGATCAGTGAGGAAAAAATATGTGAGATAGAAAACTTCAAATTCTATCAAAACATGGCTTATAATGATCGTACACCTGTTAAATTCCTTTTCCAGGAATTTGCCAAATGGCGTATCGAAAACAAGGCCTATCATTTTCCAATTGAACGTAAATTAAAAGAATGGTTAAAACCCGTTCAGAAAATGTCTTAAAAACAATATGGATACCATAAATGATTTTATAAAAATCCCATTGGATTATAAATTAACATATGCCGATGGAATTTATACTATTACTACAGATTCTTTTAATGATCTTTTATCTGAGTTTTTAGTTAAATTTTCGGAAATTCAATCAAGTGAAAAATACTACCAATTACCTTTTGAGTTATATGAACAGTTCCCAAACGTAAGTGTTCCTAATTTAGCTTCCGAAATATTTACACGCAAACAAGATTTAGTGATAATTAATGACTTGTTATCAAAGAATTTGAATAATAACAAGAGTGTTTTAGAAGTGAGCGGCTGGAATAATTGGCTAAGTAATTATTTATCAAAAAAAGGATTAACTGTTTTTACGGTTGACATTTTTGATGATGATCGTAATGGATTAAAATCTAAGAAACATTACCAGTGTTCTAATTGGAACTCCATTCAAACAGATGTATTACAAACCGAAATATACAGCTCAAAATTTGATTTAATTGTTTTTAATCATTGTTTGCAATTTCTTACGGACCCAATACAATTGGTTAAAAAGTATAAAAAACTATTAAACAAAAATGGTATACTGGTTATTATTGGCAGTACATTCTATAAAAATACAATCAAGAAAGAATCAGAAGTTTTAAAAACAAAATTATATTTTAAAGAGAAATATGATTTTGGGATTCAGTTTTATCCATCAAAAGGTTATTTTAGTTATAAAGACTTCAGCCAGTTTTCAAAAAATAGTTTTAAATTCATATCCTATAAATTCTCTGTTCCTGGGCTTATTAAAAAATTTCTAAAGAAAGAGAAAAGTGGAATTTTATATTTTATCAATTCATAATGTCGATCCTATTATTTAATCCACGGGCTACCAATCACAATCCGCGCATACCTAACAGTGTGTTGCAAATCGCGGCCAGTATTGATAATACTTATGAATGGGTTATTGTAGATGGGAATTTAGAAAAAAATCCTTGGTCTGTTATCGAAAATTATTTGTCCTCGGGAAAAATCAGTTATTTTGCCTGTACAGTTATGCCAGGTCCGCAATTAAAGCAGGCAATCCCTTTCGCAAAAAAGATCAGAGAGAATTATCCGCATATCAAAATTATTTTCGGAGGTTATTTTGCATCTAATCAATATGCTGTGAATTTAAATTCGGGATATGTAGATTATATAGTAAATGGCCCGGGCGATAATACTTTTCCGCAATTAATAAATGCAATAGAAAATAAATTGTCAGTAGATGGAATTAAAAATCTAATCTACAAAAAAGACGGACAAATTTTAAAAACAGCCAAGGAAGAATTATTGGATCTGGATAAATTACCGGCCTTGCCTTATAATAAACTAAATAGCTTTTACTCACTTCAAAAAGTATTACCAAAAACGTATTTAGGAAAAAAAACCATCGCCTATCACAGTAGCTTTGGTTGCCCATTTACGTGTTCGTTTTGCGCAGTTGTACCTATTTATAATGCTCGATGGAAAGGCAAGTCTGCACAAGGAATCTATAATGACGTGAAATTGTTGAAAGACACGTATCAGGCAGATTCTATAGAGTTTCATGATAACAATTTTTTTGTTTCTGAAAAAAGAACAGTTGAATTTGCCAAATTGATTGAAAAAGAAAATATGGTTTGGTGGGGAGAGGCGCGTATCGACACCATGGATAAATACAAAGACGAATCATTAGCTGCTATTCGGAAGTCGGGATGTAAGATGATATTTTTTGGGGCGGAAACGGGCAATGATGAAGTCCTGAAAAAAATGGACAAAGGTGGTACACAAACCGGAGCGCAAATATTAAAATTTGCCGAACGTTTAAAAAAATTCGATATTATTCCTGAATATTCATTTGTATTAGGAATTCCGGGAGACACAGAAGAACAGGTCAATAAACAAATTGATGAGGACATCGCTTTTATAAAAAAAGTGAAAAGGATCAATCCGAGGACAGAGATTATTATTTATACATATAGTCCGGTGCCAACAGAAGGGTCGGATATGTATAAACAGGTATTGGATAGCGGATTCAAATTTCCTGAAACATTGGAAGATTGGATCAGTCCGGCCTGGGAAAATTTTGATCTTCGAAAAAATCCTTTAACTCCATGGTTAAAGCCATACATGATCGATAAGATCAAGCAATTTGAAACGGTATTGAACGGCTATTACCCTTCAAATTCGGATATACGTTTAACAGCGTCAAAAAAAATTGTTTTAAAAACATTGAGTAGCTGGAGGTATAAAAGCAGTTTGTATTCTTTCCCAAAAGAAATTAGTTTCTTACAACGGGTCTGGAAATATCGCCAACCTGAAACGGAAGGATTTTAATATGCTGGACCGTCTTCAGAAAATATACATGCAAACCTTTGCCAAACCCTATGTGCTTTGGTATTTGAAAAAGGAAAGAACAGATACAGTTCGTGGTTTTAAGTTGATTATTAAGCCAACGGTTTTTCACCCCAAATATTTTTTTAGCAGTACTTATTTGTTTGATTTTGTAAGTAGGATTGATCTGACTGATAAGAATTTTTTGGAGATCGGCTGTGGTTCTGGATTGATCAGTTTATTGGCTTATCAAAAAAAAGCAAAAGTTACTGCTTGCGATATTAATGATGTGGCTGTTGAATGTACGAGTCTGAACTTCGCAAAAAACTTCGGAAAAGAAATAACGAATGTATCTGTTCTAAAAAGTGATCTATTCGATATGGTCCCTGAATCGAGATTCGATATCATTGTTGTTAATCCCCCTTATTTTTTTGAAGATGTTAAAACGACTGATCAACTGGCATGGAATTGTGGAAAAAATGGAGAATATTTTGTTAAATTATTTTCCCAACTTAGAAATTTTGTCCACGCTGAAAGTGATGTATATATGATTCTGGCTGATAATTGTGAGATCGATAAAATTAAAAATATTGCTAAATCACATCAGTTTGCATTTGAATTACTTGTGCATAAAAAGATCAAGTGGGAGATCAATTTTATTTTTAAAATTAAAGCTATTTAGCGTATCTTAGATGGTAATAAAACTATGACCATTTGACCCAAACGTTTACTATTAGCTTAACTCAAAAAAACGTATTAAAGACTTTATTATATTTTGACGTATTTAATTATCCGTTGAAATTTGATGAGGTTTTTGAGAATATGGCTGTGGCCATTAACAAAGACGATCTTAGAAATGACCTGCAATGTTTAACGGAAGAAGGACTCATTGTAGAAGAGCAGGGATTCTATCTTCTTCCCACTACATCAAAAAACAGTATTGCTAGACGTTTAAAAGGAAATGCTGAAGCTTTGGAAACAATGCATAAAGCGCATTATTATAGTAAAAAGATCGCATCATTCCCTTTTATTTTAGGTGTTTATATTTCGGGAGGTTTATCAAAAAATTATTACGACGAATATAGCGATATCGATTATTTTGTGGTTACTAAAGCAAACAGATTGTGGCTATGCCGTACAATGTTTGTGTTATTTTACAAAACTCTATCTAAGAAAGAAAAAAATAATTATTGCCTGAACTATTTTATCTCGGAGGCTGACCTGCTTATTCCGGATAAGAACGATTTTGTGGCTACAGAACTGGCCTATTTACTACCAACTGTTAACTACCCTTTATACAAAAGAATTTTAACTGAAAACAGCTGGTATAAAAACAGATTTATCAACAAAGAGGAATTGTCTGACCTGAATTGCATTAAAACACCAGGCCCCTGGTATAAAAAAGCTATAGAATTGTTTTTTTCGGGAAAGTTTGGGAATTGGGCGGATGACCAATTGTTATACATTACCCTAAAACACTGGCAAAAAAAGTATCCTGAACTAAGTCAGGAAGATTTTGATCTTCAGTTCCGTTCCCGAAAGCATGTTTGTAAGTATCATTCAAAAGGTCATCAGAATAAAGTATTGAACTTATGGAATGAGAAAATAAAAAAATTTTCGGATCAATTTCAAGTAGATTTATAACACGGTGAAAGTTCTCTTTACTCATAGTTACTTTTTAAGATTCGATGCTAAGCAATTTAAAACGGCTATGCCATATCCGCCATTGGGCACATTGTACGCGATGTCTTATTTGCGGGAGCATGGGTATGAAGTGAAACTGTTTGACTCTATGTTTTGTTATTCTGCTAAAGATATCCGTTCAACCATTGATGAATTTGAGCCGGATATTTTTATCAGTTATGATGACGGGTTTAATTACCTTACTAAAATGTGCCTCACTAATATGCGGGAAGCATGTTTTGATATGCAGACTTATGCGAAATCCAAAGGATGTCAAGTGATCGTTTCCAGTTCGGATGCTACAGATCATATAACTGATTATTTAAAGCATGGTGCGGATGTAGTTGTAATTGGCGAGGCCGAACAAACTGTATTAGACTTGTGTAATGCTTATAAGGCTAAAGAGCGCATTGATTTAATTTCAGGGATTGCATTTAACAGCAATGGAAATTTGATCAAAACAAATGCAAGAACTGTTCTTAAAAACCTCGATGTGTTGCCACCTCCGGCCTGGGACCTATTAGATATTTCGGGGTATAAAAGTATGTGGATGCAAAACCACGGTTATTTTTCTCTGAATTTTGTTACCACGCGTGGTTGTCCATATAAATGTAACTGGTGTGCAAAACCTATTTATGGTAACCGTTATAATTCTCATAGTTCCAAAAGTATTGTTTTGGAAATAAAAAAATGGCAGCAACAATTTGGCTTTACGCACATTTGGTTTGCAGATGATATTTTTGGATTGAAGCCAAACTGGCTAAAGGATTTTGAATATCATATCAAAAAGGAAAGTGTTAAGGTTAACTACAAAATACAAAGCCGTGCCGATCTGTTACTTGAGGAAGATAATATCAAACACCTGGCTAACAGTGGCTGCACCATGGTTTGGATGGGAGCAGAGAGTGGTTCTCAGAAAATACTGGATGCCATGAATAAAGGAACAAAAGTAGAGCAGATTTATGAAGCTACACGACTTTTAAAGAAAAATCACATTTCTGTTTCTTTATTTTTGCAACTGGGTTATTTGGGTGAAACCATTGATGATATTAAACTTACTGTGAAAATGGTAGAAGATCTATTACCGAATGATATTGGCATTTCTGTATCTTATCCCTTACCCGGAACTGTGTTTTATGACAAAGTAAAAGACCAGTTAAAGGGTAAGAGCAACTGGACAGATAGTGATGATCTGGACATGATGTTTAAGAATACATATAAACCTGAGTTTTATAAACAGCTTCAACGATACATCCATAAGAGATACCGCAAGCAAGTTGGATTTGCATCAGCTAAACAATTATTGTCATCTCCCTCCAAACAACATTTTAAAAATACATTGTCGCTTTTTAAAATGATTCCTGGGGAACAAATAGAAAAGCAAAGACTTAAAAAAATTGAACCCAGTGCAGCCGCAAGCCTTTGATAGTTACGCCATAAATTATGATGATCATTTTACGAATTCATTGATTGGGAAAACTCAACGTGAACAGGTTCGTAAACAATTAAGCCGGGCCATTAAAAATAATGTAAAAAGCGTTTTAGAAATAAATTGCGGTACAGGAGAAGATGCTTTATGGTTTTCCAGGAAAGGACTGAAAGTATTGGCTACTGATATTTCAGAAGGGATGATTGAAGTAGCGAAACAAAAAACAAATGATATAGAGTTCCGGCAATTAAATTGTGTAAATATTGGATCATTGCCAAAAGGCAATTATGATTTGATATTTTCAAATTTTGGAGGGCTCAATTGTTTAAATGCAAATGAACTCATTCAATTTAGAAGAGCTTGCGACGTTCTTCAAAATAAAGGAAATCGCTTGGCATTTGTTATTATGGGCACGCAATGTTGGTGGGAACGTATTTACTTCAAATCAAAAAAGGATAAAGACAGATCCACCCGTAGGCAAAATAAAAAGGGAGTGGAGACGATCATCAATGGTGAAAAATTTAAAACGTATTATTACAGTCCTGAATATTTTGTAGAATTATTTGGTGATGATTACGACTACGTTATCTCAAAACCAATTGGATTGTTTGTGCCACCCTCTTATTTGGAGCCTTATTTTGTGAAAAGAAAATTTTTACTTGGAGCTTTGCGTGTCTTGGATCGAATATTCTCATTTTCGTTTTTTTCCAATTATGCGGATCATTACTTAATTGTTTTTGAGAAGAAATAAAGACGTACTTTTATAAGAGATGAAGATCCTTTTTACACACGGTTATTTTTTGAGCGAAGATCCAAAGGAACTTCAGATCATGCGGCCGTATGTGCCTTTGGGAATTTTATACATTTCTGCTTTTCTCGAGAAGAATGGTTATGAGAACGAAGTATTTGATTCTACATTCTCTACTCTTGATAAACTCAAAGAAAAGATCCTGAATACAAAACCTGATGCTGTAGCCATCTACACTAATTTAATGACGAAGCTCAATGTATTAAAGATCATTAAATTTATTCGGTCTGAAAACTCTTTGATTAACACTAAAATAATTTTGGGCGGACCTGAAGTACGAAACTACGCGGACAATTTTTTGAATTATGGAGCTGACTTTATTGTTATTGGAGAAGGGGAGGAAACTACGCTGGAATTGATAAATGTTTTGTCATCTCACCCTGAACTTGATTCAGGGTCTCATGAGATGCTGAATCAGGTTCAGCATGACTTAAGTAGTATAAAGGGCATAGCGTACCTTGATAACGGAAAAGTAATTACAACAGCCGAGCGTCCTTTAATAAAAGATGTTAATACATTGCCCTTTCCTAACCGTCAAAAAATTGATTTCACACCTTATTTGGATGGTTGGAAAACACACCACGGTTATAGTATGATGAGTGTAAATACCATGCGTGGGTGTCCATATACTTGCAAATGGTGTAGCAGAGCGGTTTATGGTGGAACCTATAGAAGACGCTCCCCGCAATTAGTTGCACAGGAAATGAAGCACATTAAACAAACGTACCACCCCGATATGATCTGGTTTGTGGATGATGTTTTTACCATCCATCATAAATGGTTAACAGAATTTGCCGAAGAAGTAAAAAAACAGGATGCTGTTATTCCTTATGAGATCATTTCACGTGCAGATAGGCTAAATGAAGAAGTGATTAAAACGTTAAAAGCCAGTGGTTGTTTCAGGGTTTGGGTTGGTGCTGAAAGCGGTTCTCAAAAGATCATTGATGCAATGGATAGAAGAGTAGATGTGATGCAAACACGTCAGATGATCAACCTGGCAAAGCAACACGGATTAGAGGCAGGCACATTTATTATGTTGGGTTATCCCGGAGAAACCAAAGAAGATATCAAAGAAACCATTGAACATCTCGTGCAATCAAATCCTTCGCAATATACGATCACAGTTGCTTACCCTATCAAAGGAACGGAGTTGTATAACGAAGTTAAAAATGAATTTTTAGATCAGCGCCTGGAATGGGAAACTTCCACCGACAGGGATATTGATTTTAAGCGTACACATCCAAAACAATATTACCAATACGCTATTCAGTGGGTAATGAATGAAGTCTATCTAAAAACAAAAAATAAGAACCTTTTAAAAATTCCTTACCTGAAATTAAAATCCTTGAAGTATCAACTACAGATGGAAATGAGTAAATAGTACTCTGCTTCTCTGCGATTAAGCTTTAAAAACTAGCACCTACGCTCACACCACCCCAAAACTGAAAATAGTCGGGGTGAAACCCTAAAGCATCATTGCTCATAAAAATAGGAGTTAATCCTGCTCTAATAAAAAATCCATCATCTTGTTTTTGATAACGGTATCCACATCTTCCCACACCAAATACAATATTTTCCCAAAAGTAGTTATCAATTTGATTGGGTCTTTCATTGTATCTGCGTTGCATGGTTGCTCCAAGTCCCAATTCTAAATGATGTGGATTTGAAAACAAAATGAAATTATTTTCCAGAATATAGATCTGTTCAATATAGATCCCATTAAAATGCGGAGCAAAGCCCAAACGAGCACTCATTTTTAACTTTTCTTTATAATAATAAATGCGGTCGAAATTCAAAGAATACAAGCCCGCATTCCCACCCAGCTCAATAAAGGCAGCACTTTTAGCCGGATCTTTACTGTAATCCCTGGCTTTTGGACCGGTATAATCATCTTGACCCTTTATCAACAGGCAACATAGCACCAAAAGTGCAGAAAACAGGCTATTTTTATAAGTAAACACTAACAAACTTACGAATTAAAACAAAATGATGCTTTATTAATTAAATGTTAAAATCTTAATAAGGCAAAAGTCTATCAAAGCGCTATCTTTACCAAGTTTGTTTTTTTGTAACACATTGTTGTGTTCTGATCATCAAGCGCCATTAACTATTCTATGAAAGACACATCTATAAAATCCGTTTTAATTATTGGTTCCGGCCCTATCATTATTGGACAAGCCTGTGAGTTTGACTACTCAGGCTCACAATCTGCCAAAAGTCTTCGTGAAGAAGGTATTACAGTAACTCTGATTAATTCAAATCCTGCAACTATTATGACTGACAAAGTAACGGCAGATCACATCTACCTGTTGCCTTTGGAAGTAAAATCTATTATTAAAATACTTGAAGAACGTCAGATTGATGCTGTGTTACCAACAATGGGTGGACAAACAGCGTTAAACCTGGCATTGAAATGTGATGACTTGGGGATTTGGAAAAAATACGGTGTGAAAATGATCGGTGTTGATATTGATGCCATCAAAGTAACCGAAGATAGAGACTTGTTCCGAATCAGGATGAATGAGATTGGAGTGAGTATGGCGCCGTCAAAAATTGCCAAATCATTTTTAGAAGGAAAATCAATTGCACAGGAATTTGGATTTCCTTTGGTTATCCGTCCTTCGTTTACCCTTGGTGGAAGCGGTGGCTCGGTAGTTTATAAAAAAGAAGATTACGATCATTTATTGAACAGAGGTTTGCAAACTTCACCCATACATGAAGTATTAATTGATAAAGCAGTTTTAGGCTGGAAAGAATACGAGTTGGAATTGTTGCGTGATAAAAATGACAACGTAGCGATCATTTGTTCCATTGAAAATTTTGATCCAATGGGTGTGCATACCGGTGACAGTATTACTGTAGCGCCTGCACAAACATTAAGTGATAGTACTTATCAAAAGATGCGTACCATGGCTATCAAAATGATGCGCAGTATTGGTAATTTCTCAGGCGGTTGTAATGTACAGTTTGCTGTGAGCGATGATGAAAAAGAAGAAATTATTGCCATTGAAATTAATCCACGCGTATCGCGTTCATCAGCATTGGCAAGTAAAGCTACCGGTTACCCGATTGCTCGTATTGCCAGTAAATTAGCTATTGGATATACATTAGATGAATTACAAAACCAGATCACGAAACAAACATCGGCTTATTTTGAACCGACATTAGACTACGTCATTGTAAAAATACCACGATGGAACTTTGATAAATTCAAAGGTTGTAACCGCGAATTAGGTTTCCAAATGAAATCAGTTGGAGAGGTAATGGCAATAGGCCGTTCTTTCCAGGAAGCCTTACAAAAAGCATGTCAATCGTTAGAAATTAAACGTAATGGATTAGGCGCTGATGGTAAAGAAAACACAAATCAGGCAGAACTGTTAGCAGGACTGGAAAGGCCAAGCTGGAATCGTTTATTTATGATCTATGATGCTATGAAATTAGGCATCTCCATCAAAACCATTCAAAAGTTAACGCGCATTGATATGTGGTTCCTGGAGCAAATCGAACAAATGATTGCCTTAGAGAATGAAGTGTCTAAATACAAATTGAATGATATTCCACGCGACATATTATACGAAGTAAAGCAAATGGGTTATGCCGACAGACAAGTTGCACATTTACTGCGTTGTCTGGAAAGTGAAGTGTATAACAAACGTAAGGAAATGAACATCAACCGTGTATTTAAAATGGTTGATACCTGTGCAGCTGAATTCGAAGCAAAAACCCCTTATTATTATTCAACTTTTGAAGACGAGAATGAAAGTATTCGTTCGGATAAAAAGAAGGTGATCATTTTAGGAAGTGGCCCAAACCGCATCGGGCAAGGTATTGAGTTCGACTACAGTTGTGTGCATGGGGTTTTGGCGGCTAAAGAAATGGGTTACGAAACGATTATGATCAACTGTAACCCTGAGACCGTTAGTACAGATTTTAGCACAGCTGATAAATTATATTTTGAGCCTGTTTTCTGGGAACATATTTATGACATCATTTTGCACGAAAAGCCTGAAGGCGTTATTGTTCAGTTAGGCGGGCAAACAGCATTGAAGCTTGCTGAGAAATTAGAGCGTTACGGCATCAAAATTATCGGAACTGATTTTAAATCACTGGATCTTGCCGAAGACAGAGGAAGATTCTCTAACTTATTAAAAGATCATAATATTCCTTATCCAAAATTTGGAGTGATTACAGATGCCGAAGAAGCCATCACTTTATCCAAAGAATTGGGCTTCCCCTTATTGGTTCGCCCGAGTTATGTATTAGGTGGGCAAAGCATGAAGATCGTGATCAATGAAGAGGAATTGGAACAACACGTAGTAAAGTTATTACACGACTTGCCGGGTAACCAGGTACTATTGGATCATTTTTTGCAAAATGCGATCGAAGCTGAATCTGATTCTATTTGTGATGGCAAAGATGTACACATTATTGGTATGATGGAACACATTGAACCTGCAGGTATACACAGCGGCGATAGTTACGCAGTGCTACCACCATTCGACTTAAGTGAGAATGTTTTGAAGCAAATGGAACAACATACCAAAACTATTGCAGTTGCGCTTAAAACAGTAGGATTATTGAATATTCAATTCGCTATTAAAGATGAGATCGTTTATATTATCGAAGCCAATCCAAGAGCATCCCGTACGGTTCCTTTTATTGCAAAGGCTTACGACGAACCTTATGTAAACTATGCTACTAAAGTTATGCTAGGCGCTAAAGTAAAGGACTTTAAATTTGCGCCAAAGCAAAAAGGATACGCCATTAAGATCCCTGTATTCAGTTATGAGAAATTTCCTGAGATCCAAAAAGAATTGGGGCCTGAAATGAAATCAACCGGTGAAGCTATTTATTTTATTGATGATCTGTATGATGAGTACTTTCAGAATATTTATAGCGAACGGAATTTATATTTAAGTAAGTAAGTATTATTTCATATTTTTGGGTAAAATATGACTATGAATAAATTACTTTTAATTTCGATTTTGACTGTAAGTCTTACAAGCTGTGGCAAAAGAGACTATACGTGTGAGTGTGATATAAATGGCGGAGAGTATAAAACTGTCATTAGTCATACCACGCAATCGGATGCTTCTAAAAAATGTAAAGAGAAAGCCAAAGCTGTGGGTCAAAAGCAGGGAAGTTATTCTTACGAGTGCACTGTAAAATAATTTATTGATCATCCCTGAACTAAAATGTTCTAAGTTTTGGCGATTAAATTTAAAATTGATGCAAGAGAAGCGCTTTTTAGTTGTCTTTTAGAATCGACCTCAGTTCTCTTCTGTATTTTTTACGGGTAAATCCGTAAAAACGGGTATCACGATATATTTGCCTTAAGTCAACCCATAAACCGATAGAGTAATAAGCGCCACTAAAATTCAGGTTAGGGTTTTTATCCAATGCAATTCGATACCCGAAAGTGCCTGATACGCCTATCCAGCGCACAGGTTTAAAGATCAGGTTCACGCCGCCGGATGTTAGTGAAACCCCTCCTTTTTTATCTGCAATGAGCTTGTGGGCAAATGTATCTTCCAGTGTTATATGATAGCTACCTAAGCCAACTTCCAGTGGCAGGTCCAATTCAAAGAACCGGCGATCAATAATTACATATTGATAAAATAAGGTCAGGTAACTTAAGGTTAAATTTCGCTTGGCAGGAATGTTTTTTTCATTCTGGCTTGTTACATTTTGCTTCGAACTATTTTGCAAACTATAAATGCCATAGCCAACCGTATGTTTTTCTTTAATGATAACACCTAACTGAAAACCTTTTACATTCAAAGGACCGTCTTTTGTAAACGAATTGCGATTATCAATGGCAGCAAACGGACGCACTATTTTGAAGCGGTAAATATGAGCGCTGTCCTTTTTGAATTTTTGTGTTAAAGAATCAATTTGTTGTTGCTGAAGAGGATTTTGTGAAAAGAATGATGTGGAGATCAGTAGGCCCATTATGAAGCATAAAATATGTATCGGAACTTTCAAATGTACAATTACTCAGACGGCTAATTCACAAAAAAGTTTAAAACAAGAGCTCACAATTGGGCACAAAAAAAGGGTAAGCTACTTTCATCGCACCGCTCAACCATCTACCCTTGCTATGTTCCCATCCTGGGGGATTTGACAGGAGCTGGTCGTGAAAGACTTACCCGCCGCAAAAGTAGAGAATTTATTTCATTATTAGCATATTTTTCGCAAAATTTGTACGTTGGCTAAATAATGCTGATTTTTAAACTATTATATGAATATCTCTATTGTCATCCCATTATTTAACGAAGAGGAATCGTTGCCGGAACTTCATGACTGGATCAAGCGCGTGATGGATGAGCATAAATTCTCTTATGAGATCCTTTTTGTGGATGATGGCAGTAAAGATAAGTCGTGGCAGGTTATTGAGTTCCTGGCGGCCAAAAACCACTGTGTGAAAGCCATTAAATTCCGCCGTAATTATGGCAAATCTCCAGGCTTACATGTTGGTTTTGAGGCAGCGCAGGGCGACGTGGTTATTACCATGGATGCCGATCTGCAGGATTCGCCGGATGAAATTCCCGAATTATATAAAATGATCACTTCAGGCGACTATGATCTTGTAAGCGGTTGGAAGCAAAAGCGTTTTGATAACACTTTTACAAAAAACATTCCTTCTAAATTATATAACGGTACAAACCGTTTGATCTCAGGTATTAAGTTACATGATATGAATTGTGGCTTGAAAGCATATCGTAAAGAGGTAGTAAAAGGTATTGAAATATACGGAGAGATGCACCGTTTTATTCCTGTATTAGCTAAAAACGCTGGCTTTACAAAGATCGGCGAAAAGGTAGTTCAGCACCAGGCCCGTAAGTATGGTGTGAGTAAATTTGGTTGGGAACGTTTTATCAATGGTTTTTTAGATCTTTTGACGATCACTTTCCTTTCTAAATTCGGAAAACGTCCAATGCACTTTTTTGGATTGATCGGTACTTTGATGTTTATGGTTGGTCTCGGTTCTGTATTGTATTTAGGTGCTGATAAATTTTATCATGTTTTTATTATTCATAAAGCCGCACGATTATTAGCTGATCGGCCTTCCTTTTATATAGCTTTAACATCGATGATGCTGGGAACCATGTTGTTTTTAGCAGGCTTCATTGGCGAATTGATCTTGAGAAATTCTCCAGACAGGAATAATTATTTATTAGAGAAGAAGATTAATCTATAAACGCGATGATGGAAGAACAACCCCGGAGAAAACAACGCATTCCTTTGTCTCCCGAAGAGTTGTATTACTTTAAAAAGATCAAACAGTTAAAGGAACTGAAACGGATCGAAGATCTAAAAAACACCATTTTTTATAGGGTTATTAACAAAGTGAATATTGCATTAGCTGCTTTTTTGAGCTATTGCTTATTAAGTATTTTGATCTGTTGTCACTGGCAAAAAACCTATGTATCCAGCACCAACTGTTCATACGGGGAGTTTAACCCGATAACGCAGGCACGTCCTATCACAGAATTACAAATTACAGCTATCGACGGAACATTTGTTCCTATTAAAACTACTGAGTTATATCAGTTACCACAACATTTCGAGGGATTTTATGTAGGCCGTGATTTTATTTTCAATAAGATCATCAAGGCAAAACTGGGATATGATGACAGAACATTCTGGCATATTTATACCTATCCTTCTTTTATTGTGATCGTGTTTGCACTATGCCTGGGCTTCTTTGTTTACAGGGTAAACAAGCATTTAAGCGTAAACGGGCTGTTAACCGTTTGCGGTTTGTTCTTTTTAGCTAGTTTGTATTTTGTGATGATATAGCCTTTAGTTTTATTAAAGCTCTTATCCTGAAAAATAAAGTGATCGATACAAAACCCAATCCAATACTCAATGCCAGCCATACACCATACACTTTGTAATCAAATACAAAAGCAAAAAGATAACACAATGGTAAAGCAATAAGCCAGTACCCAATAAAAGCTACATAGGTTGGAAATTTATAATCATCTAAAGCCCTTAGTACACCAATGGCTACAACCTGGGTGCCGTCAAACAACTGGAAGAATGCAGCAAATAATAACAGTTTGGAGGCGATCATAATGATCTCTTCATCATTACTGAAAATAACCGGCAAAAAGGTGTTGCAACTTATGAATATCAAGGCCATAAAACCCATTGTAACGATCACCGCTTTGTAAGAAGTCTTAATGGCCATTTTTACCTCATCCAGGTTATTTAAGGAGTAATAATTTCCTACCCTAATGGTAGTGGCGCTTCCAATGCCACTGGCAAACATATAGGTGAATGCTGCTAAACTCAGGGCAATACCATGCGCATCAATTTGTTCTTTCCCAAACACACCCGCCAATAATCCGGCTATGGCAAAGGCTGCTACCTCAAATGTGAATTGCAAAGCAGATGCTAGTCCGTCTTTAAATAAAGGCCAGAAGTGCTGTGCATTTACTTTTACTTCTTTGTAATAAATGACAAACGAATTAACCGCTTTGTTTTTGAACAGATATATTAAAAAGCCTATTCCCATAAAAACCCTGGCTATAAAAGTCGCCCAACAGGAACCCATGTAACCCAACTCAGGCAAACCACAATAACCATAGATCAATAAATAATTCAAAATAATATTAAGTATGTTGCCAATAACACTGATGTACATGGCGGCCCTGGTATTGCTTAAACCCTCTGTATATTGCTTACATACAAAAAACAGCGCTACCGGAATAATCGAAAAGATCAATACATCAAAAAACGGAATGGCCAGAACAACCACATCTTCAGGTTGCTGCATGTGGGCTAACAGGGGAGATGAAAAGAACAAGATAACGAATAGTAAAACCGCCACTATCATATTGATAAAAAGAGAGTTTTTGAATAAAGCGGCTTTCTCTTTTTCGTTGCCATTTACATGCGCATCCGTAACTGCCGGAGTTAATACATAGCTCATGCCAATGCTGAATACCAATAAGATCACAAATAAATTATTAGACAAGATCCCGGCAGCCTGTTCGGTTTTCCCCAGTTTTCCCAAAAAAATATTATCTACCATCCCTGTGACGATATGCCCGATCTGGGTCATTACCAAAGGAATTGACAAAGAAATGGTTTCCTTAAGGTGATTATTTTTAATCAAATTATTCACGGGGCACAAATGTACTGGAAATTTACTTCATATGTGATAAGAAAGTATTGGGTTTTGCCCTAAAACATGGATATAATGGCTTTTTCATTCAAATTGTTATTATATTTGTGCTTTTACAAAACCAAGCTAATGCAACGCGTAACCTTAAAAGATAAAACCTTTGTTCCTTATATTTCTTCCGAAAAGATTCTGAAAAGTGTAAGTAATATGGCCAAAAAAATAAATACCGACCTGGTAAACGATATGCCTTTATTTTTAGTGGTACTCAATGGTTCATTTATGTTTGCAGCAGATCTATTGAAAGAAGTTACTATTCCTTGTGAGATCTCATTTATTAAACTGGCATCTTACCACGGTACAAGTAGCACAGGAACCGTTACAGAGATGATCGGATTAACAGAGGAAATAAAAGGAAGAACAGTTGTGATCGTTGAGGATATTGTAGACACAGGAATTACCTTGGAAAAACTGGTAACACTTTTAACAAAAAAAGAAGTAAAACAAATTAAGGTCGCTTCATTTTTATTAAAGCCGGAAGCTTACAAAAAAGACATTAAAGTTGATTATGTGGGCATGGAAATTCCGAACGATTTTGTAGTTGGATATGGGTTGGATTATGATGGCCTTGGAAGAAATATGAAAGAAGTATTTGTACTTGAATCAAAATAATAAATAACAATTAAATATTAATTTATGAGCAACATGTTAAACATCGTTTTATTTGGCCCTCCGGGAGCCGGCAAAGGAACTCAATCTGAAAAATTAATTGAAAAATATGGTTTAGTGCATTTATCTACAGGAGATATTTTGCGTAGCGAAATTGCAAGAGGTACAACTCTTGGAATGGAAGCAAAACAAATTATGGATCGTGGAGATCTGGTAAGTGATGATATCGTGATCGGTATGATCGAATCTAAATTAGATGCAAATCCAAATGCAAGTGGTTTTATTTTTGATGGGTTTCCCCGCACACAAGCACAAGCTGTGGCATTGGACGACTTGTTGCAAAAGAAAGGAACCGCTATTGGCGCTATGTTGGCACTGGAAGTTGATAACGAAGAACTAGTGAAACGTTTATTGCTACGTGGAAAAGATTCAGGAAGAGCAGATGATCAGAACGAAGACATCATACGCAATCGGGTGAATGAATACAATAACAAAACATTGCCACTTAAAAAATATTATTCAGAACAGGCTAAATTCCATTCGATCAATGGTATTGGGTCGATAGATTCTATTTTCAAACAATTGACAGAACGCATCACGTTTGTGAAAGCTGAAATGGAATTAACCATGTTGGAAAATGACATCGAACATTTAGATTTAACGATCAATGATTTTGAAGTAGCCACAGAGGTTTCTCCTGAATTGCAAAAAGACATTGAAGAAGTTCGTAAAACAAATAAGGATGCTTCGCCTGTAAAACCTGAAAAAGGAATTCTTAAATTGGTCTTTAACCGACTTACTTCATTTTCG
>JAZKGE010000019.1:313308-363460 GCA_040386075.1 Bacteroidota bacterium
CACGATCAAAGAAAAAGTAAGTAATTTTTTCAGTTCAGATAAAAAAGAAAAAACGCCGGCTAAACCAGCATCTGCTAAAAAACAGGCAACGAAAAAACCTACAACAAAATCTGCGCCAGTTAAAAAAATAGTTGTAAAGAGAGCTGCGAAAAAAGTGGTGAAGAAGGCGGTGGCTAAGAAGCCTGTTAAGAAAGTTGCTCCAAAAAAAGCAATTAAAAAATCGGCCCCTAAAAAAGTGGCTAAGAAAGTAACTGCAAAAAAACCCGTTGCAAAAAAGGTGGTTAAAAAAGCAGTTAAGAAAGTTGCCCCTAAAGCAATAGCTAAAAAGGTTGCTCCAAAAAAAGCAGTTGCTAAGAAAAAAGTAGCCCCTAAAAAAATTGTAAAAAAAGTAGCTCCAAAGAAAATCGTAAAGAAAGCTGTTGCTAAAAAAGTTGCTTCAAAAAAAGCAGCGCCTAAGAAAGTTGTAAAAAAAGCTGCCCCGAAAAAGGCAGTTAAAAAGAAAAAGTAAATAATTGATTTTGATGAGATGGAAGATCGCTTCATGCGGTCTTTTATCTTTTATCATAGATCTTAAATCAAATAGTGTGGATAATAATTTTGTTGATTACGTTAGAATTTGTTGTAGAAGCGGTAAAGGTGGTAAAGGCTCTACGCATTTACACCGCGATAAACTAACTGCTTTTGGTGGTCCCGATGGCGGTGATGGCGGTCGCGGCGGACATGTGATCCTGCGTGGCAATAAACAATTCTGGACACTGATCCATTTAAAATACCGTAAGCATATTATTGCTACACCGGGTGGCGATGGAGGATCTTCACACAAATCGGGTAAAGAAGGAACAGATGAGATATTGGATGTGCCATTGGGAACAGTTGCACGGGACTTAGAAACCGGAGAAATTATTTGCGAAATTACTGAAGAAGGACAAGAGTTTATTTTATTGCCGGGCGGAATGGGTGGTAGAGGAAACGCACATTTTAAATCACCTACCAATCAAACACCACGTTACTCACAACCTGGGGAAGAGGGAAAAGAAGAGTGGAAGATCCTGGAATTAAAAGTGCTGGCCGATGTTGGTTTGGTTGGCTTTCCTAATGCAGGAAAATCTACGCTTTTGTCTGTTGTATCTGCTGCTAAGCCTGAGATCGCTAATTATCCTTTTACAACTTTAACACCTAATTTAGGAATTGTGCCTTATCGCGATTATAAAAGTTTTGTAATGGCCGATATTCCGGGAATTATTGAAGGAGCCAGTGAAGGTAAAGGACTAGGCGTTCGTTTCTTAAGACACATTGAACGTAACTCCAGCTTATTATTTTTAGTAAGTTGTCAGAGTGACAATATTTACGAAGAATATAAGATCTTACTGAACGAGTTAAAACAATACAATCCAGAATTGCTTGATAAACAGCGTATCCTGGCTATTTCTAAATGCGATACGATTGATGATGAATTGATCATGGAATTAGAAAAGGACCTTAACAAACGCATGAAAGGTAAATTCAAGATCCCATATATTTTCTTCTCTTCTCAAACAGGTTATAATCTGCAGGAATTGAAAGATATGTTGTGGAAACAATTGAATTAGATTTTCGACTTTCATTTACTATTACATTTTAAAACCTACTGTCACTTCGAGCGAAGTCGAGAAGAGTTCTTGTATGCTTTTTGTTCTCGACTTCGCTCGAACTGACAAAGCATTTTAATGGTGCTTTCGATTCTGTAATTTTTCTGCACTAAACCAATTAAGTATTTCTTTGTAGTGTAATAGAAATAATTATTTCATAACTTCATATGTAGGTTTAAAACTATCACTATGAAGAAAATTTACTTATCACTTATCATTATTACTTTATTTTCGCTTACAGCCATTCCTCAGCCTGCCTCCTGGAGTTCGCGCGGCGTAGGGGGTGGCGGCGCTTTATTTTCGCCAAGCATTAACCAAGGAAATAACAATGAGTTTTATATTTCCTGCGATATGAGCGAATTGTTTCATACAACCAATTTTGGAACAACTTATTCACAGGTGCATTTTTCTCAGTTCTCCGGCGGGCATAATTCTAAAGTGTGTTATACGTCCACATCAAATTTATTGTATTCTATTAGTTACATCAATGATATCGGAACTCCTGTAAAAAGCACAAATAATGGTGTTAACTGGACAACATTAACCGGAAATCCAGACCCAGGTTCAGACGTGTACACGATCCATGTAAATTATAACAATTCAAACCAGATCATTATTTCTACTTATGGCGAAATTTACATTTCAAATAACGGAGGAATAAGTTTCACGCAATTTCACACGGCAACAAACTCAGGATCAGGCAATGTGGTTGCAGGCGTTTTATTTGATGGTGTAAACATATATGTAGGAACAAACGACGGCGTTCTGGTATCAACAAACAGTGGCACTACCTGGACAACTGCTGTTATTACAGGGTTACCCTCAACACAACGTATCTGGAGTTTTGCCGCGGCTAAAGTGGGAGCAACGACACGCTTTTTTTGTTTGACAGGTGATGCAGGTGACATCTATGTTGGATTGCAGGGCTCTGATTATTATGATTTTTGCAAAGGAATTTATTCCTGTGATTATGGAACAACTAACTGGACAAGCAAGATTACAGGAATAAATTTAACCACAGATTTCCCGATGTTCATTGATATGGCTGAGAATGATATCAATACAGTTTATGTTGCAGGAAGCAATGATAACAGCGAACCAACTGTTTTTAAAACAACCAATGCCGGTGGAAACTGGAACAATACATTTATCACAACTAATAATCAAAATATTATTACCGGTTGGAGTGGGCAGGGCGGCGACAGGGGTTGGAGTTATGGCGAATGTCCTTTTGGTTTTGATGTAGCTGCCAATAGTTCGCAGGTAGTTATTTTTGGTGATTTTGGTTTTTGTCATAAAACTACAAACGGTGGAACCAGCTGGCAACAAGCTTATGTAGATCCAACCGGACAACATGTTGCTAACGTAAATACACCGCCTATGCAAAATTATTCAACAGCAGGGATAGAAAATACAACCTGTTGGCAGGTGCATTGGGCAACTGCTAATACCATGTGGGCTTGCTTTTCAGATATCAAAGGTATCAGAAGTGTGGATGCCGGAAATACCTGGTCGTTTAACTATACAGGTAACGCTGCTAATTCAACCTACAGAGTTGTACAAAGTAGCACAGGAACTTTGTTTGCCGGAACTTCCAATATTCATGATATGTATCAGAGTACGCGTTTAACAGATGCGCTTTTGGATGCTAATGACGTAAACGGAAAAATCATTTATTCAAGCAACAACGGACAAACCTGGCAGAATTTGAAAATATTCAACCATCCGGTTTTCTGGATCGCATTAGATCCTAATAATGCAAATCGTGCTTATGCCAGTGTGATCCATTATAACGGTGGCGCCGGCGTTGGCGGTGTTTACCGCTGCGATGATCTTTCTAATTTAGCAACTTCTACCTGGACCCTATTGCCAAATCCAATTCGTACCGAAAAACATCCTGCGTCGTTAGTAGTTTTAAATGACGGAAAATTAGTAGCAACTTACTCAGGCAGAAGAACCACTGGAACAGGTGCTGCATTCACTAATAGTTCAGGTGTATTTATTTACGATCCTGCATTGAACAGCTGGGCAGACAAGTCGCACATAGGAATGCATTACTGGACAAAAGACATTGTTGTTGATCCGAATGATATTACCCAAAACACATGGTACGCCTGTGTATTTAGTGGTTGGGGCGGAGCGCCAAACGGCTTGGGCGGGTTGTATAAAACAAATAATCGCGGAACTAACTGGACCAAATTAACGGGAAGCACATTAGATAGAGTTACTTCTTGTACTTTCAATCCTAATAATGTCAATGAATTATATATTACGACTGAGACGCAGGGTTTATGGAAAAGCGCAAACATTAATAATGCAACACCTGCTTTTTCAAACGTAACAAGTTATCCTTTCCGTCAGCCAGAACGTGTATTCTTTAATCCCTATAACAACAGCGAAATGTGGGTGACCAGTTTTGGTAACGGCATGAAAATGGGAACGATCACAACAACAGGAGAAATAGAGTTTAAATCGCTTGCTAATGATGAGTTGAGTGTTTTCCCAAATCCGTCAAAAGGAATTTTTAATATTGAAGTATCTGAAAAGGCAATCACTTCTACAAGCTTTTTAGAAGTAACGGATATACAAGGGCGACAGGTTTTGAAAAATCAGTTAAGTCACGCAAACATCAGTATCGATTTATCCAATTATAATAATGGCGTATATTTTTTAACAGTTAAGCAGGCTAATACTGTTTATGCGGTTAAAAAAATTGTATTGACTAAATAAAGGTTGATTTTGTATATTTGTGTTGCATAAATGAAAAAACGCGCACAAATAATCTTTTCTGTTTTTTTACTGGTCAGTTTTAGCTGGCAATGTGCTGCGCGTACGGTTATTTACATCAATTTCAAATTCAATCAAAAAGAACTGGCGGCTACTGTTTGTGAGAACAGAACCAAACCTAAAAGTTGCTGTGCGGCTAAATGTCAGTTAGAAAAAGAAATTAAAAAAGAGGATAAACGCCAATCGGATTTCCCTTCTTCTATTAAAGATAAAACAGAAAAAACAGAATTAAGAACAGGCTTAATGATTTTTGTTTTTGAACCTGCATTGATCACAAAACAATTAGTTGCTTCTCATTCAGAAAATATACCTGAAAATCAATCCACCTCAGTTTTTCATCCACCTTCGATATAAGCTTTTCTTAAAATTTTATTTTCAATAATTACCGTTATGTATAATGGTAATTTAACTATTATTCAAAATATTTTAAAAATGAAAAACTTATTTATATCAACTATCGTACTATTAGCACTAAGCTTATCCAACTGTAAAAAAGACACCGTTAAAGCGCCTGAACCGGAACCCGAAGCACCTGCGCCTGCAGGAAATTTAAATATTGACTTTGAAGCTATGGTAGGCGATTCGGACCTGGTATTTAATACAGAAACTTATACCAATCAGACAGGAAATACATTCAATGTGACAATGTATAGATATTACATTAGTAATATTAAAATTACTAAAACAGATAATTCGGTTTGGGCGGAACCCAATAGCTACCATTTAATTGATCATTCTAGTTCAGTATCTACGTTTGTAACCATCCCAAATGTACCTTTTGGAAATTACAAAGCCATTGAATTTATGATCGGTGTGGATAGTATACATAATTTAACTCCCGGAACAGGCGCTCTGGATCCTGCAAACGGTATGGTTTGGGTTTGGAACCAGGGATATATCATGGCAAAATTTGAAGGCACAACTTCCGGACAAAATATTAAACACCATATCGGAGGATGGAACGCAGCTGTAGCACCTAATGTTTTAAAAATTGTTTCTCCTTCTTTTAATGGTGACACGGCTAAAGTAACAAGCTCTATTTCTCCAACTATTCATATATCAAGCGATTTATTAGAATGGTTTGATTCTCCTACGCAGATCGATTTTGCAACGTTTCCAAAAGTAATCATGTCAGCCGGGGCAGATTCTAAAACCATTGCCGATAATTATGCGGATATGTTTTCGGTAGAACATATCCATAATAATTAATTTTTATAATTTTAACCACATAGGAAAATAGATCAAGTTTTATATGAGTAGTCTATAGAAGCTTCGCTTTGCATAGACTCTCTGTTAAAACGAAGTTTTCTATACCAACCTGCTTTGGTTTTATTTCTATGTGTCTATGTGGTTTAATTGTATTATAACATAAAACTTTCACAGATCAATTAATATGAAAAAAACAAAAACACTTATTGTGGTGTATTGTTTACTAATTACATTCAAGTCATTGGCTTGCGATATTTGCGGCAGCTATATGGGTATTACACCTTATGATAACAAAAGCAGTATTTCTTTTTTACATCGTTACCGTGTGTTTAATGGCTATAGAAACTACCAGCAGCACAGTCACTTTTTTCCAAAGTCGGCTTACCGAACCATGCACGGCGGCGATCATGCGGATTCAACTCAAACGACTAATGAGATGTATTCAAACAAAGATTTTGAATCCTATAAAATATTTGAATTACGGTTTAAGTATTTTGCATGGAAACGTTTGGAGTTGAATGTGTTTTTGCCTTTGGTAAACAATAAATCGAAAACAAATGGTGTGTATACACATTATACAGGTTTTGGCGATATATCATTCAATGCCGGTTTTCATGCCATTACACCAAAGGCTGATAAAAAGATACGTCACAAATTAATTATAGGCGCAGGCATTAAATTGCCAACAGGTAATTTTTATGCGCATGATCACAATAGTGATCGTTTACCTTTTGAGATGCAGCCCGGCACTGGAAGCATAGATGGTTTTGGTTACATCAATTATCTGTGCATGAGCAAAAAACTGGGAGCCAGTATTAGTTTAAATTACAAAGCAAATGGTGCCAACCAGTTTCAGGAAAAATTAAGCGATAGTCACAATGATTTTGTGTCGGTGTTTTACAGGATAGAGTATAAAGATCTGATGTTCTATCCATCCGTTCAGGCCAACTATGAATTTACAGAAGGTTTAAAAATTAAAAATGTATTGCAACATAATACGCAGGTTAATTCATTATTGCTTGGTCCCGGGCTGGATATTTATTATAAGTCATTTTCTTTAAATACATCGTGGCAATTTACAGTAACAGAAGATGTAAGAGATGGTAGTTTGAAAAGCGCCGGAAGAATTAGTGTGGGATTGAATTATAGTTTTAGTAAGAGGGAGAAGAGTTGATTTTTTGCAAGCCTTTGTCGAGGTTATAATTGCTTTATTAATTCCGAAGTTAGTATTGTTCCAGTAAGTTTACAATTTTCTATGTAACTTTTGTTCGATAGAAGTCCAAATACTTTAAAAAGCTCTTTTTTTACTTCATCATTTTTCGGGTTGCGCAAATCCCATTTCGCTTTGTAATGGTCAGAATTGTTATATTCAAATATGCCTTTATTTTCACATGACCTTAAAACATCAATGGTGTCATAATGTGGAGAAAAGCCTATCGAGTAATAACCATAAGGGTTTTGGTCAAATTCTTTTTCTCCTGTAACATATTTGTGAAATTTCTCTTGTGGTAATTCCATATGTATTAAACCCCATTGAAGAAAAACAATGCACCTTTGATCAATGCTTCTGCCATAAGAAATCGGAAATTCAAATTCTTCATTTTGAATTTCTCTGTACCCAATTATTTCAAATTGACCATACAAGAGCCAATTGTCCATCATTATATCTGAAGGTAATTTAGCTTTTGTGTCAAGCGTCGCTATATCGATATTTTTAGTTTGTGATTTAAAAGCAAACAATTGAACTATTACAGGTAGCCCCATCAATAATCCTAATCCATGCTCATCTGAAATAAATCCTTTTTTTCTAATTTTATTTACATCAAGAAGTATTCGCCCGAACCCAAAATTTATTCGGTCAAGTTTAAAACAGAAGTAGTCACCTGATTTAAATTTCACATTTTTTCTTGTTGAGTTTTTGAATGTTTTTATTTCGTTTAGGTGATTTTTTGGAGATTGTTCAATGAATTCAGATATAGAATCTGCAATGGTTCTTTCTAAGTGTTGATTTTTATCCCATCGGCTAGAATAAAATGTTGTTTGTGAGTTATAATTGCCAATTACTAAATCTCCAGAAAACACACTTAGATAGAGACCAGACGGTTGTCTTTGTTCTAGAACTGATGCGGTTAGTTTTTTTTCTTTACCCTTATTTGTTTTTGGGAGAAGAACTTCCCTATTTTTTGTTAGTTCATTATAATGAGTTTCCAAATACTTATTTTCTGTAGAAACTATATGTCTTTTAATTACATCTCCGTCAAAATACAGGATACTTTCGGGTCTATATGTGTCGCCCTTAAATAAAACTCTTTCCCAATGACTTTCTATTGGATCAAGTCCAAAAAATTCTCTTTGGATATTTGTAAGCTCATATTTAGTCATAATAGTCAACTAATTACAGCGACCTACTTCACCTTCTCAATCACCATTCCAAAATCCATAATTAATGGAAGTGGATCCTGGCGCATACCTTGTTCAAAGGTAAAAGTGTATTTTCCTGGTTGAGGAAACATCAGGTTTTGTTTTAAAGGAATTTTATTGTCCCACAAATCGCCGGCACCATCGCCCTGCCATTCACCTTTTTTGTTGGCTAAGATACACTCTAATGTATCAACCGATGTTTTACCATCGGGGTAGGTAGTCGTTAAAAATACGAACAGGTTACTGAAAGGATAAGAGTCGGCATGACGCACATTTAAAAACACATTGTGGTAAGCTTTGTTATCTGTAATGTCAACCGTGTAGCTTAATTTATTTGCGGTAGTCCAACCTTCTTCCGGAATTTTAGTGTATTCGCTGAATACTACATTTTTATTGCAGGAAGTAAATGCTATCATTAGCATTAAGCCGGTGATCACAAAAAAATTACGCATTACTTGGCCCATCAGTTTTAGGTTTTGGTTTATGGTTATGTACAGGTTTTTTGTGTTGTGGCTTTGGTCCCTGACCTTGTTGAGCATTTTTTTGTGGCGGTTGTTTTAACGGGCCATTTTGTGCCTTGTTTTGATTAGGGTTCTGGGGCTTATTCTGATTAGGATTCGGCTTGTTTTGATTTTGAGGCTTGTTGTGCGGTTTATGCTGTTGGATAGGCCTGTCTTTTGTATCAGTTCCTGTAGAAGCCTCGCTCTGTGGTTTTTGATTAGGGTTAGGTTTGCGGTTATTATTTTTATTGCGGTTGTTATTATTTTTCTTTTTCAGGCTATCAAAACGCGTTAACGAATCCTGTCCAACTACATTTTCATAATCAGGTTGTTTAACCACTTCCAGTTCTTTGAATTGTTTTGGTTCCAATAGATCGGCCGGTTTGATATTGTCGGCATTCAGTCTGAAAATTTCTTTGGTACGCGCAATGGATAATGGCACAAACACATCCGGTTCGCTGGTATAGCTCCACCAAATGATGCGTTTAAAAATATCGGTCTTTTGGTGAAAGGCAAAGCCTTTTTCGGTAGCCAAACGTCGGTTATCAATTTCCGGGAATTCCTTTAATGCATCCAGATAACTATCTAATTCATAATTCAGGCAACATTTTAATTTACCGCATTGGCCTGCCAATTTTAGTGGGTTCAAAGATAATTGCTGGTAACGTGCTGCCGAAGTTGAAACGGTTCTGAAATCATTCAACCAGGTAGAGCAGCATAATTCGCGTCCGCATGAACCAATAGCACCCAAACGAGCCGCTTCCTGTCTTGCGCCTATCTGGCGCATTTCAATACGTACTTTAAAGGTGTCGGCCATCACTTTGATCAGTTCCCTGAAATCCACACGTCCATCAGCTGTGTAATAAAACACAGCTTTACTTTTATCGCCCTGGTATTCCACATCACTGATCTTCATTTGCAACCCAAGTTTCAAAGCCAATGTTCTGGATTTAAACATCGATTCTACTTCCAAAGCCTGAGCTTCTTTCCATTTATCAATATCCTGCTGTTTTGCTTTGCGATATATTTTCTTGATCTCCTCGCTGGCATAATTCACATTCTTCTTTTTTAATTGAAGACGTACCAATTCTCCCGTAATAGAAACCACACCAATATCATGACCGGGAGATGCCTCTGTGGCAACAATGTCACCCACGTTCAGGGTTAAATTATTAACGTTACGGTAAAATTCTTTTCGTGAGTTCTTAAAACGAATCTCTACTACATCGCATGGCGTTTGTCCTTCGGGAAGGCTCATATTGCCTAACCAGTCGAACACATTTAATTTGTTGCAGCCACCACCGGTGCCACATGATCCATTATTGTTACATCCAGCGGGGATGCCGCCATTTTTATCATCTCCTGTAGAGCAGGTACCACATGCCATAATCTATATATTTAGTAAGCTATTACAATCAAAAATTGTGATGCAAAGCTGTGAATGTTAATACTTTAAATTCTAACTCTAAAAAAGAGCTGCATAAATATAAGCATTATTTTACTTCGTTTTTGAGCCAATTTAAGTTTTATACACAGCTACTGTTTTATATTTATCTTTGGCGCTTACAAAATAGTTATGATAGCATTAATTACAGGAGCCACCTCAGGAATAGGAAAGTCTACAGCCATTGAATTTGCAAAAAACGGTTATAATTTGATCATTACGGGTAGGAGGGAAGAGCGTTTATTGGAAATGAAAACGTCTTTAGAAAAAGATCATTCTACAAAAGTGCTGACTCTGTGTTTTGATGTCCGTGAAGAAAAAGAGGTTGACGCTGCTATTAAATCAATACCCGGCGATTTTAAAACTATAGATATTTTGGTAAATAATGCTGGTTTAGCAGCAGGATTATCAACTATACAAGATGGAAAGTTGGCTCACTGGGAGCAAATGATCGATACGAATATCAAAGGTTTGCTATATGTTACCAAACATGTGTCACAGATCATGATCGCCAATAAAAAAGGACATATCATCAATGTTGGATCTATTGCCGGGAAAGAAGTGTATGCGAATGGAAATGTTTATTGCGCTACCAAACATGCGGTTGATGCTTTGAATAAAGGTATGCGTATTGACCTGTTACCACACGGAATTAAAGTTTCGGCTGTAAATCCAGGCATGGTGGAAACAGAATTCAGTATTGTACGTTTTGATGGTGACGAAGAGCGTGCTAAAAAGGTATACGAAAACATAGTTCCTCTAAAACCCGAAGATATTGCTGAAACCATTTACTGGATGGCTTCACGTCCTGCGCATGTAAATATCAATGATATCATCATTATGCCAACCATACAGGCAAACGCTACAACCGTTTTAAGAAAGTAATATTTTGCAAGGAGATTTGGGCGTGTCCGGCGGAAGCCGGACCGGGCTTTTGTTCCAATCTTTTTTCGTTCCTCAAAAAGGATTTCCACGACAATCCCTCACGCGACTTTTACTTTAAAATTTGGAATTTACACTTCGATTTTGCTGATAATCTGCGTGAGGGATGCAAGCGAAAATCCTTTTGCCTGCCTCTTGCAAAAGATTGCAGCGGGTCAGCCCGACGGCGCCTGTTTTTTGCGCCGGCACGCCCAACTATTCAAATTAAAAACTACTTACCCTCAATCCAGTTAATGATCTTGTCGCATTTGGGAGATTTAATAGAACTAACATGCCCCACTAAAAAACCATTTTCATCGATCATATATTTTTGAAAATTCCATTTAACTGAACTGTTCTCAACTCCATTTAATTCTTTACTGGTGAGCCATTTATAAATATCACAAATGCTATCGCCTTTCACATCCACCTTCTGCATCATCGTAAAAGTAACACCATAATTTCGTGTACAGAAAGATTTGATATCAGTGCTATTACCCGGTTCCTGATGTCCAAATTGATTGCACGGGAAGCCGATGATCGTGAAATTTTTGTCCTTATATTTTTCATACAGTTCTTCCAGTTCCTTATATTGAGGCGTAAATCCACATTTGCTGGCAGTATTAACGATCAATATTTTTTTGCCTTTTAAAGAAGCAAGGTCAAGTGTTTCGCCTTCAAGTGTAGTAGCCCTGAATTGATGTAATGAGGAAGTTGGCTTGCCTTTTCGGGCAAAAGCCAAGAAGGTAACAGTAGATAAAAAAAGAAAAAAACGAAAAAATAATTTATTCATATTTAATGTGGAAATGAGTGTAGAACTTTGATTTATAATTATTTAATATTATGTTTGGTATTCGATCTAAATAAAAAAGTACATGAAAAAGTTCAACCTGTTATTTGCTTTATTTTTTACAGTTACATTAGTTAAAGCGCAAACAATTCTTACAACTCCTCAAAGTTACCAAAATTTAAAGGCAAGCGGACAATTATTGCCTCAGGCTAACTATAAATTTATTACTAATTCGATAAACACTAATCCTGCACCTACCCAGACTAAAAGTGATGATATAACACTAGGTATGGGATCGGCCGCAAAAACCACTAGTACAGGTGCCTGTCAATGTATGGTTCCTATTGACCCTACATTTTCTGTAGTTCCTATTAGCTCAGGTATGCCGCCAAGTTACCGTAATGACGATGGTTCAACAGCCTCTATCCCATTAGGGTTTAGTTTTTGTTTTTATGGCACAACGTATACCAGCTGTTACATTAACAATAATGGTAATATATCTTTTGGCGCGCCTTATTCCACTTTTAGTTCCAATGCTTTTCCTGATCCTAGTTTTGTAATGATAGCTCCTTTTTGGGGTGATGTGGATACGCGTGATCCAGCCAGTGGATTACCTTATTTTAAAAAAACCGCTACATCTTTAATTGTAAAATGGAGTAATGTTGGATATTATGACAGTTATTCAGATAAATTAAATGATTTCCAGTTAATTATTACCGATGGATCGGATCCAATTTTGCCAAATGGTAACAATGTAGCTTTTTGTTATGGCGATATGCAATGGACAACGGGTGATGCTTCAAATGGTAACGGAGGTTTCGGAGGCGTTCCTTCTACTGTTGGTGTAAATAAAGGGGATGGCATCAACTTCGTTCAGATCGGTCGTTTTGATGCCCCCGGAACTTCGTATGACGGACCCTATGGGCTAAACGACGGTGTATCATTTTTAGACAACAAATCATATTTTTTTAATACCTGCGGTACTAATAATAATTTGCCTCCAATTATTCAGGATGCAACAGGTGGTGGTTCTTCCTGCGGAGATACTATCAGGATCTGTTCTTTGGGAGATACATTGGTGTATACTACTACTTTTTTAGCACCTGAAAGTACACAATCCATAACTGTAAATGGTGTTGCGGCAACTTTAGGGACAAATTTTCAACCTTTAGGTGTTACAACCACTTCGGCAGGAATTACTACTTATGCATGGATGGTTGTTGCCAGTCCAACATTAACGGGAATCCACACAGTTGTGGTTACCGGAACTGATAATGGCACTCCGCCTTTGTCGGCTTCTGCCACCTATTATATAAAAATTGAGAATTTATCCATACCGCAGCCAACCATTGTTTCTTCACCCGCAGGTACAGTATGTGCTACTCCTGGCGCTACACTAACAGTGTCAAACTGTTCGAGTTTTGATAATGTTTATTGGAGTAATGGATCTAGTGGATGTACAACGTTAGCAAATTCAACCGGCGTATATTTTGTTACGGTAAAAAAATTAGGTTGTTTTAAATCATCTTCTGATTCAATTTTTGTATTCCCTAATCCAATTCCGGTTGTTTTTGGCCCATTAAACTATTGCCCTCCGGCTACAAGTACAACTTTATCTTTAAATCCGCCAACAGCCGGCATGGCAGCTTATGCTACGTATACCTGGTCGCCGGGCGGCATAAATACACCGACTGCCGCTTTGAGTGGGGGTGTAAAAACTGTTACTGTAACCGATATTAATGGCTGTTCAGGATCAACAACTTTTACAGTTTCTACGGCTTCGCCAACAGTTGGCATTACGGCTAATCCGGCTTCTATTTGTGGAACAGGAACATCTACATTAACAGCTTCTATTTCGGGCGCAACCAGTTATAGTTGGTCAAATGGAGGAACCGCACAAACCACTACGGTTAATGTTGGAGGAGTGTATTCAGTAACGGTAGATGCTAATAGTTGTACTTCAACGAGAACAATTAATGTTGTGATAAGCCCCACGCCAACCGTTGTTATTCCACC
The DNA here is from genome assembly GCA_040386075.1 of Bacteroidota bacterium. GTDB lineage: Bacteria > Bacteroidota > Bacteroidia > B-17B0 > Aurantibacillaceae > UBA4416. Next base: position 327,025 of record JAZKGE010000019.1, read on the forward strand.
AACCGTTGGCATGTGTTCAGGAGCGAGCGCAACAGTAGCAGCAATTTCTTTTACACCTGCCGGAGCATACAGTTATACCTGGAGCAATGGTTCAAATGCCAGTTCTGTATCGGTTTCTACGGCAACAGTTCTCACTTTGCAAGTAACAAATAACGTATCCGGATGCGTGAGTGCAATTTCTAATTCATGTAATGTGATAGCAGCTACTAATCCTACAGTAACAATGTCGGCTTTACCTATAATATTCTGTAATGGGTTTAATGCAACCTTAACACCAACAGTTACGCCAGGCGGATCAACGAGTTATTCATATGCATGGACGCCTTCAGTTTTGGGAACTTCGCCAACAGCAACTACATCAAGCCAGGGAATTTATTCGGTTTTGGTTACCGATGCTAATTTGTGCACAGGATCTGCTACGGTAGCCACTACAAAATCAAGCCCTTCAGTAACTTTATTCTCTCCTGATCCGGTTATTTGTCCGGGAGATTGTGCAGAAATTACTGCAACAGGAACATCTTCTTTTACACCTTATACTTATGTGTGGTCTAATGATTTGTCGACAGCAGATTCCACAGTAATGTGTATTGCAGGAAATGTTAGCGTAATATTTACAGATGCGCAAGGTTGTATTGCAACAAATACAACAACTGTTTTTAATGATGTAATACCTGTAGCCAGCTTTACCGCTACACCTCCATCGCCGGTTACACCAGCACAGGTGATAGATTTCACCAGCACATCAACTATTTCTTCAGGATCAATTACAAGCACAAGCTGGACATTTGGTGATGGTACCGGTGCAAATGGCAGCCCTGTAAATCATTTTTACACAGAAGCAGGAACATTTCCAGTGGTTATTACTGTAACCGGTTCGAGTGGATGTACAGACAGAGATACCTTATGGTATGTGGTAGATGCGGTTATTGAAGTGCCAAATGTGTTTACACCAAATGGAGACGGAGCCAATGAACTGTTGAAATTCAAGAATCTGGAGTTGTTGGGGAACAACAACTTAACAATTTTTAACCGTTGGGGTAATAAGGTATTTGAACAGGATAATTATAAAAATGACTGGAATGGTGGCGGACACACGGATGGCACCTATTTCTTTATTTTAAGTGTTCCTGAAGCTACACCCAATATCTACAAAGGCTATATTTTCATGGTGCGATAAAATTGGCTTTTTGACTAATTGAGCGTAAATTTGCGCCTCAATGAGCACGCAATTATTATCTCAACTTGTTAAAAAAGAATTTTTACTGGAATTCCGGCAGAAGTCAACGCTTGCCGGAATTTTAGTTTATATAGTTGCAACTGTTTTTATCTCTGCCTTATGTTTCAAAAAAGTTATTCAACCTGTTGTTTGGAACGCTTTATTTTGGGTTATTTTTATGTTCATTTCTGTTAATGTTTCCAGTAAAAGTTTTATGCAGGAAACTAAAGGAAAGGGGTTGTTCAATTACCTTTATTATAGCGCCAGAACATTCATCTTAAGTAAGATCATTTACAACATGTTGTTGATGGCGGTTTTAAGCTTACTAACCTTCTTTTTTTATTCCTGGTTTGTGGGAAGCATGGTGCAGGACATGAGTATGTTCCTATTAACCCTATTATTTAGTTCCTCGGCATTCTCGGGTGTATTAAGTTTAATGAGTGCAATTGCGTCAAAAGCCAATAATAATATCAGTTTGATGGCCATTTTAAGTTTCCCTGTATTAATGCCTTTATTACTTGTATCTGTTAAGTTAAGTAAGCATGCTATTGATGGCCTTGCATGGAGCGTAAGTTACAAATACCTGGTGATATTGATCATGCTAAATATTGTTGTAGTTGCTTTGGCAACGCTATTATTTAATTACCTTTGGAAAGAATAAGCAGATGATAAAATGGTGGAAAATACTAGCAGCTTTGCTTATCCTGTACACATTAGTATGGGGTATGCTCGCACCTGTTCCACATTTAAATATCTTGCATGAAACGATCCGTAATTTATTTTACCATGTACCAATTTGGTTTGCTATGTTATTCCAAATGGGATATTCGGTAATATTTGCATTGAAGCATTTAGCCAAAAACGATTTAAGATCAGATCTTGAAAGTAACCAGGCGGCACAAACAGGGCTATTCTTTGCTTTACCGGGTTTGCTAACAGGTTGTATGTGGGCTAAGTTTACCTGGGGAACCTGGTGGACCTTTGAAGACCCGAAACTTAACGGAGTAGCTATTGCTGTATTAATTTATTTAGCTTACTTTATTTTAAGAAGTTCTATTGATGATGAACAAAAACGGGCACGTATTGCGGCTGTGTATAATGTTTTTGCTTTTGTAATGATGTTTGTATTTATTATGATCTTACCTCGTTTAACCGATTCATTGCATCCCGGTAATGGCGGTAATCCTGCTTTTGGAAAATATGACCTGGACAATGGAATGCGTATGATATTTTATCCAGCCGTTATCGGTTGGATCTTGTTAAGTCTTTGGATCTTAGATGTAAAAAAACGTTTAGCAATTGTAACTCATGAGAAAAATCAGTAAAATAGTTTGTCTGCTAATAATTGCAGTATGTAGTTTCAATGCTTTATCACAAGAAATGAGCAAGCCAGAGCCAAACTTAAAAGATACACTTTTAAGTAATTTGAAAAACAATGCGCTTTCAAGTGAAAATAATATTGAAATGGCAGATGCATTCAGAAGCGAAGGAAAAATATATGTGGTGATAGCTGTTATCTCTATCATTTTTATTTGTCTGATAGGATATTTGGTATACATAGATATGAAATTAAGAAAACAAGAATTAAAATAATAGTCCTGAACAACATGAAAAAAATTCACATTTTAGGAATAGTAGTTATTGCAGTAGCCATTGGTGTTATCTTCACGTCGCTTCAAAGCAGCTCTACTTATTCCGATTTTACTGAAGCTAAAAGTAACCCCGATACAGAGTATCATGTGGTTGGAAAATTAAATAAAACCATTCCCGTTCAGTATGATCCAAAGATCAATGCGGATGAATGTTCGTTTATGATGGTTGACAATAAAGGAATTGAAAAAAGAGTGGTACTTCATAAAAGTGTTCCCCAGGATATTCAAAAATCAGAACAGATTGTTTTGATCGGAAAAATGCAGGGAGAAGAATTTCATGCAAATGAGATCTTAATGAAATGCCCAAGCAAATACAATGATGGTAGCAAACCACAAGCATAATAATTTCACCTATCAGTTAACCATACATCATTGAATAATACAGCAGAATATATTACGGAACGTTTGTGGATTGGTCAGATCGGTAACGGATTTGTTATTTTATCTTTAATAGCAGCATTATTTTCAGCTATCGGCTATTATTTTTATTCTAAAGAAGTGTTGACTTCTGAATGGAAAAAATTTGCGAATACAGCTTTTACAATTCATTCTGTTTCAATTATAGGCATTGCAGCGACATTGTTTTACATGTTGTTCAACCATTTTTATGAGTACTCGTATGTATACCAACACAGTAATAATGAAATGCCGATGCAATATATCATGTCCTGCTTTTGGGAAGGACAGGAGGGCAGTTTTTTATTATGGGCATTCTGGAATGTTGTATTAGGAAATATATTACGTAAAACCATTGATGCTAAATGGGAAGCGCCTACGATGGCCATTTTTGCTTTAGTACAGGTGTTTATTGCCAGTATGTTGTTAGGTATTTATATTGGCGATTACAAAGTAGGAACTAATCCTTTTCTTTTATTAAGAGAGCACCAACAATATTCTAATTTACCTTTTTTAAATGTAGAGAACTATTTATCTAAAATAGATGGTAATGGATTAAATCCTTTGTTGATGAATTACTGGATGACCATTCATCCGCCAACCTTATTTTTAGGATTCTCTTCTACATTGGTTCCGTTTACATTTGCTATTGCAGGTTTATGGAAACGCGATTTTACAACCTGGCAAAGGCCCGCTCTAACCTGGACCTTTTTTAGTATCATGATCCTGGGAACAGGTATTTTGATGGGAGGAGCCTGGGCTTATGAAGCTTTAAGTTTTGGTGGTTTTTGGGCATGGGATCCGGTTGAAAATTCTTCTTTGGTTCCATGGTTAGTGATGGTTGGTGCAGGTCACGTAATGGTCATTAATAAAAATAAAGGCGGCTCATTATTTATGACGCATTTAATGGCCATTGCTTCTTTTTTATTGGTATTGTATTCAACCTTCCTGACACGAAGCGGTATCCTGGGCAAAAGTTCAGTTCATGCATTTACTGATTTGGGTATGCAAGGCCAGTTAGTAGTTTATGTACTCACTTTTATTTTGATCTGCGTTGTTTTATTGATCCATGATAAACTGATCCGTGTATCATATCTGATGGTTTCTTTCCTGATGTTATTTGCAGGAATAACATTTGGGCATAAAGTTGCAATTCTGTTGGTTTGGATCGTTATGAGTTTTGGTTTAACGATATATGCTTACATTAAGTTTTTTCCGAAAGAAGAAGAAGAGGAAAGCTTGTATTCACGGGAGTTTTGGATGTTCGTTGGTTCACTGGTATTTTTATTATCAGCTTTGATCATTACCTATTTTACTTCTATTCCTGTAATGAATAAATTATTTATGGGATGGTTGTATGAAAAAGAGAAGGCGGGAATAAAAATAGCCGACTATAATTTATGGATGATTCCTTTTACCATCATTGCTTTATTATTGGTTGCGGTCACACAATTTTTCAAATACAAAAAAACAGATCCTAAGCAGTTTTTAAAACACATTAGTATATCAGGGTTATTGGCGGTAGTATTTGGACTTTCGGCGGTTATTCCCTTATACTTTTTAAAGGATTACTCTTTAGCAAAACCCATTGATAAATGGAATCTGATCTCTTATTCTATTTTGTTTATCTCAGCATTATTTGCTGTATTTTGTAATTTGGATTATTGGTTACGCATCTTAAAAGGAAAAATGCGTCATGCAGGATCTTCGATCGCACATATTGGTTTTGCATTAATTTTATTGGGAGCTTTGATCTCTACCTCCAAAAAGCAAACGATCTCTAAAAATACGTCTCAAAAAAATGTAGCCAGTTTAGGGGAAGATTTTGATGCAAAGAAAAGTTTAGTACTTACCAAAGGTGATACTCTGGCTATGGGTAATTATTTGGTTACCTTTAAAGGCAAGGAACGTAAAGGGATTGATGTATTCTTTAACATGGATTATTTAACCAAAGACGCAAACGGTAAACTTGTAAAAGCATTTGAGTTAAGCCCATTATTACAGGATAACCCCAGAATGGGAATAGCAGCACACCCGGCTACTAAGCACTTTTTAAGTAATGATATCTATACACATATTACTTATGGAATAGTAAGTGATACAAAAGAGGTTAAAAAAGATGCCTACAGAGAACCAACTAATTTTGTTGGACACATGAATGATACTATCTTTTCGGATAATGCGATCATTAAAATTGACAGCATTACAACAAATTTAACAGAAGAACAATATTCTGAGAACGACAGTTTGTTAATAGTAACAGCAGTTTTAAAGGCTACAGATATTAATGGAGTTGTTTACAGGGCTACACCAAAATATGTTTTAAAAAACAGTATGGTATTGCCTGATGAATTTGAGTTGAAAGAACTTGGTCTGAAATTCATTTTCTGGAAAATAAATCCACAGGAAGGAAGTATTGAAATTCAGATGAGTGAAAAAGTGAACAATGCTCAGGATTTTGTGGTGTTGGAAGCTTATATGTTCCCTTTCATCAATGTATTATGGCTTGGTTGTTTGGTTATGATCATCGGAACATTGATCGCTATTTTTGAAAGACGCCGCATGAATAAATTAAAGAACGCTTCATAGTTTGATGAAACTTGAGTAAACAATTTGATATAGTCATTATAGGAACAGGACATGTGGCTTACCATGTGGCCGATTCTTTCAAACAAAACAAAGCAATTAATTTAATACAGGTTTTTAATCACCGTATTTCGAAAGATGCTAAGAATTTCTCAAAATATTTTGAATGTGAACTGACAGCGGATTACGGATCAATCAATTCAAAAGCCGATCTGTATATCATTGCTGTAAAAGATGATGTGATTGCTGAGGTTGCTAAGAATTTAATTTCATTAAAGCTTAAAGGTCTTATTGTTCATACTTCCGGAAGCATTGATGTGAAAGTTTTAAAGAACGCATCTTCATCAATCGGCGTGTATTACCCTTTACAGACCTTTTACAAAGGTGTAAAGATCGATTGGAAGAACACGCCAATACTTTTAGAAGCTAATTCTAAACTTGCTTTAAATACATTGAAGAAAATAGCAACATCTGTCTCTGAAAAAGTAAAACAAGTTGATTCTAAAAAGCGTTTACAAATTCATTTGGCAGCAGTTTTTGCCTGTAATTTTACAAACGCACTGTACGTGTCGGCCTATGAAATAATTGAAAATAGTATAGGTAAAAAGGATACGGAGCTGTTACTACCAATCATGACACAATCATTTCAAAAATTGCAGGATGTTTCTCCCAGAACAGCACAAACAGGGCCCGCTATGAGAAATGATAAAACAGTGATGAATAAACATTTACAATTATTAAAGCACGATAAACAATTAGCACATTTATATGCAGTGCTTTCCGATCTGATTATGAAACAACAAAACAAGGAATAACACATGGAAAATTTTAAACAAAAATTAACCCGCATTAAAACATTATTATTTGATGTAGATGGTGTTTTAACCAATGGTCATGTGTTTTTAATGGAGAGTGGCGAATTCATCAGAAACCTGAATTCAAAAGACGGTTTTGCATTGCAACTGGCAGTTAAAAAAGGATACCGCATTGGCATTATTACCGGAGGAAATAGCCAGATCGTTAAAAAAGCACTGGCTGGATTGGGGATAGAAGATATATTTTTATCACAGCACGATAAACTTCAGTGCTACAAAGATTATATCAATGAGCATGGGTTAAATGAAGAAGAGATCTTATTCATGGGCGACGACCTGCCCGATTATGAAGTTATGAAAAGAGTCGGTTTAGCAGTTTGTCCTTCTGATTCGGCACACGAAATAAAAGACATTTGTTTGTATATTTCTAACAGAAAAGGTGGTGAAGCCTGTGTGCGTGATGTTATTGAACAGGTTATGCGTTCCCAGGGTACCTGGGAAATAGCTGGTTGGTAGTTAAATTTTCAATTTTCCCGTATCAATCAAATGCTTCACTTTATAAATAGCAGCTACACTGATCGCGTCGGTTATTTCTCCGCTTAATACCATTTCAAATGCTTCGTTGATGTGAACTTTTTTAACTTTCAGATCTTCGCTTTCTTCAGGTTCAGCCTCTTCAAATGTTAAATCGGTTGCTAAAAACACAAAGGCATGTTCGTTAGTGGCAGAATTGCTTAAATGCAACTGCATGATCTCTTCAAATTTTTGAGCAACAATGCCTGTTTCTTCTTTCAGTTCTCTTACGGCAGTTTCTATAGGAGCTTCTCCCAAAGGACCACCGCCTTCCGGAATTTCCCAACTGTAGGCATTTAAAGGATAGCGCCATTGACCTACGAGCCAGGTATAGCCATCGTTACTTAAAGGTAGGATACCGATAGCTAGGTTTTTAAAATTAACAACACTATATACTGCCGGATTACCAGCCGGATTGATGGTTTGATGCTTATGAACCGCTATCCATGCCGATTCATAAATTAACTCAGAGGATAAGGTTTTCCAGCTATTTAAAGGGTTTTTGTCGCTCATACTATTTTTTAAAGTAATTTCAATCAGCTAAAGTTGGGTTTCACACACTAGAATTGTTAATATTAGGCTTATTTTCCTATATTTAGAAACCGAAACTGCTTTAAATTCGTAAAAGTTTAAAATTGTTATGTTGAAAAAACTGCTACTTTTTATTGTTCTACTTGTAACTGGTTGCTTAAATGCACAAACCTTTTATTGGGTTGGCGGCTCAGGTTACTGGAACGATATCACTCACTGGTCTTATACAAGCGGCGGTAATCCTACAAATATTATTCCTTCGGCAAACTCTACAGTTATTTTCGATAATGCTTCTTCTGCTAACAGTTTTACCATTCACGCTTTACACAGCGTTCAATTCAAATCGATCATTTCTGAAAACACCAATTTTAAGATCGATGTGATCGGTTCGCCGAATGTTGATCTCACTATAACCGGTAACGTATCACTAAGCCAATACTTTTATTTTAAACTTAATGGAAATATCAATTTAAATCCACAATCTGCTGTACAATACCAATTCTCGCAAAATAGATTTGACAATGACATTTATCTGAATGCCCATGCAGACGTTGAACTGGGAGTCCTGGTAACTTTGAAGTCAGTAAATATTTCTGGTAATTTTAAGCTAAAGAATTCGTCTATCCTTGCTAAGGATTTTTTGCTTTCAAATACATACTTGGATCTTTCCAATAACCTGATCCAGGCATCAAACCTCTTAACAATTACTAATTCACAAATTATAAATTCTGCAGCCGTAAAAAGCAATATTATTTGTCAGAAAAACATATTGCCATCAGTGACCTTACAAGCATTAGGCAATGTTTCTAATTTAAAAGTAACTCCCATTTCGCCTCAGGCCTGCATTGTACCTACCCCAACAATAGTATTTCCTACATGTCAGGGAGTGTGTGATGGTATAGCGATATTTAACTTGTCAGGATGTTCAGATCCACCGTATATTATTCAATGGATCAATGGCACCTGTCCTTCTAATTTGCCACCTCCCGAAGGTGCTTATTCAGGAACAACTTATTCGGTTAATGCGTTATGCGGATGCTCCAGTCAATACCTTGTTGTTTTTGAAAATATCATTGGAGAGCAAACAGCTGTATCTTTTGGTATGGTAGATCCACCTGCTACGATTTTAAATTTCTCTACTACCCAGCCAACCTGTAATGGCTTATGTAATGGCCAGATACGAGCATCTGTTCTAACGGGAGCTGTTCCATTAACTATCAGCTGGGCAAGTCCCACTGCAACTGTAACCCATAATAATATTGTTACAAGAGATACCTTGAAAAACGCTTGTGCCGGTACTTATACTGTAACAGCAACCAATGTAAACGGTTGTGTAAACACATTTACTACAACGCTTACTCAACCACCGTTATTAGTAGCAAATGGCACTAGCAGTAGTATTACCTGTAACGCAGCCTGTAATGGTTCGGCCGCTGTTGCCCCTACAGGCGGAACGGCACCTTATACTTATTCCTGGGTGTCAGCATCATCAACGCCTCCAACTTCATCTACAACAACGATCGGTAATTTATGTCCGGGTATAGTTACTATGACGGTTACTGATAGCAAAACCTGTACAGCAGTTTTTTCAGCTAATATTATACAACCGCCTGCTATTACGTTAACAGTAACTCATACTGATCTTACATGTGGCAATATCTGTGATGGTACTGCTTCGGTAACGGCAACCGGGGGTATTGGAGCTTTTACTTATTCCTGGTCAAGTGGTGGCTCAGGCGCATCTACTTCAGGGTTATGTGCGGGTACGTACACCTGTACGGTCACTAATAATGTTAATTGCGTAAAAACAATAACAGTTACAATTTTATCTCCGCCAACACTAACAGCAACACCAACACAAACGAATTTGGCTTGTAATGCTGCGTGTATTGGTGCTATTAATTTAAATCCATCCGGAGGAACAGGTGCTTATACTTATACCTGGTCGCCTGCTGCCCCTACAAACTCTGTTATTACCGGCTTGTGCGCAGGTGCTTATAATTATACCGTTACGGATGCCCTGGGATGTAAATTCACAAATACAGTAACTATAACTGAACCGCCTGCTACTGCCTTAACTGTTATTACTACAAGTATGAGTTGTAATGGCGTTTGTGATGGAACAGCTGTTGCCAATATGAGTGGTGGTACAGGTGCTTATACATATACATGGCTGCCGGTTTCTCCGCCAATTACCGGACAAAGCACTGCATCTGTAAGTGCGTTATGTCAGGGTACCTATACTGTAATTGCAAAGGATGCGAATGGATGTACCAGGACTCAAACCTTTACCATTACACAGCCAACGCCTATTTCAGCTAATGTTACCACTGTATCTCCAACTTGTAATGGAGTATGTAATGGTTCCATTAACTCTGCTCCTACGGGCGGTACAGGCCCATATACTTTTACACTTCAGTCTTCGGGTGCACCGGTTACAACAAACCCACCATATACCGGTTTATGTGCCGGGTCTTATACCTTGTTAGTTCAGGATACAAAAGGTTGTGTGCGAACACAAACTATTAATTTAACTCAGCCTAATCCTATCCTTCTTTCTTTAAATTCAACAACGATCAATTGTTCTAATGTTTGTAATGCCAGCATTTCAACGGTTGTTAATGGCGGTACGCCGGTTTACACATTTTCATGGAGCGCTTCAAGCGCTACAACATCGGCGTTAACAAATCAGTGCGCGGGAGTTCAATCTGCTACTGTAACTGATGCTAATGGATGTAAGGCAACTGCATCAACTACTGTAATTTCGAGGTCAGATATGACCATAAGCATTGTTCCAACCAATCCAAATTGTAATGCTCAATGTACTGGCGTTGCAACAACATCCGTAACCGGGGGAACTCCAAATTATACTATCAGTTTAAATAATGGTAGTACAGGTAATATTATTCCTAACTTATGTGTTGGAACTTATACGGCAACTGTAATTGATTTTTTTGGTTGTATAAAAACACAAACAGTTGCTATTGTTACGCCTCCTGCCATGACCTTAACTCCGGTTAACGGTACAGTAAGTTGTTCAGGCGGCAGCGATGGAGTTGTTTCTGTAACACCGTCAGGAGGGACATCAGGTTATTTTTACAGCTGGTCACCAACAACACCTACACAAACAACTGCTATAGCCAGTGGATTGCCGGCTGGTAATTATGTAGTTACTGTGACAGATGCACTGGGTTGTATAGCTTCTACAGTTACAGCAGTTGCTCAACCTACGGTATTAACAGCCTCTATTGGAAGCGTGCAGCCAAGTTGTAATGTTTGTATCGGTGCAGCTACTGCAACCGGTATTGGCGGAACCGGACCAACATACACTTATTCATGGTCGCCCGGCGGACAAACAATTGCAAATCCTACAAATCTTTGTGTAGGAATACAAACAGTTATTGTAACAGATACGAAAGGTTGTACTACTACTCAAACTGTTCAGATCAATCAAACGGTAATTACTTTAGTGACCACCAATGGCAGTACACTTGCTTGTAACGGGGCATGTAGTGGAGTTGCTACAGGTAACCCATCGGGTGGAGCAGGTGGTTATTCGTATACATGGACTCCTGCTGCTTCCGGGCCAATTCAAAATACCCAAACAGCAACAGGTTTATGTGCCGGAACCCATACCATAATGGTTGCTGATATGAATGGTTGTTCAAGTACAAATACAATAACGTTTACAAATCCGCCGGCTATAACTTTAACTGTAGGCCAGTCTAATGTAAATTGTAATGGTGTATGCAATGGAGTTGCGACAGCAACTGCTTCGGGAGGAACAGGTACGATCAGTTATTTATGGCAACCAGGAAATATCACAACAAATTCTCTTTCAGGTTTATGTGCCGGAAGCTATACCGTTATCGCAACAGATGCTAATAATTGTTCTCAAACACAAGTAGTAACTATAACAGAAACCAATTCTTTAACTGCAAGTTTTACTTTTACCAATCCAACTACCTGTACGTCTACTAATGGTGTTATTGATGCAATAATCACTGGCGGAACAGCTCCTTATACATTTACCTGGACACCAGGCAACGCAACAATTACACCATTAACAAATGTTGGTGCAGGAACTTATTCTCTTAGCATACGAGATCTTGCAGGTTGTACACAAACTATCGTTACCACATTGAGTAATCCCACAGGTCCTACAGTTACTGCAACCTCCAACTCAATTGCTTGTTTTGGTTCATGTACAGGGGTGGCAACTCTTTCAATAACCGGTAATGCACCTTTCGTAGTAAATGGAACGGCCATCCCTTCTAATACGATCACATTGTCAGGGTTATGTGCCGGCATAACGATCCCTGTTATAACAGATGCTAATAGTTGTGTAACAAATCAAACGATCAGTATTTCCGAGCCATTGCAACTTACGGCAAATGGTGTTGTTACAAACGACCTCTGTAATGCAGCTTGTTCAGGATCTGTAAACCTAACACCTACTGGCGGCACATTGCCATACTCTTATTCCTGGACACCTGCAGGGGGCTCAGTTCAAGATCCGGTTAATTTATGCGCAGGAAATTACACGGTTAACATTACAGATGGAAATAATTGTATGATCACAAATACATTTATTATAACCGAACCGCCTGCATTAACACTTGGCTTTAATAAGAAAGATGTTCTATGTAACGGTCAGTGTACAGGCGGCGTGCGAGCTGTTGTTTCAGGGGGTACAAGTCCTTATACTTATACATGGACAGCTGGAGCGCCATTTATTACAGCTAACATAGATACCATTGTGAATCTGTGTTCAGGTATCTATACAATTAATGCGAGTGATGCCAACGGATGTATTATTACAGGTACCATTGATATTGGGCAACCAGTTGCTTTAACCTCTACAATTACTTCCGTAAATGAAAAATGTTTTGGGCAATGCACTGCTTCAGCAATTATTAATGCAAGTGGAGGAACAGGGTCGTATATTTATAGTTATAATACAACTCCGGCAATATTAACACAAACAATAGGTGGATTATGTATAGGTACATATACTGGTAGCGTATCTGATGCGAATGGGTGTGTAAGTTCAAACAGTTTTGTTATTACCGAACCTCTGCCTATCGTAATTACCACTACAATATCTAATCCTAAATGTAATGCTGTATGTAATGGAAGCGTTGCTACCACTGTTACAGGAGGTAATTCTGCCGTTTATAGCTATACCTGGATAACAAGCGGTGGCCCTGTGCCAAACCCAACAGGATTATGCGCAGGAAACTATACTGTAATTGTTGCGGATGATAGTTTATGTACAGGACAGGCTTTAGTAACATTAGTAAATCCAATTATATTACTAGCTAATACCTCTTTTACAAACCCTACCTGTAACGGCGGTTGTAATGGTATAGTTACAGCTAATCCTATTGGTGGAACAAGCCCTTTTTCATATTCATGGATAAATCCACCAAATGCTTCGCAAACTCTTACCAATTTATGTGCCGGTGACTATACATTGACTTTAACAGATGCAAATGGTTGCCAGGATGTGCAGGTTGTTACTTTAACAGATCCCGCTGCTATTACGGTAAATCCTGCTATTAGTCCTGCTACCTGCGGAACCAATAACGGATCCATCAATGCTATAGGAGCTTCAGGTGTTGCGCCATATACTTACAATTGGTTGCCCCCTGTGCCAGGAGCTCAGGCTACCAATACTTTGGTTACGGGTTTAGGTGCCGGCATATACACAGTGATCGTTACTGATGCCAGTTCTTGCTCATCAACTATTTCAATTCCTTTAAGTAATTCAAATGGACCAAGTGGCGCAACTATTACCTCTACAAATGTCACATGTAATGGTCTTTGTAATGGTGCGGCAGATATATCAAATCCGTTAGCAGGAACTGCGCCTTATATATTAAGTTGGATAAGTCCTGTTTCAGCAAGTACGGTTGTTACTAATTTATGTGCCGGAACATATACCGCAGAAATTGAAGACGCTAATAATTGTTTGTTTTATCAGTCAGTAATTATTACTGAACCCCAGCCGATCGATGACAATGAGATCTTTACGATTCCAGCTTGTTTAGGGAACTGTAATGGAGCTATTGCACTGAATCCTTCGGGCGGAAATGGTGGATATACTTATGCCTGGTCGCCGGCAGCAGCTACAGGAACGATTAGCAGTGTATGCCCTGGAGTATATACAGCAACCATTACCGATGTTATGGGTTGTACACTAGTTGCAAACTATAATTTACCTAGTTCAGTAAGTATTACCAGCAGTACTTTTGCAACAAATAACACCTGTTTTGGAGATTGCAACGGAAGTATCCTGGCAACCAATGTAGCAGGCGGATTACCGCCATATTCTTTTGCATGGACCGATCCTGCAGGACAATCAACCTCTGTAGCTGGTAGTTTATGTAACGGAAATTATTCGGTAACTATTACAGATGCAAATGGATGTTTTAATGTTATACCGGCAAATATTACGTCACCTATGCCAGTTACTTTTACGCCAACGGTTACTCAACCTAATTGTGGAGCCTGTGATGGTGGAGCTGTTGTTAATCCGGTAGGAGGAACACCAACCTATAATTTCTTATGGAGTAATACACAAACAGGTAATACTGCTTCTAACTTATGTGCCGGTGTATATGATGTTCAAATTACAGACGGTAATGGTTGTGTGTCTACTTCAAGTGTCATTGTAGATAATTCTTCTTCAATTACAGGAGAAACGATCACATTGGCTAATGTATCTTGTGTTGGAACTCCGTGCGATGGTAGTGTAACAGTTGCTGCTGTTGGTGGCACTGCGCCTATTGCTTATCATTGGTTGCACGACAACTCAACTTCTCAAACATTAACAGGATTATGTGCAGGAACTTATTTCTGTAACATGACAGATGCAAATGGATGTACAAGAACAGCCAGTGTTATTATTGGAGCAACAACAGCATTAACACTTACGCCGCAGGTTACACAGTCTTCTTGTTCTTCCAACACCGGATCGATCACTGTAAATGTAGCTGGGGGATCAGGTAGCTATACTTATAGCTGGCTACCTGCAGGCAGCACAGCTACTTTAACTAATCTGGCGCCCGGAAATTATTCATTAACCGTATCTGACGGTAGCTGTTCTCAAACACAAGTGTATGCTATTAGCTCCGTAAATGGCCCTATTGTATCAGCTACCCAAAATAATATTACTTGTGCCGGAGTTTGTAATGGTAGTATTGCGTTAAGTATCTCCGGAGGTAATCCTGGGTATACAACTTCATGGTCTAATGGAGCAAGCTCGCAAACTATTACTGGTTTATGTGCAGGGCCTTATTCATATACAATTACGGATGTAGCTGGTTGTAAAGCAGTGCAAAGTTTTTCATTAACAACAAATACTCCTATTGTATTCAGTACACCAGATATAGATAATCCTTTATGTAATAATAATTGTAATGGTGTAGTAACTACGATCCCAAGTGGAGGTGTGTTACCTTATACTTACAATTGGAGTACTTCAACTTCCACAACATCTGTTGCCAATAGTTTATGTGCAGGAAATTATTCTGTCACTGTAAGCGATGCAAATGGCTGTTCTGTTCAGGAGACATATACTTTGACCGGACCATCATCCATTAGCGTTACAGCAGTTGTTACTAATGCAAATTGTAATTCATCTGCTGATGGAGCTATTGATCTTACTGTAGCAGGTGGTACAGCAGGATACAATTATACATGGACACCTACAGGATCGGTATTTTCACAAGATCTTACAAATATTACTGCGGGAACCTATAGCGTAGTGATCACTGATGTCAACGGATGTAGCGTGGATTCCAGTTTTGTTGTGAACGAGCCAAGTGCAATTATTGACAATCCAGTAATAGTTCCGGCAGCTTGTTTTGGAAATTGTAACGGCTCAATTTCATTAACACCAACCGGTGGTTCAGGTTCTTATACTTACACATGGACACCATCCGGAGCTACTACTGCAACTGTTACTAATTTATGCCCGGGCCCTCAAACTGCAACGATCACTGATTCACAAGGCTGTGCCGTTGTATTTACATATACAGTACCAAGCCTAACAACAATAACAAGTACAACATTAGCAACCAATAACTTATGCTTTAACGATTGTAATGGTATTTTAACAGCGACCAATATTGCCGGAGGTGCTTCTCCATATACTATTCAGTGGAACGATGCTTTAGGACAAATAGGTAATACGGCTGTAGGTTTATGTACAGGAAATTATACTGCAACTATTACAGATAATAATGGATGCTTTAATCAAATTCCTGCAACTATAGCATCAAACTCTCAGGTAACATTTACTCCAAACATTACACAACCAAGTTGTGACCAATGTGATGGATCAGCGATCGTTAACGCGGTTGGAGGTATAGCCCCTTATGCTTATTTATGGAGTAACAACCAGGTTGTAAATACAGCCACTAATTTATGCGCTGGTGTTTATGCTGTTCAAATTACCGATGGCAATGGATGTGTGAATACGACGAATGTTATTATTAATAGTTCAAGCACAATTACAGGAGAAACAGTTGTTAAAACTGATGTTACCTGCGACGCTGTATCCTGCGACGGCACAGCTAATGTAACAGCTGTGGGTGGTGTGGTGCCAATATCATACAATTGGACACATGATAATTCAACCTCACAAACTATAACCGGATTATGCGCAGGTACTTATTTCTGCAACATGATAGATGCTAATGGTTGTTCAAGAACGGCCAGTGTAGTAATTGGAGCAGTAACATCCTTAACTATTTCATCGCAGGTTACTCAGTCTTCCTGTTCATCACCTACAGGTTCTATTACAGTTAGTGTAACAGGTGGTATAGGATCATATACCTATACATGGCTTCCGGCGGGAAGTACGCCAACCATAAGTAATTTGGCACCAGGAATCTATACATTAAATGTTAGCGACGGAAATTGCACTAAAACACAAATTTTTACGATCCAATCCATGAACGCGCCCTCTATCGCATCTACCCAAAAAGATATTTCATGTAGTGGTGTATGTGATGGAAATATTGCATTGACCATTTCAGGTGGCACGCCAACATATACTACTGTGTGGTCAAATGGGGCTACAACTCCAAGTATTAGTGCTTTATGTACCGGAGCTTATTCGGTAGAGGTAACTGATGCGGCAGGTTGTAAAGCTGTAAGAAGTTTCTCATTAACCTCTGTATCGCCTATCACTTTCAGTTCCCCTGACCTAGACAGTCCTCAATGTCATGATGCCTGCGATGGATCTTTAACAGCGATTACCGTTGGAGGAACCATGCCTTATACATATACATGGACACCACCTAACGTAAATACAGCTACTATTAATAATTTATGTACCGGTAGTTATTCTATTACAGTGGCAGATGCAAATGGATGTTCTATATCTAATAACTACGCATTGATTAATCCGCCAACATTAACATTAACAGCTACAATTACAGATGCAAGCTGTAATACAGCACTAGATGGAGCCTTGACCACAACTGTTACGGGAGGTATCGCTCCGTTTACATATAGCTGGACTCCGGGAGGAGCTTCAACACCTGATCTAACCAATGTGTTATCCGGAACCTATACGCTTGTTGTAACTGATGATTTTGGTTGTACAATAGATTCAGCTTTAACCATTAATTCAACTTTGGTAGTAAATGCGATTGCAGGAAATGATACGATCTTCTGTGTGAACGGAACTTTATTATTGGATGGATCAAATTCAAATGGTGGTGTAACTTATCAATGGACAGAAATGCCTTTGGGAACTCCTATTTCAAGTACATTAATTACAACAGTTACGCCGGCTGCAGGAACCAGTACGTATGTGTTAACTGCAACTAATGGTGTTTGTATTGATAGTGATACAATTGTAGTTACATCTAATACATTGCCAAATGTTGATGCAGGACCAGTTATTAGTATTCCTGTTTTTGGATCGGGCACTATTGGTGGTAATCCAACAACTGCTACAGGTAATACAATTAGCTGGACGCCTAATTTAGGACTCGATAATCCAACAGGATCGAATCCAACGACTTCAACAACAGTTACTACTATATATACTGTAAGTGTAGTTGATCCAAATGGATGTTTAAATTCTGATACAGTTACCGTATACGTATATCCGGAAATTAAAATCCCTAATGGTTTCTCGCCAAATGGAGATGGTAAAAATGATGTATGGCAAATTGATTTTATTGAACAATTCCCTGAGTGCGAAGTAGAAGTATATAACCGTTGGGGAGAACAATTGTTCTACTCAAGAGGTTATGCAATACCATTTAACGGACAATACAAAGGAAAAAATTTACCGGTTGGCACTTATTATTATGTGATCAAGTTAAATCACCAGAATTACCCTGAACCATATACAAGCCCATTAACCATATTCAGATAATACATGAAAAAAAGTTTATATATAACGGTTATCGTGTTGCTGGTAAACAGTATGTGGGCTCAGCAATTGCCTCAGTATACACAATATATGCTAAATGATCTGGCAATTAACCCCGCTGTTTCAGGTAAGGATAATTTTGCAGATATTCGTTCCAATAACCGTTATCAATGGGTTGGAATGACAGATGCACCCCGAACCTACATGCTTACGTTGCACAGTCCTTTGAAGAACAGACACATGGGTTTAGGCACTCATATCTATACGGATATTGTTGGGCCAACCAGACGTGTAGGAATTAATCTATCGTATGCCTACCATATTAAACTTGCAGAAAAAACAAAGTTATCATTAGGGTTAAGTGCAGGTATACAGCAATGGGGTATAGATGGCCATAAATTACATTTGCATGATGCAGGTGATGATAATTTGTTAACGCAATATCAAACCAGGATCGTCCCTGATTTTGGAGCAGGTTTATATGTGCATAACGAAGATTGGTATTTGGGGTTTAGTGCGCCACAATTATATCAAAGCCCTATAAAACTTTATCCTGATGGAGATCATAAAGGAACATTAGTAACTCATTTTATTTTAAATGGTGCTTATAAAATTAAAGTTGGGGATGATTTTAAAGTAGAACCTTCTTTCTTATTAAAATATGCTGATCCAACTCCTTTGGAGATTGATCTTGGTGCACGTGTTATTTATCAAGAACAAATATGGTTGGGTGTAGGTTACAGACATCATGATGCAATTACAGCTCTCATAGGGTTTATGTATAAGAATTATCTAATGATCGGATATTCATACGATTATACAACTACCAATCTTAAAAAATATTCCTCAGGTACTCATGAATTAATGTTAGGACTTCGGTTTTCTAAAAAACAATCCAAGCACTGGGAAGATGATGTAGAACCTAAGTAAAGATAATTTAGATTAATGCAAAAAAGGTTGGTACATGTACCAACCTTTTTTGCATCTAAACTTTAAAAACTTGTTATTAGTGTCCTACGACATCAGTTTTCATTGGCAACAAAATAGCTGCCAGATCACCTTGTTCTTGCGCTGGCACATTATAAAAGTTCATTGCCTTTACTAATTGTGTAACCAATGTGTCAAACTCGGCACCTGTAATATTCATGCCTGTGTGTGCCTGCAACATGGTTTTTCCTTTGTATTGGCAAGGTCCGCCGCTACCGGCACAGATCTGGTCAATTAAATTGTAACGAAAGAATTGCAGTCTGTAATTATCAGCTGCGGTAGCAGAAAAACGTGGACCAATAAATGAGTTAGTAGCACAGTTGCCAATAAATTTATCTACAACAGCAGTAATAGGGGTAATGCCGCCTAAACGTGTATACAATGTTGCTGGTCCAGGAGGGGGCGTGTTGTCTACATAAACAGTTTCTGTTACGGTTTCAGTTTTCTTTTTACAGGAAACAACAAACAACGTGGTAGCTAAAGTTGCTACTAAAATGAGGTTGATCTTTTTCATGGTGTTATTTTTATGGTTTATACTATATTTAATTATGATCTAAAGTTTAAAACGTGTTTTATGTGCAATATAAAATATCTCACACCTCCAACCGGACATCCGCCGGATTGTTGCGGTATTTCTGTTTCTGTAACTTTAATTCCTAATTGCGTTTTTATTTTATCCTGAAGTTCAGTGGATGACGTTTTTGAAGTATAGTAGATGATGCCCACAAATTTTTTAATACTGTTATAAGAACAGGAAGAAACGCCTTCAATGGTGCTGATCTCTTTTTCGATATTGATATTTTGGTTATTGTTTTCAAATTCAGAAACATCATAAGTTACAAATTGCGAATCGGCTACATGAACCTGCGTATAACCCTTGGCTTCCCAGTTAGCCCATACCAGTAAACCTAAAAAAACAATACCTGTAACAACGACAGTTACTTTAGTGAATTTTATAAATGATGACTTTTTCATGACAATATATTTCCAACAGTTACGAGATAGTTTACTCTTTGGATTTAAAATTTAATAATATTCGATGATTTGTTTTTAAAGGTTTAGTTTTCAATAGATTAAAATTTTTTTTTCAAAAAAACAAATCCACTGTTTATCAAGATGCGTATATGATCTGTAAACCTTATAAAATTTAACACCATGAAAAATTTATTTTTAGCTGCAGCCTTATTATCATTAGGCTTAAGCATACAAGCAAAAACCACAGAATCAGCGTTGATCACATCCTCTGTAAATGATCCTATGTGGAAAAAATCAGAAGCAGGAACATGGATGGGCGCCAACAAAACATGGTATAAGTTGAATCCAAAAGATGCATCTGTATGGATGTCGACTGATGGAAAAAAATGGGATGCCGTAAAAGATGGCATGTGGCAGGATAAAGATGGTAAATGGTTAAAGATCGTTGATAAAAAAGAATTAAAATGGTCGGCTGATGGTGGAAAAACTTGGTCTGACGTTCCTGAGTGGAAATGGGAAGGTGGAGACGGAAAATGGTACAAATTTGATTCAAGCTGGAACCTTTGGGTTGCTTAATTGAACTATAATTTAACAATCAAAAACAGCTGAAACAATTCAGCTGTTTTTTTGTTTATTTAAATGTCGTATCTTCATCCAACCTTTTGGCACTTAAACAAACATATCACCAGGACGAGTTAATTGTTCTAATTAAAGAACGAAATCAGAAAGCGTTTGCTTATTTGTATGATAATTATTCGAAGGCTTTATTTGGAGTGATCAACAATATTGTGAATGATCAGGAAGAATCGGAAGACGTTCTGCAGAATACTTTTTTAAAGATCTGGAATAATTTTGATAGTTATGATGCCGCTAAAGGACGCTTATATACCTGGATGTTGAACATTAGTCGAAATATGGCCATTGATTGCACCAGATCCAAGCACGAAAAGATAAAAAACAAAATCCAGGAACCTACAGATTCCGTATATCATAAAAATAATTTGTTTGTAGAAGATAAATCTCATGAGTCTATTGGTTTAAAAACGATCGTGGATAATTTGAAAGAAGATCAGCGAGAGATCATTGACCTTGCTTATTATCAGGGATATACTCAGGACGAAATCTCAAAGAAATTAAATATACCTTTGGGAACTGTTAAAACTAAAGTAAGACAAGCCTTGCTGACATTAAGAGAACTAACTAAAGACGAAATAAAACAAACACGAGTACAACAGGGATAATGAACACAGTAGAAGATTATATAAACTCCGGCATTTTAGAGATGTATGTGATGGGTATGACCAGTGACGAGGAAAGCGCACAAGTAAGCGACATGGCATCCAAGCATTCTGAGATACGGCTGGAGATTGAAGAGATAAGCAAAGCCCTGGAAATAGATGCAGCTAAAAAGATAACAAAGGGCCCAAGTGAAACGGTAAAGCCTTATTTAATAGCGGTGGTTGATTATACTGAACGATTAAAGGCAGGAGAACCAATGACATTTCCACCTTTATTGACGAAAGATTCCAAGATCATAGATTTTGAAGAATGGACCAGTAGAAAGGATATGGTGTTGCCGGATGATTATGAAAACATGTATGCTAAATTAATTGGTCATAATCCTGAGGCCACTACGGCTATTTCCTGGATCAAAACACATACACCTTTGGAAATACATACGAATGAACTAGAACGATTTTTAATTTTAGAAGGATCCTGCGATATTACCATTGGTTCGGATGTTCATAGTTTAAAAGCGGGCGATTTTATTGCCATTCCTTTACATATTGGTCATAGTCTGGTTGTTACGTCAGATATACCTTGCAAGGTTATCTTACAAAGGGTTGCGGCTTAATTTTAGGTTATTAAACGTGTTCTTTTAGTAACCCTTCGGTACAATTAAGTACATTTCATTAAAATATCTTATTTTTAACGAAAATAAAGAGACAGATGAAATTTCATAAAGAAGGATACCCTACATTATTAATTACCATTTTATTTAGCGCCATTATTATCAGCATAGCCAAACTGGCTTTTCCTGAGTTTGCTATTGCTCACTGGTTCGCTTATTTGCTTTCAGGATTTTTACTGATTGTTGTGATCCAGTTCTTTCGACATCCAAGTCGTGTACATACAATTAACGATAACTCCATTATTGCTCCGGCAGATGGAAAAGTTGTAGTGATAGAAGAAACCGAAGAAGGAGAATATTTTAAAGACAAACGTATCCAGGTGTCAATTTTTATGTCACCTATAAATGTACATGTAAACCGTTACCCCATTGCTGGTGAAGTAACGTATGCACAATATCATGCTGGTAAGTTTATGGTGGCCTCTTTGCCAAAAGCCAGTACAGAAAATGAACGTACTACAGTTGTAGTGAAACACGCTACCAATGGAAAATCTGTTTTATTCAGGCAAGTAGCAGGTGCTTTAGCACGTCGTATCGTTATGTATAGTAAGCAAGGCGATAAAGCCACGCAATGTGGCGAAATGGGATTTATTAAATTCGGCTCGCGTGTAGATCTGTATTTACCATTGGATGCTAAATTGAAAATCAATATTGGTGATGTGGTAACAGGTTCGCAAACCGTTATTGCTGAGTTTTAATACACATACGGCCTTACTTCCGGAGGAATCGTGTAAGGACTATTTTTTTTATAGAATTCATCCAGGCTTGCATTGAATTTCCTGACATGCTCAGCAAATTTTTTAATAGTGTAACCTTGTTGGTAATAAGGAAATGGTTTGTGTAACTGAATAAAATACCTGTTCTTTACTACAATTGAAGCTTCTTTAGTAGAAGTGCCACGCTCTACTGCTGTAGATGCTTTCGATTCAGAAACTATCCCTAATGAGGATTCATAAATACTACCTTGTTCAGCTATTAAATAAAAAGAAGCCTTACATACAATCGTGGGATCAACAACTAAATTGGAGTCGACAAAAATTCCCGCTAAGCTTTTATGTTTTACTGAATCAGAATAGTCAGATGTGAAAAAATAAACCGGACAAAATTTAAATTCATTTCGGTAAGCCCTCATCATGGTTTTATTGTTTAGCTGAGTTTCTCTTTCTACTTGAGTCGCCAGATCGATATTACCTGCTGTTTTTAAACGTTTAATGGTATTGGCATTTGTTTTCAGTCTAACCAATAAAGCGCCACTATCCTTCAATAAAGTGATCTGTGCCCTGGCAACCGTGAAACGTAACTTATCAAAATTGGCAAAAGACGAATCGGTTTTATAATTATCTACTTTTGGTGGTTTGGTATCATCTTCCTGTGAAAAAGCTGAAAGACCAAATACTAAAAAAGCAAGTATTAAAATGTTATTTAACCTCAGAGCCATTATTAAAATCAGGTTTGGTTGCTGTCATAAAGCTTAACTCGCCCGCACTATTGGATGCCATTAAGATCATACCCTGGCTTTCAATGCCTTTAATTTTACGTGGAGCAAGGTTTGCCAACATGCATACTTTTTGTCCGATAATATCTTCGGGCTTATACCACTCGGCAATACCACTCACAACCGTACGCACATCAAGACCTGTATCCAGTTTCAATTTTAATAATTTATCTGTTTTCGGCACACGTTCAGCTTCTATAATAGTCGCGGTACGAATATCCATTTTACTGAAATCATCAAAACTGGTTTCCGGTTTAGCGGGTGCAATTACTGTACTCACGTTATTTTTTTTACTGGCTTGTAATCTGTCAATTTGGAGTTGAATATCCGCATCCTCAATTTTTGAGAACAATAATTCATCTTTATTGATCAAATGTCCGGATGCCATATTGGAAGTTTGTTTTGCAGCATGCCATTTTAAAACAGGCATATTCAACATGGCAAATAATTTAGTAGAAGTAAACGGCAAGAACGGCTCACACACGATCGCTAAATTACAGGTGATCTGCAAAGCAATGTTCATGATAGTTTTCACGCGTTGTTCGTCTGTCTTGATTAATTTCCAGGGTTCGGTCTCCGCTAAATATTTATTTCCCAAACGGGCCATATTCATCATTTCAGCTAATGCTTCACGGAATTTAAATTGTTCAATAGCTGCCGAAATCTTATCAGGAAATGCCGCTAATTGTTCTAGTATCAAAAGATCTTCTTTGGTATAAGTATCAGCAGATGGCACATGGCCGTTATAATATTTGTGTGTTAATACCAGCGTACGATTTACAAAGTTCCCAAGTATGGCTACTAATTCGCTATTGTTTTTGGTTTGAAAATCGGCCCAGGTAAAGTCGTTGTCTTTTGTTTCAGGTGCGTTGGAACATAAAGTGTAACGCAATACATCCTGTTTATCTTTAAAATCAATTAAATATTCATGCAGCCAAACCGCCCAGTTGCGGGAGGTAGAAATTTTGTCGCCTTCTAAATTTAAGAATTCATTAGCAGGCACATTATCCGGTAAAATAAATTCGCCATGCTCCATTAACATAGCCGGGAAAATAATGCAATGAAATACAATATTGTCTTTACCAATAAAATGGATCAAACGACTGTCTTTACTTTTCCAGTACAATTCCCAATCGTTTGGTCTCAATTCTTTAGTGGCCGATATATAACCGATAGGTGCATCAAACCATACATACAACACTTTGCCTTCTGCATCTTTTACCGGAACGGGTACGCCCCAATCCAGGTCACGTGTCATAGCTCTTGGCTGTAAACCATCACCGCTGTCCAACCAGCTTTTGCATTGGCCATATACGTTGGCTTTCCAATCTTTATGTTGATCTAAATAGGCCTGTATTTTTGGTTGTAATTTATCTAAAGGTAAGAACCAGTTCTTGGTCTCTTTTAAAACAGGTTTGCTTCCGCTTAAGGTGGATTTTGGATCAATAAGTTCAGTAGCATTTAAAGTACTTCCACATTTTTCACACTGATCCCCATAAGCATTAGGGTTAGCACATTTTGGACAAGTACCGGTTATATAACGATCAGCTAAAAACTGTTTTGCCTCAGCATCATATAACTGTTCGGTGATCTCTTCTGTAAAACCGCCTTTATCATATAATACTTTAAAGAAATCAGAAGCCGTTTCGTGGTGTATCTTGTTGGAAGTACGGGAATAGATATCGAAAGAAATGCCAAACTCCTTAAAGGAATCGCCCATCATTTTGTGGTATTTATCTACCACATCCTGCGGACTAACGCCTTCTTTTTTAGCTTTGATGGTAATAGGCACACCATGCTCATCGCTACCGCAAATAAACAGAATATCCTCTCCTTTACTGCGTTTATATCTTACAAAGATATCCGAAGGCAGGTAGCAGCCTGCTAAGTGTCCAATGTGAACAGGACCATTAGCATAAGGGAGGGCGGAAGTAACAAGTGTACGTTTATAAGTAGTTGACATAGTGTTTATTGAATAACTAAAATACAGTAAAATTGTGTAAAGATAACATTTAACTTTATTCATTAAAAATCTAAAATCCTATGGCGGCAAACGACAAAGAGACCTGGAAACCGGTGACTCACATGAAAGGACACACTACTAAAAAGTACGCAGTATCTTCAAAAGGGCGTTTAGCGTCATACGATACAAAGATCGAAGACAAGTACGTTTTAAAACTGCATTTAAATGGCGGTTTTCCGATGGCGACTATCCATGTCGACGGAAAATCAAAAGCCTTGTTTACTCACCAGGCTATGGGAGCAGCTTTTTTAAAGAAAAATAACCCAAAAGCAAAATTTGTATTGCATTTGGATCATAATAAAGCCAATAACGAACTATCTAATTTAAAGTGGGCTACCAAAAAAGAACAGGTGGAGCATAGCAAGAAAAGTCCTTATGTACTGCAGGCAGCAGCCCGTAAAGTATACACTGGCGCTACAGCTCGTAAATTGAACGAGAAAAAAGTAATAGCACTTAAAAAAGAGATCTGGAACCCGAAACGTAAGACAAGCTTAAAACAAATTGCAGCAAAATATGGTATTGCCGAAATGAATTTATACCGCATCAAAAGCGGAGAATTATGGTTTCATGTTCACGTAGAAGGAGAACCAATACACGCCAAATACAAGCAACAGTTGAAGAATATAGAGTTTCATGCAAAAGCTGCGACGCAGCTAGCAGCAAAAAAACCTGTAAAGAAAGCAATTAAAAAAGTGGCCCCAAAAAAAGCTACGGCCAAAAAAGTGGTTAAGAAAGTTGCGAAAAAGACAGTTAAAAAAGTAGCAGCTAAAAAGAAAAGATAATGATCCAACCTTCTTATTTAAAAAAAGGAGATACGGTAGCGATCATTGCTACAGCCCGCAAAGTAAGTGCAGAAGAAATACAACCGGCCGTGACTTTTTTAGAGAGTCACGGCCTTTTGGTTGTGTTGGGTAAGAATTTATTTGCTTCCAAAAACCAATATGCAGGAACTGATGAGCAACGATCTGAAGATCTGCAATGGGCATTGAATGATCAAAACATCAAAGCAATTATTATTGCCCGTGGTGGATACGGAACCGTGAAGTTAATTGATCATATTAATTTTACAGAGTTTAAAAAACATCCAAAATGGATGGTTGGTTACAGCGATGTAACCGTATTGCATAATGCTATTCATAAGCAGGGTGTTGAAACCTTACATGCAACTATGCCCTTGAATTTTGATAAGAGTAAAGAGGCTACAGAAAGTGTAGTAAATGCACTATTCGGGAATTTAAAACAAATTGAGACCGAAGAAAACTATTCAAATATTTCCGGAAATGCAACAGGACAATTAGTTGGCGGCAATTTGTCGTTGCTCTATGCTTTATCGGGTACAACTTATGATCTGGATACAACGGATAAGATCTTATTTTTAGAAGACCTTGATGAATATTTGTATCATATTGATCGTATGATGATGCAATTAAAATTATCAGGTAAACTTAAACATCTGAAAGGCCTTGTAATTGGTGGTATGACAGACATGAAAGACAACATGATCCCTTTTGGAAAACTACCCGATGAAATTATTTTGGATGCAGTGAAAGAATATAACTATCCGGTTTGTTTTGATTTTCCTGCAGGACATATTGATCAAAATATGGCCATGTATTTTGGAAAAGAAGTTGAATTGAACGTAAGTGATGATAAAGGAACATTAAAATTTTTATAATATGATCTGCAAAACCTCCGATAACCTGAATATTTATTTTGAAGTTCAGGGAAATGAAACTGCTAAAGAAACAATAGTTTTTTTAAACGGGCTTTCTCAATCTACTATTGCCTGGGTTTTAACAACACCGGCTTATAAAAATGATTACAAAATTGTTTTGATCGATTTTATTTTCCAGGGACAAAGTGACAAAACGGGGGAATGGAGAAACTTTGATCAGCATGCTAAAGATGTGATCGGCGTTTTGGATCAGTTAAAAATTGATAAGGCCACTATTGCCGGTTTATCTTATGGCAGTTTGGTAGCACAAAATTTAGGAGTTAATTATGGTAACCGTATTTCTAAATTAATACTCATGTCAACCTTTGCGCATAAAACACCGTATTACGAAGCTATTGAATTATCCTGGTGGCGTGCACTGGAGTTTGGAGGATATGGTTTGATGCTGGATATTATGTTGCCTACTGTATTAAGCGAGGGTTATTTCAAAAATCCGTTATTTCCTATCGATATGATGAAACAAGCTCGTCAGGAAGCTAATGAAGATAAAGAGGCTTTGTTTAAATTAATGCGCGCTACAAAGGAACGAGGTGATTATCGCCCTGACTTAAAAAAAATAACAACTCCAACGCTTGTCATACAAGGAGAAAAAGATGCCCTGTTCCCGGTACATATGGCGCAGGAAGTAGCTGATACTATTCCAACCGCCAAGTTAGAAGTAATTCCTTTTGCAGGCCATACACTTAACTTGGAAGCAATTCCGGCAATGAATAAGTTGATCAGGGAATTTATCGCATAAAAGCTTGTCACTTCGAGCGAAGTCGAGAAGATTTTCTACTCCGGTGTCTTGTTCTCGACTTCGCTCGAACTGACAGAATAACTTTTAGTCAAAATCTGCTGAAACGGCGGGTAAAAATCCACTTATTATTTCTATTTTTGAGAATCAATTCAGAGTATGAAAACAAATTTTATAGAAGAACTTAAGTGGCGTGGGATCCTGCATGACGTGATGCCGGGAACGGAAGAATTATTGAATAAAGAAGTGGTTACAGGATATATAGGTTTTGACCCTACCGCAGACAGTTTACACGTGGGAAGTTTAGCACAGATCATGACCTTGTTACGGTTCCAATTAGCTGGCCATAAGCCATTGGCTTTGGTTGGCGGAGCAACAGGTATGGTTGGCGATCCGAGCGGTAAATCAGCAGAACGTAATTTGTTGGATGCAGATACATTAAATAAAAATGTAGAAGGCATAAAAAAACAGTTAAGTCAGTTTTTAGATTTTAATTGTGGTGAGAATAGCGCGGAGTTAGTAAATAATTATGACTGGTTTAAAACATATTCTTTTTTAGATTTCATTCGTGATGCCGGAAAACATATAACAGTAAATTATATGATGGCGAAGGATTCGGTAAAAAATCGTATCAATGGCGATTCAGGAATGTCGTTTACGGAGTTCAGTTACCAGTTAATTCAGGGTTACGATTTTTACTATTTATGGAAAGAGCGCAACTGTAAAATACAAATGGGTGGTTCTGATCAGTGGGGAAATATAACTACCGGTACCGAATTCATTCGTCGCAAAGCAAGTGGAGAAGCCTTTGCATTAACCACTCAATTAATAAAAAAGTCAGACGGCACTAAATTTGGGAAATCCGAAGGAGGGAATATCTGGTTAGATAGAGAGAAAACGTCTCCTTATAAGTTTTACCAGTTTTGGTTGAATGTGAGTGATGATGATGCAAAATCTTACGTACGTATTTTCACCTTACTTTCTAAATCAGAAATTGAAGAATTGGAAGTAAAGCATAATGCAGCACCGCACGAACGTTATATCCAAAAAGCATTAGCAAAAGAAATTACGATCAGGGTTCATAGCGAAGCAGATCATGCACAAGCTATTGAAACCGCAGAGTTTTTATTCAAATCAAAAGCAGAAGACGTAGCTAATTTAAGTTCGGATGCTTTTGAAAAAATGCTGGGTGGTATCGATACGTTTGAAGTAAATAAAGCTGAGGTAGTTAATGGAATAAATATAGTCGACCTGCTAGTGGATAAAGCCCCCGTATTTCCAAGTAAAACAGAGGCGCGAAAAGTGTTTACAGGAAATGCTATAAGTATTAATAAAACAAAAACAACCGATGTAAATGCAATTATAAACGTAGCTGCGTTCACGGGCGGTAAATATTTATTAATAAGCAAAGGCAAAAAAGAAAACTATTTAGTGAAGTTAGTGTAATGATTAAAGACATCGTTATTCCGGAAGTATTTGATGTAGCCATAGCTATTGTTCAGGAATTTGAAGGCCTGGATGAATACAATGCTTACATTTTTAACTTCAAGGAAGAAAGTATTAAAAATGTGTTGATCACGTCCACCGGATATGGTGTTATTAATGATGTAAAGAAAAAAACAAGTACTTTACGTCATTTTTTTGAAGAAATTGAAACTTTGGATTATAAATTAATTGAACCGGTATCAAAAGAAGTTTTTGGTATTAGTAATGAGTATTGGCTAAGTTTTACAATGAACGGACAGCTATTTGATAAACAATTTATTTTTTTGCCGGAATCCATTATTGAAGCTAATTTTCAGATGATCCCGTTTATTGATAAAATGGGAGTTATTATTAAATAGTTTTAGGCGTGTCGGCGCAAAGAGACAGCGCCGTCGGGCTGACCCACTTCAATTTTTTGCAAGAGACAGGCAAAAGGATTTTCATTCGCATCCCTCACGCAAGATTCAATGCCCATGTTGAAACTAACGCTCCGATTTTTGAAACGTAAGCCCCGCGTGAGGGTCCCGATAGCTATCGGGAGAGGCATTTGTCTGAGCCTTTTTATTTGCTCCGCAGGACAAATAAAAAAGCGAGTGCCGAAAGCCCGGCCCGCAGGGACACGCCCCATCATTTTTTCGTAGTTAAAGCACTAAAATCCTGTTTTTCATTCAAAAATTAGACAAACATCCCTTTTTTCGGGATGTTTTTTTGTGTGAAATAAAGTAAATTTTATATATTTAATACTTTAAGTTTACAAAATTTACATGGCCACTACAATTTTAGAACCCACTTCTGTGAAAGAAAAAATATCTGTTGAAACCCTTAAAAAAGCTTATACTTTAATGTGCACTGCCAAAAGTATGGCAGAATTGTATGAGGCTAATAAAGAGGTAACAGCAAAGTATGTTCATGCAACTTCACGCGGACATGAAGCTATTCAGTTAGCACTAGGTTTGCAGCTTTTGCCACAGGATTTTGTGAGTCCGTATTACCGCGATGATAGCATTTTATTGGGTATTGGAATGTCTCCATTTGAATTAATGTTACAGTTACTGGCAAAACGTAATGACCCATTTTCAGGGGGAAGAACGTACTATTCTCATCCCAGTTTACGAAGAGATGATATGCCAAAGATTCCTCACCAAAGTAGCGCAACAGGTATGCAGGCTATTCCTACAACCGGTGTGGCAATGGGGTTACAGTATTTAGAATTAAATAATTTACAACAGGATTTTAAAGGACTAAATCCGGTAGCAGTTTGTTCGCTGGGAGATGCCAGTTGCACGGAGGGTGAAGTAGCAGAAGCTTTTCAAATGGCTACTCTAAAAAAATTGCCGATCCTGTATTTAGTACAGGATAACGAATGGGATATTTCGGCTCATGCGCGCGAGATCCGTTCGCAGGATATTACAGATTACGCTAAAGGGTTTAAAGGATTAGAAACCAGGACTATTGATGGCACTGATTTTATTTTGTCATACAAAACCATTAACGAGTGTTTAGAAATTATTCGTAAGGAACGCCGGCCAATGCTGGTGCACGCTAAAGTGCCTTTATTGAATCATCATACCTCAGGAGTTCGTAAAGAATGGTATAGAGATGATCTGGAAGAATGTGCGAAAAGAGATCCATTACCGCGTTTACGTAATCAGTTGATCATTGCGGGAGTTGACGCATCAGACATTAAAAAGATAGAAGAAGACGCAGTTGCTTTTGTAGAATCAGAATATGAAAGAGCTTTATTAGAAGAAGATCCTCGTCCGGAAGATTTGATGCTACACGATTTTGCTCCAACACCTGTAACCGAAGAAAAAGGAAACAGAGCCCCAAGCGGCAAGGAGAAGACTGTTATGGTGGATAGCGCTTTATTTGCAATTCGTGAGATCATGGAAAGACATCCAGAAGCATTGCTTTACGGACAAGATGTTGGAAAACGTTTGGGAGGAGTATTCAGAGAAGCAGCTACATTGGCACAAACCTTTGGCGATAACCGTGTATTTAACACGCCAATTCAGGAAGCATTTATTATTGGTAGTACCGTTGGTATGAGTGCCGCAGGATTGAAACCAATTGTAGAAGTCCAGTTCGCCGATTACATTTGGCCGGGTTTAAATCAATTGTTTACAGAAGTAAGCCGCTCTTGCTATTTAAGTAATGGCAAATGGCCGGTAAGTTGTGTGATTCGTGTGCCAATTGGTGCTTACGGCAGTGGTGGCCCATATCATTCAAGTTCTGTAGAAAGTGTATTAGCTAATATCAAAGGAATTAAAATAGCTTATCCAAGTACAGGTGCAGATCTTAAAGGCTTAATGAAAGCTGCATATTATGATCCAAATCCTGTAGTGATGCTGGAGCATAAAGGATTATACTGGAGTAAAATTAAAGGCACAGAAGATGCTAAAACCATTGAACCGGACGAAGATTATATCATCCCATTTGGTAAAGGTAGAGTAGTGCAGGAAGCGACTGAAGAAAACATTTCAAACGGTAACTCCATAACCGTTATTACTTACGGTATGGGAGTTTATTGGGCTAAAGCAGCCGCTAAAAAATTCGAGGGAAAAGTTGAAATTATTGATCTGAGAACCATTGCTCCAATCGATGAAGCATTGATATTTGCAAGCGCTAATAGGCATGGTAAATGTTTAGTTTTAACAGAGGAACCAGTGTTTAATGGGTTCTCGCAAAGCATAGCGGCACGCATCTCTGAAAACTGTTTCAAAAAACTAGATGCACCAGTAAGAGTAGTAGGAGCAGAAAATTTGCCTGCAATACCTTTAAATTCTATTTTAGAAAAAACCATGCTGCCAAATGCCGATAAGGTAGAGGCAGCCATTGGTGATTTGTTGAGTTACTAAAATTAGAATCAAACAAAAAAGGCTTTACAATATTGTAAAGCCTTTTTTGTTTTTAAGATGTTAGTATTATTTCACTTTTACCCAAAAGGCTGTTCTTCCTAATAAAGAAACGCCTATGAATCCACGCACATTTAAGTTGCCTTTTTCGTCACGGGTAATTTTACAGCTATATGTTTTGCCATTTTTTGGATCATAAATAGTGCCGTTATGCCAAAGGTCTTTACCGTCAAAATCAAAATCCTTTAAGATCTCTTTTCCTGCTAGTTTATCAGCTTGTTGTTTTTTATCAGGATTATTAGCGTCTAATTTTCCCGGCGTTTTGGTCCAGGTTAAAATACCATAGTACTTCGCGCCTCTTTTAGTGATCTCAACCATTCCCTCATTTTTATCGGTCATGTATGTGCCAATTAAGGCATCACCATTTTGAGCAAAAATGGAAACTGAAATAAATAGCAGCAATATTGAGAGTATCTTTTTCATGGCTTTTTTTACTTCAAAGATAGAATTATTCATGAGATCATAAAATTATAAGCCGGTTAATTAATTTGAGCATGTATTTTATGTACAGCTATTATATTCGTATTATATCATTAGTGTTAATTAGTTCATGTTTTGAATATGTAATAAATATTTTGTTGTGTTTTATAAACCTGCTAATTCAATCTACCTTTACTATAGAATCCCCATTCTAATATAACCCTTTAAAAACAGCAACATGAAGAAAATAGTATTAAGCATATTTATTACTCTCTGTGGAGTTATAAATTCAAACGCACAGACAATGACTGGCACCGTCACCACGGTTCCATGTAATCACAACGGTGTTTACTCGGTAACAGTAAGCGGTTTAACAGCACCAATTTCTTATACCTATTATCTAGGTGGAGGAAGCGCTGTAATTCATTCCAACGTTAACTCCTTAACAGATCAGTTAACGGGTTTTGCTGCTGGCGGTTACGGCTACATTTATTGTTCTGCAAGCGATGGTGTAAATTTTGCATCCGTTAGTGCGTATTATACGATGCCGTTCTACGTAAGTACAAGTAGTACTAATCCTATCTGTCCAAATACTACAGGTACTTTAAGTGCCAGCAGCTTTTCAGGTACTCCCGGCCCATTTACGTACAACTGGACGAATACAACAACATTAGCTAACTATAGCGGAAATAATATACCTGTGCCTATTGGCCAGTATAGCCTTTCCGTTACCGATCAGATGACCGGCTGTGTTGTAGAAGTAGGAGATACAGCCTCTTATATATCTCAAACCTCTAACATCAATCTTACTTATTCCACAACACCTGCTAATTGTACTAATGGTACAGCAAGTGTTACTGCTACCGGTGGGGTTTTACCTTATACCTATCAATGGAATACAGGCGCCAATGCAACTTCAATTACGAATTTAACTCAGGGAATGTATACAGCCACTGTTACCGATGCTCAGGGATGTATCAGTAATAATAATTGGAATGGAGCATATGTTCAACAAAGTATCAATATCAATGTAAACCCATCCGTGACCAACGCTACTTGTGTACAAAACAATGGCAGTGCTATTGCTTTTGGGTCAGGTGGAATGCCTCCTTACACTTATTTATGGAGTAACGGACAAAATAGTCAGACCTTAACTGCCGTATCAGGCGGGACTTATTACACGGTTATAGCAACTGATGCTAATGGATGCACAGGAACAGGCTATGCATCGGTTGGCGCCACAACTCCTATTAATGTTACTTTTACAGCAAGTCCAAGTTCATGTACTGCACCAACAGGCTCCGCTTCTCTTACTATTATAGGCGGAACAATGCCATACACAACCGTGTGGAATACTTTTTCGGGCACTACAACTAATACTAGCATTAGCGGAGTTACTGCGGGCATATATAGTTTTACTGTGGCCGATGCCGTTGGTTGCGTGAGAAGTGGAATGGTTAATATTTTGCCGGTTAGCACGATCAATGTATCTATTATAGCTTCTGCAGTAGTTTGTCCCGCGACAACCGGAACTGTAATTGCTAATGCAAGTGGCACAAACCCTCCTTTTTTATATAACTGGAGCAACGGATCAACAGCTGCACAAATTAGTAATGTAACCTTGGGAGGCTATTCCTGCGTTATTACAGATGCTGTTGGTTGTTCGGTTACCAGAAGCGCAAATTTATATGCCACAAGCCCTATTCATGTTGGTTTAACTCCAACATCTGCTACTTGTAAATTTAATAGTGATGGAAGTGTTGTTGCCAATGCAACAGGCGGAACTGCTCCCTACTTTTATAGTTGGAGTAACGGCCAGTCAGGCGCAACGGCTTCCGGGTTGTCGTATGGAAATATCTGGGTATCGGTAACAGATGCTAATGGATGTCGTGGTAATGATCATACATATGTGAGCTACAATCCCACTAACAATTCATGTTACTGCACAATTACAGGTAAAGTATATGCTGATGCTAATAGCAATTGTACGATTGATGGTGTTGAAACCGGTATTCATAATATCATGATCCATTGCTCGGGCGTTGGATATTCATTTACGGATGCAAATGGTAATTATAGCTTTCAAGTTCCAAGTGGAACGTACACTTTAACCGAATCAGTTAATACATCATATCCTTTAGCGCTTTGTCAAAGTAATGCACAAGTACAAACTGTAACTGCAAGTTCAGGCTGCACTACTACTGTGAATTTTGCGAACAACGTTGTTCCTATACATGATCTACATATCATTACTACATCTAACATTCCGCCAATCCCGGGTAACGCGTATTATCAAAAAGTAATTATCGAAAACAATGGAACTTTACAAGAGTCTGCTGTTCAAATAGGATATGTAAATGATGGCCAATTGGGTTCTTTTACTCAAAATCCAAATTTATTTACCCAGATAGATGCAATTAATTTTCCAAATCATTATAGCGTACAATCAGGATTTACCTCCTTAGCTCCTGGCACCGCCGATCAAATAAATTTAACTTATAACACTCCTACAAATATTCCTTTAGGAACACTAGTTAATTTTTATGATTCTACTGCTCACATGGCACCAATTAATACAACCTGGTTAACAGACTATACACCTTGGAACAATGTTCAAAACTATCAGCAAACAGTTGTCAGTTCTTTTGACCCTAATTTCAAAGAAGTAAGTCCAAAAGGAACCGGTACACAAGGCTATATTGCCAGCAAGGATTCTTTATTAAGTTATGTAATCCATTTTCAAAACGAAGGAACTTATTTTGCACAAAACATCTCAGTAGTTGATACATTAGATGCAGACCTGGATTGGACTACTTTACATCCGGGTTATTCAGACCATAATTATACAACCACTGTGAGTGAAAATGGCGTTATTACCTTTAAATTTGCTAATATTAATTTGCCTTGGAAGTCTCAATATGGAGATTTGATGAGTTCTGGTTTGGTAACATATACCATCAAACGTAAACGTAATGTAGCACAAGGCACACAGTTCAAAAATACAGCGGCTATTTATTTCGATTACAATGAACCGGTTATTACTAACACAACAGTTAATACATTGAATGACCTTTTGTCTTCTGTTGAAGAAAAAGCTTTATTGGATAATAGCGATGTTGTGTTATATCCTAATCCAGCTTCTCATAATTTAAGCATTGCTATTAACTCTAAAGAAAATAGCAAAGGACAGGTTAATATACTTGATATTTCAGGAAAAGTAATAAGCTCTCAGAACATTACTTTAGAAACAGGTAAAAATGTAATGTCACAGAATACTACTGAATTGCCTTCAGGTATTTATTTTGTACAGGTAAAATGTAATAGTTCTTTCATTACTAAAAAATTAGTTGGGTTTGTAGTAATAAAAAGACTATAAATAGAGAAGTAAAGATTTTTTTATTAAGCGTTAATCAACACTCAGATCCTTAAGATCGTTCACCTCGGAGACGCGTAGCAAGTTGGATATCCTTTGGTTGGATAGTGACTCTCTTTGCGTGGATAGCAGCCAAGTTGGTGTCTTCAAATAGACCGACAAGGTAAGCTTCAGATGCTTCTTGCAAGGCACCAATAGCAGAAGATTGGAAT
>JAZKGE010000020.1:0-35654 GCA_040386075.1 Bacteroidota bacterium
GATGGTGCAGATCCGCCGATTGTATAAATACCATTTAAACATTGAGAAAATAAAAATTGCTGAGTTAACAACAAAATAGCTAGAAGTATGATTTTTTTCATTTGAAACAGTCTTAATCAAACTTAATTATAAATAGTCATAACTAAAAACGTAAACGTTGTATTATTTCGTTTAACTTGGCATAAAATATGTTTTGATCTGAAATAGCCAATTTCTATTCTCAAATGCTTCTTTTTTCCATTCATTTCATCCTGCGGAAAATTCATTTACTCATTCAAAAGCTAATTTCACCCGTTTAAAATATAATTTCACTCAGTGAGATTGAAAATAATGGATTTGATTTTCAGTTACTTAAGTTTAAAGGAGGATTTATTTCACTTTGGAGTGTAACTATTGTATCGCTTTTGTATTATAAACCCGTAATGCTTTTAGACGCAGTTCATATGGAATTTTCACCACGTTATCACCATACCGCCGATATGTTGTTGGATGAACAACAGATTATTGAGGCTGCGAAACAAAACCCTGAACACTTTGGGCCTTTGTACGACAAATATTACAAACAAATTTTTGGATATGTTTATCAACGTATGGATGATAAAGATACAGCCTTTGATCTGACTTCACAGGTATTTTTGAAAGCTTTGACCAACATTGAAAAATATGAATATAAAGGTGTGCCTTTTGCAAGCTGGTTATACCGTATTGCTCACAGCGAAGTAATGCAGATGTTCAGGAATAATAGCAAACTACGCACGATCAATGCAGATGTGAGCGACCTGAGAAATATTTGTGAAGAAGTAGAAGAGGAATACATGGAACAATATAAAGGTATATTAATGACCGTGATCAAAGATCTTCCGGAAGATGAATTGCAATTGATCGAGTTACGTTTCTTCGAAAAAAGAGCGTTCAAAGAGATCGCTGAAATATTGAACTTAACAGAAACAAACGCAAAAGTAAAATTGTATCGCATCTTAGAGCGCGTAAAAAAAACACTGACTAAAAAATCAAAATAATGGCCGCAAAATTTAATCTTGACAGACAGCCCGTACCAGACGAAGAAATTAATTCACACAAAGATTTTGGAGAATTGGTCAATAAGTTTAAAAAGCAGAGCATCGAGAAAGCCCGAAGTGATGTTAACTTTTTAAAGAATAAAAAGATAACCTATTCGGCGATCATAGCAGGCGTAGCCGTTATTTGTACCGTTACTTATTTCTCAGTATTTAAAAAACAACCACCAAAAGAATCCAATAATGATAAAATAGTTACTTCACAAACCCAACATAGTAGTTCTCCCGAAACAAAGCAACATAAAGCTTTTATCACCCCTCCTATCTCTAAGTTAAACGTTCCTTACACTTCCTACAAGGTAAAAGCAGAACAAGGTGGTACCATCAAACACAAGTCCAATTCAAAGATCATTATTCCTAAAAAAGCCTTTATTAATAAGCAAGGGCAGGATATTGTTGGCGATGTAGAAATCAAATACCGTGAATTTCACGACCAGGCCGACATCATCGCCAGTGGCATACCAATGAGTTACGACAGCGCTGGTGTAAAAACTACTTTAGAAAGTGCCGGAATGATCGATATCAAAGGTTATCAAAACGGAGAGCCTGTATTTATCAATCCAAAGAAACAGATCACCGTTGAGTTTCAATCGGAACATACTGCCGATAGATATAATATGTATGTATTGGATACAATTGCTAAAAACTGGGTGTATGTTAGCAGAGATAATTCTTTGAAAGGACAAAAGCCGGTGGCTTCAAGGAACACAGCCACCGAAATGCAATCAGAACCAACTGAGTCGCCAAAAACAATAGAGCTTCAAAAGCAACTGGATGCTATTCCGCCAAAGATCGAAGCCGAAAAAGTAGTGTATACAAAAAAAGTAAACCAATTACCAAAGGCTGTTACTCCTTCAAAACCAGCTAAAGCTACGGCTGGCAGGCCACAATTTGAACTGGATGTTAACTACAAAGAATTTCCGGAACTCGAAGCATTTAAAAATGCGGTGTTTGAAGTTGGAACCGAAAATAAGAATTTCAGTCCAAAGTTGGCCGACATTACCTGGAGCAGTGCCGAAGTATCTGAAGGACCAACCAAAGGAAAAAACTATTTACTGACCTTAAAATACAGAGAGCAGGTTGAAAAACTGATCGTCTATCCTGCACTAACAGGAGCTGATTACGATAAAGCCCTGAAATCTTATGAATCTAAGTTCAGCGACTATAAAAACCTGGTAGCCAAGCGCGAAGCGGATGAGAAAAAACTGAAAGAAGAGTTTGAAGCCAAACAGGCCGCTTTTGCAGCAGAACAAAAAAAGCTAAGTGCGGAAATGATACAAGAACAGATTCGCTGGAAAAAGCAACAGGAAGAAGAAATGAACAGACAGTTTAAATCTATGAATATTCAATATAAAGTGTCCCGTATATTTAATATTAGCAGCTTTGGCATTTGTAACTCTGATTGCCCTACAAGCATGCCGGAAGGAGCTAAAATGACACCGATTTTCCTGGTAGATAATAACGGTACATTTATTAAAGCGGAACATACTTATTTGGTATGTCATAGCAAAAACATTGTTTACAATTTCTACAATCCTCCTATTTCTTACGATCCAAAAGATACTTACAGTTTATGCGTGCTATCTAACGGCAAAATGTATCTATGCGATAAGACGTCTTTGGGAAATTGTTTCTCAAATAAACAAAACAAGATTCCCGTTAAAGAATTAAGTGCAGATGTGAGTGATGTTGGCGATCTGAGAAAAGCGATTGGAATATAATATTTAACCACTACCAATATGAAACAATTGTTATTCATTCCAGTCGTTCTTGCTTGCGTTTGCCTTTCTTTTACAAAAG
The DNA here is from genome assembly GCA_040386075.1 of Bacteroidota bacterium. Taxonomy (GTDB): domain Bacteria; phylum Bacteroidota; class Bacteroidia; order B-17B0; family Aurantibacillaceae; genus UBA4416. Next base: position 2,877 of record JAZKGE010000020.1, read on the forward strand.
AAAAACCATTTATTCCCCCTGGAACGGTACAGATCAACGATACTTTATTTGCAGATGAAACAGAAATAACAAATGTTTCTTGGAGGGAATACGAACGATGGGTATCTCTTAAATATGGTGCAAATTCAAAAGAACACATTGCCACTTTACCCGACACATTGTGCTGGAGAGACAAATTCACCTACAACGAGCCTTATGTGCAGCATTATTACAGGCATCCTGCATATAAAGAATATCCTGTTGTAGGAATTAGTTATGAGCAGGCAATTGCTTTCTGCAAATGGAGAACAGAACGCGTAAAATCGTTTTTGACCTTAGCAAAAAAACACAAATACAGAGATTTTGAATACCGCTTACCAACCAAAAATGAATGGGAAAAGCTGGCAGAGTTTTCAATGAACGTGCTCTATAATAATGGAAAGAATGAGAAAGGGAATTATCTTTTAAATTGTGCTCATCCAGATAGTATTGTAGTAAATGGAACACCGATTGACAATGCTGATGTAACTGCACCTGTATACTCTTACTGGAAAAATCTTTTTGGTTTGTACAACATGCTTGGCAATGTTGCTGAAATGGTTAATGAAAAAGGAATTAGTAAAGGTGGTGGCTGGAGAAACAGGTTGGAAGAATGCAGAGTGGGAAAAGACATGGAATATACGAAGCCAACTGCGTGGCTGGGGTTTAGATCTGTTTGTGTAGTGAAGAAAGTGAATTCATAAAAAAACAACGTCGACCCGCTAGCCTGACAACGAATTAGCCAATAAATCAATTTCCTCTTTTGTATTGAAAGAATGCAGGCAAATGCGAATGCGTTCCTGACCTTCTTTAACTGTAGGGCTTTTAATGGATTTTACAAACAGGTCAGACTTCGCTAATTTTTCCTCCAGGTCCTGAACCTGTTTACTTCCAATAATAAATTTGCAATGCAACGAACTCGTGCTTTCAATAAACGAATTATCAGAATTTGTTTTACTATTAAAATAAATAATATTATTTCTTAATTTTTTAATTTCATTTGTTTTAGGAAGCAATTGATATGCAGCTTTAATAGTAAGTAAGCTATGTTCGGGCATAGCTGTTGTGTATATAAATGAACGGGAAAAATTAATTAAATAGTGTTTTAGTTCCTCACTTCCCAAAACAGCAGCGCCATGGCAACCCATTGCTTTTCCGTAAGTATAAATTCTTGCAAAACAATCATTCTGAATATTTAATTCCTGACACAAACCTTTTCCCTGATCACCAAAAACACCAATACCATGTGCTTCGTCAACTATTAAATGTAATTCGTATTGTTTGCAAAGATCAGCTAGTTCTATCAATGGAGCGCAATCGCCATCCATTGAATAAACACTTTCCACAACAACATAAATCTCATTAAAAGATTCACGATGCCTTGTTATTAATTCAACTAAAGAAGCAATATCATTATGCTTGAATTTATAATGAGTTGCAAAGCTCAACCGAATGCCATCAATTAAAGAGGCATGTATCAATTCGTCACTTATTACTAAATCGCCTTTTTGAGGAACACTGGATAATAAACCAACATTAGCATCGTAACCTGAATTGAAGATCAAAGCAGATCCCGCTTCATGAAACCCGGCTACCTCATTTTCTACCTCATTGAACAATATCGAATTACCGCTGATCAATCGGGAACCGGTAGAACCTGTTTTGGTTGACAAATTAAGTGATTGGAGTTCGTTGAATAAATATCCCTGTGTAGAAAAACCTAAATAATCGTTACCCGAAAAATCTATAGAAGGATATGAGGTTTTCAAAGACCGCAACATTTTTTTTTCTGACCGTTGATCGAGAAGTTTAGAAAGTGATAAAGGAAATGTTTTGTTTCCTTTCATTATTCGTTCTTTTTAACCAGGACTTCAGTACCGTCGGCATTAGTAGCTTTAAATACACCACCGGCTTCACATTTCAATTTATCGTATTTAATATCTACCACAATTTTTCCTGTTTTATCAATGATACCGGTTAAACCATTTTTACGAATAGTAGCATAGCCGTCTTTAAAATGACCAATATATTCATACTGATTATCGACCAGCACTTTTCCTTCCTTAGTAATAAGTCCTACCATTCCGTTTTTATAAGAATATGATAATCCATCCGGACCAAAACCCGATAATCTTTCGTATTCTGGTTTGATTACCTCTTTGCCATCGGAATTGATCGCTCCAACCAAGCCACCTTTATGCACGATAGCCATACCTTTATCAAATTTACCGATCTTATCATACTTACCCGAAATTTCGGCAGATTGAGCTACTGTTATTTGAAACGATAAAAGAGCGAATACTAAAACAAGTGTTTTCATGTTGAATCTTTTAACAAATAAAATCAAATTCTGTGCCTGTAAATACTAAATAGAACTTTCGGATACAGCTAATTCTTCATTTTTAAGTTTATCAACAAACGCTTTTTTAGATGATAATCCTAAAATGTTGAACATTTCCATATCCTGGTTATATAAAGGATTAGGAGTTGTCAGCAATTTTTCGCCGGCAAAAATAGAGTTTGCTCCTGCCATAAAACATAATGCCTGACCTTCCATGCTCATGCTTAAACGACCAGCGGATAAACGAACCGCAGTTCTTGGCAATACGATACGTGCTGTAGCAATCATACGAACCATATCCCAGATAGGAACCGGTGGCTGATCTTCCATTGGAGTTCCTTCTACTGCTACTAACGCATTTATAGGAACAGATTCGGGCTGAGGGCGTAATAAACTCAACGTATATAACATGCCTACTCTATCTTCTATCTTTTCGCCCATCCCAATAATGCCGCCCGAACAAACCGTTAAGCCTGCTTTGCGAACATTGTGAATCGTATTTAAACGGTCGTCGAATTTACGGGTGGAAATAATATTCTCATAATTCTCTTCACTAGTATCAATATTGTGGTTATACGCGTATAAACCTGCTTCTGCTAAACGTTTTGCCTGATCTTCTGTTACCATTCCTAAGGTAGCGCAAACCTCTAAACCTTTGCTATTAATAGTTTTCACCATATCAAGCACAGTATCAAAATCACGGTTATCTCGCACTTCTCTCCAGGCTGCACCCAGGCACATACGACTGGCGCCGCCTGCTTTTGCATTATTAGCTGCTTCATCTACTTCAGGAACACTCATTAACTTATGAACCTTCACCTCTGTATGGTAACGTGCTGCCTGAGGGCAATACGAGCAATCTTCGGGACAACCTCCTGTTTTAATGGATAACAAAGAACTTACCTGTACTTCGCCTACCGTATGATGCTGTTTATGAACCTCAGCTGCTTTATATATTAATTCCATTAAGGGTGTGTTATACACCTCTAAAATTTCTTCTTTTGTCCAGTCTTTAATCGCCATTATATCTTTTCTAGTTCAAACAAATTTAAGATAAAAGCCACAAACCACAAAACGAATGTTTATTGAAAAAACTGTTAGTAAATTATGATGTTTGGTAAGTATCTTTTTAAGATAAAGCCGTTATTTGTAATAATGAAGAAACTGATCGGTATAGCTCTCATACTCTTTTTTATAGGCCAATTGCCTGTAAAAGCGCAATTTACCGAAAGCGATGAGCGTAAGAAGATATGGAAGAAATCGGGGAGAAAACACAAAGCCCGCGAAGCTTATAATCCTTATTTGAAAAAGAAGAAAAAAGATAAGCCAAGTTCGGTAGCTGCCCGTGAAGAGAAAAAGGGTGTCAAAAAAATGCGTCGGGATTATAAAAGACAGAATAAACGCAATATGAAAAAACTGGGTATTAAACCCACCAAAGTAAAAAAGGCTTAAATATTAAGCCTTTTTTACTTTTTATTTGTAGATGAACTCTTCTAGTTCTTTTGTGCGAAATAAATGATTGCTCCTACCACAGCAATAATGGTAATTACCAAAGCAGCGATTTTAGCGGCCGAGTAAGGTCTTTCCCCTTGTACTTCGCCGGTACGTGCATTCACTAAAAAGCGATACACTTTGTCTTTATATTTATAAGAACTTAACCAAACCGGTAATAAGATATGTTTAAAGGTAACATCATTATATGTTGAATTAACAGATGTTATCTGTTGCTCATCTCCGCCAATATTAGCTCGCACAGCTGAATAAATGGGATCTTTCATTCTGTCCTTGGCTTTTTCAAAACCTTCCTTCAAATTTACCTGATAGCTTTCGGTCACAAAACCACTCAAATAATTATCGTTATACGCCGTTAACTGTTTCAGATCCCATGGCTCCAGCTCATTAGCTAATTTTTCGGGTAGTGATTTAGAAGAAACAACCAATACGTCATCAAACTCATTATAAACAGTACCGCTTGTTGGATGCCAGCTTGTTTTTCGCACCTGGCGTGTCTGTGATTTTCCCTGGCTATCGGTATAACTTTCGGATACGTAATAATACGTACCGCGCATTCCAGAATAATCAGAAACTGTATTCGTATCATAGGTCCAGTAGGGCATATAAATACCATTCAATTTTTCTGCCGAATGTTGAGCGTATTCTTTAATTTTATTAGGCGCAAACCACAATCCTCCTGCCCAGGAAACAAATAATTCTGTCGATTTTTTTCTATCGACCTTAAATGGCAATAAATGTGATGGTTTGATAATAGACGATGTTGATGCGTTTTGAACCACTAAAGGCGTATCGCAATAAGGGCAATTGGAAGAAGTAACATTGGGTTTTAATGTGGTAGATGCTGCACAATTGGTACATTTCACTGTACTGATCTCCTGCTTATCTTCCAGATGACCTTTGTCGCTTAAAAAGCTTTCAAAATCAAGCTCTTCTACAGGGGCAGCTTTTTCTGAGGCTATATCGTTTTTAGCGCCACAATATTCACAATTTAAAAAAGGAGTCCCTGGCAGATATTTTAAATTCCCTCCGCAATCCTTACATTTAATGGTATTGCCGGTTTCTGCCGTCTTTTCGCTAAATTCGTTTGTCATAGTCGTTAAGTTTAGTTTAAACTAAATTAATATAATTTTCTTAATTACCTTTAACAAAACAAAATATTTAACGGGTTGTTAATTAAATAGTGAATCTGAAGCTTTTTATACTATTTCTATGGGTAAGTAACCTTCTTTTTTCTCAAAAAGACAATTCTCCAGTCATACCATATTCTTATTGCAACTGGAACAATATGTCTTTAAATAAGAATTATGTTCCCTCAAAAAATGACACGTGTCTGTTTGTAGTTTCAACTCGCAATTATAATGATACTCTGAAAGAATTTGTTGATTATGATTACGATACTACCGGCACCTTAAAATATTTTGCTGTGTATTACCGCGGCAATAACTGGACAGCTGTTCCTCACAGATCTTTTGAAGAATTACTTGATCTAAAAAATACATTTAAGAATTTAGTCATATTTACTGAAGGATTGGGAAAAACCTTTACATCAGGGACAGACAGAGCCACAAAATTAATGCGGATATATGGCATCGATGAAATTTTATTCGACTGGCCAACTGAAAGACCTTATATGCGATCAGGCAAGAACATAAAAACGACTTGTACTATTGCTCCAAATGTTGCGAGGTCCTACGCTGTATTTTTACAACAATTTCAAACCTATAAAAATGAACATCCCGCTAAATTTAAAGTGATCACCTTGTTTTTTCACAGCATGGGAAATTTATTATTAATGCATGATCTCAAAAATGATCTGATCAAGAACATTTCTCCTAACTTGGCGAATTCGGTGATTTTAAATGCTGCCTGTGTAGGGCAGACAAATCATAAGGAATGGCTGGATAAATTAATTATATCTCAGAACATTTATGTTACTATTAACAACAAAGATAGAAACCTAAATGGCGCCAAAATTATTTTTTTAGAACATCAATTGGGAGAAAGGCCAAAAGCTGAATTCAGTAAAAAAGTTAATTATGTCAATTTTTCAAAAGTTCTGAAAAAAGAACATAACTATTATATCATTCCATCCTTACTGAAAGAAAAACCTTTCTTAAAACAGTTTTATGCTGATATTTTTGAAGGAAAAATTCCCCAACTGATCTACCCTGGAACACTCATCGCCAAAAAGAAAAAAAGCTGATAAATCAATGACATCAGTCGTTTACAAGAGCTAAAGTTTGCTGGCATATTTTTAATAAGGTAAATAACACAATTTGTTATGAGCCTGAGTTTAAAAAAATACTATCACAAAACGACCATTAGTCTTTTACCCAATATCAAAATTTTATTGATTCGGTTGTTATTATTAAGCACCCCTTTAATTACTCAAAATAACAATGAACCTGTTACTCCCTATTCGTATTGTAATTGGTCAAATATATGCTTAGATAAAACCTACACACCCTCTAAAAGCGATAGTTGTTTGTTTGTGGTGTCAACACGGAATTATGACTTTTCGAAACAGGAATTTGTAGATTATGATTATGACAATAGTTCCACCTTAAAATATTTTGCCGTTTATTTCAAAGGAAACAACTGGACAGCCATTCCCTACTCTTCGCTGGAAGAATTATTAAATCTTAAAAACGACATGAAAGATGTAGTTGTTTTTACTGAAGGGTTAGGAAAAACATTTACATTAGGAATCGACAGAGCCACAAAATTGATGCGAATATATCCCGTGAACGGCATATTTTTTGACTGGCCAACGGAAAGACCTTACCTTGGCCCGGGCAAAAACATTATAAAAACCTGTAGAATAGCTCCAAAAGTAGCGGTTTGTTATAGTAAGTTCCTTGAAGAATTTCAATGCTACAAAAACGAACATCCACTGAAATTTTGCACTGTGACTTTGCTTTTTCATAGCATGGGAAACATGGTATTGATGCATAATCTAAAAAAAGATCTTTATAAGAATCTTACACCCGGTTTGGTTGATAATGTAGTTTTGAACGCCGCTTGTGTAAAACAGCGGCAACATTATAAATGGATCGATAAATTAAATTTTGCGAAAAACACTTATATTACTATTAATGACCGTGACAGGAATTTACGTGGAGCAAGAATTATTTTTGCAGCACATCAATTAGGAGAAAAAATAAAATCACGTCAAAGCAAAAAAGTGAATTATGTAAACTTTTCTGATGTGCTGGATAGCGAACATAACTATTTTTTGATAACATCCTTATTAAAACGTAAACCCTATTTAAAACAGTTTTACCACGATATTTTTGTAGGAAAAAAACCTCAATTACACTTTTCTGAATCCCAATATGTAGATCTCACAAAGGGTTTTCCGGAAACTCATAAAACAAATGGATTATCCGGAATTTAATTATCTAAAGACTCGATCGTTTTTTTAATAATGGATGCGCAATCCAGGATCTGCTCTTTAGTTATAACTAAAGGTGGTGCAAAACGAATGATATCGCCATGCGTAGGTTTTGCCAGCAAGCCATTTTCGGCCAGTTTCAAACAAACTTCCCATGCTGAAACGCCATCTTTTTCTTTAATAATGATCGCATTCAATAAGCCTTTTCCTCTTACGGTTGTAATTCTATCCGACTTAATAGCTCTTAATTCTGTTCTTAAGACCTCGCCCAATGTTTCAGAGTTTTCAGCTAATTTTTCATCCACTATCACATTCATGGCCGTCATGGCAATTTTGCAACCCAAAGGATTTCCTCCGTATGTTGAACCATGTTGTCCCGGTTTGATGCACATCATGATCTCGTTATTTGCTAAGACCGCAGATACCGGATACATACCACCCGATAAAGCTTTTCCTAAGATCAGCATATCAGGTTTTACATTCTCATGATCGCAAGCCAGCATTTTACCTGTGCGGGCAATACCTGTTTGCACTTCATCAGCAATAAACAATACGTTAGCAGCCTTACACATTTCCGAGCAGGTTTTTAAGTAACCATCATGAGGTACATACACACCCGCTTCACCCTGAATTGGTTCAACTAAAAAACCAACCACATTATTATCTTTTAAAGCTTCTGCCAATGCAGTAGTATTATTATATGGAATAGTTATATACCCAGGTGTGAACGGCCCAAAGTCCATTCTCGCGTCAGGATCAGTACTTGCAGACACGATAGAGATCGTTCTACCATGAAAATTCCCTTCGCACACAATGATCTTTGCGGCATTTACCTCTACCCCTTTTTTCTCATAACCCCATTTACGGGCCAATTTCAAGGCAGTTTCAACACCCTCAGCACCAGTGTTCATTGGCAATACTTTATCATAGCCAAAAATGCCGGTGATGAACTTTTCGTACTCGCCTAATACATTATTATGAAATGCCCGAGATGTTAACGCCAACTTTTGTGATTGCTCAATTAATGTTTGAGTAATTTTCGGGTGGCAATGTCCCTGGTTAACAGCGCTGTATGCCGACAAAAAATCATAATATTGTTTACCATCAACATCCCATACATGTACACCAAGTCCACGCTCTAAAACAACCGGTAAGGGATGATAATTATGAGCTCCGTATTTATCTTCTAAATCTATTAATTGTTGGGCTTTGGTAGATGTATTCATTTCTGCGATCATGATGGTAAATTTATATCCTGTAAAGATAAGAAAACGGCATCAAACCGCCTAATAGAAAACAAAAAAGCCCCTGATAACAAAATTATCAGGAGCTTTAACTGTTAAAAAATTATTCTTTTACAAATTTCTTAACTACTGTACTATTGTTAACTTGTAGCCTTAAAAAATAAACGCCTGAGTTCAGATCGTTAATATTTACAGAGAATTTATCGAAACCTGTGTGCGTGTTTTCAATCAATACCTTTCCCAATACATCTACTATTTCGTAATTGATCTTTGCATTACCTATAGTAGTAGCTGTAATAGTGATAATTGATTTGGCGGGATTTGGATAAATGCTGATTTCGGCATTATTAAATGTTAATTGATCAGCTGAAGTCGGGATATTACAATTTGCCACTTGCAAGGCTTTTTCCAGAACTTCATCTCTATGATGCCTTATTCCCAATTGCGTCTGATAAACAACGGAGTCAGGAACAATACCAATTCGTTGCGTACTATCGCCATTTGGATAAAAGATACCTAATGTAGTAATAGTGGTACGCAGATCTTTGGAGACGAAAAAATAGGAAATATTACCATCTGTACCGGCCGTCTGACTTCCCACTTTTACAACATCGGGCATTGCTTCGAATATCATACTTGAATATTCAGACTGGCTTTGAGAGTCCTCATTTATAAGTATGATTACTTTTCCCATGTAAGGCGTAGAATTTCCATTGATTCCCAGCGAATCATTTAACCAAAAGTAAGTTCCGGGATAAGTCACATCCGGAATCATTCCTTTTGAAAATATTTTTTTTGATGCATACATAGCATTTGCAATAGGCCAGGCAGCCTCATTAGGATAATTTCTCAAATCGAATATAATGGCCGGGGAATTCATCAAATTAGAATACATAGTTGCCACATCGGCTGGATATATCCGACCCATATTTACGTATCCGATATTACATCCAAATTTTTTCCATTTAATAGTTCCTAATGTATCATTGGGGTAATAGTTTTGATAAAAGCTACTAAAAAGCGAGCTGTTCCTGATCGTATTAATATTAAATGTATTACCTAAACTATCTTTATATCCAATATTTACAGGAGTGTTATTATTGCCGTTAAGAATATAGGTACTCATGAATCTATAAAATACAGCGCTGTTTCCGGCAGAAACATAAGGCCTTAAGCTATCCTCCATTACTGTTGGGGCGACGCCATTAATGGACACAATTTCATCGCCACGTTTAATAGCTGCTATAGTGGACTTAACGACTATGTATTTATTTTGAACGTGTGTAATTCTGATAGCAGGGTGGTAATAATAACTTGGTGCGCCTGTAACAGTGGTCCAGGTATAATCTTCAGCATGGGCATCATTTAAATCCGCACTCATTCTTTCAACGGCATAGTGAAAATCCCTACCGGTTGCAGCATTTGCAAAAAGTAAAATTCTGTTATAAAGAATACTATCGCATGGCTTATCCATTGTATAGTTGTTAGGATTAAAGTAACTCAGTATGTTCCAGTATTTAAAAGCAACTTTAAGTCTTGTTTGTTCATTTGGAAAGAAGGTGTATGCATTCAGTGGATACATCAAACTATCGTATGGAAGCCTTAGCCAGGGATCACTTGGTGCAATTTTATCTTTTACCCAGCAACTGGTGTGTGGTCTGAAATTATTTTTAATGGTGTCTAATTTTACCTTAATATCAGTTCTTATAAAAGGGTCGTTGATCCAGGAAAAATTCCGGTTTCTTTTTAGTTCAGGCTGTATGGTGTCGGGCAAAGCGGTTGTGGCAATTGCCATAGGGCCGGCTAGTATCAACAGAGTATCGAGCTGATCATTAAAATCATTATTGGTAACTGCGTTTTTTATGTGTGGAAGTCGGCTCACTAAAACACTATCCCAATTTACCTGGCAGGTAGAAACGCCTGAATGGAAATATTTTACAAATCCCCAAACCTTGCAGCTGTAAAATAATTTTTGCTGATAGGTAGGATTTTGGGCTGTTCCATTTATAACAACCAAACAACATATGATCAGTAGATATTTTTTCATGCTAAAAATTAAATTTAGTAATAATTTATTCTTTCACAAATTTCTTAATTACAAAACTATTGTTAACCTGCAATCTTAAAAAATAAATACCTGAATTCAGATCGGTGATATTGATCGAGAATTTCTCAGAACCTGTATGCATATTTTGAATCAATACCTTTCCCAATACATCTACTATTTCATAATTGATCTTAAGTATTCCATTAATGGTTGATGCGATTGTGATACCTGATTTAGCAGGATTTGGATATATGAAAAACTCATTTTGTTTTACACTCTCATTGATGCCAATCGTGATCTCCTGCAAACAATTAGGTTTATTGGCCTGGTTGTAAAATGCAGTTACTTTTTGCATATCGGTTTTTAACTTAGCAACAGATAATATATTAGAATTTGAAGTTGATGAGCTGTCAAAAGAAGTAACAAAAGCATATTCCACTTCCTGCATTTGTCCGGCATTTAAATTAAAGGGGCCTGTGCCAAGCACAAAATTTCTATCGCTTGCAACCATAGATTCTTTCCAATAAAACCCACAACTATTATTAGGATCAGTATTTAGTCCGGTTGTACTAGGATCGCCGGTGTAAATCCAATTCGTATTAACAGTTCCTCCATATCCATTGCCACCACACGTAATAGATGTACTATCTTTCCATTGACCCTTCATGTAGGTATAATAATCCGTTCCATAAACCGGCCATGTATAAGGCGTAGGCACAGATGGAACCGTATTTCCAAAATACCCAAACTTACTCATGCCTAACATTTCGTCTGACTCATCTGTGGTGCCATCAAAATCATTATCAATGCCATCTGTTGTTGCCAGAGGGCTTTTTATAATTTTAAAACCCTGAGCCGGTATATAGTTTCCATACCCATTATATCCTGCTGAAGATTGATCATTATTATCGGCATTATAAGCAAACCCGTAATTGTCTTCAACATTACTTCCTATATAATCATCTCCGTAATATCCCAGATCAACTTCGCTCCAAAGACTTACATACACATCATGATAATTTTCTGAGGAACGATTAATGATCCTGTAATCATAAAAGGTAGTATATATTAGTTCATTGTGCCCGTTTACAACTGCCGGACAGCCATAAGCGTATGCCATGCACTGAACCTCGATTCCCATAGGTGCAAAAGAACTACTGTGCGCTGCTAATTTATCATTATAGATATAATACAATGCCTGATCTCCTTTGATCTTTGGATAATCTCCATCATTAGGGTTATAAATCCCATCGCCATTGGTGTCGACAAATGGGGCTAAATTTCTCGCATTATCTCCGGTGCCGTGAGCCGGCCACGACAACATATCTGGCGTTGCAACTACACTCCCTGAATTAAAAGCGTTAACAAATGTATTAATATCCATATAGCTCACTTTCCATATCTTGTCATAAGCGATAGCTGTTACTGTGTCAATTGTAGCATTGGTAGTATCTAAAATTCCTGGCCAAAAATCGGTTCCCTGTCTATAAGTTTTAGCGCCGCCATGTAATTGCCCCGCTGCATCAAGCCCGCCGATCCATAATGCAGAACTAAAGTTCGAGTGCTTTCCACTGCCTTTTGGCACTTCGTAGAGTGCCTTTTTTGAACCCCCAATATCCCAGTGCATATCGTTTCTATTAGCAATACCGGCTCTTACGTTATTAATATCTAAAAAACTAAAATTCCTATCGGTAATTGTGCCGAAGGGAGCTGTGTAATTAGCTTCATTAAATTTGTAATACATATTGGGAGCAACATACCCAGTAGAAAATGTTACGATAATATCAGAACCATCTTTTTCGATATAATTTCCAAGAGTTTGAGTAGCAACGGGATAATAATATTGGTAGACTTTTCCATCTGGTGTTAGTTCAGTCAATCCGGATATTAAATTAGGCGCTACAGTTCCGGGAGCATGTTTAAAAACAATCCCATTATGCAACCCTTCTGAAATATCAATTACCGCATTTGGAATAACTGAACCGATGATACTGTAAAGATCATTCGCATTACCAAATACAGAGCCCGTAAATTTTAAGATTCCCAGGTTACTTGTTCCAAGCCATTTGGCATTTTGAGAATCAATATAAATACAATTTAAAACTCCCGCGTTTGCAATGGTTGAATTTGATGTGTAAGAAGTTACAGAAAACGTGTTGTCAATACTAAATTCGGTTAAATGATTTCTCGTACCCAGCCAGATCACATTAGCGTTTTCGGCTTTTATACAGGTAATTGTATCATAAGATAATTTGCCATTTGCCACGTTATAATTTGTAAAAGACGTTCCATCGAAACGTGATAAGCCTTTTTTTGTCCCCACATAAACCTGATTACCGACTACTTCAACGCAATTGACAAATTTCATTGGTAATCCCTGTGCTGTACCATAAGAAGTAAATGTGATGCCATCAAATTTCACTAAACCCGAATCGCAGCCTATCCATATATTACCACTGTTATCCTTTGCCAATGAAGTAACATAATTTGATTGAAATGCCGGAATAGAATTTTTATTATAAAAAGTCCAGTTTGTATTATCATATTTTACCAGCCCTCCATTTGCTCCGCTGGAAATAGTTTGAAAGCCGATCCATTTGTTACCACTGTTATCTACCAATAACGCTCTTTGAAATTTTAAAAGTCCGGGAATAGTTAAATTAGTGGTATATGTAGTAAAACCATTTTGAGCTTTGGCTACAAATATTATACATGTAAAGATCAGCAGTAATAGTTTCTTCATTTTAAATGGTTATATATATAAATTTAATAAGATTAAATATATAAAAGCAATAAAATTGGCAAATGATAGCATTTAACCGATAAGTGTACAGTATTTAAAGAAATTTGAATTTTAAATAAAAAGCCTGCTCAATTGAGCAGGCTTTTAAAGATTTCAGAACTTATTCTTTCACAAATTTTTTAACCACTACACTATTATTAACCTGTAGTCTTAAAAAATAAATGCCGGGATTCAAGTCGCTAATGTTTACAGAAAATTCCTTTTCATCACTTTTACCTGATAAAACAAATTTCCCTAGCACATCCTCTACTTCATAATTAACTCTTTCCACCTTGCCATCCATAACTGCTTTTCTTACATTCAGGTAATCTTTTGCAGGATTCGGATAGATCTCAAAATCATTTTGCTGGTCTGCTTCTTCTTCGATTCCTGTTAACGTAGATAAACAATTTGGTTTATTTGATTGATTGTAAAAATTATTTATTTTTTGAATATCCGATTTTAGCTTAGGTAATGCAGCCATTCCACCAGTCATCGAACTATCAAAGGAAGTTACAAAAGCATACTCTACTTCCTGCATTTGACCGGCATTCAAGGTAAAAGGTCCCGAACTTAAGATCATTCTTCTATCACCAGGCACGCTCGATTCGAACCAAGGAGTAGCTCCACATACACCGTTGGTATAGGTATCAGCAGTATATACATAATTGGTTTGGATAGTTCCACCATAACCATTGCCACCACATGTTAACGGGGTACCATCTTTCCAATAACCGGTCATGTATCTATAATATTCGAGCCCGTTTGAAGGATCGGTAGTGTTTAATGGCACGCCCGGAAAAGAGTTATTGTAATAATTAAATTTATTCAATTTGCAATCTTCTCCCGGCTCATCTGTTATGCCATTGTTATTATTATCAATACCATCGTTAACATTTGCCAATGGTCCTTTTACAATATTAAAACCCTGTGCAGGCATATAAACTCCATAACCAAGCGTACCGCTAACAGTTTCATCAATAGCATCTGCATTATAAATGTATCCATAGTTATCTCCTACGTCACTTCCGATATAATCATCAGCGTAATATCCCAAATCTGCATCACTAAACATGCTTATATATACGTCATGATAACTCATGGAAGAACGGTTGATAATTTTGTAATCATAAAAAGTAGTATAAGTCAATTCGTTATGTCCGTTTACAGTGGAAGGACAACCATATGCATAAGCCATTCCCTGAACCTCGATTCCCATTGGCGTGAACGACGTGCTATGAGCGGATAAATTATCGTTATAAATAAAATACAAGGTTTGATCGCCTTTAATTTTCGGATAATCCCCGTCGTTGGGGTTATAAATTCCATCCCCATTATGATCAACAAAAGGTGCCAGGTTTCTTGAATTATTTCCAGAACCGTGAGCAGGCCAAGTCATGATATCTTCGGTAGCTACCAGACTTCCAGTATTATAGGCGGTAATAAAATTATTGATATCCGTATAACTTACTTTCCATATCTTATCATAATTCGTAGCTATCGTTGTGTTAGTAGTTGCAGTGATGGTGTCTAAAGGGCCAGGCCAAAAATCTACTCCAGCCTGACGGTAAGTTTGTGCTCCGCCATGCAACTGGCCTCCATTATCTAAACCACCGATCCACAATGCAGAAGCAAAATTAGAATTCTTTCCACTACCTTTGGGCACTTCATATAAAGCGTTTCCATTCCCACCCATGTCCCAATGCATATCACTTCTATTGGAAATACCCGCCTTCACGTTATTTATATCTAAACTTTTGAAATTGCTAACTCCCACAGAGCCCAAGGGAGTCGTGTTATTAGCAACATCGAATTCATAATACATTTTGGAAGCGGAGTAAGCTTGCGAAGGTCCACCTTGTGAAATTAAAATTTCGGTTCCCGTGTTTTCAATAAATTCGCCTAAAACATAGTTAGCAGTTGAATGAAAATATTGATACACTTTATTATTTGGAGCTAATTCGGTTAAACCACTAAATGTGCTAAAACCCGAACCCGTTGTATGTTTGAAGACAATACCATTTTGCAATCCAGCTGCAATATCAAATACTTTTAAGGGAATTGACGACCCGGAGATTTCATACAATTCATTCGCGTTCATAAAAGTTGAGCCATCATATTTTACAATCCCCGCGGTAGTAGTCCCAAGCCACTTATTATTTTGCGAATCAATCTGAATGCAATTGATATTTCCCGCACTTAACGTGCTAAACTGAGTAAAGCTTGTTTGAGGAACCGCATGGTTAACAAAACTGGTTGTTGTGAAAGCGCCATTAATGTTAAATTCCACAATCCTGTTTTTTCCCCCTAACCAGATCAAATTAGGTGTCTCGGCTTTTAAACTAACTACTGTATCGCTGGGTAAAGTGCTTCCTGCTACGTTGTACGTGGTAAATGTGCTTCCATCAAAACGTAGCAAGCCAGCATTTGTCCCAACATACACCTGGTTACCAACAGCTTCAATACAATTCACGGAAACAGAGGGATAATTTGTGAAATTTGTACCATCGTATTTTATAAGGCCGGTTGTAGATCCTATCCATATATTGCCGCTATTATCTTTAGAAAGAGCGGTAACTGAATTTGTTGGTAAAGCCGGACTAGTTGTAGTATTGTACAATGTCCAGGTGCTGTTATCATATTTTACCAAGCCAACATTATTAGAGGTTGCATTTAGCGCTCGAAAACCTATCCATTTGTTTCCCGAATTATCCACTAAAAAGGAGGTTTGCTTAAGTAAGGTTCCAGTGAGCGAAAGGTTCGTTGTGTAGGTAGTGAACCCATTCTGTGCATTAGCTGTAAACACTGAGACATAACCAAAAAGGAGTAGTAGTTTTTTCATGATCAAATGGTTTTAAAGGTTGATATTGCCCTTAAAGTTAGCATTATAGATTTGTTAAATTTTAACAAATAAATAAGTGGCGGCATATTTCCCATAACTGGCATCTAATTGGCGATAAATGGCTAAAAAAGCTGTCAGAAAATTTAAGCATATTTTGGCTTTTGGATTAACATATTTTAACAAGCCTAAAATATCGGAAACCCTTACCAATGCTAACTTTGTGACGCTTGTAATTTTAAAAACACTTATGGTAGTAGATATTAGAGAATTGAATGAGCGCATTCAGCGTGAAAGTGCATTTGTGGATATTTTAACATCCGAAATGGACAAAGTAATTATTGGTCAAAAACACATGGTTGAAAGACTGTTAATTGGCTTACTGAGTAACGGGCATATTTTGCTAGAAGGTGTGCCCGGTTTGGCAAAAACTTTAGCCATCAATACACTGGCAACCTGTATCGATGCAAAATTTAGCAGGATACAATTCACTCCGGATTTGTTGCCGGCCGATCTGATCGGTACCATGATCTATAACCAAAAACAAGAACAGTTCTCGATCCGCAAAGGACCTATTTTTGCAAACTTTGTTTTGGCTGATGAGATCAACCGTGCTCCGGCAAAAGTACAATCGGCTTTACTGGAAGCCATGCAGGAGAAACAGGTAACCATTGGTGATGAAACATTCAAATTACCAAATCCGTTTTTAGTACTGGCAACACAAAATCCTGTTGAACAGGAAGGAACTTACCCACTACCGGAAGCGCAAATGGATCGTTTTATGCTTAAGGTGGTAATTACCTACCCCACACGTGAAGATGAACGTAAGGTAATTGCGGCAAACATTTCCCGCCAGGGAATGCCAAAAGCAAACATCGTTTTAAAACCGGAAGATATTTTAAATGCCCGTAACGTTGTAAAAGATGTTTACATGGACGAAAAAATTGAGCGTTACATTGTTGACATTGTTTTTGCAACCCGCTTCCCTAAAGAATATAAATTAGACAAGTTTGCTCCATTGATCTCTTATGGTGGTTCGCCACGTGCCAGTATCAATTTAGCTTTAGCTGCAAAAGCTTATGCTTTTATAAAACGGAGAGGTTATGTTATTCCGGAAGATGTGCGTGCAGTGTGTTTAGACGTCATGCGTCACCGTATTGGTTTAACCTACGAAGCAGAAGCAGAGAACATTACAACCGAACATATCATTAACGAATTATTAAACGCTGTTGAAGTACCTTAGAAATTATAAATGGAAAATGTAGGATGTAAAATGGAATAAGGCATTCAACTCATTTAAAATTTATTATTTAAAATTTATCATTTCAATTGGAAACGGCAGAATTACTTAAAAAAGTAAGAAAAATAGAGATCAAAACGAAAGGGTTAAGTAACCAGATTTTTTCTGGCGAGTACCACTCAGCGTTTAAAGGCCGCGGTATGGCTTTTAGCGAAGTGCGTGAATACACTCCCGGCGATGATGTGAGAACTATCGACTGGAACGTGACTGCCCGCTTAAGAACTCCTTACGTAAAAGTATTTGAAGAAGAGCGCGAACTGAATGTAATGATCTTAGTAGATGTAAGTGCCAGCGGCCAGTTTGGAACCCAAAAACAATTCAAACAGGATCTTATTACTGAGTTATGCGCTGTGATCGCTTTTTCAGCTTCTCAAAACAATGATAAAATTGGCGTGATATTTTTCAGTGATAAGATCGAAAAATTCATTCCACCTAAAAAAGGAAAATCACATATCTTAAGAATTATTCGTGAACTCATCAATATTGAACCGACGAATAAAGGCACTAATATTGAATTAGCCCTTAAATATTTAACAAACATCATTAAAAAGAAAAGCATCACATTTTTGATCTCCGATTTCAGGGATTCCAATTCTTATTCGGATGCGATGAAGATCGCCAACCGTAAACATGATCTGGTTGCCTTACGAATTAACGACGTTCATGAAAATAAATTACCGGATGTAGGTTTGATCAAATTAAAAGATAACGAAACAGGAAAGATCATGTGGGTTGACACCGGCGATAAATCTTTCAGAAAGCAACTGGAAGTAAATCATTTGAAATTTGAAGCCCAGTTGAAAGACCTTTTCACAAAGAGTGGTGTAGATTTTACAACCATCAACACACACGAAGGCTACATCAAACCATTAATGACCTTGTTTAAAAAGAGATAATTTGTGTCAGTTCGAGCGAAGTCGAGAACAAACAAAAATATATGAAGATAAAAAAATACATACTAATTCTTTTTGCAGTGTTTGCAGGACTTATTGCAAAGTCTCAAACAGAAGTGCATGCCGTTTTGGATTCAAACTCCATTCGCATTGGCGCTCAAACCAAACTGGATATTTATTTAAGTTATGATGCTTCATCACAAAAGAATTTGGATGTGATCTGGCCAATGATTGAAGACACCTTAAAGAAAGGGATCGAGGTTGTGAATGTCTCGAAAATAGATACTACCATTCCTGATAAAAATAAACCAAACATCGTACGTCAGCATATTCAATTGATCATTACGTCTTTTGACAGCGGTGTATATTTTATTCCACCTTTTAAATTCACATTGAATAAAGATACCGCCAATCCTTTATTAACCGAGCCATTGTATTTAAAAGTAAATACGGTAGCCACCGATACTTCTTTAACCAAGATAAAAGACATTAAACCAATATATGATGAACCCTTTGACTGGAAATGGTATTTACCACAAATTTATCTTGGCCTTGCAATTTTAGCAGGGATCATTATTTTGATCATTGTTATCAGAAAACTGAGTAAGAGAAAACCGCAGGAAGTTATTGTAATTAAAAAACCAAAAATTCCGGCTCATGTAACTGCGTTGACCACACTGGATAAGATAAAAGAAGAGGCTGTTTGGAAAGATAACCGAACCAAGGAATACTACTCGTCGATTGCAGATACAGTTCGTTTGTATATTGAAGAACGCTTTAACATTAATGCACTTGAGTTGACCTCTGATGAGATCATCAAAATATTCAAATCACAGGTGGTTGACTCTGAAAGTAAATCAAAATTAAATCAAATATTAACACTTTCTGACTTTGTGAAATTTGCCAAACAAATTCCTATTGAAGCAGAACATACCTTAACGCTCAATAATGCCTTTGACTTTGTTAAAGGGACGATGAGAGAAGAAGTTGTACCAACACCAAGCAATAACACAAATGGAGGTTCTTAGTTATTTTAAAGACATACAGTTTGCCGAAAAGCATTGGTTTTGGTTATTCGCCATTATACCGGTAATGATAGCCTGGTATATTTACAGGCTAAAAACATACGAGGGAGAAGTGAATTACTCTTCTTTTAATTTATTTACAGGGATCAGATCGTCGTTAAAAGCAAAATTCCGTCATGTTTTATTTTTCTTACGCTTAATTTGCTATTCTTTGCTCATCATGGCAATTGCCCGTCCCCAATCGCGTAGTAGCTGGAAAGATACTAAGACAGAAGGGATTGATATTGTGGTGAGTTTAGACGTTTCCTTATCCATGTTAGCTAAAGATTTTAAACCAAACCGTTTGGAAGTAGCTAAAGAAGTATTAAGTGATTTTATTGATGCTCGTCCGAATGATAAAATAGGATTGGTAATTTTTGGAGGCGAAGCATTTACACAATGTCCTTTGACTACCGATCATAAGATCATTAAGAACATGTTTGGTGATATCAAAGCCGGTATGCTTGACCAGGGAACTGCCATTGGTTTAGGTTTAGCAGGTGGTGTTGCGCGCGTGAAAGACAGTAAAGCAAAAAGTAAAGTAGTTATTTTAATTTCGGATGGGGTAAATAATGTTGGAGAAATTGCACCATTAACCGCTGCCGAAATTGCCAAAACCTTTAATGTAAGAGTGTATTGCATTGGTGTAGGTAGTAAAGGTAAAGCCCTACAACCTGTTGCTTTATACCCTAACGGAGAAATGGAATATGATTATGTGGATGTGGACATTGATGATGAGACCATGACGCAGATCAGTAAGATGACCGGTGGAAAATATTTCAGAGCAACCGATAGAGAGAGTTTAGAAAAAACCTATAAAGAAATTGACCTGTTAGAAAAAACGATCATCAGTGAACAGAGCTTTACCAATAAGGCCGAACACTTTTTACCTTTAGCTATTGGCGCATTGATCTGTTTATTACTGGAATTTCTATTGAAACGATTTGTATTTAAAGCTGTACCCTAATGTTTAAGTTTGAGAACCCTATATTCTTTTATGCCTTTGCGATCATCCCGGTCTGCATAGCAATTTATATTTGGTATATCTACCGCACTAAAAAGAATTTAAAAAAGCTAGGCGACCTTCATCTCATTATTGAATTAGCTCCCGAAGTATCCAAAGCCAAAAAAACAGGAAAATTCATTTTATTTTTAATTGGGCTTTCATTTTTGATCTTAGGTATCTGCAATTTGCAAACAGGTTCTAAAATGAAAGATGTAAAACGTGAAGGTGCGGATATCATGGTTTGTCTGGATGTGTCGAACAGTATGTTAGCTCAGGACCTGACACCTAACCGTTTGGAAAGAGCCAAAATAGCTCTTGAGAACATGATCAATAAGCTTCAGGGCGATCGTTTGGGAATTATTGTGTTTGCTGGCGAAGCTTATGTGCAATTACCAATAACTACTGATTATGGTACAGCCAAATTATTTTTAGAAAGCATCAATACCAAAATAGTTCCGGTTCAGGGAACAAACATTGCCGATGCCATTAACAAAGCTGTTGAAAGTTTTGGCAAGGATGAAGGAAAAAATAAAGCCATTGTAGTGATCACAGATGGAGAGAACAATGAAGATGCCCAGGCAAGTGCGGTTGATGCTGCCGAAGATGCAGCAAAGAAAAACATTGTGATTCATACGATTGGCGTTGGTTCTGAAACAGGTGTTCCAATTCCCAATATGATCGACGGTGTAGTGAGTGGTTACAAAAAAGATAATGCCGGCAATACCGTTATTACAAAACTGGATTCTAAAATATTGCAGGACATATCAGCGGCAACTAACGGCGCATATGTACAAGCCAGCAGCTCAGATATTGGATTAGACGCCATCCTGAATAAAATTGCTGAACTGGATAAAAAGCAACTGGAAAGTAAAATGTATTCTGATTACGAAGATCAGTTTCAATGGTTCTTGGGTGCAGCTTTGTTGTTCTTGGTATTTGAATCTTTCTTATCCGAAAGAATAAGCAGATTGTGGAAAAAACTGAATTTATTTAATCATGCAAAAGCATAGTATATATATTACCATAACCTTGTCGGTATTGACCTCACTGAGCTTTGCGCAGGAAGAGAAAAAAATATTACGCAACGGTAATGATTCCTACCATGGTGGTAAACCTATGGAAGCTGCTAACTATTATAAAAAATCGTTAAAGGAAAAACAGGATTATTACAAGGCTAATTTTAATTTAGGTGATGCCTATTACAAAGTAGCTGACCTTATCAGAACAGGTAAAGTAGCACCACCGGATAAGCGCATGACACCCGACTCTGCCGCTAATATTATTTACGATCAGGCGGCACAACAATTTGATGTCGTTGCCAAATCTGTTTCAAATGCGGATACCATTCAAAAAGCATGGCATAACTACGGTAATGCCAAGTTGATGCAAAAGAGTTATGAGGATGCGATATTGGGATACAAAAAAGCTTTGAAATTAAACCCCAAGGATGAGGATACGCGTTACAATTTAGCGTATGCACAAAAGAAATTAGCCGAACAACAAAAGAATCAACAGAAGAACGACGATAAAAAAGACCAGGATAAAAAAGATAAGAAGGACGAGAAAAAAGACCAGAAAGAAAAAGACAAGGAAGATATTCAAAATCCTAATAATAAAGAAGAACAGGCACCTCAGCCACAAATGAGTAAGGAACAGGCCGAAAAAATGCTGAATGCCTTAAAGAATGATGAGAAAAAAATGCAGTCGTTGAGAAAGAAAAAAGGTGAACCCGGACAGAAAGTGAAAGTTGAAAAAGACTGGTAAAAGTTAGTTATAAATTATGAGTGATGAGTTATAAGTAAAAATTGTCCGTTCGAGAGAAGTAGAGAATAACCAGAAACATTGAAAAACAAATTATACATATTCTTTTTATTCATCAGTAGTTGGGTAATAGCTCAAACGCCAAGCTTTATTGCGCAGGTAAGCAAGAACCGGGTTGCTGTTGGAGAAGTATTTCAGGTAGCATTTACCCTGAACGGTGCGGGAAATAATTTAGTGTACCCGAACTTTAATGATTTTAATATTTATTCGGGTCCTAATCAAAGCCAGAGTATGAGTATGGTGAATGGCAGTATTTCACAATCAACCACCATCTCTTTATTTATTGCTGCTAAAAAAGAAGGGAAGTTTACCATTGGAGTTGCTACCGTGATGTCGGGTAACCAAAAACTGGAAACAAAACCCATTGTGATCGAAGTTGTAAAAGGAGAAACTCAACAACAGCAGCAACAGGGTGGACAAAATCCCGGAACCCAAGCTCAACAACCTCAGGGGAAAGAAAAAAATCAGTATGCCAGCGAGATCAGTAATGAAGACCTGTTTGTAAGAACCTTTTTAAGCAAAACAAAATGTTATTTAGGCGAACAATTAACATTGACTCAAAAAGTATATTCAAGAGTTGACCTGAGAGGCTTTCAAAATGTAAAATTCCCACCTTACAATGGCTTTTGGTCGCAACAGGAAACCGGTAACCAGCAAATTGACCTGAAACAGGAAAACGTAAATGGCGTAATGTATTATGTGGCTGAGTACAGCAAAGTATATTTATTCCCACAACGTACAGGAACAATTAGTATTGGTGCCATTGAGCTGGATTGTATCGTGAGGCGCCAAACCAAACGACAACCAAGAAATATATTCGAACAATTTTTTGGAGCCGGTGGATATGAAGATGTAGCTGTGAAGTTAAAAAGTAAACCTGTGAAAGTAGAAGTTGCTGATCTGCCGGCAGAGAACAAGCCTGTAAACTTTTCGGGTGCTGTAGGCGATTTTGGTTATAAAGCCGAAATAGATAAGAACCAGGTTAAAGCAAACGAAGCACTCAATTTAAAAATAACTATCAGCGGAAGAGGAAATATTAAACTCATCGAACCGTTAAAACTAGAACTTCCCGAAAGTTTTGAAACTTATGACCCAAAAGTAAGTGAAAATATTAAAACAACCGGTGGCGTTAGCGGAAGCGTTACCTATAACTACTTAATTATTCCGAGAGAAAAAGGTGAATTCACCTTAGATAAATTATCATTCAATTATTTTGATGCTGAAAAGAAACAATATGTTTCGATTCCGTCGCCCGAAATAAAAGTAACGATCCTGGAAGGAGATCCTGGCAGCGCACAGGTAATGACTCCAACCAAGCATGGCGTGAAAGAAAGTGAGAATGATATCAGATTCATTAAACGCGGAGATCTTGGATTGAAAAAAGCAGATGAAGAATTTTTCTCATCCACCACACATTATTTATTATTGATCTTCCCTACCCTGTTATTTTTTGCAGGATTGTTTTTAGTAAGGCAACATATTAAAGCTAACAGCAATATCACAGCCGTAAAAGAACGCAAGGCAGCCAAACTGGCTAAAAAACAATTAGTAGTTGCCGAAAAGCACATGCAGGCAAACAACAAAGAAGCTTTCTTTAATGAAGTATTAAATGCCCTGAATAAATACATCGGCGATAAGTTCGCTTTATCAATCGTTGATCTGTCTAAAGAAAAAATATCAGAGATGTTGTTATCAAGGCATGTGAGTGAGGAAACAACTAAAAATGTCATAGAAACGTTGAATACCTGCGAATACGCTAAATATGCACCTAGCGCTGTAACAGGAGATTTGAAAAAAGTGTACCAGGATACAGTTGAATTAATTTCACAAATTGAAGAACAGATAAAGAAGTAGTAAAGACAATTATGTCAGTTCGAGCGAAGTCGAGAACAAATAAAATGAAAAACATTAAACATAAAATAATCATTATTGCCTTGCTGTTTGCTTCAGGCTTTTCTTTTGCCAATACCGGCCTGCAGGAAAAAGCAGAAAAAGCTTACGGGGACAAGAACTATAAAGAAGCCATTGCCGCTTATGAAAGTATTTTAAAAGAAGGTTATACCTCCTATAAATTATATTACAACTTAGGCAATGCTTACTATAAAAATAACGAAATAGGTAAGGCCATTTATAATTATGAGTTAGCCAATAAACTGGAACCAAATAACCAGGACATTAAAACCAACCTCAAAATTGCCAATCAAAAAACTATTGATAAAATTGAGAGCAAAGAGAACTTTTTTATTGGCGCCATTAAATCAGGCGTGGTTACATCATTATCAACTACCGGTTGGGCCTGGCTAAGTATAATTAGCTTAGGTACTGCTTTACTATTGGCCTTTATGTTCTTTGTTACAGGTAACATGATCTTAAAGCGTATTGGATTTTTCTTAGGTGGTATTTCATTCATCGTATTTATTGGAAGCATGGTATTAGGCTTTACTGCTTTAAATGATAAACAGCTTATTAATTTTGCCATCATTCTTAACCGCGAATCAAAAATTCATGAGGAACCAGGCGATGAATCTGCGTCGAAGTTCAGTCTGCATGAAGGCACAAGAGTAAGTGTATTGGAATCTAACCCTACCTGGACGAATATTAAATTAGAAAATGGTAATGAAGGATGGGTTAAGACTACTGACGTAGGGTTGTTTTAGTTGATTTCTTTTCTAAACGAGAATTA
The DNA here is from genome assembly GCA_040386075.1 of Bacteroidota bacterium. Taxonomy (GTDB): domain Bacteria; phylum Bacteroidota; class Bacteroidia; order B-17B0; family Aurantibacillaceae; genus UBA4416. Next base: position 27,824 of record JAZKGE010000020.1, read on the forward strand.
TTGTTTTTGGCGTGTCCCCGCAAAGAGGCAGCGGGGTCGGGCTGTCACTTCAATCTTTTGCAAGAGGCAGGCAAAAGGATTTCCGTTTGCATCCCTCACGCGGCATTATAGTAAATCCGAAATGCAAGCTCCGAATTTTGAAAGTAAACCCGCGTGAGAAATAGAGGCATTGTTTAATGCTCTTTTTATTTATCCTGGAAGGCAAATAAAAAAGCGAATGCCGAAAGCCCGACGCCGCCCGTTCCATACGCCGGCACGCCCAACTGTCCTTAAAAATAAAAGGAATTACTTAACTACAACCTTCTGGCTGTATAATTTATTATCGGAAGAAGCAACTACAGTATAAGTACCCAGATCAAGCTTTGTTGACTCCTCGGAAGGAATTACATTATTTTTTTCGTCAATAATAACCTTAGTATAACTTTCAATCCCTTTTTCGCTTCTTAACACAACCAATACTTCCTTGTTCTCTGAACCCATTAAAGTAACAGGTGTATCATAAACAGAATTTTGACTCATAGCCAAATTTGCAGTTGAAATTTTATTATTTATAGAAACCAAACGGGAAGTTAAAATACTTCCTTTGGAATCTATCTGCGTTAAACGATAATATGAAATGCCTTCGTAAGGTGTATAATCCACATCAAAGTAGCTGATGATGTTACTGTTATTGCCAAAAGCTCTTACTGTAGTTACAGGATCAAAATTCATTGCGTCTTTCGACTTCTCAATCGTATAGTAATTATTTCTTTTTTCTGTGTCAGAAGACCAGGTTAGTTCAACTTTGATATTGTCGAAAATGGCATCGAAGCTTAACAGAACCTCGTTCATTGGCTCGCCATTATCATTGATTTTAAAACCACCATTACCAATTTGTGAAAATATTGGTAAAGAAAAAGAGATACAAAACAGAACAACAAGACGATTTAGTTTCATAGGATTACAATAATTGTTAATTAAATGTAGTCCAATTTTTATTTAGAAAAAAGTTTAGGTAAAACATTTATTAACAATAGGTTATGAAATTGCCTTTCTACAGAATTTCTCCCAAATTGAAATGTTAAATGAGGGGCTGGCACCTTGGGCAGGAAATTCCGAATTTCAATTCCTTCGAACTGTTATCTTTATAAAATAAAGTTCAAAAAGTTACGCATATATAACTACCCTATGTTGTATAAGACTACTTTTATGAATCATATAAATAAGTTATGTGTCATTTTATTCGACACGACAATAAAACATTTATCAATTGATTAAGATTTATCACTATACAAAACTTTCAACAGCAATAGAATTTATTCTGCCGAAAATGCAACTCCGGACAAACAGTTTGCATAAAATGAACGACCCAAAAGAAAATCAACCTTGGGCATTTGGCGGACGAAACATTGACTACGGAGGATGCTATCCTGAAACTTATTCACCTGAGACTCATATTGACATCAATTTAAACTCGGACATGAAATAAAAAGTAGTTGCCAAATAATTTGTTTCGTTAAGGACACTCCAGAAGAGGGTTTCTTGAATGAAATAATGTGGGCACATTATTCTGACAATCATAAAGGTGTTTGTTTAGAAATTGATGGAGATGTATTTTTAGAGGAAAACAAAGAAGTATTAACCGACTTTATTTTTGAATCTGTAACATACGGACAACACGAAAAGCCATTCTTTGGCTGGGAGGTAGAACTGAACAAGGAACAAAACATACAGAAGTTTGTCAGAGAAGCTTACAAGCTTTTGTTTTTGCGAAAATCTATATATTGGGAAAGGGAAAACGAGGACAGGCTTTTAATATTTAGTAATATATTTAAGCATTTGACAATTAAGAAATCATTGACTGGAATTTATTTTGGACTTCAAATGCCCTATTCTTACAAACCTTCTATTGACTCATGTATAAATGAAAACCAGACTAAACTTTACAACCTTTATTACGAAAACAATAAAATAAAAGTGGCTGCAACAGAAAAAGGTGACAATCGACCATTGATTACAAGACAGTTTTCCGACGACAAATAAAAACGTCACATAACAGCACCTTTGCCCCAGCCTTGCAGACAACAAAGCATTTGCAAAAGCGGTAGACAATTTTTTTATTTTTTCTTTGCAAATGCCTAGCAACATGCTATCTTTATTTAAACATTTTGGCAGACAATGTTTCAAATCAAACCGTTGCTCATATTACGCGAAAATATAACTTAACAAATGAGCTGCTAAAAAAAAATGTTAACAGTAACCGAAACAAAGGACTACAAAATAATTGCAGAACTCAATGAAGAGGTTCAAAATCTGCATGCCCGGTTACATCCTGAAATGTTTAAACCATTCCACAGATTTGAAATGGAGAAAGCACTGGAAAATTATCTCAGCGAACCGAACACATACGCCTATCTTGTAAGACAGGACGGCGTTGATATAGGCTGTGCGGTATTTTTTATAAGAGAAGCAAAGGAAAACGCATTCCACTACAATATAAAAACGTTATACATTGACCAAATATCCGTCTTAACTAAGTATCAAAGAACTGGTGCCGGAAAAATATTGATGAATCAAGCTGAAAAACTCGCAAAGGAAAAGTCTATTAATAAAATCGAACTGGACCACTGGAGTACTAATGTTGTTGCCGCATCATATTTTAGAAAATCTGGTTACAGGCTATACAAAGAAAGATTATTTAAAATCATTGACTAAAATCTATACAGACAACAACTGACACTAACACTCGGTTTGCTCCAGCCTAGCAGACAACAAAGCTCCCGATAGCTATCGAGATGCAAAAACAGTCGCTCTGCGAAAGACAATTATTTTCGCTTTGCAAAAGTCTGTGAACATAGTATCTTTGTTAATAGCGTTTCGGTATGCTTTGTTTCAAACCCGCACTATTCAAGCACACGTTCCGTTAGTACTAATTATGGCATAAAATCTCCCCAGACAATTAAACATAAAATGAGAAAATTATTCATACTACTTTTATCCGTGTTGACCTTACATCTAAAAAGTCAGGACATAGTATTCGAATCTGATTTCGACAAAACCGACATACAAGACGCTTTTACTCTTTTAGGCGTTAGCAATTTTAAATACAAAATGCCAGCTGACTTCAAAGGCTACTATTTCGACCTAACCGTAAAAGAATACTATGACGGAAAAGAAGTAAGTTTTGTGACACACACCAAGAAGTTTGAATCGATGAGAAAGGTTTTACAATGGAAACCGGAAAGTCCTGAATACACATTAAAAATACAATCTATGAAACTCAATGACTCCATTGAGACGTTCAATGTGAGAATGCCTGGAATTGGTTTACGCGGTAAACAAGTAAAACTTAGACACCCAAGAAATGAATATGGTTGGGAAACTCTAATTAACGAAAAGACAAAGTTATCTGCTGAGACAGAAACACCAATATTAACTTATGCAACAGCACCATCAAATGACGAAAGACCAGACGTTGCCGTTTATTGTGAATTAGCAAAAGACAGAAACATTTATAAAGAATGGTACAGCAAATATAAAATAAAACATTATTTCGTTCTATTTATTACGGTTGCAAAAAAATAAATATCCAGAAACAAAAAAAACGCCTGCTAATACGGTTTGCGCCAGCCTAGCAAACATCAAAGCATTTGTAAGACCTGTCCCCGATCCTTCAATCGGAAGCGGCAGGAAAATTCATTGTTTTGCTTTGCAAATGCATAGAAACAGTTTCAAATCAAACCGTTTCCTGGCGCGAAAACGTTACATCAGTATTTTAAAAAGAATATAATGCTATTCCTTCTTCACTTTCCCTTTACAAACTCCAATTTCTGATTGGTCTTTGTAATTAAGCCTATCACTTTTTAACAAATTTCCCACCCTGTATTAACATATCTCGAAACTGCTTTAACATAATTCGCTCCTGCATTAACAAATCTTTCGCCTGAATTAACATTTATCACGCCTGCTTTAACAAATCTCCTAACTGCAAATTCATAACTCCTTACTGCTTTAACATAACTCGCTCCTACGTTAACAAATCTTCCACCTGCATTAACTTTTCTTCTCACTGCAAGTATGGAACTCCTTACCGCGGTATAAACAAAAAAAGCGAAACTCCCGTTCCGCTTTTTTTAACCTCAACACTATAGTATTACGCTTTTAAAAAGCTCATTAATTTCTCTACGCTTACCTTTGCATCACCATACAACATCTCTGAGTTTGGCTTGTAAAATAACGGATTGTCTTCACCGGAGTAACCTGCACTCATAGAACGTTTCATGATAATAACTTTCTCTGCTTTCCAGGCTTCAATTACCGGCATACCATAAATAGAACTTGCTGGATCATCCTGTGCACTTGGATTCACCACATCGTTAGCACCAATTACCATTACAACATCGGTGTTCGGCATATCATCATTGATCTCGTCCATTTCCATTACAATATCATAAGGTACATTTGCTTCCGCTAATAATACATTCATGTGTCCCGGTAACCGTCCTGCAACAGGGTGAATTGCAAAACGTACATTCTTGCCCGCTTTACGTAAATGTTGCACCATATCAAAAATAGGGTATTGTGCTTTGGCAACCGCCATACCGTAACCCGGAACAATAACTACCGATCTTGCTTCTTTTAATAAGGCTGCAACCTCTTCGTGGTTCAATGCTGTTACTTCACCTTCAATGGCTTTTTTCTCACCACCCGATCCATTACCCGAACCACTTGCAAATATTACTGAAAAGAAAGAACGGTTCATAGCGTGACACATGTGCATGGAAAGAATAGCACCCGAACTACCAACCAATGCACCGGTAACAATTAACAGATCATTACCTAACATAAAGCCCGCTGCCGCTGCTGCCCAACCTGAATATGAATTTAACATCGATACTACAACCGGCATATCTCCGCCGCCAATAGCCATAACCAATACAACACCTATGAACGAAGCAATAGCCGTCATGATACCAAGGTATAACATACCGCTTGTTCCTTCGGCTTTACAATATAAAACACCCAAAATAGTACAAACAATTAGCAACACTAAATTCATAGCTTGCAGGCCTTTAAAAGACCAAGGCTTTGAAGGAACTTTACCATCTAATTTTCCCCAGGCAATAATAGAACCTGTGAATGTAATTGCACCAATAAAAATCCCCACAAACACTTCTACTAAATGAATGGTATGAGCAGCGCCCGTTAACGTGTGTGTATGTGGATCCAAATAAGAACCAAAACCAACCAACACAGCAGCTAAACCTACAAAACTATGCAAGATAGCTACTAACTGGGGCATAGCCGTCATTTCTACTTTGCGAGCTAACATTAAACCAATAACCGATGCTACGGCAATAGCTGCAATAATATAGACCTGCCCTTCAACACCCTTTCCTAAAACAGTGGCAATGATGGCAACGATCATACCCACAATTCCGAACATGACTCCGCGTTTTGCTGATTCTTGTGAGGATAAACCTCCTAAACTTAAAATGAACAGGATACTTGCAAATAAATATGCTGCCATTTGTATTTCTTTTTCGATAAACATAATTTCTATTTTAACTCTATTTATTTTTTAATTATTTTGTTTCGTTTAAAATGTTACTTAGCCTGTCGACGTGCTATTTTTTAAACATTTTCAACATGCGGTGAGTCACTACAAAACCACCAACAATATTAATGCTGGCTACCAAAATGGCAATACCGGCTAAAATGGTCATTGGGTTTGACAAATCATTTTTGGTTTGTAATAAACCACCAACTACAATAATTCCACTAATAGCATTAGTTACAGCCATTAGAGGCGTGTGTAATGAATGCGCTACATTGGTAATTAATTGCCAACCCACAAACACAGCTAAAACAAATACAGTAAAATGTTGAATGAATTCAGGTGGTGCAAATGCACCTACTAATAATAATAAACCTCCAACTACAGCTAAACTAATAACTGTTGTTGTAGCCGCTTTTTTAGATTTTTCGGCATCAGATACTTTCTGTTCCTCTGCAGTTGGGGGAACGACTTTTACTTTCCCACCCGCTGTTGGACTTACCGGAAGCGGTGCCGGCGGCCAGTTAATTTTACCGTTATGAGTTACCATTGCTCTTGAAACAACGGCATCTTCCATATCAATTTTCCATTTTTCGGCCTTCCCCATATCATCCAATAAATGACATAAGTTGTTACCGTATAATTGAGAAGCCTGGGCAGGTAATTGATTTAATTTACCTACTATCGTTACGCCATTATCAGTTGTATATACTTCTCCGTTTTTGGTTAACACACAGTTACCACCTGTTGATGCTGCTAAGTCAACAATAACTGAACCCGGCTTCATAGCTGCCACGTGATAATCTAACCATAATTTTGGGGCAGGTTTACCCGGAATTTGTGCCGTTGTAATAACAATATCAACTTCCTTAGCCTGCTCTAAAAATAATTTCATCTCAGCATCAATAAACGCCTGACTCATTTCTTTTGAGTAGCCTGATGATGTTGCCCCATCCTCTTCTATTTCTACTGTCAAAAATTCTCCACCCATGGATTGGATTTGCTCAGCAACTTCTTTACGTGTATCAAATGCTCTAACAATGGCTCCTAATGAATTAGCTGCTCCTAAAGAGGCTAAACCGGCAACACCGGCACCAATTACTAAAACCTTTGCAGGCTCAACTTTTCCGGCAGCTGTAATTTGCCCGTTTAAAAAACGTCCAAAATGATACGAACCTTCAATAACCGCTCGGTACCCTGCAATGTTTGCCATAGATGATAGAACATCCATTTTTTGCGCACGCGAAATACGAGGGATCGCATCCATTGCAATGGCATTTACTTTTTTATCTGCTAATTTTTGAAGCAAGGGTTGATTTTGCGCTGGCCATAAATAGCTTAGCATTACCAAACCTTCTTTCATCAGATCAACTTCTTCCATTGAAGGTTCTTTCACTTTCAGTACAATATCCGATTTGCCGTATATATCTGCAGCAGTAGCAACTATTTTAGCGCCTGCTTCCTCAAAATCCTTATCCGAGAAATTTGCTTTTACTCCGGCATTATGCTGAATATAAACGTCAAAGCCTTGCTTTTGCAATCGTTTAACGGTTTTAGGAGTTGCGGCCACTCTTAGTTCATTAGGAGATATTTCCGCTGGTATTCCAACTTTCATAGGTTTAAGTATTGTTTGTTTTTAAAAATAAATATTTTTGTGTAACGAAAACAGGAGGGTTTATAAAATGTTAATTTCTTTAAACCGACTAGTTTTCTACACGTGCCGAAGCTGTTACTGTGTAATTATTAAAATTAAGATTTACTGATACAGGTATATTACAATAGGTAGCGGTAACCAAAGTACCAGTGTGTGTAACATATACTACGCCACTTTGCCCTACACCCACTGCATTTGCCGATCCATAATACTGCATTAATTTAACCGATGCTTCCCACTGCCCCGGCACATCAGATGACATATACTGCGGAACAATTGTGTAACCTCCTGCAGCAGGCGGGCCAACAGTTCCAAAGAAAATGTAAGATTCAAAATTACCCTGGTAATTATACATTTGATATTTTGTAGGACTGCTTTGAAAATTAGAGCCGTAAGCTAAAGTAGAATTAGCCGGAAAAATATTACTGGCTAAAACTTGTTTAGGGGTTAGAGTGCAACTTGCAGAACCACTGATTGATGTAGCTGTAGATCCTGTAAGATTCCCTGTTGTTGAAGTTCCTCCATTTCCTGAAGTTGTAGTGGTTGTAGATTGAGTATCCTCTTCGCCTGTTCTTGAATTGACTTTTTTACTACAGGAAACCAGAATGGTTAAAATAACGATAACTGTGTAAAAAAAATTC
>JAZKGE010000021.1:0-30336 GCA_040386075.1 Bacteroidota bacterium
TTTAGTGTTTTTCTTGATTTTGAAACAATTTTTAAAATTTCAGTTGCTTCGTTTAACAAGGTTGTAGTTTCTTTTGTATTTAAAATATCTGCATCTTTAATTATTTCATCCAAAAAACAGATTCGTCAGCTTCTTCCACTACAATGCTTAATTTAGAAAAGAATTCAGCATCTGAACGAGCTCTGCATACTGCTCTATAATTTGCTGCGACAGAAGTAGCAGATCGAATAAGTTGTTTTTTTATTATAAATCCTTCGTCAGATTTCGGTAAGGACTTGCAAAAGATAATTATATCTATTGCAAATTTTTTTGTCTTTGTTTTAAATTCTTCCGCGAAGTTTAACATGTTGCTTTATTAATTACCACTTATTCTCTATCCCTTAATTCTATAACTCACTAACTGAAATTAGTGTTTAAAGTGTCTTGTGCCTGTAAATACCATGCTCATGCCTTTTGCATTGCAATATTCAATGCTGTCTTTATCTTTGATAGATCCTCCGGGTTGAATAACTGTATCGATCCCAACTTTGTGCGCGATCTCTACACAATCAGCGAAAGGAAAAAAGGCATCACTTGCCATCACTGCACCTTTAAGATCAAAGCCAAAAGCCATTGCTTTGTTAATAGCCTGTTTTAAAGCATCTACACGGGAAGTTTGTCCTGTACCACTTGCAATTAGCTGATTGTTTTTTGCAATAACAATGGTATTTGATTTGGTGTGTTTTGCTAATTTATTGGCGAATAACAGGTCTTTTAATTGATCTGCAGTTGGAGCTACGTTAGTAACGGTTGTAAGGTTTGCAGTTGTTTCTGTTACCGAGTCTTTATCCTGTTCTACAATACCGTTCAATAATGTTCTGATCTGTTTGGTTGGCAGAGCAACCGGTTTCTGAACTAAGATGATACGGTTGTTCTTTGATTTCAATAATGTTAGTGCTGTTGCTGAATATGAAGGAGCGATCACGACTTCACAAAATAGTTTGTGTATCTCTTCAGCTGTTTCAAAATCAATTTCTGTATTACTTATTAAAATTCCTCCAAAAGCCGAAACCGGATCTCCTGCTAAGGCATCAAGGTACGCATCTACTATTTTAGTACGACTTGCAACCCCACAGGCGTTGTTGTGCTTTAAAATAGCAAAGGTTGGTTCGGTTGTAAAGTCAGCCATTAAATTAACAGCGGCATCTACGTCCAATAAATTGTTATAGGATAATTCTTTACCATTTAGCTTTTCGAACATGGCATCCATATCACCATAGAATACACCTTTTTGATGAGGGTTTTCTCCGTAACGTAAAGTTACACCGTTGTTGATGCTGTTCTTTAAAATTGGTAATTGCTCGGTTGTATTGAAATAACTGAAAATCGCAGAGTCGTAGTGGCTGCTCATCGCAAAAGCTTTAGCGGCAAATGTTTTACGATCTGTTAGGTCAGATGATCCGTTCTTTTCATTCAACAAATTCAATAAAGACGAATAATCATTTCTTGATGAAACTATTACCACATCATTATAATTTTTGGCTGCAGCCCGGATCAGAGAAATGCCACCGATATCGATTTTTTCAATAATGTCTTCTTCAGATGCACCGCTTGCCAATGTTTCTTCAAATGGATAAAGGTCTACTATAACAAGGTCAATAGTAGGGATCTCGTGTTGCTCCATTTGCGCAACATCCGTATCTAATTCTCTGCGCCCTAAAATTCCACCAAATATTTTTGGATGTAATGTCTTAACTCTACCACCTAAGATCTCAGGAAAAGAGGTTAATCCTTCTACTGATTTTACAGGCGTTCCCAACTTTTCGATAAATGTGAGAGTTCCACCGGTACTATAAATAGTTACTCCTAATTCGTTTAGTTTTTTAATAACAGGTTCTAAATTATCTTTATAATAAACAGAAATCAATGCACTGCTAATCTTCTTTGTCTGGCTCATAAATTGTTGTAAAACACAAAGATAATTGTTCGTGCAGCATTCAGGGGCTTTGTTGAAAAGTGCTTAAAAATGTGCAAGAATCAATTAGTAACAAGTTTTTAACAATCAGGTTTTGAACAAAATATCTGTCTTTATAAAGTCTTTTTTTTACTTTTAATGGATGTTTGATTCCCTTAAACTCTATGATAGAGATATATTTCTGTTCTTAAATGGCTGTCATTCGCCCGTTTTAGATAGTTTTATGTATTATGTGTCACAAATCTGGGTATTCTTTCCTCTGTTCTTTTACTGGTTATACCTTGTTTGTAAAAAGACAGGTGTCAAAAAACTATTGATATTACTGGGATTTATGATCCTTTTGGTGACTTTGACCGATCAAACCTCAAATCAGATCAAGCACGCCGTAAAACGTTATCGGCCCACTCATAACATAGAGATCGGCTCTAAAGTACATACCGTATATGGCTACAAAGGCGGACAGTATGGTTTTTTCTCGGGACACGCCTCCAATACCTTTGGGATCGCTATGTTCTTATGCCTGTTGTTTTCGGGTAAATCTCCTGCATTCAGAGCCGTATTCTTTTTATGGGCCGGTATTACAGCTTATTCAAGGATATATTTGGGAGTGCATTATCCTTCCGATATAACGGTGGGAATTGTAGTTGGCTTATTCTGGGGTTTTGTTGTTTACAAATTAACTCAAAACGTTTTTAAAAAATACTTCCGTGAAATTATTGCTATTTAATATTTTTTTATCGCTTTCAGTGTTTGCCCAGTTACCGGAAACGGATATCTGGTTGTTTAAAATTGAGAAAAAAGAAAATGTGTATGTTTATTCAAACCCTCTGAATATAACACATCGCACGGGTTATGATAATCAGCCAATCTTTAGTGTCGATGGAAAATCCATTTTATACGTTGTGATTGATTCAACCAAACAAGCAGATATTTATCAATACAACATCAATAAAAAAACAGCTGTCAATATTTCAAAATCTGAGGTGTCGGAATACTCTCCTACGATATTGCCAAACGGTTTAGGTTTTAGTTGCGTGGTGGTTGAAAAGGATTCGGCACAGCGTGTTTGGAAATTTAATCTGGACGGAAAATTCAATAGTATTGCTCATGAAGGCACTGATTCCATTGGATATCATACCTGGTTAAGTAATGATACACTTTTATATTATAAATTAACCAATCCACATTCGCTAAGAGTATTGAATGTCAAATCAAATGAAGATCATTGGCTGTGCGATCATCCAACGCGTGCATTTAAAAAGATCGGTATTTCATCAAAGTTTATCTATGCAATCAAAGACTCGCTGCATGCCGAATTCAGATCTTATGACCCGCAATTAAGAGAAAGTAAATTATATGCAACTTACCCAACAGCCAGCGAAGATTTTATCTGGCATCCAGAGCTGGGATTGATCAAATCCGAGAATGCAGATCTGCTGCGTTATAACGAACAAAACAAAACCTGGGATATTTTATTCTCATTCCAAAGTTTGGGTATTAAAAAGATCACACGCTTTATATTCGATCCAAAAACAAAACAATTAGTAATAGTCAGTAACTTATGATCCGTGAAAAGCATATAGGCGAGTATCTATTCTCTACCAACAAGGATAAATTGCAATTGAATTATATTCATCACTATCTGAGCGTAGAAAGTTATTGGTCAAAAAATATTCCCATGCAAATTGTTGAGGAATCCATTAAAGGCAGTTTGTGTTATGCTGTATATCATAACGATCAGCAAATAGGTTTTGCAAGAGTGATCACTGATAATGCAACATTTGCATATTTAGCAGATGTATTTATTGATAAAGACCATAGAAGTAAAGGGCTGTCAAAAGATCTGATGAGATTTATTATGGAAAGTGATTACACAAAAGTGATAAGACGCTTTATGCTTGCAACTTTGGACGCTCATGGTTTATATGCTCAGTTTGGTTTTGAAAGCCAGGAAGGAAATAAACGCTTAATGGGTGTTAAATTTTTTGACGAGTATTGATCTTAGCTGTTATATATTTTTTAGTTTTTTGCTTTTTAATAAGTAAGTTGTCTTTTTTCAAAGACTCAGTGCTTACATTGAAATTTATTTTCAGTATTCTGTTTATTAAATGTATTGGCTGTTTTGCCTACTACTGGGTTTACTTTTGCTATTACCCTGCTGGATTTAATGGTGACAGTATTTCAACGTTACACGATGCTAAAATAATGTACGATGCTTTGCCTGAACATCCTGGTGATTTTATGAAGATGGTTTTCGGCTTTCATTCCGATCTGGATACTGACCCTTTGTATCAGCCCTATTTTTACCATATTGAAAAGTGGGGCAGGGCAGATATCAGTTCCAATTTTTTTTTAAACGATAATCGCACGCCTATTCGTATCAATGCGGTGATCATGCTATTCTCTTTTGGCAGTTATGCTGTGCATGCCTTCGTAATGCTTGCCCTCTCATTTATTGGGCAGTATGCTTTTTATAAAGCATTTCAGGTTTATTTTCCTAAAAAGGAAATGTTATTGGCGATGATCATTTTTTTAACGCCTTCTGTTTTATTCTGGACTTCCGGTGTTTTAAAAGAACCAATAGCGATCTGCCTGCTGGGCCTATTTGTTTATGGCTTTATGAAATTGTTTATTGAGAAGGAATTTAAAATAAAATATATACTACTTTGTGTAATTACTGTATTCATGTTTTTAATACTGAAGCCATATATTTTAATTCTTGTTCTGATCCCAATAATTTTGTTTGCTGTCGCAAAAAAGTATGAGATAAAACGCATTGCATGGTTCTATATATCGGCTCTTGTTATTTTGTATGGTGGTACAACGCTCATTTTAAAAATCGTTTTTCAAAAAGATGTGATCAAAACCATTGTTGTAAGACAAAACGATTTTATTAACCTGAGTCACGGCGGTACATTTTTCTTGAATGAAAAAAAATATGTTCGTTTTGAATTAACAGATACAACGCATTATGACATGGTTGATAAAGAGAAGCAACTGTACCGTTTGCAACCACATTCAGCATTTATGTATTGGAAAGTAAATAATATCCGTGACACGATCTATGAAACCAATAACAGAGATACTTCTTTGTTTAAATTTATAAGTCGTGTAACACCTTCCGGCTCGGCTATTGATATGGATAGGCTTGAATATAAATTCAGCTCATTTGCCAAAATAATTCCACGATCATTTTTGAATGTATTAACCCGTCCTTTCTTTTTTGATAGCCATTCTATACTTGAGTTAATGGCTTCTCTCGAAAATCTGTTAATACTATTGTTTTTTATATTCTGTTTTTGTTTCAGAGTAAAAGATCCCGTCGATAAAAATTTATTGTTGTTCTATATCACTCTGGTTATATGTGCTTTTATTTTGGTTGGAATAACAACTACAGTTACAGGAGCGATAGTGCGTTATAAAACTCCTTTTATTCCATTCTTATTAATGGTTCCGCTGTTATATCTCGATCCGGAGCGTATAAAAAAGTTTCCTTTGATCAATCATTTAGTTAAATAGTTATATTTGTTTAAAGCATTCATTTAAAAATTATGGGTTATATTTTCAATAGTTTATTTCGTAAAAAGTCTATTTCATCTATTACAGATGCTGAAAGCCATGGTACCGGCTTACACCGTGTACTTTCGGTAAGAGACTTAACTTTTTTTGGAATTGCTGCCATTATAGGTGCCGGCAGTTTCAGCAGTATTGGTTCGGCTTGTTTTTCGGGCGGGCCTGCGGTTATTTTTTTATTTATTATTTGTGCCGTAGCCTGCGGTTTTACTGCTATGTGTTACGCTGAGTTTGCAACCCGTGTTCCTGCATCGGGTAGTGCTTATACCTATGCTTATGTTTCCTTTGGTGAATTAGCTGCCTGGATCATTGGCTGGGCATTATTAATGGAATACTCCATAGGCAATATTTACGTAGCCTTCTCCTGGAGCGGCTATTTTGTAAATTTATTGGAAGGTTTTGGACTCCATCTTCCTGCATGGCTTGCCGCTAATTATTCCGATTCGCACCAGGCATTTTTAGATGGTACATCCGGAAAATTAATAGATGCATGGACCTCTGCGCCAAGTATAGGAGGATTAAGGATCATCTTTGATCTGCCGGCAGTTATGATCAATATTTTAGTGACGTGGTTAGTGTATGTTGGGACTAAAGAATCACGTAATGCCAGTAATATTATGGTGATGATCAAGCTGGCGATTATTTTACTGGTGATTATTGTTGGAGGCATGTATGTGGACATTGATAACTGGTCGCCTTTTATGCCTAACCAGTTCAGTGGTGTAATGGCCGGTGTTTCGGGAGTCTTCTTTGCTTACATTGGTTTTGATGCGGTATCAACTTTAGCGGAAGAATGCAAGGATCCACAACGCGATCTGCCACGCGGAATGATCTATTCATTAATTATTTGCACCGTTGTATTTATTATCCTGGCACTAGTATTAACAGGTATGGTGTCGTATACTGCATTGAATGTATCTGATCCTTTAGCCGAAGTATTTGCAGTAAAGGGAATTAAATGGATGTTGTTCATTGTATCTATTGCCGCTGTGGTTGCTATGACCAGTGTTATATTGGTATTTCAAATGGGACAACCGCGTATCTGGATGGCGATGAGCCGCGATGGATTATTGCCTAAGAAATTTGCAGAGATCCATCCTAAATACAAAACACCGGCTTTCTCTACATTAATAACCGGGTTGGTAGTTGGTATCCCTATCTTTTTTGTAACACCTAAGTTTGTATTAGACTTTACAAGTATTGGAACTTTATTTGCATTCGTGTTAGTATGTGGTGGTGTATTATTAATGCCGCGTAATATGAATGCTAAGGAAAAAGGAAAATTCAAAATGCCTTACGTTAATTCAAAATTTATTGTCCCGGTTATTACTATTCTTGGTTTTATAATGGTGTTTACCTATTATCCTAATTCCATTTATGGCAATGACTTGAATACGGAATATAATTATCCTATGATCGTATTTTACATTGTATGGGTTGTTATTGCAATTCAATCATTCCTTAAAAGTTATTCTTTGATACCGGTACTTGGTTTGTTATCCTGTTGTTATTTATTAACAGGCATGGGCTGGACCAATTGGTTGATGTTCTCAGTTTGGCTACTGATAGGTTTGTTGGTTTACTTTATGTATGGATATAAAAAGAGTAATTTGAATAAGGCTGAGTAATTATGTTTTTTTACTACCTATTTTGAGGTATAAAATATTACAAAAAGCCCGCTGCAATATGTAGCGGGCTTTTCATTAGCATTGGCAGGTAAGCTGGATCTTCATCATGCGTTGCTGCACTTTGCTAAATGGTTGCTCCTTGTGATGTGGGATCGGTAAAGACATCTTCACTTGTTTCACATGCACATTTGGCTTTAATTTTATCTGCGAGGTCTTTTGCGCATCCCATTACTTTTTTGCGTGTTACGCTTCCTTTATCGGGAGCTAATAACATGCCAATGGCTGCTCCGGCAATAAGACCAAATATTAATCCTGAACTTTTCATAGTGGTTGTTTTTTATTTAATATAAGTACTCACAATTTAATGCCAGTTTATATATTGTTTAATTATTATTTTTTTGCGGAATAAATTACCGGTTGGGGCAGATTGTGACCACAGCAATGCAACCTTTCGCCTAAAAATTTAGGATACTTAACTATTTATTGTCATTTTTGGTTTTTAATCACATCTATGTTCAGGCATTTTATCTATTATATCTGTTTACTGATTCCATATGTTGGTGTAGCACAAAATAACATCATTGATTCGTTGAAGCAAAGTTTGGTCAATGCTAAACCGGATAGTATCAAAGCCAATAATTTACTCGATATCGCATTTAAATTAAGAACGTCTGATCCTGATGAAGGCATTATATATGCACAACGTGGCCTTGCTCTGGCAGATAGTATTGGTTGGAAAACAGGCAGGGGAAAAGGATATAATACACTGGCCAATAATTATAAAGCCAAATCGGATTATACAAAGGCGTTAGAAAGTTTTCAGCGCGCACTAACTATATTTGAAGATCTTGGAAGGAAAAGAGATGTAGCTTTGGTACTAATGAACATTGGGTCTGTTTACAGGCCACTCAAAAACTATGATAAAGCAATTGATTATTATAAAAAAGCCCTGCCAATTGCACAAAGCTGCGGAGATAAAAAACTGACTGCACAGTTATTTGGTAATATGGGAGTGGTTTATTTTGCGCGGGGAAAATATGACGAGCAACAGGTAGCCAATGAAAAAGCTTTGCAATTATTTCGTGAGGTAAAAGATGCCGATAATGAAAGCTGGATATTATCAAATATGGCTGATTACTATGCGGTTCAACAGGAATTTGAAAAAGCCATCGAATATCAAAAAAAGGCAATTGTTATTTATGACAGTCTTGGTAATTTAAGTTATAAGTCAAGTAGTCTGGAATCTATAGGTGCATATTATATTGATATGGCAAGACAAAAAAAATATGAGAGTATACAGCGTTCATGCCTGCTGAATGGTGTCGAATATCTTAATCAGGCAAAAGTGATACTGAAAGAGTTGGAAGACTACGATTATTTAAAGAATGTATATAACAGTTTGTCGAGTGCTGAAGTTATGTTAGGCAATTATGAAGATGCATTAGCGCATTACCAGATGTATGTTAGTTTAAAAGATTCTATTTTTTCTATCGAAGCACAGGAGAGCGTAGCTAAACTTGAAACCAAGCGTGAGCTTGAAGTACGCGATAAAGAAATTGTTATTCAACAGCTTAAAAAACGAACAGAACGTATTTATATGTTTGTGGGTGTGTTTTTTTTGTTAGTGGTTATTGGCTTTATTGCTATTGCTTACCGCAACCAAAAAAAATCGAAGGAGTTGGTGAGTTATCAAAAACATCTGGTAGAAGAAAAGCAACAGGAAATAGTTGACTCTATAAATTATGCAAGACGTATACAGTATGCATTGCTTGCTCATACTGACTTTTTGAAGCAATATTTGCCTGACCATTTTGTGTTGTTTAAACCAAAGGATATTGTGAGCGGTGATTTTTACTGGGCTACGTCAACAGATGATCATTTTTACCTTGCAGTGTGCGACAGTACAGGTCACGGTGTTCCGGGAGCATTTATGAGTTTGTTAAGTATTTCATTTTTGAATGAAGCTATAAACGAAAAGAAAATTACAAAGCCTGATGAGGTTTTTAATTTTGTTCGCAGCAGGCTTATTGATCAGGTGAGCAAGGAAGGACAAAAGGATGGTTTTGATGGTATATTGGTATGTCTTGATAAGAAGAACAAAAAGCTGACTTATGCCGCAGCTAACAATGCGCCTTTACTGGTGAGAGATAATATAGTGCATAAACTGGAAAGCGACAGGATGCCTGTGGGTGTTGGTGAAAATAAAAGCGATTTCCGTTTGTTTACTGTTGATCTGGAAGCCAATGATAAATTTTATCTGTATACAGATGGGTTTAGCGACCAGTTTGGAGGTCCGGATGGAAAAAAATTCATGAGTAAAAATCTTAACAGGCTTATACTTGAGATCAATCAACAGCCCATGCAGCAACAGGCCGGATTATTGTTTACCGCTCTTAATAGTTGGAAAAAAAGTCTGGAGCAGGTGGACGATGTATGCGTTGCAGGATTTAAATTCTAATGGTATTGATCCGGTTATTATTTGTCGGATTTTACCCATTTGTCTGAAATACTTTTGAGAGTATCTTTCAAAGTGTCATAATTGATATTCTTTACATAATAATCATCAGCACCGCGTTGTTTGGCCGCATTCATATCAGTTTCACGATCGCTTGTACTCAGTATCACAATAGGAATGTGATTCAGGCGTAAGTCTTTTTTTATATGTGCGGTTGTTTCAAGCCCGTTCATTAAAGGCATATTCAGATCCATGCTAATAAGTTCCGGAAGTTCATGCAGATGTGTTTCCAGGTACTCTATACAGTCATGACCATTATCAATAATAAATATAACTGCTTGCGGCAAAAGAGAGCTAAAGATCTTTTTGAGGATAAACTGATCATCCGGATCGTCTTCAACGATCATGATCCTTAAGCTATGTGTCGATGATTGCATTTCTAATTATAACCAGTTACTCAAATATATGGAATAAAAATAAACAAATAGTGTGCGCACCTTCAATACTCTCACAACAAAGAAAATTAAATTATGTTAAAATGAAAAGCTTTAAAGTAGGCAGGCTAAATAGAATAGTTGTCGTTATAATTTCTCTTCGTACCTGTCCTTCACATGCTGATTAATATAGGTTGTGAGCCCTTTACCTCTAACAGCCAGATCCATCATATTGGCTACATGTTTAAATCCTGTAGTCCTAAACGTATACAGATAAGCGCCCCCGTCTTTAAAAACGATCTTAATATAATCAGGACCGATACCATATGATCTTATTCCTGAATCGCCTGATATGTTTTTGTAAGTTGGCATATGATGAATATGCAAAAGACAAGCCAGATTACACTTCATCCTTTTTAGGATAATCAAACAAAATTAATTCTCCCGTCTTTACTTTTTGCCAATCGTTGGTATCAAATGTAATTCCGGCTATGGCGCATGTTGGCATTTCCATAGGTAGGGCTTGTGTTAATGTTTGAGTTACTTCACTAATGGTTGGATTGTGGGCAAATAACAATACGGATTGAAAAGAGTTGTTTATAGAATTGATAACTGATAAGTAATCAGTAACAGAAGCTTCGTAAAGCTCTTCTTTGATCACAATAGCATTTGCAGGATAGTTTAAATTACGTGCAAAGGTCAGTGCTGTACTAATAGCTCTTATTGCATGACTTGAAATTATCAGATCAGGAGTTTTACCAAATTTCTGACTCATGTAATTGGCAGCTGCATAACCTCTTTCATTTAAATGACGTTCAATATCTTTTAATTCAGGGTTGTTCCAATCGGATTTTGCGTGGCGTATTAAATAAATTGTTTTCATTTTTTTATTTCTTCTCGACTTCGCTCGAAGTGACAAATTCAGTGAATTTTACTTAAACTCTTCCATAGTAATTACTTTATCGCAAAAACTATATTCATCTTTAATGGAGTTGGAACATACGATGATCGTTTTATGCATTGCATATTGATCGATCATCTGCTTGTACCAATCAATTACTGTTGCATCCAAATTAGTAGTAGGCTCGTCCAGGAATAAAACAGGCGCATCAGCTAAAATGGCCAGTGTTAATTTCAAACGCTGTTTCATGCCACTTGAAAATAATTTGATGTATTTGTTTTTATGAGCAGCCAATCCTGATAATTCGATCAGGCGCTCTATAGTAAGGGCACTTAAAAACGGTTTGTATATGGCAACATGTTTTATTTGTTCTTCCAGGGTAAGATCTTCTACTAATTCTAAATAAGGAGAGGCCAGGCTGATAAGCTTATAGTGTTGTTCCGATTCTATAGCTTGATCATTATTTAAATAGGTTAATTCACCTTCATTTAAGGTTAAATATCCTGTAAGAGCCTGCAATAACGTTGATTTTCCGGAGCCGTTCAAACCAAGGATCGCGATTTTTTGTCCGGCTGCAATATTCAAATTTACCTTACGGAAGATCCATTCGCGTCCGAATTTTTTTCCGGCATTGCTTAGTTTTATAGTAATTGAATTTTGCAAGTGTTTATTTGATTTGAGTAAAAGTAGCATTTTTCATAAAATTAACCACATAGAAACATAGGAATCTGGAAATAGGTTATAGTTTGATATAAGTTTGTATAGAATTGAAGCATCGCTTCAATTAGCTATGCTTACTATGTTATACTGCAATTAGCTTACCACCCAACCTATGTTTCTATGTGGTTAAATGTCATCATTCCTCACTATTTTTTCTTATATTTAAGCCCTTGAAAACAGTAAAATTCATATTCGCTCCTATCTGGAAAACCTGGTTTTTCATTGAGTTTGTCTTGACCTTAATAGTCTTATATCCTTTCTTCTTTGTTACCATTAAAACACAGAATCTGGACGCTGCCTTTAAGATCAAACGATTCTGGTCGCGTTGCATAGCCTATTTGTCAGGCATTATCCCGGTTATTATTTATAGGTCGAAATCCAAAAAAATGCCTCAGCCCTGTGTGTTTGTTGGTAATCATACATCTTACCTGGATATTGTGTTAAGTACTTTTTATATCGATCACCTGGCGATATATATGGGAAAGTCGGAGTTATTGAAAGCACCTTTATTCAAGACCTTCTTCAAGGGAATGGATATTCCGGTAAATCGCAAGAGTAGGATGGACCCGCATCGTGCCTTGGTTCGTGCCGGAGAAGAAATTGATAAAGGTCGTAGCATGGTAATATTCCCTGAAGGAACGATCTCAAGTTTTGGTAAGTTAAAGCCTTTTAAGAATGGTGCTTTTAAGCTTGCTATCGATAAGCAGGTGCCTATTGTTCCAATTGTTAATTTAAATAACTGGAAATTGCTGCAAAATGGCGGTTATTTTAAAAGTCATGGTTGTTTTGGTATTGCCAGAACGGTTGTTTTAGAACCTATATCAACCAAAGGCATGACTGAAGAAAATTTAGTAGATTTGCGAGAGCACGTTTTCAAATTAATAAACGATACATTAAACGAATACAATGGCACAAAAAATTGATATTAAAACAGTAGAAGAAGTAGCGCATTTAGCACGTTTGGAATTTACGGAAGAAGGTAAATCCGATATTTTAAATGATATGAATCGCATGCTGGCCTTTGTTGATAAATTGAATGAAATGGATACTGATGGTGTAGAGCCCTTGATATACATGACCGACGAAAAAAATGTGATGCGTGAAGATGAGCCAAAAGAAACCCTGACTCAAAAAGAGGCATTGAAAAATGCACCTAAAAAGGACTCGGATTATTTTAAAGTACCTAAGGTCATTGAAAACCATTAAACCATATTTACCCCAATACAAAAAAACTTTACTGGAGATCTTTAAAAGTAATATGCCTTTGTATTTTGCACAGGAAGAATTGCCTTTATTTGATGCGTTTTTAGATCGCGATCTGGAAAGAGGACCTTACTACATAATTTTTAATAATGATGTTATTGTTGGTTGTGGAGGCATTGCATTGAATCAGCCAACTAAGTATACCAACGAGCCACATGTGATCATGACCTGGGGCATGGTGGATAATAAACATCATAAAGAGGGATTAGGTAAATTACTTTTACTACACCGAATTGAGCAGGCAAAAGAAATTTATCCGGGAATTAAAATTGCACTTGGTACTACGCAACATACATTTGAATTTTTTGAGAAATATGGTTTTAAGACCGTATGCTACGAAAAAGACCACTGGGCAAAAGGGCTGGATTTGTATCAGATGGAGTTGGTTTAGCATATAAATTATTTTTAGGATTTGTACGTGTCCCTGCGGGCATGGCTTTCGGCCCCCGATAGCTTTCGGCGCTCTTTTATTTGCACTTCGACTCCGCTCAGTGACCAATAAAAAGAGCTCAGACAAATGCCTCAAATACTTGTATTCGCTGTCACCAATTATAAAATGGAAAATAGCAGCAAACCCTCACACGGGTTTCGCGTTTCAAGGTTCGGAGTTTACACTTCGGTATTACTACAAGCCTCGGGTGAGGGATGCCCCGAAGGGGTACAACGAGCGGAAATCCTTTTACTGAACGGAGTGGAGTAAAAGATTGGAGTGGGCCAGCCCGACCCCTCGGGCCACGCCAAAAAAACAAAATTTAAACTTAAGTAACTACAAACAATTTAAACTCTTGCTCAATAAATAATTGCCTTCAATAATAAATTGTTCGGTTACGTTTTTGCCAATAATGATCAATTCATTAGGGCAGGTTTTATTGATGTTCAATTCATAGTGAACGATAGAGTGTGTTTTAGTTTCTAAAGCCGCTATCAATTTAACTTCTTCATCTGTTAACGCTTTGGTTTGTTTTAATTCAAATTCCCAGTTCTTTACTTCGGTTAATGTTAAGTAAGGAAATTTTTTGTTGGGATAATTGGTAATAGAGGAATTAAAATATTTGCAGGTAAAAAGGGAATCTTTTTTATGGATTACAAATTTTTCGGTCAGGGTTATTCTCTTTTTTTTACTGTTGATCTTTTTGCCGTTCGAAAGCGTTATTTCCTGCGAAGCGCTGTCAACATGGCATTGGTAATAGGTTAAAGAATCGCCGTTTTGCAGTTTGGCAATATTCGTTTTCTTTAAATGTTCAGGAAAAGTTGTTTTTTGTGAAAACAAAACAGAACATAAACATAAAACACATATAGAGAGAACGGTTTTCATTTAGTTAATTGAGATTTTAATTTGTTTCGACAGATCAATGGCTTTTTGTTTAACAGCATTTACATCCGATTGTAAATTATCGTAAGTTAATACAACACCCATGCGGCGATAAGGTCGCGTTGTTGGCTTAGCAAACAAACGTATATCGGTATTACTGTTTTGCAATACATCGGTTACTCCGGTAAATTTATAAGATGTTCCCTCGGCTCCGGCTAATAATACTGCAGAAGCACCATGTTGTTGCAGTTGAATGTTTGGAATAGGAAATCCTAAAATAGCGCGGGCGTGTAATTCAAATTCACTTAAATTTTGTGTATTGGCCAGTGTTACCATGCCGGTGTCGTGTGGACGGGGAGATAACTCTGAAAAATAAATGTCTTTATCTGTTAAGAAAAATTCAACGCCCCATAGTCCGGCGCCGCTTAATTCTTTGGTTACTTTGGCTGCCATGTCTTCTGCTTCTCTCAGATCTTTTTCGCTAATGGCACAGGGTTGCCAGCTTTCCTGGTAATCGCCACGTTCCTGGCGGTGACCAATTGGCGGACAAAATAATGTTTTACCGTTTTTTTGAGTAACGGTTAATAGCGTAATTTCAGAATTGAATTTAATGAATTCTTCTACGATGATCTCTTTATAATCGCCACGTGAACCTTCCATGGCATAGTTCCACGACTTTTCAACATCTTCTTCGGTTTTGATAATGCTTTGTCCTTTTCCGCTGCTGCTCATCAGTGGTTTTACAACGCAGGGAATTCCAATCACCGAAACTGCTTTTTTAAAATCTTCGAGTGTTGTTGCATATAAATAATTGGCGGTCCTTAGTTTTAATTCTTTAGAGGCCAGATCACGAATAGCTTTACGGTTCATGGTAAAGTTTGCCGCCTTGGCGCTTGGAACCACGGTTATTCCCTGCTTTTCGTAATCGTAAAAGCGTTCTGTTCTGATAGCTTCAATTTCGGGAACGATCAGATCGGGTTTGTGTTTTGCAACAATCGCATCCAATGCATCTCCGTCTAGCATGTTGATCACCTCATATTCGTGTGCTACCTGCATGGCGGGCGCATCTTTATAGGAGTCAACGGCTATAACGTATTGCCCTAAGCGTTGAAGGGCAATGGTCACCTCTTTTCCTAATTCTCCCGAGCCTAATAATAAAATCTTCTGACGTGTCATTGTTTAAAATCTGAGTGTTAATGTTGAAGGTAATTTGTCTTTCAATAAGCCAAAATATAATCCATAACCTGCAGCTAAACCAATAGTGCCGCCGATCAATGCTTTTATTCGCCTTCGGCTTCTTGATACACGTTCGTAACCTAATATATAAGCATCGTGATCAATGAAATTTGGATTACTAATGGTACTATGCCTGATCCTTACTTTTGGGATACCTGTTAATGCCATGTAGCCGTATGGAAAAACAGGAGCAAAGAACAAGCCAACGCCGCCACTCAGCAAGCCTACTACACCGGCACCTATTAATGCACCCGGAGCTTTAAATCCTTTGCGGGCATCACGTTCGCCATAAATGTAATACAACATCTCATCACGCGTAAAATAATTGCCTTTCATGGTATCTTGTGTATAATAATAATCTGTAAAGCCGGCTGAATATTTTACGCAATAGATCTCATCATATTCGTAATGCAGTTTTTCTAATGTATTGCCTGGATTTACAATAGTTACTGCTCCTATAAGCGTGTCCAAAACTTTTTCGACCACAACATTCCCATTCATTAATAAGATGGTGTCTTTATTCTGGCTTTTGGCCGGAAGAAAAAAAGCAAGGATAGAAAATATAAAAAAAAGGGCTCGTACCATAAGATGAATTATTTAACAAGTTTACAAATAATACCAAAGATATACATGAATTATTTATTCTAATTAAGTTGAAAACAGGTTCAAAGTTGTTTATAATTTGAATTGTTAAAATACTTGTATTTTTAAATCATTACAGGTAGTTTAGTATAAACTAAACTTAAAATTCATGAAATAGCCACGTTTACCAAAAACAAACAGTTGTATTAAACTGTCTATTCCATTTAACAAACCAAAAAAACAAATTTAACTTATGAAAAAACTTTTAATTATTGCTTTAACATCATGCTCGCTATTTTTATTTGACGGATGTAAAAAGAAAAAGTCGGAAGAACCTGCCAATCCATGTGCTAACACAATGTGTTTAAATGGCGGTACATGTGTTGATGGTTCCTGCAGTTGCCCAACTGGTTATATGGGAGCTGATTGCGGGACACAAAAAACACCAACCAAAGTTACGATCTCTGCTATTAAAGTAACAAAATTCCCGGCAATGGATGGCTCTGTTACCTGGGATCCTACAATAAATACAAACCCTGATATGTTTGCTGTAATTAAACAAGGTTCAACAACTTTAATTACTACAGCTTCTTCTAATAATATTTCTGCAGGCGCTACTACTGTTTTGTCGGGAGTTTCTCCTTACGATGTAACAAATTTAACCTCTCAACTAAATATTGAGTTATGGGATGAAGATACTCCTCCTATTGATGCAAACGATAGCATGGGAAATATCAATTTTTCGATATATGACAGCAGTAATCATTTCCCTACAACCTTAACAGTTGATAATGGTACATTAACTTTTGAAATCACACTTTCTTATACTTACTAGGCTTCATTCGTATTATCAAAAAGCACCGGCAGATCTGTCGGTGCTTTTTTTTATTGTGGCTTCGGTGCTTCGACTACGCTCAGCAACCGTCAGCCACCGGTTGAAAATTTCTGCACTGAGCTTAGTCGAAGTGCTACTCGATTTTACTAATGAAACTTAAAGGCGATCGAGCTTACAGCATTTAATTGTTTGCCTTTATCATTAAAACCACGAAGTAGCTGTTGGGCTTCGGGCAAAGCAAACACTTCTTCCAGGTTTCTAATCTTGCCTATTGGAACATCCAACTCTAAACAGGTATTGAACAACGCATCAAAATTCAGAATTTTTATTTTTTGATCTAATATTTCAAATAAGGAATGGCGATTTGTAACGCGTAATTGATTGGTAGAATAATTTGAATCCGCTTCAATGTTTAGTAACTCACACAGATGTTTAAATTGTTTATCGCTGCCAATGGCAAAGGTAATTAGGTGACCATCTTTTGTTGTAAATATTTCGCCATAAGGAGCAATGTTGGGATGTAACGAACCCTGAGCCGTTGGCAGGTGATGAGCAATGAGCCAGTTGGTTGCCTGGTTGGCCAGGGATGCAACAGCGGTGTCAAATAATGAAACCGTGACATGGCTACCGGTTTGTGTTTTACTTCTGTTTAGTAGCGCAATTAAAACAGCTTCTTTTAGTTGATGCCCGGCCAGTATATCAATTAATGCAACCGGCATTTTGAGTGGGGGCGATTTTTTTTCTCCGTTCATAAACATAAATCCGCTTTCGGCTTGTAGTATCAGGTCATAAGCCGTACGTGGATTATGATCGCCAAAGCCTGTAATAGATGCGTAAATAAGTTTGGAGTTTAATTTTGCTATAGTAGGTTGATCTACTTTTAATTTAAGATCATCGCCGGCCTTATAATTACTGATCAATACATCCGCTGTTTTGATCAGGTCATAAAATTGTTGCAGATCATTTTCTATGGAAAGATCCAGATACAAAACTTCTTTACCAGAATTAACACTCCAGTAGTAGGCACTTGTTTCATTTTGTGGATCTTCTGATTGTAGCTTCCAGCTTCGTGTTATATCTCCTTTTGTTCTTGGATTTTCAATTTTTATGACCTTTGCTCCAAGCTCTGCAAAAAATAATCCGGCCGATGGTCCTGCAAGAACACCTGCTGTTTCTATCACTATCAGATCTTTGAAGAATTGGTTCATTTCGAATTTATATTTTTTGTGGTGCAGACTGTCACCTCGGGCGATCCCCATAGCTATCGGGACGAGAGGCAGCATAGTCACACTGAATCAGGTTCAGGGTGATTGTAAATTAATATTGTGCCTGTACAGGTTTATTATTTAAGATCGTTTCAATTTTTTCCATCACTTCAAACGTAAGTAAGGGCACAACATCCAATGCTTTTAAGTTTCCGATCAATTGTTCTTTTTTTGAGGCACCTAAAATAGCTGTGCTTACATATGGGTTTTTAATGGTCCAGGCAATAGATAATTTTGCCAGCGATGTTCCCAGTTCATCTGCGACCATTGCCAGTTTTTTTGTTTTCTCAATTTTTGATCCTTCTCCAAGTGTTCTTTCTTTTAGCCAATCCATACCCTCAATATGCAGACGGTTATCTTCCGGTATCCCGTTATTATATTTACCAGATAACAAGCCCGATGCTAAAGGACTCCAGATGGTAGTTCCCATTCCAAAATCCCTGAACAGTAATAAATAATCTTTTTCAATTTTTGTTCTTTCAAACATATTGTATTGCGGTTGTTCCATCGTTGGACCAATCAAACGGTTTCTTTCGGCAAATACAAATGCAGCCATGATCTCATCATTAGCCCACTCACTGGTTCCCCAATACAGGATCTTACCTTGTTGTATCAATGTATTCATGGCCCACACCGTTTCTTCGATAGGTGTGTTTTTATCGGGGCGATGACAAAAGAACAGATCTATGTAATCTACCTGCAAACGTTTTAAGGCAGCATGACAACCTTCAACAATATGTTTGCGAGATAAGCCCGTTTGGTTTGGTTTTTTATCTTCATAACCAAAGAACACTTTACTGGATACGCAATAGGAGCTTCTGGCCCAGTTTTTTTTACGAAGGATAGAACCCATTACTTCCTCTGATTTTCCGGATGCATAGGTTTCTGCATTATCAAAAAAATTAACGCCGTTATCGTAAGCAATACTTAAGAGTTCGTCAGCGGTATTATTTTCTATTTGTTTGCCAAAGGTGAGCCAAGATCCAAAGGATAATGCGCTTACCTGTAGTCCTGATTTTCCGAGTCTTCTGTATTCCATGGAAATTTGTTTTTAGCTACTGCAATTTATATCAGTTTTTAGTTTTTTTCCCATAATGAGAAAAATAATCAGCGCCCCTTAAATTAACTTATTGATAGTCAGAGCTGAATGTTTTGTCATTGGTTTGCATACCTGATCATATCATTAGTAATCATTAAATACATATCGTATGAAAAATATAATCATCATAGTTGCAGCAGCTGTAGTAATGACGGCATGCGACAAATCCAAACCTCAAGTGGATGAAATAGCAAGACAGCAAGACGTCATTGATTCCATGAAAATGCAATCAGAGTTGCAGTTAACCAGGCAACGGATCATTGATTCCGTAAATCTTATCAGTGCGCAAAATCAGGTTATTTTAAATCCGATAGGAAGTGATAACACGCCTGTACCAACTGTTCGTCCAACTAAGCCTACACGTCCTAATACTTCAGCATCGGTTCCGCCAAAAGGCAACGGAACAGGTGGTACAGTAGCAGTTCCAACAGATAATACGGCCGTAAGTCCGGGTACAGTTGCTGCTACCACACCAACTGTTGAAGAAAAGAAAGGGATGTCGGGTAAAACCAAAGGTGCTATTATTGGTGCTGCTGCCGGTGTAATTACCGGTGCTGCTGCCGGTGCTATCATTAATAAAGATAATCCTTTACAAGGTGGTATCATTGGTGGTGTGATCGGTGGAGCAGTTGGTTCTGGAGTTGGTTACGGGGGCGGTAGTGCTGCCGACAAGAAAAAAGCCAAACAGGATTCGATCAATAAAGCTAACGCTGCTAAAAATCCTTAGACCAAATTGGGATAATATAATTTTATAATTCCTCAGTATGGGGATAAAAATTAAGAATTCGTTTAATTGTTTGCTGGATACAAATTTGTATTAACACAGATAAAATATATAATCATTAATAAAATAAAAATGAAAAATTTAGTAATAGCAGGAGTTTTAGTGATGATGGTTGCAGCGTGTGACAATGCAAATAATGATGTGGAGGCAGCAAAAAAAGCAGCAATTGACTCAATGAATAATGTAGCAGCCCTGGAAGCAAAGCAAAGAACTATTGATTCTATGAATCAGGTCGCTCAACGCCGCCAGTCCTCAGCTCAGGGTTCTAATCAAAGTTCTAATCAAACTGCCGCCACTGAAACCGAAAGGAAGAAAATGTCGAACAAAACAAAAGGTGCTTTAATCGGAACAGGTGCAGGTATTATCACCGGTGCAGCTGCAGGGGCACTTTTAAATAAAAATGATCCGGCTAAAGGCGCTGTTATTGGCGGAGTAGTTGGTGGAGCAGTTGGTTCAGGTGTAGGTTATGGCGCAGGAAATACCATTGATAACAAAAAGAAGACGACCACAACAACAACTACAAACCCTTAAATCATAGATTATATAAAATCACACCCGCTTGATCACACCTTGATCAAGCGGGTGTTGTGTTTTTAGTTTCTAGGACTTTTAGTTTTCCTCCCCTGCCCCCTCCAGAGGGGGATAGGTCTGCCTACAGTTTAAGTAATAAAGCTTTTTTATATTGGGGTTGTTGATTTCAGATAAACGTATATAATTCTGTTTATATATCAGCATGTTTTTTCTTATTAGTCTTAACTTCAGGTATCCCCCTCTGGAGGGGGTAGGGGGAGGATTTTTTGTTTTTCAATTTCTTCAATAGCGTTTAATATTGCTAATCTTACCCTGTCAATTTGAGTTAAAATTTCATTATCACGAAAGCGGATGATATAGTATCCGACTTCTTCTAATGTTTTTTGTTTCTTTTCATCTTTTACAATTACTTCCTCTAAAAAATGAGAATATCCATCGACTTCAATTATAAGTTTTAATTCTTTACTCATAAAGTCAGCAATGAAACTTAAAACAGGCCTTTGTCTATTAAATGTGTATCCTAATTTTTTTCCGGATAGAACAAACTTCCATAAACAGGCTTCCGCTTTTGTCATTTCATAACGATTCTTGTGAGCGAAAGGTTGTAGCCGCTTGTTATAAAAATTATTTTGTTCTATTGACATTTAAATTCTAATGTTACTTTACCTTCCTCCCCCTGCCCCCTCCAAAGGGGGACATACGTTGATCGGTACTTTATTTCACCAACACTTTTGGTTCCAGCATATCCATCATGGCATATTTTACACCTTCTCTGCCAAGCCCGCTTTCTTTGATACCGCCATACGGCATCTGGTCGTAACGCAAGGTTGGTACATGGTTGTGAATAACGCCGCCAACTTCCAGTCCGTTAAAACACATATCTAATTCGTTAGTATTATTTGTAAACACGCCGCACTGCAATCCAAACTTTGTGTCGTTTGCCTGATCTATAGCATCTTTAATAGTATCGTAACTATTGATACAGATCACCGGACCAAAAACTTCTTCGGCATACACCTTCATGTGCTTATTGCAATCTGTTAGTATGGTGGGCTCCACATAACTGCCGGTTCTTTTACCACCGCATATTAATGTGGCACCTTGCTGTATCGCCTCATTGATCCAGGTTTCAACGCGGATAGCATTTTCTTCATCTATCATGTTGGATACATCTGTGGATTCTTTCAAAGGATCACCAAAGTTTAAATTCAAGGTGAGTTCTTTTAATTCGTGAGTGAATTTTTGATAAAGAGATGAATGCACTATAAACCTTTGCGCATGAATGCAAATTTGTCCGCTATAGGAAAACGCGCCCATCAGCGATTTTGGAAGCGCATCTTTCAGGTCGGCACTTTCGGTAATAATAGTGGCAGCATTTCCGCCAAGTTCCAAAACTACTTTTTTCTTTCCGCTGTCTGCTTTCATTTTCCAGCCAATAGCCGGAGAGCCAGTAAAACTAAGGAGTTTAAAGCGCTCATCGGTTACCAGTAAATTACCGGTTGTCCTGTCCATCGGTAAAATAGAAACGGCTCCTTTTGGTAATTCTGTTCTGTCAATAATTTTTGCCAACTCTAAACACGACAAAGGCGTGCGGCTTGCGGGTTTTAATATGATAGGGCAACCACTGGCAATAGCGGGAGCTAATTTATGCACCGCTAAATTCATAGGGAAATTAAATGGTGCAATACCTGCAATTAATCCTATGGGAAAATCCTTCACAATACCTTCGCGCTTATCAGTATGTAAGATCCTCTCTAATGCCAGGTGTTCGGTACGGTCTTTTTTGCTTTCGGCAGCTGCAAGTAAAAAAGTGTAGGCCGACCGGTCAATTTCGGCCAAAGCATACTTTATAGGTTTTGCGCTTTCAAGACTTAATATTTCTGCTAACTTTTTTCGGTTAGCATATATCTCATTTGAAATTTGCTTTAAAATGTGATGTTTTTTTAGAGGTGCCAGATCCTGTAATTCTTGTTTTACGGCCAGGGCTTTCAGTATCGCCTCTTCCAGTATCATCTTATCGGCCAGATACGTGGTTGCTACCAATGAATGATCAAAAGGGTTTTTGATCTCAAGTACATGGTTTGACGTAACGAACTTGCCGGCAGAGTAGAGCTTGTAATTTTGCTTTTGCATTATTTTTTCGTCAATGCTTTAAACACATCTTCCAGTTTTTGTTCTTCCTTATTTAAGGTCAATACACCAATGTTATGTTTTACGGCATAATTAAATAATTCCTTGCGCACATCATTCTCTACATCCGAAACGATCTTCCAGGTGTTGCCATCTATTAATACAGCATCTTCAACACCGGCAATCGATCTTAAAGAATTAACAGAAACGCTTTTATCGAACTCAACGGTGATGATCTGTTTGGTGGTATTTTTTTGCAAGGTCTCGGTTGTATCGTTGGCTACAATTTTGCCTTTATTGATAATGATCACACGATCGCATACTGCCTCTACTTCCTGCATAATATGCGTACTCAACATCACCGTTTTTTCTTTTCCTAATTTTTTGATCAGTCCGCGAATTTCTTCCAGCTGATTCGGATCCAATCCGGTTGTTGGTTCATCCATGATCAGTACTTTTGGATCGTGAATCATAGCTTGCGCTAAGCCAACACGCTGGCGATATCCTTTTGATAAGGCACCAATTTTTTTGTTTTGTTCAATTTGTAAGCCTGTGGCCTCTATCATTTCCTTTACACGCGCTTTAGTATTTTTGATCTTGTACAAACCACCAATGAATTCCAAAAATTCCTTCACATACATATCCAGGTATAAGG
The DNA here is from genome assembly GCA_040386075.1 of Bacteroidota bacterium. Taxonomy (GTDB): domain Bacteria; phylum Bacteroidota; class Bacteroidia; order B-17B0; family Aurantibacillaceae; genus UBA4416. Next base: position 23,358 of record JAZKGE010000021.1, read on the forward strand.
GATTGTGTTCGGGCAAATAACCAATTTGTTTTCTTACCTCAATGCTTTGTTCGTTGGTATTGAAACCACATACGGTTGCAAAGCCTTCGGTTGGCGGAATATAGCAGGTAAGGATCTTCATCATGGTACTTTTTCCGGCGCCGTTTGGCCCCAGAAAACCAACAATTTCATTGGTACCTATTTCAAAAGAGATATTATTGAGTGCTTTTTGGGCACCGTATAGTTTAGTGATATTATTTACTTTAATGGACATAGCAGTAGATTGTTATCTCAAAAATAGTGTTTTTTTATGAGTTTTTATTTGATTTTTTGGGCGTGGCCCGAGGGCCCGGGCTGGCCCACTTCAATCTTTTGCAAGAGGCAGGCAAAAGGATTTCCGTTCGCATCCCTCACGCAGGGCTTGCGATAAGATCGAAGCGTAAACTCCGAATTTGGAACCTATTCTCGCGTGAGGGATTGCTGCTATTTTTTATTTTACAATTGGTGACAGCGAATACAAGTATTTGAGGCATTGTTTGAGCTCTTTTTATTGGTCACTGAGCGGAGTCGAAGTGCAAATAAAAAAGCGCCCCGATAGCTATCGGGGGCCGAAAGCCCGACCCGACGATAGGAGGGGCACGCCAAAAGATTACTTTACAACACTAATTATTTATTATCTTTACGCCATGCATGGATTAGTTGTAAAGTCTACAGGAAGTTGGTACGCCGTTAGGATTGATAGCGGCGAGGTCATTGAATGCCGTTTAAAAGGCAAGATCCGTTTGGATGACCGTAAAACAACCAACCCGGTTGCTGTGGGCGATATTGTGGATGTTGACAGGGATAAGGACGGTAGTAATCAGATCACCAATATTCATGGCCGCCGAAATTACATCATTCGTAAATCCATCAATCTATCCAAGCAGGCACACATTATTGCCAGTAATTTAGATCAGGCCATTTTAGTGGCAACTTTGGTAGCACCCCGAACCTCATTAGGATTCATTGACCGTTTTTTGGTAACCGCCGAAGCTTACGAAATTCCTGCAAAGATCATCTTCAATAAAAAAGATGTACTGGATGAAGAAATGATGGAACTGCAAAACGACATCATTAAATTGTATACCGATATTGGTTATGAGTGTTATGTGGTAAGTTCGTTTGATAAAGCAGATATAGAACTCATTAAAACAGTGTTGAAAGATAAGACCACTTTAATATCAGGACACAGCGGAGTAGGGAAGAGCACATTGGTAAATGCCATTGATACAAATTTAGATCTGAAGGTTGGTGACATATCGGAAGCACATTTAAAAGGCATGCATACTACCACTTTTGCCGAATTATTTCCTTTATCGTTTGGCGGTAATATTATTGATTCGCCCGGCATTAAAGAACTGGGATTAGTGGAAATGAAAAAGGAAGAAGTAGCACATTACTTCCCCGAGATGATGGCGCGCATGAACGATTGTAAATTCAATAACTGCATTCATGTGAACGAACCGGGTTGTGCTATTTTAAAAGCGGTTGAAACCGGTGAGATCTCACAGGAACGTTACCAAAGCTATTTGGGAATTTTAAATGGTGAGGAAATGGACTGGAAAGAGTGGGAGATCAGGTAGGTTTTGTTCTCTTCCCCCTTTGAAGAGCCTGTCCCGAACCTGATTCGGGAGGGTGCCGTAAGATTTATATTTAATAGGCAGGTGTTTTTTTAAGGACTTCTTAATTTTATATTTTTGCTTTCTTTTCTTTCTTGATAAAGAAAAGAAACAAAAGAAATCAAGGCGAAAGACCAACCTCCATTTACCCCGCAAAAAGCTTCGCCGAATGGCGGTTCGCTCTCTTTCGCCAAAAGCAGCCGCACTATTACTAACGTATGCAATAGTGTACAAAAAACACTAGTTTTTTCGTTAAATTTAAGAGGCGGACTAAGACTAACATCAGGGCTTTATTATTCTTTTGAGTATAAGTTTAATGTTAGATGACAATACAGCAAAAAAAATCCCTGCACGTCTGCAAGGATCTTAACTCAATTGATGGACAGAAATACATTTACATTTTTTTGACACTGATAGGAACAACAGCACTGTATAAACCTGTTGGCTGATCAGCGATCACATACATGGCTTTATAGTTCCACTCATCAATTAGTTTGTTAGCAGGCAACGATGCAATATCTACATACTCGTTGCGCATTAAGCGGCCTAAGAGAACAAAACCGTTGCCATCGTTACGATCTACATACAGATCGAGTGCATCCGATTCGCCTTTTGTCCATTTAATGAACGGACGGCCGGCATCCAGTTTCACTTTCAACACCGGCTGCATCGTACTTGGATCAAATACTACTGTTGGTGCAATGATGCCCAGGTCGGAACCTATGTTTGACGTGTAGTTAATACTGGCTTTAATACGCGCTGCCAGTTTACTGATGCGATCAAAGATGCCTTCGGGCACTGCAGGTGGGGCAGCGGCTAAAGCCGGCAGCGCAGGGATAGTAGCGCTCAGATGCTGCTGACCAACCGCGTGCCGTAACAGGCTTTTGTATCCTGTAATGTTTTGCAGGGTTTGCTTGTGTGTTTCCTGCAGGTTAATGATGTATTGAAACATCGTGGCATCTTTTAATGTTGCGGTAACTTCTGCCGCTGTCACGCCTACATTGGCGGCGTGTGTACCAAGTTTGGTTGAAAAATTATTTAACCAAAATACCCTGTCGTAATCCGAGAAGGGTATGAAACCTGTTTTACTCATTTTTTAATTTTTTAATTGTTTATCTGCTGTAGCATTTTGCGTAGGCAAGTTTTATTTTTTTTATTTTTCAAAAACATTCTTTGTTTCGCCAAAAAGTTCCTGTTTAAAAAGCGCCTGCCCGTTTTCGCACTGCTACTAAGGGTAAGAGGTTGGATCTTGTTTTTATTTTTTTTTCTTATGACAACTGGCAAGGGTATTTCCAAGGCGCGTGCCAAACACAAATTTTAACAAGCCCAAAAAAATGTTAACGACTCAAAAAATTTTCTTTTTCCTGTAGATGATGGATGTTCAGAAAAAAAATATTTTTGAAGAGAAGGAAAATGAAAATCCATTTTAACATTTCGTATCCCCTTTGGAGGGGGCAGGAGGAGGAGATCTGTTTTTTTAGAATGATTTTCAGGATGTGAAACATAAAATTTTGAATGCAATAGTTCATTTTCATCACGCGCAGATCCATTTGTGGGCTCCGCAATTTCATTTTGCGGATGCCAACATTCATTCTTGAGGTGCTGAGATTGATTATTAGGGTGCCGAGTTTCATTCCTGGCATGCCAATAATAATTCTTAGGGTGCCAAGATTCATTCTCGGGGTGCCGAGAATGATTATTAGCATGCCGAGTTTCATTTTGCGGATGCCAAGATTCATTATTAGGGTGCCGATAATCATTCTCGGGATGCCGAGTTTCATTTTGCGGATGCGCAAATTGGTTTTTAGGTTCGCATAAAGCAGTTATTGGGTACCGAAAATGATGGATGGGATGGGGGAGGTTGGTTTTATGGGTGAAGAAAATTGTTTTGTGGGTGCGGGGATGTAATTAAAAAAGCCCGCTAGGGAAGGGGGATTACCCCTTTAACTCAGGAAAATTTAAAAAAGAAAGGAGTCCAATCGGACTCCTTAAGAAAAGGACCTCAATTTGAGGTCCTTTTCTTTTCTAATCCATTACCTTCATTGCTTTATCAATAGCTCCTATGATATACGGGATAGCTGAGCCAAATTCCTCTGGAAATCCTGTAAAATCAAAATCCTCTTTCATAAGTGCACTAGCAGAAGTCTGAACGAAACTTACCGCTGTATTATTCACATAGCCCTTCCAATTTATCGGTGGAGCCCATGTATATGGATTCATGCCTTTGTCTGCATTTAAAGCAAATGAGCCTTTATAATTATGGCTCTGGTAATGTGGAAACTCTCCTCTTACATCATACATCATTCTGGGCTTTAATACGCACCCATTAATATCAATATAACGATTTTTAACCTCTTTTCAAAATTTATCTCAGGAAAAATTATAATCAAGATTATTATATAATAATGAAAGGGTGACCAAACCTTAATTACACAAGTCTGGTCTTTTGAACAAAAATGAGAAATGGCTGCCGAAATCAGCGCCATTTTTATTCCTTTATCAAATTGTCTAAAATAGCTACTGAAAAGCCTTTTATTGCTAAAAAAGCCTCATGCGGAGGAGGCGAGACATAGAAATCTCCACAATCAATTGGTGGCCTAAAATCACAGGCATATGGGTCAATATGTTCAGGTACATAAACTCCATTTCCTGTTCTAATAAAATATATAATGCACGTACCGCTTCCGTGTGACCATGTCATCCAGTCGTGAAGAGCATGCTGTTGTGGATGGTCTATAAATTTTGCTCTAAAATCAATTGATGTTTTAAGAGCATCAGCTTGGACATCTATATATTCGTCTTGATTTGTTTCGCTAATATATTTAAGGAATTTAGTGACGCCACTTATTGGAAGTTGTCCTTTATACTTATGACCTGCAACGTGACTCAATAGTAATATGAATGTTGAGATGGTGGCATAAACATGTTGATGAAAGGCTTCTGTCTTGTCTACGAATTCAAGCTGTAAATCTTCAAGAGTTCTATTTTGTTTCTCAAGTTCTTCCAAATCGACCATAGCTTTTTTCGTCTCTATTTGGATATACTCATTAAATCTTTTCTCCAAACGTAAGAGGTTTTCATTATATCTTTGATATGCCCTAATAGCCTTTTCTCTCCTTTCAGGGCTGAAATCAGTTAATAGAATTAAGCTTTTATCTCTTATTACTTCAATGAATTCTTTCATAAATGACAATTAATTACTTTGCAAAGACATTCTCCAGTGGGAATTTTGAATAAAGCTATTTCTTATCATAATGGAAAGCCATAACTTCGAAATGAACTTCCTTATTATTGTCTTGTGGTAAACCAAAGACATATGTAGATATTTCGTATGTTTTCAGAAGTTTGTAATTTTACTCTATGAATATACTCAGTTTTTGTCAAATAACACGATAAACTAAGAATTGGTTATATACTTGCTTGTTTTTTATACTCTTTTATTAACTGTAAAAGCCCATCTCTATCATCAGCTGCGGATGACAATTGTTCAAGTAATAAATTAATATCTTCTCCTGGTTCAATAATGTCTCCGTTTAAAACATAGTGATCTATTTTTTGAAACAATTCACATATTATTTTTTTCTTTTTATCAAAAGCTACTTCAAATAAATGTAATTTATCTTGTTTTTCGGCTTCAAATTTTTCTATTATACTATCTAGCATTTCCTTTGAAAACAAATTGCTTCTATTAAAGTTACCTAGTTTAGTTATATTATCTTGATTGTTTTTTATGGATTCAGCTATTTGAGCAACAAAATCTTTTGAGAATGCTGTATTAATTATTGGCGTATTATTTTTTTCTGCCATTATTTTAATTGAATCTAGAAGTTGATTGTAAAAGTCAATTTGTTTCATAATAGTTTATTTGTTTTTTAATTTTCGTTGCAGAATTATAGTAATTTTTTTATTTCGTCTAATGTTGGAGTTAATAGTTCAGGAATTTCAACCTTTTGAATTTGACTATAATTTATATCTTGTATTTTTACAATATCAACTGCAATACAATATTTTGGATTGATTAAATAATCTTTTGAGAAATTAACTTTTAAATATTTGTATAACATATCAGCAAACATTCCTAATTCATCTTTTTTATATCCATTTATTTTTGCAATAAACCATATTGCTCCAATTTCTTCAATATCATTCTTTTTATAAGTAAATACGTGGTGCGGTAGCGCTTGAACTTCTAGCCCTTTTATAGTTAGGAGTGAATTAGCTTTTTTTGTCTTTATAAGATTCATTTTTTTCGATGGATACCATTTCTTAAAGTCAAAATTTTCAAAGCTTTTCAATATGTTAATATTCTTTTGATACATAGCTTTCACTTGTACATTTTCAGTGCTTTCAATTTTCTCTTCAACTTCATCTATCTTATCTTTAATAATTTGCAAATCATTAGATCTATAGACGTTGCTTATCGCACTTGTACTAATAACCCAATAATCTCCACCTGCTTCTGCCTCAACCTTTTTCTTGTCTAACTTTAAATTATTAACGAAGGTTTTTTTACTTTGTTCAGATTTTCTTTTGAATTCGATGACGTCTTTGATTGATAATTTTTTCATATTTCAACAGTATATATTATTTGAGAACAGATCTTACAAGCCCGTTTGCCATATTTATTAAGGGCCTCTGTTTTGGTAACAGTTATAATTTCGTGTTTGCAGGTTTTCATAGCCCTGCATGTTTTTGTACTATGGTAAACCGTGGTGCTTTTATTGTTGCAGATGTATACGGTATCGGTAGCTGGCTTGAAGGATGTGAGCAATGTTATTATGATAATGGATACATATGCTTTCATGTTAATCAATTCGTTCTCCTTCAACAGTGCCTCTTGAATCTGCTGCTGTACCAATGAAAGTTCCTTTCATCTTTTTTCCATCTTCACTTAGGGTTACTACAATATCTCCTGACGATTCTCTTAGCTTTCCAAATAGCTTGTAGGTTGCTTTCAGGCAATCATCATCAAGGGCACCTTTATATTCGAGTTTACGGTGCTTATCAAAGTCAAGTAATTCGCCATTATATTCCCATTTTTCTCCATCGCCGGATATCTCACATTCATTCTGACAAAAGGATACGCGTTGTGTATGTATATCACCTTCGTAAGCTTTATATGAACTGGATACAACTACAAACTTTAGTTTCCACGCCCCGGCTATATTATGTCTACTATAAATTTTATATGCCTGCCAACAAGTAATAACGGCAGCTACAATTCCAAGAAAGACACTTATAGCCGTTCCTGTTTTACCTAATTTCTCAAAAATGTTTTTCATATCTGATCAATAACTATTTCCTCCAAACCTAAAACACTTGTGCAAAATTTTCCTCGGGGG
>JAZKGE010000022.1:0-52323 GCA_040386075.1 Bacteroidota bacterium
AACGTTGCATAAAACTATATATATGAAAGATATTACACTAACAAAGAATAGAGTGTTATATAAATAATCGTATAACCTAAATTTATTTTCAAAAAATAGTTTCATTAAAAAAAATAATGTGTGACAAAGTAAATCAAAAACCAATATATTTATACTTTTAAATTTAATAATAAGGATAAACTTATGAAAACCATTTTATTGAGGCAACTAATAATATTTTCTTTAATTAATACTGCTGCCTTTTCTCAGACACATTATTGTTCAACAGGAGCGTATTATAATTCAGAATATATTAATAATGAGCCAGTAAATAACCCGCCGGAAAAAATTGGTTGGCATTTTATTCATCAAGAAGAATTTGATGGTGCAACAGATATTGATAGTTATTTTTGGCATAAATGGGATATAAATTGGAATAATGAAATGTTTTTCCTGCCTTCAAATATTGTAGTTAATAATGGCAGATGTAACTTAAATGTTAATTATTCCCCAGGTAATTATACAGATTGGGCTGGGACTCATTTTTATAATTATACAAGTGCATACATGCATACTAAGGACGAATATGGTCCAGGGTATTTTTGGGAAATGAAAGGAAAACGTAATGATATTGGATTTAAATCATCGTTTTGGTCTTATAATTACAATAATGATGAAGATCCTGACACGCTTCATCATAAAGCAGAAGGAATTAGCGTTTTTGATAATGGATTTGGTTCAGCAATTGACCTAAATGAAAATTTTTCTGAAATCTTTGGCCCATATAACAAGTTAACTGGATATGGCTGTAAGGCAATTTTTCGCTTTAATCAAAATCCAGGCCCATGGCCTCCACCTTTACAATGTTGTATGCCTTTAGCAAATGCTACTGATCATACATATTCTTTGGATTATCAAAGTAATGAAGTGAAAATTTACGTCAATAATAAGTTGATGGTAAAGACTACTAATGATATTCCACAATCCACACAAAGTATGGGTTTTTGGGCAACCAATAATTATTGGGACGCAACTGTTTATCCGTATAATAACAAGATGGAAATGGATTATATACGTTTATATAAAAAAAATGAAGAAACGACTTATCAATATAACAATTTCTGTAAAAATCAAGGGTATATAAATCAAAACATAAGACCAAGGTTTATCGCAGATTTTAATAATGATGGAAAAAAAGATATTATCGCTTTTGGATATCAAAACGTTAATGTTAGCATGGGAAATATTGCAAACAGAAATATTTCAATCTTACCTTTTAATAGTGCAATATTAAATGAATATACTGTAGAGCAAGGCTGGACAAATCAAGATACCAGGCCTAGATTAATAGGTGATATTAACGGAGATATGAAAGCTGACGTAGTAGGTTTTGGTCTTTCTAATTCCATCGCCTCACTATCGAATTCGTCTACATCAATCTCTTTTTTACCTGTTCAGTACTTAGGCAATATATATACATCTTCCGGTGGTTGGCAAAATCAGAATACTAATCAACGGTTTTTGGCTGATGTAAACGGCGATTTAAAAGACGATATTGTTGGATTTGGTAGTGGCAATGTTCATGTTTCCCTTTCTAATTCAACCAGTTCTACAGCATCTTTCTATCCACAAGCGATTTCAATTAATAATTTCACTACTGGTCAAGGTTGGACAAACCAAAATGTTCGACCTAGATTCCTATCAGATGTAAATGGCGATGGAAAAAAAGATATAGTTGGATTTGGATATAACTCAGTTTATGTATCCTTATCTAATTGTACAGCAAACACCGTTTCTTTTACTGCTCCAGTCGCATTATACAATGATTTTACAGTAGAACAGGGATATACAGATCAAAATATAAGACCAAGATATTTAGCTGACATTAATGGAGATGGTAAAGATGATATTATTGCTATTGGTTATAATAATGTGTATGCATCGCTTTCAAACTGTTCAGGAAACAACGTTAATTTTAGTCCGCCTACATCTACTATTTTATATTTTACCGGACTACATGGTTATTTAAATTCTAATGATCATCCACGATATTTGTGTGATATTAATAATGATAAAAAAGCGGATATTATTGGGTTTAATGATAATATGATTCAAATTGCTTTATCAACATCTACTGGAAGTACTCCATCATTTAGCCAATATAATAATTTCATAGATGATTTTACAAGCGTTAAAGGATGGTCAAATAATAATAATAATCCCAGGCAATTCTCCGATCTTAATGGAGATGGTTCTTTGGATTTAGTCGGATTTGGTGACGAATACATTACATCATACCAAAGCGTAGGAGGTACATATAATATACCCTTTACTGTATTTGGAAACAATAAAACAACCAGTAATGATTGGGTATTGAAAGGTACGCCAACTGGTAAAGATGCGCATTATAAATTTTATTTAAGATATCCAACAGATATTTCGGTTACATCATGTTTCCCGGAAACAAATTTTTGGGAAATTCTCTCAATCCGTGGAATAGATGGCTCTAACAAAGCAAATTTAAATGTAGGGCAATTCAATACAAATTGTCAAATGATTACATCATTAGATCCGGGATATTATTATGTTGTAGTTGATGGTAATAACGGAGATATTGGAGATTTTAAAATACAGGTAACAGGTGTAGAGCATCCTCAACGTATAGGACATTTTGGTAATAATAAAGAAGAAGAAGTTATATTAGAGCATAAAGTTGATTTTACAATTTATCCAAATCCAAGTAATGGTACTTTTGAAATTTTAGCGCCAGAGAAACTTCAAAATGCGAATGTTGAAGTATTAGATATTTTTGGAAAAGTCTTAAATACTACAAAGATCTTATCGAAAGAAACAAAAATACTTAATGATCTAGAATCAGGTGTTTATTTTGTGAAAGTAACCGATACAAATGGAATTTCAAATGTCAAAAAAATAGTTATTGAAAGATAATTTAGCAATTCGATTTAAAAAAAAGCTACAACTAAAATTGTGACTTTTTTTATAATTAAACTCATTTCTAATTACTATTCCTCAAACCAATTAGGGTATGATACAACAAAATAGGCATTAAGTATAGTTATACTAATTAGATTCGTGAAATAAATCAATATTATTATAATTCAAAATACTATCCTTAATTCTATCAGAATAATATAACCTATACACATTTGTATTCTTTTGTCTGATCATTAGATCGTCTAAGAAAAAAGTCTTTTCCCGATCACTGGTCCCGGTAAGACTTATCATGATCCTATTTGCAACATTTTTAATTGCAAATGGCAAAATAGCCAATGTACCATCTTTAGTTACATTATTCATACTGTACATGTTCTTTTGAGCAATTATCTGGGTATTACCATTTGCGTCCTCCTCCTCAATAATAAGCAGATTATTCATATCCAATTTATCTTTTGCACGATACCAAAAACTCAATTCATACCGTTCATCTTTCATTAATTTGTTTGGTTCAATTTCAAACAGAATGTTTGTATCATTTACATTCCCTTCTAACCTCTGATTAGGCAAGTGATCAAATCCATTAAAATGAACGTAGGAACTATCTGTAAGAAACAAATGGTTTGTGCGCAGCATTTTAAGTTTATTGGCCTCAAAAAAAGAAATCTTTGAAGCCGTAGAATTATAGAATAATTGTTCTAGTGTTATCTGTTTGATTATATAATTTTCGGTTTCAAGAACTAACGTTCCTCTATTTAATAAAGATTGCTCATTTTCATCTAAAAACTCTTTAGTATATAGTATAACAAATGGATCAGTCGATGTTAGATCTCCTCTGATGTCTTTATGTATTAAATCACTACTTATTATCTGAATCAACTTTTGCGCCTCAGTTAACGAATTCCGGGGTGTTAAATTTGCCATCAATGGAACTTTACTGTGTAGCGATATAACAAATGATGAATTGGTGATATTCCCTGTTCCGGCAATATTGTAATAGTCGGTACCCACATGAAAAAATGGTAACGGTATGATAGACTGAGGCTTAATACCCTTTATTACCGCAATCACATCTTTTAATTCCTTACTTAAATACTCTTCTTTAAAAATATTAACCGGAAATTTTGCTTTTGTGACCTCATTATGATAGGGAATTCCTTCTATAGTATATAAACACAGTAATAAGAAAATTAGAATAGTTTTCGAAGTACGAGGCAATTTGCGAAATGAATATTTACAAATTATGATACAAACCCCAATGCATACAATAAAATAAAAAACCCATGCAAATCTTCCAGGAGCTCTAAATTGTTGAATAGTTGGAACATGATCCAGTATCCAGGACAAACCAATGTTAAATGGAAAACCCATAGAAAAAAGCAATAACATTATTGCAGAAAAAAACATTAGCAAATAATTTTTCAGAAGTATATCCTCTTTGATAACCTGAGTTGCCCTTGCTCTGTTCTTAAAAAATAAATACAAGGTGTAAAAAAACATGATCAATGATGCAATTCCTATGTATGCGATACCTTCACCATTCTGACTTTTGATCTTATATAGTTGGGATAACAAATGTCTGAATGGTTTATGGGTTGATATAAAAATAGTTTCAATACTTGAGTTCAGATAAAAGAAACCATATGGTAACGCATTTCTGTCACTATGATGATCTGTAAGCTTTACAATCAAAAAATAGAAAACTACCGGAATAATAGCCTGAAGGATAAATTCCAAAATAAATGTCCCTGACTTATTTCTTTCAAATAATAATTTAAATATCCAGTAAAATATGATAAAAGACGCGCATATCATACCAAGATAAGGGTGAATGAAAAAAATGAAAATGGAAACAAGGGAGATCACAACCGACCTTTTTAACTTGTGCTGGCGATCTAAATTGAATGTAAGTAACAAATAAATTATTAATGGAATACAAAATCCATAAGAAAGAGCGAAGTGTCCGGTGTATCTGAGCGCTTGCGGACACAATACCGTAATGCCAACAGCCGACAAAATGGCTTTCCAGTTTTCGATGTGAAATAACCTGAAAATTTTAAACAAAATTAAAGCGCAAACAAACAAGGAGATTAGCATTGAAAAATTGAAAATATCAATAGAATAGGGCTTCAAAAATGGTAAAAGCTTGATCAAATTACTAAGAATGGGGGTTCCATCAGTATATAAGTGGTTTTCTCCGTAAGGGTAATTAGATCCGATATAATCTATAAATGAGTTGTCATTTTGAATATACCACTCATACGTGAAATAATTTTTGAAAGCATCGCCTCCATCATTCAACAAAAATTGGTTTGGGTGAAAAAAAACCGGTCCATAAAAATAACTAACTAAAACCCCGATCAAAACGATCAATGATAAAATGGATAAATAATATCCCTTGTCCTTTTTTTCGAGCAAATTACCTTCCATTTCCGTACAACATAAAACTAACAAAAAAGCCACAACTTTCGTTATGGCTTTTTTATTATTTATTTAATTTTTCTTACAAGATCAACATCGCATCTCCGTATGAGTAGAAACGGTATTTTTCTTTAATAGCTTCTTTGTAAGCTTTCATAATAAGGTCGTAACCACCAAATGCTGCTACCTGCATTAATAAGGTAGACTCTGGCATGTGAAAATTGGTAACCATACAATTTGCTACAGAAAAATCATAAGGAGGGAAAATGAATTTATTGGTCCAGCCGCTATAAGGATTTACATGGCCCGTTGTAGAAACCGATGATTCCAAAGCACGCATAACCGTTGTTCCAACAGCACACACTTTTTTCTTTTTATCTTTTCCGTTGTTAATGATCTTACAGGATTCTTCTGTAATGATAGCTTCTTCGCTATCCATTTTATGTTTGGTTAAGTCTTCAACTTCAACCATTCTGAAAGTTCCTAAACCAATGTGTAAGGTTACGGTAGCGTAATTCACACCTTTGATCTCTAAACGTTTCAATAACTCACGGCTAAAGTGTAAACCGGCAGTAGGAGCAGCCACAGCACCTTCATGCTTGGCAAATACTGTCTGGTAACGCTCAATATCACTTTCTTCAACTTCACGTTTAATGTATTTTGGTAATGGCGTTTCTCCCAGGTCGTATAATGCTTTTCTGAACTCCTCGTACGGACCGTCGAATAAAAAGCGTAACGTTCTGCCACGAGAAGTTGTATTATCAATAACTTCAGCTACCACGTTATCGTTCTCGCCAAAATATAATTTATTTCCTATACGGATCTTACGAGCCGGATCAACTAAAACGTCCCATAAACGACTTTCGGCATTTAACTCACGTAACAAGAATACTTCGATCTTTGCACCGGTTTTTTCTTTATTTCCGTACATACGTGCTGGAAACACTTTGGTATCATTCAATACCATAACGTCGCCATCATCAAAATAATTGATAATGTCTTTAAATTTTTTGTGTGTGATTTTTCCAGTAGCGCGATCTACAACCATTAATTTACTTTCATCGCGGTTTTTGGAAGGGTGTTCTGCCAGTAATTCTTTTGGCAGATTAAATTTGAACATGGATAGTTTCATATCTCTTATAAATTTTTATATAAGACAATAATGAAATAGATGTGTTAAAAGAGCTATTTCATTAATCTTACGGGATTAATACGGTCGCAAAAATAAGTCGTGAAAACAGCTTTCCGACATTTATGAATTAATAATAACATACTAATTATCAATCATATACAATACCTTATTTATCTATAATTAACATTATGTTAAATAGTATAATATAAATCAACATATAATATAGTAAAGATGCCAGGATAAAATTACAGCTCTTCTATAGCTAATTTACCAACTAAAGAACCAATGGCTACTCCCATTCCTCCCATTCTAACAGCGCAAACTACATTTGGAGAAACTTTTTTAATAATGGGTCTTTTCTCATCGCCCACACCCATAATGCCACACCAACGTTGTTCGACCTCAAAAGTCGTTTTAGGCAAAATAATTGTCCTCAAAAGTTTATCCAACTGATTTTGAATTTTTGGATTTAACTCAAATTCTGAGCTGGTTTCTTTTTCAAAATCTAAATTTCGGCCCCCGCCAAATAAAACCCGGTTGCCAATATTCCTGAAATAATAAAATCCTTCATCATAATGAAAAGTTCCTTTGAATTTTAATCCTGCAATTGGTTTGGTAACTAAAACCTGTGCCCTGGCAGGCTTTACATCCTTAAGTTTTAAAAGTTGATTAGCGAACCCATTGGTTGCAATAATTACCTGCCTGGCTTTTATCTCGCCAACAGAAGTTTGTAAACTTACCGAATTTCTAAGATCGTGCAATGCCATTACCGAAACCGAATTCAAGATCATAATACCTTTACTGGCTGCCAGCTGTATCAAATTTTGCATCATTTTACCTGTATCGATCTGCCCTTCTTTTTTATTGAATATCAAGCCTTTTATTTGCTTGAAGCCAAATGATTCAATTGACTTATTATCAATACTATAAGTTTTTTTTGATTTTGTAAAAGGCTTTATCATTTTGTTGAACTGTTCTATCGAATTACAAGATTGTTCAAAAGATGCCTCCTTATCAAAAAGTTCGTAACCCCCCAATTCTTTATAATCTATATGCTTATCACCCAGGCGTTTTCTTAAAAGTTCCAGTCCTTTTATGCGCATTTCAACAGTTTTCCACACCTGCTCTTCCTTGTTTTTCTGAAGATCGGCCAATAATTCGCTTACACTGCCAAAACAGGCAAAACCGGCATTTTTAGTACTTGCGCCATGTGGCAATACCCCTCTTTCTAAAACCAGTACCTTCGATCTCTTATTTTTTTCTTTAAAGTTTATAGCAGCGTTTAAGCCCACTATTCCACTGCCAACAATAATTAAATCAATATTGTTAAAATAGGATTGGGTTTCCCAAAAACTAAAAGTTGGATCAATTGATTTTTTGTGCATAATTTTTGTGGGGGCGTTATGGAATTTTAGCTAAATTTAAACCTTTATACAAAACTACGCCTTTGTACCATATGAAGTATACTCCTTTTATAGTATTTTTTCTCGTTTTCTCATTTTTCAGCTCTTTTTCACAGGAATGGACATTACCTTTTTCCAGTAGAATAGAAAAATCAGGGAAAAAATTACAAGGTGCCACAGTAACATTAATGCAGGGATCAAAGCAGATCACGCAAACCATGACAAGCGATGATGGCGCTTTTAAGTTTCAGATACCGCCAAATGGTGATTATACGATCATTGTAACCAAGCAGGGACATTGCACGAAAAAATTTACGATTTCCACAAGAGGAGTACCGGAAGATAAAAAGGCAGGAGATTTTAAAGGGTTTAATATTGAGTCTATCAGCTTATTTGAACCTTTACCAAATATTGATTATTCAGTTCTGAATCAGCCATTGGTGAAAGTTAATTATGATGCCGCAAAAGATAATTTTGATTACGATGAAGCATATAGTAATCAAATGCTTTCGGCTCTGGACAGATTAAGACAATTAGAGCAGGATGCCTTAAACAAGCAAAAAGAATTAGAAGCAAATTACAATGCCTCCATAAAAGCAGGTGATGCCGCTTTTAAGAAAAAAGATTGGGTGATGGCCAGGGCCGGATATAACCAGGCACTTACTTTTAAAGCTACCGAATTATATCCGAAAGATCAGTTAGCCCAAATAGAAGTTATTTTAAAAGATCAGGAAGCATTAAATAAAAAACAGGCTGATGAAAAAGCTGCTGCAGATGCGGCAGCTAAGGCAGCGGCTGATGCCGCTGCTAAAAAAGCCGCTGATGAAGCTGTTGCTAAGAAAGCAGCAGAAGATAAAGCAAAAGCAGACGCAGCCGCTAAAGCAGCTGCGGAAGCTGCCGCAAAAAAAGCGGCTGAAGATAAGGCTAAAGCTGATGCTGAAGCCGCTGCTAAGAAAGCTGCTGAGGAAAAAGCAAAAGCTGATGCTGAAGCTGCACGTTTGGCCAAAGAAAAAGCTGATAAAGAATTAGCCGACAAGTTGGCAAAAGAAGCGGCAGCTAAAAAAATTGCAGATGAAGCTGCAGCAAAAAAAGCGGCTGAAGATAAAGCTAAGGCAGATGCGGAAGCTGCAGCAAAAAAAGCCGCTGAAGATAAAGCCAAAGCTGATGCTGAAGCTGCCCGCTTAGCTAAAGAAAAAGCAGATAAAGAACTGGCGGCAAAAAAGGCGGCTGACGATGCCGCAGCAAAAAAAGCAGCCGATGAGGCCGCAGCAAAAAAAGCAGCCGAAGATAAAGCCAAGGCTGATGCCGAAGTTGCAAGATTGGCCAAAGAAAAAGCAGACAAAGAATTAAGCGATAAACTATCCAAAGAAGAAGCGGCTAAAAAAGCAGCTGCAGATGCCGCAGCAAAAAAACTGGCAGATGAAGCTGCTGCGAAGAAAGCAGCTGAAGACAAAGCTAAAGCTGATGCTGAAATCGCACGTTTAGCCAAAGAAGAAGCGGCGAAAAAAGCAGCCGAAGATAAAGCCAAGGCTGATGCAGAAGCTGCAAGATTAGCTAAAGAAAAAGCAGACAAAGAACTAAACGATAAGCTATCCAAAGAAGAAGCGGCTAAAAAAGCCGCAGCAGATGCGGCAGCTGCAAAGAAAGCGGCTGAAGACAAAGCAAAAGCTGATGCCGAAGCCGCTCGTTTAGCTAAAGAAGAAGCAGCGAAAAAAGCAGCCGAAGACAAAGCAAAAGCTGATGCAGAAGCAGCTCGTTTAGCTAAAGAAAAAGCAGACAAAGAATTAAACGATAAGCTATCCAAAGAAGATGCTGCGAAGAAAGCAGCGGCTGATAAATTAGAAGCCGATCGTTTGGCTAAGGAAGCAGCGGCAAAAAAAGCGGCTGAAGATAAAGCCAAAGCAGACGCCGAAGCTGCAAGATTAGCTAAAGAAAAAGCAGACAAAGAATTAAATGATAAGCTATCCAAAGAAGAAGCTGCGAAAAAAGCGGCTGCTGATAAATTAGAAGCAGATCGTTTAGCAAAAGAGGCTGCGGCAAAAAAAGCAGCCGAAGATAAAGCGAAAGCAGATGCTGAGAAAAGCAAAACAACACCTACACCATTAACGGTTGATAAATATAAACAAGCAAAAGATAAAGCTGATGCATTGTTCAATATGAAGCGATATAAAGATGCCAAATTGCCTTATGAAGAAGCTTTAATTGCAAAAGCCGGCGATCCTTACGCTAAAGGTCGTTTAGCCGAAATAGAAAAGCTCTTAAAATCAGATGTAGCTACTGCTGTTGATATCGATGCAAAAAAACAAGCCTTAATGGCAAAGTATCCTCCGGGAGTTACCGAAGAAACAATTATTGGAACCGGGGTGGTTATTTTACAACGTGTAGTGGTAAAAGAAACTGACGTATATGTCTATCAAAAGAAAATGTTCAGCTGGGGAGGTATTTCTTATTTTAGAGATTCCAAAGCTATTACTGAATCTACTTTCGAACAAGAAACCCAACCTTAATTACAATTATGCCCGATATTTTTGAAGATGTTCACTGTTGCGTATGCGAGAACACCAATCCTTCCGAATTCAAAGTTTTATACGAAAAAGAAAAGTTCTCGGTTGTAGAATGTAAAAAATGTTCTTTTACTTTTATTCCTCCTTATTTCAGAAAACAGATCTCTTATGAGAATTATAAGGACGAAAATGTAGCCAATGCCGTACGTAATGGAAATAACTGGGTAAAGATCGAACGACACAAAATTCGTTACGACCTGATCAAAAAATATAAAGCAAGCGGTTCGCTATTTGATCTGGGTGCCGGTTGGGGCCATTTTATGTTAACCGGACAAATGTTGGGCTATGATGTTTATGGTATTGAGATATCTGAACAGCCCTACCTCTACTCTAAAAACGATCTTAAACTACCTGTTGATCATATCGATTTTTTTGACATGAAAGAAGACAAAAAATTTGATGTTGTTACCATGTGGGATGTTTTGGAACATATTGATAAAGCTGACGATGTAATTGCTAAATGTGCCCGTATTACAGCTAAAGATGGCTACATCGTTATACAGGTCCCACAAATTGATTCTTATTTCGCAAAAAAACATAAGGATGAATGGAAAATGATGGGATTGGATCATGTAAACTATTTTGGCAAAAAAACGATCACCCAATTATTAAAAAAGCATGGGTATGAAGTTAAAACCATTAAATCCTCTTTCGAAATAAAATTGTTTATTATGTATACCATTCTCCCTTTATTAAAAAGATTAAGAGGAGAAAAAAAACAAACACAACAACAAGCAAATAGTACCATTAAAGCTTCCGAAAGACAACAGTATTTCAATACTTTTACTCAGAAGCCCATGTGGAAACTAAAGTTGTATATGAAGATACATAACATGATCTACAAAACGTTGGAGTTTTTTAATATTGGCGAAGAAATGATTGTAGTTGCTAAGAAAGTCGGTTAAAATAGTTTAACCACATAGATTCATAGATTTATTATTGCTGATAGAAAGCTTTAGAAGCTTCACTTTTTCATAGTATACTATGTTTAAAAACTAGTTTTCTATTGATAACTTAATCAATCTTTTTCCTATGTTCCTATGTGGTAAAAAACAGGATTAAAAGATCAACTGATACATCCATTCATCCTCAAACTGATTAGGTGATATTCGGTTCCATTGTTTTTTAACGCCGATCTTATCAAATCCACATTTTTGAAATAAAGAAACGCTCTCCTGATTGGACGAGCTAATGTTGCAGAACAACTGATTTAGCAATAAGGTTTCCCTGGTATATTTTTTTACCAGCTCAATAGCATCAGCGGCATACCCTTTTTTGCGAAATGTTTCAAAGATCAATACACCTACCCCTACTCTGAAATGCATGGGATCAAACTCAAACAGGTCAATGGTTCCAATAGGTTCATGGGTTCCGTTCAAACAGATCATTAACCGCAACTGTTTGTTGATATAAATATCCTGGTGTGCGGTCTGTAAATAAAGCTCCAATACATCTTTGCTAAATGGAGTAAGCGTGTTACTCACTTTCCAAATTGCCAGATCATTTTCTGAAGTATATATTACTTCCAGATCAGTTGGCTCAAGCGCTCTTAAATAAATATGTTCTGATTTGATAAACATTATTCTTTATAATAATTGGATCGTTCTGTTTTAATAACCTGTTGCAATTGTTCATGTGTATACATTGGCAATGCAAATTCTCCATCTTCGATCTTATCATTCAAATTCATTGCAAACGTAGTATCAATGTATTGATTTTGTTTTAAACGTTCCATTAATTCAAATAATAGTTCCTGCTTATTTTCACAGATAGCATAAAACTCCTGAAGAAATAATTTGATAGGACTTAAACAAGAAGCCTCATTAGCTTTTACCTGTGTAAATTGTTGAATGTAATGCTGAAAGATCTCTTTTTGGTACTCTGTACTAAACACAGGGTGTTTATGAAGTTGAACGAACAGTGATTCTATTTTCTTTTGCTGGATAGTCTTTAAAAGCACGTTCAGCTGAACATTTAATTCATGCCCTTTAATGGTTAACGAATTATAATTTCCATCTATTAAAAGTCCGATATGTGGCGGCGTACGAGAAGCGTGTAAAATAATCAGCCAGGTATTTTTATACAACAATTCCTGATCAAAAGAATTGGAAACAGAAATGGTATAAGGGCTATCGATGATCATTACCCAAATTTACAGAAAAGATCTTTGATGAAAAAACTATGAAAGCGATAATCCTAACTTTTTACTGATAACTCCTTCTTTTAAGGAGAATGCCGACATGCGTATCTTTGTAAGCTTTAATTCATTTAAAACAAAGTCGATCAGTAAAACAGAGATCACGATCATATCAACCCGCATATCGATCAGACCTTTTATGTGGTAGCGTTCTTTGAGGGTTGATTCCTTTAGCATATAACTGATAAACACGTAATGATGATAATTGATATCATACTCTGTTTTTGCATCGTGCAATTCTTCGGTATCTAATTCGCCGGCGATCACATCCACGATCGAATCAAATGCACCCGATGAACCAATAAGCTCAACAGGTTTAAACTGCTTTACAGCCTCAATTAAAGGCGCCAGTTCCTGCTTTAAGTACTCATTAAATTTTACGATCTCCGGAGCAGTTACAGGATCAGATAATTTAAATCTTTCATATAAGCGGGCTGCTCCCAAAAAAAAACTTTGTTTCCAAAATATCGTTTGTTTATCGGCCAAAATAAATTCAGTACTTCCCCCACCAATATCCATAATGAGTGAAATAGAATCTGTCATTTTCACCGCCATGCGGTTTCCATAATAGATCAGATCAGCTTCTTCATCACCATCTATCACCGAAATTGAAATGCCGGCAACCTTTTTTGCCTGTATCACAAATTCAAGTCCATTACTTGCCGACCGAATGGCTGAAGTAGCAAAGGCATAGGTATACTCAACATTATGATCAAGTAAATATTGTTGAAATTGTTTTAAAGCATTGATACCTCTTTGAAATGGTACATCTCCTATATAACCTGCGTTAATAGTTCCTTCCCCTAATTTAACGGCGATCTTGGTATTGAATACTTTTTTAAACGTACCGTCTTTGAACCGCTCTGCGATCAGCATATTGAACGTGTTCGTTCCAAGATCGATAACTGCAAATACCATATAGTTATATGTTTGTTTCTAAAATGTCACCAAAAAAATCATACCAATTTTTTAAATGAGGTAAGGGTATTTTTGTTTGATAAACCGTTTATCCAAGCCTCTTCTTTTTTTGTCAGTTCCCATATTTGAAGAAAAAATGATCGAGATCTCGTGAGAACCGCTCTGGTATTTTCTGAGAGGAGAAGTTATGATATCGTAAGAATAACATATCTGAAAATTTTCTTTGATCGTGCAACCAAGATGCAAAGCAACAGCATCACTCGGGCGGAAACTAAAACCTGCGATCAGTTGTTTTTTCATGTGAATTCTCAATGTATAATCAAACGTCATGGGAACACCGGGAACATATACCGCTAAAACTGAGTTCTCAAATGTAAAATCAGGATTATCGGCCCAGTTAAAACCAGCAGAAATATTGTAATGAGGAGAGTTAGTATACTTTCCTTTTTTCAAAGAGTCATTTTGATAAAACTCAAATTTACTACTTGAAATATTATTAGCCCCAACACCTAAATGAAACCGATCATTAAAATATAACAAACCAAAGCTTCCGTCAAAAGTTCCGTCAGCATCGGAAGTATATTGATTGATCGCTTTATCTTGTTGGTTTCTAAGAGTTATACTATTACCATTAAGTCTCGTTTTCATGTAATTTCCCTGAACACCAAAAGATAACTCGGAGTCGGCAAATTTTAAATGATAGGCGGCTGTAACACTTCCATTAAATGTATTAAACGGACCAATATCATCTTTGAAAACAAATCCTCCCAGACCTACTCTACCTTTCCACAATCGTGAATTTAAAGCCAAAGCATAGGTTTTTGGGGCGCCATCATAACCTGTCCATTGGTTTCGATAATTGATGCGAATATCCACTAACCGTTTTGTACCGCAAAATGCTGGATTAAATAAAGTTTGATTACTACGGTAATGCGTCCACCATGGATATTGTTGGGCTACACTAAAATTATAAGTAATAATAAACGCTAGTGATATGAAAATTTTTCTAATCAAAATAAAGGTTTAGTGCTTAATAATTAGAAAAAACACTGGTTAATTAACGCGAACTCCGTCTTTATATTTTGCAATAAAACCAGAATAACCCTTAGATTGTAATTCATCGCGAAATTTAACAGCTTCTTCTTTAGAAGTGAATTTTCCGGTCGTTACTTTATACATTCCATTGATCATGTCAATAGAAAGGTTTGGCAATCCTGCGTATCTACTTTTACTTGGCTGAGATGAAAAAGCGCCGATCTGAACTTTAAAGGTCATACCTGCTTCAGAGGTAGCAGCTGTTGTTTTTTTAACCGGAGCCGACTCAACCGGTTTCGTCTCAACGGGTTTAGTTTCAACCGGGGTACTTGCCACAGTTTCAACCGGCTTTGTTTCAACAGGAGTACTTGCAACAGTTTCAACCGGAGTTGAAGTGGCAACTGGAGTTGTTTCAGCAGGTTTCGTTTCTACAGGTGTTGAAGCCACGGTTTCAACCGGTTTTGTTTCTGCAGGAGTTGATGTTACAGGCGTACTGGCAACACCACTACCACCGCCAATAGAAATTACAACAGGACTTGCTTCAACTTCTTTTTTCTCGTTGTTCTCTAAATAATAGAATTTTTGAGCGAATGTAACTGATGCCGGAGCATCAGAACCTGCCATTACTTTTAATTTTATTGTAAATTCAGGGTCACTTGGTACAGATACCCAAACTATTTTAGCACGCTGATTCTCAAATGTAAAATTACCCCCTTTTACTTCGATAGCAGATATTGTAATTCCTGCAGGTACGTCCATTTGATATTTAGCAAAATTACCTACAGTTCCTTTATTGATTTTAACATCTGCATCAACTGATGAGCCTGAACCAATAGAAGATGGGAAATTTCCCGTGATGGTAATTTGTGAAAAAGCAGCCGCAAAGCTCGTAAGTGCTAAAAATGTTAATAGTTTTTTCATATATCGAATTTGTAATTACACAAATATAATTAAATTGTTTTAATACAAAAACTGTATTTTTTTAGTATTTCAGTGGTTTTTTGCTGGTTTTTGATGTTTAATTATTTCAATGTTCTAAATATTTGAACTCATATTTTCATAAAAAGTTTCACCTCATTGTTTATATACTAAATTGATTTAATAACAATTTAACACATAGGAGTTCGATTGTATCGAATAATTGGTATATTTTTGTGTTTAAACCTACCAAAATATCAGATGAAAAAACTCTCCTTTTCTTTTCTTTTAATCTTTCTGTTTCTTTCTAATATTTCATTTTCACAACAACGTAATACTTTAGGTATTAAGAAAGAAATCATTAAAACTCACTACTATACATTTGAAGGAAATGCTGCACCTGCAAAATTGGATGAACTTCAACAAGCTTTAGCAAGTCTTGAATTTGTTACTGAAGCAAAGGTCAAATACAAACCCGAAAAAAGTGCCGGTCAGGTTATCGTTATTACTAAAGAACAACAGGTGATCAGCGAAAATCAAAAAGAATTTAGTCCTCCTGTAATAAAACGTACGATCATAAGCCAAGGTTTAACTCCCATTGAATATACCAAAGGAGAAACAGTAACTAAATAGATCCCTATTAATTCCAACCATATTTATATATCCCTATGCAAAAAATTTATCTTGCTTTTTTATTAGTATTTTCATTTAATGTAGCATGGTCGCAAGGCGAAAATTGTTCAGGCGCTGTGTTGTTAACCAATGGTGTTTGTGTTGCCGGAACTCCCGGATTATCTCAAAATATTGTGGGCTGTGTTGGTAATGCCGACGACGATTCCTGGTATAGGTTTGTTGCATCAGCTACAAGTCACTCATTAACCGTAACAGGATCAGCGTCCTACGATGCGGTTTTACAATTCTTTTCAGGCACGTGCTCAACCTTGAATTCAGGTGGTTGTGTAGATAATACATTCTCAGGGCAAGCAGAGTCGATGGTGGCATCCGGATTAACTATTGGTACTACTTATTATATTAGAGTGTATCATTATTTTGCAGGTTCAGGAGCAGGTACATTTACCATGTGTTTAAACAATGCTCCAGCTCCTCCGGCAAATGATAATTGTGCAAGCGCCATTAATTTAGGGGTAAACGCTGCTTGCGTTCAAGCCACAGGAACAACCTATGGTGCAACTACACAAACATTATATCCTGCTTGTGCAGGAACTGCTAACGATGATGTTTGGTATACATTTACTGCTACTAATTACACACAAACTATTCAGGTAGCAGGTTCAGCGGCAATGGATCCTGTGATCGAATTATTTGATGGCAGTTGTGCTGCTTTTACTTCTTTAAGCTGCACAGATAATACATTTTCAGGGGGAACAGAAACAGCCACCGCTACAGGCTTAACACCCGGTGTTCAATATTTTTTCAGAGTATTTGATTATTACTCTTCTGCGGGAAACAGTTTTAGTGTATGTGTGTCTGGAGCAAGTATTATTGCAGGAAGCCAGCCTAATGATGAGCCATGTAATGCCATATTGCTTCCTCCGGTGACGGCGGATTGTAATTATTCAACGTTTTCAAATGTTGGCGCCACGCAATCAACCACACCTCCTGCCCCAACTGCTTGTCTGGGAGGCACAGGCGGCTGGACAGCAGCATCAAAAGACGTTTGGTTTGCCATTGTTGTGCCTGCCAGCGGAAATTTATGCATCACTCCCCAGCCAAACTTAACGCCTTCCACCACCGTGATAGATGATGGTGCTATGGCTTTGTATTCAGGATCCTGTGGTAGTTTAACACAAATAGCCTGTTCTGATGATGCTGACGGGGCGCCGGTAGGGAACTTTAATTACCCCGGAACAACCAACGATTTTTTACCATACATAAATCAAACGGGTTTAACTCCGGGAACAACTGTTTATTTACGTTATTGGGGCTGGGGAAGCGAAGCAGGAACTTTTGGCATCTGTGTTCAGGCACCAACCAATGACCTTTGTGCCAATGCTTTATACATTTGTGATATTAACGGTTATTCGGCTTCAACCAGCCCTGCTTATACACCTGACAGGCCCGGAACAGGGACAGGACAAATGTACGGTAACAATGAAAATTCGGCCGGTGTAAACCAACCCGACGGGACCAATACAGGTGGGATCTTTGGTTACTACCCACCAAGTAATATTGCAGGCCCCTACTCTGCTCCGGCAATTGATGTGAATATTGAGAACAATTCATGGATACGGTTTACGGCTGCAAGCCCTACTATTGCATTACAGGTAAGTGTATACGATTGCTGGGTAAATACACCAGGAAATCAGGGTGTGCAAATGCAGATCTTTAGTGGAACAAACTGTTCGAGCTTTACACCTGTCTCTACATTCCAGGAAGGTATAGGAACCTATACACTTAGTGCTACGGCCCTTACAGTAGGAAATAATTACTACCTGATGGTTGACGGTTGGGGAGGAAATATTTGTAATTATAACATTCAGGCAATTGCCGGGGTAGCATTTCCTGCCATTACCGCAGTGCCGGGCAGTATTTGTCCAGGACAAAGTTCCATCTTAACCGCTCCTTCTGGTGCAACAGGTTATACCTGGGAACCAACCGGAGAAACTACTCAAACCATTTCTGTATCACCGGGAACTACAATGACCTACACTTGCTACGTTGGTGGCGTATGTGGCTACAAGCAAACCTTAACAAAAACAGTTACCATGTTGGCGGCTCCATCTGTTTCTATTAACTCAGGCGCAGCAATAACAACCTGCGGAACTCAAACATTAACCTTAACCGGTGGCGGAGCCAGTACTTATTCCTGGAGTACAGGAAATACAACGGCATCTTTTACAACGGCACCAACAGGTAGTATAACGTATTCAGTTATAGGAACAGCAGCTAATGGTTGCACCAACACAGCCGTCAGTAATGTTACGGTAAATACCATTCCAACGATCCTTCCTGCCGGAACCAATACTATTTGTAATGGCAGCAATACTGCATTAACAGTAAGCGGAGCTAATACCTATACATGGTCGCCGGCTGCAACATTAAGTGCATCAACAGGAACTGCGGTAACCGCTACCCCAACAACCGGAACAAATTATACGGTAACGGCAACAGCTGCTAATGGCTGTACAAATACAACAACCTATTCAGTTACCGTAAATCCAAAACCAACTGTTTCGTCTACAACAACCGGTTCTGTTATTTGTGATGGCAGTTCAACTACCATAAATGGTACCGGTGCATCCAGTTATACCTGGACAGGTGGCATCTCTGATGGCGTTGCATTTACACCAACCGCTACAGCTACTTATACGTTGATTGGAACCAATGCGGTAACTGGGTGTACAAATAGTGCAGTAAGGACTATTACCGTTACCCCTCTTCCAACAGTTAATACTACAGCTACTAATTCAGTTATCTGTAACGGACAGTCAACTACGTTAAGTGGGACTGGTGCTACAACATATACCTGGTCGGGAGGAATATCCAACGGAGTTGCTTTTTCTCCAACCACAACAACAACTTATACCGTAACGGGTGAAACTGCAGGTTGTACAAATACAGCTGTTAGAACTATAACAGTTAACAGTTTACCTACAGTTTCATCAACAGTAACAAATTCAGTTATCTGTAACGGACAATCTACTGCATTAAGTGGAATCGGCGCTACAACATATACCTGGACAGGCGGTGTAACCAACGGAGTTTCATTCTCACCTTCATCAACTGTTACTTATACTGTTACAGGAACTGACGGAAACGGTTGTGTAAATACTTCAGTAAGATCAGTAACGGTTAATCCATTACCTACAGTTTCATCTACCACAACAGGTTCGGTAATTTGTAACGGAGGTTCAACAACGTTAAACGGAACAGGCGCCAGCAGTTATGCATGGACAGGCGGGATCACAGACGGTGTTGCCTTCACTCCTACTGTAACTACAACTTATACAGTTACCGGAACTAATGCAACAACAGGCTGTACCAACATAGCTGTAAGAACTATAACTGTTAACACGCCTCCAACTGTTTCTTCAACTACTACAAACTCTGTTATTTGTATTGGAGCTTCAACATCTTTAAGTGGAACAGGTGCAAGTACATATACCTGGACAGGTGGAATTTCTAATGGTTCTGTTTTCTCTCCAACAGCAACAGCATCTTATACAGTAACAGGAACGGCTGCAAGTGGGTGTACCAATACGGCCGTGGCAACTATAACTGTTAACAATTTACCTACGGTTTCATCAACAGCAAGTAACTCCGTTATCTGTAACGGGAGCTCCACTACTTTAAACGGAACAGGTGCAAACACTTATACATGGACAGGTGGTATAACAAACGGTGCAGCTTTCTCTCCAACTACAACTACTACCTATACAGTAACAGGAACAGATTTAAACGGTTGTGTAAATACTTCGGTAAGAACCGTGACCGTAAATTCAATTCCAACATCAACAGCCAGTACTAGCGGAACAATTACCTGTGCTACTCCGACGGTAAATTTAATTTCAAATCCAAATTTAGCAGGTGCCAGTTATACATGGTCCGCTCCCGGCGGAAGTTCTATCTCAGGCGGAACAGCCAATAATCAAAATGCAGTTGGACAAGGTGCAGGAACTTATACTTTAAATGTGATGAGTGCTGCTGGCTGTACTTATTCAACAACATTGGCTACTGATATTAATACAACTGTTCCAACGGCCTCGGCAAGTAACGGAACATTAACCTGTGCACAAACATCCACTGTTTTAACAGGTGGTCCGGCAAGTGGTGTTACTTATTTATGGTCGGGTCCCGGAATTTCAGGAAGCAATACAACTGCAAATATTACTGCAACCGTTACGGGTAACTATACTTTAGTTACAACAAGCATCTTAACAGGATGTTCGAGTACAGTTTCAGCCATAGGAACCGTAACTAATAATTTAACCACACCAACTGTATCAGCAGGGTCAAATCAAACCATTACCTGCGCAGCACCAACGGTTACTTTAACAGGAAATGCTACAGCAGGATCAAACTTAAGTTGGAGCAATGGAGCAACAACTAACACAACAACGGTTGGCGGGTCCGGAACATATACGTTAACAGCAACTAATCCTGGTACAGGATGTTTTTCCACATCAACCGTACAGGTAGCACCAAGTGCAGGAACACCGAATGGAACTGTTAGTACAATCTCTAATTCAATTACATGTTCTAATACAACAGTGTCTGTAAGCATAACTTCTACAAGTACCCCTATTTCTATTCTTTGGGCTGGTCCCGGAATTTCAGGTGCAAATAATACTGCATCAACAACAGTATCACAGGGAGGAACTTATACGGTTACATTAACAAACACATTAAGTGGCTGCTCTGCTCCCTACTCTGTTGTTGTGCCAACCAATACAACTCCTGTAGCAGCAAGTGCCAGTGTAGCTGCTTCGGCAAGTATTACCTGCTCTACAACAAGCTTAACTTTAAGTTCGAGTCCAACAGGTGCTAATTATTCTTACTCATGGACAGGGCCTAATATCTTATCGGGCGCTAACACAGCTAACCCAATTGTTGGAACCGGAGGCAATTATTCTGTTACAATTACAAATACTATCACCGGTTGTTCAGGTGCATCAGGAACAACTAATGTTTCGGTACCATCAAATACAGCTACTCCTACATTAAGTTTGAGTGCAACGTCGGTAACAACAACCTGTTCTGCTCCAAACACAACAGTTACTGTAACCAGTAATTCAAATCCTAATACAACCTATACATGGACTGCTCCCGGAACAGGAACTATTAATAATCCTTCTATCAGCAATCCAACTATTAGCGGAAGTGGTGTATTTACTGTTGCTATTACAAATACAGTTAACGGATGTTCATCGGCACAAGCTACAGTTAATGTAACTTCTGATGCAAATATTCCTACCTATACGTTATCAACTGCTGCTGTAACAGTTAATTGCACCACACCAAATCCGGGTGCAACTATTACTTCTACGGTAACGGGTTTAACTTATGCATGGAGTCCAGCACCTGCCACAGGTGGCAATACAGCCAGTCCAACTTTCTCATCAGCAGGAAATTATACAGCTGTTGTAACTAATACTACCAATGGTTGCAGTACCAATGTGCCTATGGTTGCAGTAAGTTTAAATACAACTGCACCAACCGCAACTGCTACGCCTGCATCTTCGATCACCTGTTCAAGTACTTCTATCAGTATTAGCTCTACAGTAACGCCTGCAACTAATGTTACTTATAGCTGGTCGGGACCAAATGTTATTACAGGTGCCAATACTCTTTCTCCATCTATTGGGGCCGGCGGCAGTTATGTTATTGCAATGACTAATACTGTAAATGGTTGTACTAACAGTTACACCACTAATGTTCCAACCAATACAACAGTACCAACATTATCTTTAGCTGTTAATTCATTAACCACAACCTGTGCAGCTCCAAATGCAACATTTAATGCCTCAAGTAATGCAGGTGCTGCAACCTATTCATGGACCTCACCTGCTGGCGGAACATTAAGCAGCAATACATCTGCTAACCCAACCGCAAGCGGCAGTGGTGTTTTTACAATTACTGCCACCAACCCGGTTAATGGTTGTTTATCTGCAACGCAAACAACTACTCTAACAGCTGATGCAAACATTCCAACTTTCAGCTTACCAAACAATACGGCAACAATCACCTGTTCGGCTTTAACACCAAGTGTATCATTAACATCAACAGTTTCGGGTGTAACGTATTCGTGGAGTCCGGCACCGGCATCAGGAATTACAGTTGCAAGCCCAACATTTACTGCACCCGGAAGCTATACCTGTTTAATTACCAACCCAACAAATTCTTGTAGCACAAGTGGTGCGGTTGTAATGGTTACTCAAAATACAGTTGCACCAACTGCAACAGCAACGCCTGCATCATCAATTACCTGTTCAAGTATGTCGGTTGCTATCAGTTCAACCGTAACACCAGCAAGTAATGTAACTTATAGCTGGTCGGGACCAAACGTTATTTCAGGCGGAACCACACTTTCTCCAGCCATTGGTTCGGGTGGAAATTATGTGATCGCTATGACAAATACAGTAAATGGTTGTACAAATAGTTATACTGTAAATGTTCCAACCAATACAACAGTACCAAGCATGTCGTTGTCAACAAATGCATTCACAACAACCTGCTCTGCGCCATCAGTTGTAATTTCTGCAACGAGTGATGCTGACCCAACCACAAGCTATAGCTGGACGGCTCCGGGAACTGGAACAATAAGCAACACAACTATCGGTAATCCAACAGTTGGCGGAAACGGTGTATTTACAGTAACAGCAACCAATCCTGTTAACGGATGTGTATCAGCTGTAGGAACTGTTTCTGTAACTGCTGATGCAAATATCCCAACGTTTACGTTATCAGCTAACGTAGCTACAGTAAGTTGCACGGTGCCAACACCAAGTGTGTCGTTAACAACATCTGTAACCGGTGTTACGTATCAGTGGAGCCCTGCTCCTGCTTCGGGAGGAAATACGGCAACACCAACATTTACCGCTTCTGGAAACTACACCTGTGTAATTACAAATACAGTTAATAACTGTTCTACTAATTTACCGGTAGTTGCAGTTAACGTTAATACACTATCTCCAACATTAAATATTACGCCAACTGTATCTATCACTTGTGATTCATTAACTGTGACGATCACATCAACTGTAAATACTACAAGCACCTATAACTGGACAGGTTCGGGTATTATTGGAAGTAATACCGGTTCATCTATTACAGCTAATGTTGCCGGTGTTTATACTTTAGTGGCAACAGATCCTGTGAACGGATGTTCAACAACTACAACATCAACGGTTGGAACGAATACAACTCCACCAGCCTTAACAGCAAGTGCTACCAGTTCTGTTATTACCTGCTCGGCTGCAAACAGCACATTAACTGCAACATCTAATTTAACACCAAGTTGGATAACTCCAACCGGACCTGTTACCAATACTCTTGTTGTATCTGCTTCAGGAGATTATACTGCAACAGTTACCGATCCGGTGAATGGATGTAAAACAGAAACAGTAATAACCATTAGTAGCGATGTCATTTCTCCAAACGCAAATGCCGGAGTAGCTACAGCAATTCCTTGTAGTTCATCTTCAGTAGCTTTATTGGGAACATCAACTACTACAGATGCCGTTTCTTATAGCTGGTCGGGCCCTTCAGTTACTTCAGGAAGCAATACATCCAGCCCAATTGTTAGTGGCACAGGAACATATACTTTAACTGTTACTAATTTAGTAAGCGGTTGTACGGCCACTGCAACTGTGAATGTTACTCAAAGTAATGTTACAGCAGCCTTTACCGAAGACGTAACAACAGGCGAAGCGCCTTTAACAGTTAATTTTACAGATGGCAGCGCAGGCGCAACCACTTATAGCTGGAATTTTGGTAACGGCAGTAGTTCTACCAGCCAGAATCCAAATACGATCTTTACTACGGAAGGCACTTATACAGTTACATTAATTGCCAGTTCAAATTTATGTTCAGATACAATTGCACATACAATTACTGTAGAGAATGGATTTACCATTGAGGTGCCTAACGTATTCACTCCAAACGGAGATGGTGCTAATGATGCATTTAAAATAAAAATAAGCGGTGTAAAATCGGCCGAAGGTTCAATTTATAATCGTTGGGGACAATTATTATACAGTTGGGATGCGTTAAATACATCATGGGATGGAAAAGCCAGCAATGGCGAAAATTGCCCTGATGCAACTTATTTTTACATCATCAAAGTGATCGATAAAAAAGACAAGGAACATATGGCCCCGGGCTATGTGTTAATAGCAAGATAAATAAAAAGGCTACTATAACGGTAGCCTTTTTTGTTTTATTATCTTTACACATTAATATGACCACCGGCTTTTTTTCAAAAAACAGACAAATCATTGTGTATGGCATTTCCATGGCCCTGCTCTTATTTTTATTGAAATGGCTCGAATTACGTTATATCATCATCAACCATTCCTTAGAGATTTATATCGGAGCAATAGCCCTTATTTTTACAGGATTAGGAATCTGGCTGGCGCTAAAACTTACTAAACCAAAAATTAATACAGTTGTTATTGAAAAAGAGGTCATTGTAGAAAAGGAAGTTTTTATTACTCCTGAGGCCGAATTTGTATTCAATGAAACTGAATTCAATAAACTGGAAATCAGCAAACGGGAACTGGAAGTGCTACAATTAATGTCGAAAGGATTAAGCAACCAGGAAATTGCCGAGCAATTATTTGTGTCTTTAAACACCATAAAGACCCATGTTTCTAAATTATTTGAAAAACTGGACGTAAAAAGACGAACCCAGGCTATTGAAAAAGCTAAACGACTGAATATCATCACTTAAACACCTCTACTACTTTAGTATGAAAACGCTTTTTAGTATGTAAATCACCCTAAAGTATGAAGACAACCGCTTTTTGAGGCCGTAAATTTGCAACCATATTAACCAATTAAATTTAAAAAAATGAAAAGAAATGTATTAGTTTTTGGGACCATCTCGGGAGTACTTGTGAGTACCTTTATGTTCTTCAGTATGTTATTAGTAAGCAATAATGGTTTTGAAGGAAGTATGCTTGTGGGGTATGCCTCCATGTTAGTGGCTTTCTCCTTTATTTTTGTAGCTGTTAAAAATTACCGTGATAAATATAATAACGGTATAGTAAGTTTTGGTAAAGCTTTTCAGATAGGCTTATATATTGCCCTGATAGGTTCTACTTTTTATGTGATCACCTGGGCACTGGAATATAAATTTGTGATGCCTGATTTTATGGAAAAGTACAGCGCACATGCAGTTGAGCAATTAGTAAAAAGCGGGGCTTCGGAAAAAGAAATAAGCGAACAAACTGCTATGATAGCCAGTAGCTCTGAAATGTATAAAAATCCAATATTCTTTGCATTAATGACCTATATGGAAATTCTTCCGGTTGGATTAGTTGTTTCATTGATCAGCGCACTTATTTTAAAAAGAAAAGAACAAAAATCTCAGATTGCATAAACATACAGACATGGAAAAATTAGTTTCAGGAATTGGCGGAATATTTTTTCGCTCAAAGGATAATAAAGGTTTAGCTCAATGGTACGAAAAACATTTTGGTATCTCAATGGTTTGGGAGCAGGAAAAAGGTAAAACGGCCTTTGCTCCTTTTAAAGCTGATACTGATTACTTTGGGAACATGAACCAGCAATTTATGATCAATTTTAGAGTAACGGATATTGAGAAATTAGTGACTCAGTTACAAGAAGCGGGTGTAAAGATCGATGAGAATCGTATGAATGATGAGACCTACGGTAAGTTTGCCTGGGTTTACGACCCCGAGGGTAATAAGATTGAGCTTTGGGAACCGGTTGAGAATTAAGCTTAAAGAGACTTTTTAGAACTTACTTTCTTTGCCTGCCATGCAAAGAAAGTAACAAAGAAAAATCACCGCTTCTTAAATTTTCCTTGAAAATCTGAACTTGCTTTCCCGCCCGATTCTGGAAACTCGGCCCTAGGGGCCTCAAACAGCCCAGGATCGTCGCGCAAATCCTTTCTGAAAACAAGTTCGATTTTCTTCGTTAAATTTAAGAGGCGGATCTAACTCCAACCTGCGTGAGGGATGCAAGCGGAAATCCTTTTTGTTGTCTCTTTACAAAAAGATTGTAGTGACAGCCCGACGGTGCCTGTTCTTTGCAACGGCACGCCCAAAATCCTTTTAAAAACTACATCCCTAAATTCATGTGTGAGCGGAAAGATTTGTCATAATCCTTCATGCTTCTTCTGATCACTTCATGGGCTTCTTCCCTACCATAAGTTTCAGTAATTTCTACAATAGCGGTTGATTCGCCGGGAATATTTTTATAGGTTAAGAAGTAGTGGCGCAAACGGTTGATCAAAGGCTCAGGGCAATCTAAAATATCTTTCCATTTACTATAGATCTCATCTTTAGCCATCACGGCAATGATCTTATCATCGGCCTCGTTCTTATCTATCATACGAAAACCACCAATAGGAATGGCTTCTACAATAATATCGCCGCTGGTAATATTACGTTCTGTTAATACACAAATATCCAAGGGATCACCATCCCCAATAATGTCTTTGCGACCGGTTCTTTCATTAGCCCTTTCAGCAATAAATTCACCACAATACGTTTGCGGTACAAAACCATAAAGTGCCGGGATGATATTAGAGAATTTTTGGGGTCTGTCAACTTTACGGTAACCGGATGCTTTATCAATTTCGTATTTAATATGATCAGCCGGAACCATTTCGATAAAAGAGGTTATTATATCAGGACAATTCTCTCCAATAGAGATACCATGCCAGGGATGTGCTTTGTGTAATTGAACTTTCATTTTAAAATGAGATTGAGTACTGTAATTATAGGATGTAAAGGTAAGAGTTTAAAGAGTAATTGCAAGGCTAAAAGGAGTTGGGCGTGTCCCGGTGGTAGCCGGCTCGGCTGTCCGCTTCAATCTTTCATTCACTTCGTTCATAAAAGGATTTCCGCTCCCATCCCTCATGCAATGAGTCTTGCAGAAGCTGGCTTATAGATATATTCTTATTTAAAAAATTTACCAAACAGCCAATAGAAAAGTATAAGTCCAAGCATTGAGCAGATAAGGATAACTACAAACTGGGTTTGATCAGGAATAATATTTCTGTCCTCAACCGTATTTGGATTTTTTTTCATGAGCTTGTGTAGCCCTAAGTTTTCCTGAAGGTAACGTTGTTCTTCATCATAAGAAATACCTGTGGTTTCGGCAAAGTAATCTTCTTTGATGTTCCTAATGTATTTGCGGCTGCGGCTGCAAAAATCGAGCTTTGCATTGTGTATCTGATAGTAGTTGGAATAAATGATCCACTCATCCCCTACTCTTAATTCCAGTTTACAGGGATCTGTGTCATTGAACAGGATTGTAAAATCTTCGCCCAACATACCTTTATATAATTCCGAAACCATAAACACAGCTTCACTGTTTTCTTTATTCAGGTTGATGAATTTGATCTTTCCTTTAAAGATGACCTCATATTTTAAAAGTTCCTTTTGATCTAAAGCACTTAAAGGACATTGGCAGGCAAAACTGAGTTTGGCTGCAAAAAATAAAAGGAGTATGAGCAAATATTTCATTAATGCGTAAGGATTCCTCCCCCTGCCCCCTCCAGCGGGGGATAAACGTAAATTAAACATTCATTGTTTTTATAAACTGTAAGGTCGCTTCCATTTCCTGGTACATGATCTTATCATCTTTGATGAACGGAATTGATCTTCTGAAATCAGCTAATAGATCTTCTATTTGCTTTGAAGATTGTAAAGGACGTCTGAACTCGATTGCCTGTGATGCATTTAATAATTCAATGGCAAACAATTTCTCAACGTTTTCAATTACTTTGTAGCATTTGGTAGCGGCGTTGGCTCCCATGCTCACATGATCTTCCTGTCCATTACTTGATACTATACTGTCAATACTTGCCGGCGTGCATAATTGTTTATTCTGGCTTACTATACTTGCTGCTGTATATTGAGGGATCATAAAACCTGAATTCAAACCCGGTTTGGCTACTAAGAAAGCCGGTAAATTACGGATGCCTGAGATCAACTGGTAAACACGTCTTTCAGAGATGCTTCCTAACTCTGCAATAGCAATAGCTAAAAAATCTAATGAGATAGCTAATGGTTGTCCGTGAAAATTACCACCACTGATAATTTCATCATCTTCAGGAAACACGGTTGGATTATCGGTTACCGAATTGATCTCTGTTTCGAAAACAGAATTTACATAAGCGGTTGCATCTTTGGTTGCGCCATGCACCTGCGGAATGCAACGGAAAGAATACGGATCCTGAACCTGTACCTTTGTTTGAGCCAGGATCTGGCTACCTTCCAGATTTTTACGAATAGCGCGCGCTGTTTGTAACTGACCTAAATGCGGGCGAATGATATGGATATTATCTTTAAAAGGTTCTATTCTTCCATCAAAGCCATCCAATGATATCGCTCCGATCAGATCGGCCAGTGTATTTAATTTATTGGATTTAAGTAAACACCACACGCCATAAGCACTCATGAATTGTGTGCCGTTCAATAATGCCAATCCTTCTTTTGATTTTAATTTGATGGGTTCTAACCCTAATTGTTTTAACACAGTGGCTGCCTGGTATTTGTTACCCTGGTAATTTACCTCGCCCATTCCTAATAGTGGCAACGACAAATGCGCTAATGGAGAAAGATCTCCTGACGCACCCAAAGAACCTTGCTGGTAAACAATAGGATAAACCTTGTGATTATAAAGATCAATCAAACGTTCAACGGTTTGTAATTGTACTGCGCTTTTTCCGTATGATAAAGATTGTATCTTTAATAACAACATCAAGCGCACAATTTCCAAAGGCACTTCATCACCCATACCGCAGGCATGCGACATCACCAAATTAGTTTGCAGTTGCTCCAGTTCATTATCCGGAATAATAACATTGCATAAAGAACCAAAGCCGGTATTGATACCATAGATAGGCGCTTTTTGCGAAGCCATTTTTTTATCAAGGTATTCGCGACAGGCTACAATGCTTTGTTTGGCATTATCAGATAATTCCAACGTGGCATTTGAATCTAAAATGTGCTGGATATCTGTTAGTGTAATGTGTTTTTCGGGGTGGATCGAGTAAGTCATAATATGTATTTTCTAATTCTAGTAGTCAAAGGTAATTAAGCTGTTCGCTTCTCGACTTCGCTCGAAGTGACAGCAATTATCAGCGTTGTTCGCTGGTAGCGTTATCTTTATTAATGTTGTTTAAATTAAATATAATGGGGTATTTTGTTTTGTAGCGTATGCGTTTTCCATCTTTAGTTCCGGGGGTCCATTTAGTTTGACGCATGATCTTTAAAGCTTCCTGGGTACAAAGATGATTGAACTCTTTTTCAACCACGATATTGCTTATAGTTCCGTTTGGTTCTACAATAAAGCTCATCACTACTGCTCCCTGTAAATTCTGTCGGATAGCCAGATCAGGGTATTCCAAATTCTCCAATATAAATTGCTTTAACGCTTCTTCACCTTTATAATATTCGGGAGAAGAATCTGCTCTGGAATATATAGCAAAAGTAGTATCAAACAGAGCTTGCTCTTTATGAACAATAAATCCTCTGGCTTTTGTAAACTTTTTATAAGTTTCAGGATTGAATTTAAAGACCAGAAAGCTTTGTGAGGCTACTCCTATATTTCCAATAGTTGCTGGTTTGAACTGAAAGAATCTTAACAAACGTTTTGCTTCCGTTTTAAACTCTTCTTTATACTCTTTTTTAAATTCGATACTCTTAACAGAACCATCTGCCGCTACCACAAAATAAATGGCAACATCTTCTGCCACTTTTTTCTTTAACAAAGCTTCGGGATATAGAACCTGGGATTGAAATACATAATCCACATCCAATTGTCCACCAACCGGTTGTGCAGGTTTATCAACCGTGGTCTCTATTTTTTCCTGGGCGTTCAAAAAGCAGGATAAAAAAGAAAATATTACAAAAAAGTATTTCATTGTTTTTGTGCTTTAAAAAAACGTGCTTTACCACTCATATCGTTTATGATCTCTGTAAAATTAAAGATTTTAGCGTCATTTGCATAGTTTTTTACATCGTTGGCATACAAGGGGTTAAGCTCAAAGAACAGGTAACCTTTTTCTACCAAGTGTTCATTACAAAGATCAATAATGCGCTTGTAAAATATAATAGGATCATTATCTTCTACAAAAAGAGCTAAATGAGGCTCATGTTCTAATACTCTTGGTTCCATATGTTTAGATTCGGAATTGAGAACATAAGGAGGGTTACTGATGATAATGGTAAATGGAAAAGGGAAAAGGGAAGATGGAATGTTTGATAGAATATCAATCTTTAGAAATTCAACATCAACTTTATTTTTAAGAGCATTTGATTTGGCAACTCCCAAAGCATTTTCAGAAATATCAATTCCTGTAACTTTTGCTTGTTGTAAATTCTTTTTTAAAGTAATGGGAATGCAGCCGGAACCGGTACCAATATCTAATATAGTTATGAGAGATGAATTATGATTGTTGAATTGCTTAATGACAAGATCAACCAGCTCTTCAGTTTCGGGACGGGGAATTAAGGTAGATGAATTGACATTGAATTTCAAATTGTAAAAGCCGGCCTCGCCTAAAATATATTGTACAGGCGTACCAGATGTTAATGCTTTAGCTGTATCATAGATCTTTAATACATCCGATTGGTTAAGGTTACCATTAAAATTTAAACGTGTATCGGCTTTCGAATAACCTAAATAATGATCGCAAACCAATTCAAATATCGCATACAATTCATCCTCATCATAAACAGAAAGCAATTCTGTTTTGTAGAATTCGTATAGGTCGGAGAGTTTGTTTGTAGCAATTTTCATTAATTATGAAATATGAGTTATGAATGATGAATTAAGTTGTGGCATTTTATTTTAGCAATTTATAATTCATCACTCATAATTTATAACTCTATTTATCTTCCAGCATTTTTTCCAAACCATACATTTCATCACGCAGGCTTGCCGCTTTCATAAAGTCCATTTCCTTGGAAGCTTTAAGCATGGCTGATTTTAGTTTAGTGATCTGTTTTTTGAGTTCATCTTTACTCATATATTGAATAACAGGATCAGCCGCTACCGAGTATTCTTCAGGTTCAACATAAGTTCTTACCAGTTTACCGTCTACTCTCACTTCAACGCCAGAATCGTTTGGTTGTAACAATGCTTTTTTACCGGCTTGCGTCGGCGTAATGCCATGTTTATAGTTATATTCTATTTGTCGTTTACGGCGGCGGTCCGTTTCCTCGATAGTGATACGCATGCTGTCGGTTATTTTATCACCATACATAATTACTCTGCCGTTTACATTACGCGCTGCCCTACCCGCTGTTTGTACCAAACTTCTCACGTTTCTTAAAAAGCCTTCTTTATCCGCATCCAGTACGCATACCAAAGATACTTCCGGTAAATCCAACCCTTCTCTTAATAAATTAATCCCTATCAACACGTCAAACATACCTATCCTTAACTGACGAAGAATTTCAACCCTTTCCAAGGTATCCACTTCGCTATGAATGTAACGACAACGAATCTGTAATTTGGTAAGATATTTTGATAATTCTTCTGCCATGCGTTTGGTCAATGTTGTTACCAAAACACGCTCGTCTTTTTCAACTACTTTATGAATTTCATCTAAAAGATCATCCACCTGGTTACCACTGGGACGTACTTCAATAATTGGATCTAAAATTCCGGTAGGGCGAATCAGTTGTTCTACCACAATTCCTTCTGCTTTCTCTAATTCATAGGCAGCAGGTGTTGCAGATACATATATTACCTGATTGGTCAGGTTCGAAAATTCATCAAACTTTAATGGCCTGTTATCCATTGCTGATGGCAAACGGAACCCATATTCCACCAGGTTTTGTTTACGCGAAAAATCGCCGCCAAACATGGCACCAACCTGTGGTATGGTAGCGTGACTTTCGTCAATGATCATTAAATAATCTTCCGGAAAATAATCCAGTAAACAGAAAGGTCTTGTTCCCGGAGCGCGGCCATCCATGTAACGCGAGTAATTCTCAATGCCGCTGCAATAGCCTAATTCGCGCATCATTTCCAGGTCGTAGTTCACACGTTCCTCAATGCGTTTTGCTTCCAGATCCTTGTGCTGAGACTTAAAAAACTCCACCTGTTTTACCATATCTTCCTGGATCTGGTGCATGGCACCCTGTAAAGTATCAGGTGCAGTTACAAATATATTTGCCGGGTAAATAGTAAAGTCTTTGAATTTTTGAATGACCGTTCCGTACTGTGGATCGAAAGTTTCAATAGATTCTATCTCGTCTCCAAAAAAACTCAAGCGAACCGCATAATCTGCATAGGATAAATTAATGTCAACCGTATCGCCTTTCACACGGAAGGTGCTACGTTTAAATTCCTCGGTTGTACGCGAATATAAAGCACCTACCAATTGATACAATAATTTATTGCGGGAAATGATCTTCCCTACACTCACCTCAATGATATTCTTTTTAAAATCAGTAGGATTACCGATACCATAAATGCAGGAAACAGAAGATACAACGATCACATCTCTTCTACCCGATAATAATGCCGATGAAGCACTGATTCGTAGTTTTTCAATTTCATCATTGATCTGAAGATCCTTTTCAATGTAAGTTCCGGTAGTTGGCAAAAATGCTTCTGGCTGATAGTAGTCGTAATAACTTACAAAATACTCCACGGCATTTTCCGGAAAGAACTGTTTGAACTCGCTGTATAATTGTGCTGCCAGCGTTTTATTATGACTTAAAATAAGGGTTGGTTTATTAACCTGCTGAATGACATTTGCTGCTGTAAAGGTTTTACCTGAACCTGTTACTCCTAAAAGTACCTGGTGTTTGGTATTGGAATTCAAGCCTTCTACTAATTGCTGAATAGCAGTTGGTTGATCGCCCGTGGGCTGAAATTCGGATATGAGTTTAAATGACACAGTGCAAAGATACTAATGAATTAGCAGAAATCGAACCGGAGTGCAACTATAATTTTTGTTATTTTTTTCTCGTGCTATTTGTCCGTTCGGGTAAGCGCTGCCTCTTTTGCGCTGTATCGAGAACTTTTTTAAGAACGCTTCTCGACTTCGCTCGAAGTGACAAAGCCTTTATTAATTCAACGTTATCAGAATACTTTATTTACTGATCACCAATTGCTTATTAATGGCTCTTATTCCATCATTGATCTGAACGATATACATACCATTGGAAAGCTCAGAAGTATTCAGTTTCACTTCATTTGTTCCTTCTTCATAAATATTCTTTGCAACAGTGTATATTTTCTCACCCAAAATATTAAATACATTAATAGCCAGTGTTTTGGTTTGAGATAAATTGAATTTTAAAGAACTGGAATTGCCGGCAGGATTTGGAAACAGAGTTGCTGATTCGATCGTTTCCGAAATGTCTTTGGTAGCCGTAGTGATATCAATATTGATATCATCAATAAAGATATTATTACCTCCATGTCTACTGAATATGAATTTCATCCTGAAACCTGTGGTCCATAAAATAGATGGCAAGGTTGCAGAAACGAATTTCCAATGAGTGGGTAATGTTGGATAAAAGGCAGTTGCTTGCACAGGAGCTGTTTCCAACAATGAACCTATTGCCGTAAAGCGTTGGAGGCTGGTGGCACCGCATGCTGTTACACCATATAGCTGCAACTGATCCTGATTGCTTGTATCTTTTCGGGCAAAGGCATATTTAAAACTGACACTTAAAGCTGATCCGCCTGATAAATTGATCGTGCGGCTATGCAATTCATCTTTTCCGTCGATGGTACTATTAAAATTATCGATCATAACGCTTGTACTTCCTGTGGTTGATGCCAGGTTAGTTAACTGCCAGGTGTTACCGGTATCCAGGTTATTGGTATACCAATCCAATCCATGAAGGGAAGCAACTGTTTCAAAACTTTCGGAAAAAGGATAGGCTGTTCCTGTAGCT
Source organism: Bacteroidota bacterium (assembly GCA_040386075.1). GTDB lineage: Bacteria > Bacteroidota > Bacteroidia > B-17B0 > Aurantibacillaceae > UBA4416. The sequence goes on from JAZKGE010000022.1 coordinate 34,107, forward strand.
GTTTGAACATTGACATAATTTTGCTTAACAACTGTAGCAGAATCTGTTCCATTCTTTACTTTTAATTGAACAGGATAAGACCCGGGAGCTGTATAGGCTACGGTTGGCGACGATACAGTTGAAACGGAAGGGGTTCCACCTGCAAAGATCCATTGCACGGAAGTAAAAGAACCATTGTAAGAAGTATTAGTGTATATAACAGAATTTGCACTTGGACAAACCATGGTTTTATTACTTGTAAAATCTGCTTTGCATAATGGAGCCGTGGTATACACTCCTGTTGCCATTAAGTTAGAGGTTTGCCACAAATTATTTCTTCCGGCTATGGGCGAATTCAAACAGGCCTGCATTCTTGTTTTTTGTCCATTGGTGAACATAATGTTGCAATAGCTGTAATCCATAGCATTCTGTACATTATCAACTGTATTGCCACAGGATGCACCATTAAGGTTACAACTTTGCCAACCAATGGTTGGAGGTGTATCTGCTATCAGATCATCAATATTACAGTCTTTATTAGGATCAGCACAAGGATAAAAATAAAAACCAGGCACATTATTTCCGCCCCAAATGTGATGGAGATTTAAATAGTGTCCGCATTCATGCGCAAATGCAACTGATTGTGTTAAGTTGGAAGTGCCGAACGTTCCCACATAATTATGTGATAACACAATTCCATCCCACAAAGGAATAGTATCGGCATCGCTTGGCCATACGGCGTGTCCGGCTAAGCCTGCAGCGTTAGCCACTATATATACATTTAAATATTGAGTTGGTGGCCAGTGAATCAGATCCTTAACACGGTGATCTCCCGAGCTGGTCAATGAAGAAGCAATGCGATTGATACCGTTGTGACAATTTCCATTAGGGTCTTTTTGAGCCAACCGAAATTCAATATCGCAATCGGCATGAATGCCCTGAAAGGCTGCCACTATTGTACTGTTGTTTGGGTGTTGTTTGCGAAAGCTCTTATTCACAATATCCAATCCATCTTTCAACTGAGCATCTGATATATTTTCGATCCCGTAATTATGGATCACATGAAACACAACAGGAATGATATAAGTAGCAGCACTGGTTGTTTTTGCGGCTGATAAATTAGCATTTGCATTTTGAACAAAGCTTTGGGTGAAATTTTCTAATTGTGCATCCCTGTTAATAACCGCTTTAGCAACCGTGGGATTTTGCTTTAAAGTAGAGATCCTCATTTCATCCGCGCCACAATGCAACGGAGCCTGAGCAAATGCAACAACTGATAGTGAAATAACAAGCGAAAAAGATAAAAATTTATTCATAACATCCATTTATGAATTAAAAATACAAAAAAAGATTGGTCTTTTGAAGCAAAATAAGAGCGACTGCAAGCTAAAAATCAGATGATCAATTCAGTTCATTCAGTTTACGCTCAATGTATTTTTCGGAAGGTAACAAAGCTGTTTGTATGCGTTTGGCATAATGAATGGAATCTAACACTTCCTTATTCTTCTCTTCAAGATGTGCAAAAGCCTGATCCACCATTACTTTTTGTTGTTCAATGATCATTTTTTGTTTTTGAGTCGCTCTAAAGCGATTAAATACAAAACCTAAAAAGGCGACCACTAATACCAAGCCGCCATACAAAGCGATCCGTTGTGTTTTTTCCTGCTTCAATTGAGCCTCCTGAGCATGCAGCATTGCATTTTTCACTTTTTGCTCCTCAGTATTTCTAACACTGTCTTCCAAGGCCTTTTTTTCGTAATGATATTGGAATTGTTTTTTGATAGATGCTGTTTTGGTTTCTGTATTATTTATACTATCACGCATTTGATTATAAACTTCAAACATTTCAAAGGCCTGTTGATATTGGTGCTGTTTTTCATAAATACGTTTTAAGGTTAAAGCAGATTTTGAAATAAGGTCAGGATACTTTAAATTATTAGCAATGCTGTAACTTTGTTTTGCCAGACTGAGAGCTTCGACGGTTCTGTTCATATCAACCAATACATTGGCAATTCCATTTAAAGATAGAGATATCCCTCTTTTATCATTTGCCTTTTCGATTAACTCCCTCGACCGATTCAAATAATCCAGACTTTTTTTCAGATCGCCTTTGTGTTTGTAAATAGCTCCAATATTCCCTAATGAACCGGCTATGCCTCTTACATCTTTGATCTGTTCTCTTAGTTTTAAAGCCTGCAAATTAAATTGCAAAGCCTTTTCAAAATCGTTATTCAGACTGTAAACCAAACCAATATTATTTAAGCTTAAGGCTCTTCCTTTTTTATCATTGATGCTTTCCTGAATAAGTAAGGCTTTCCTGAAATTCTCCAAAGCTTTAGGAACATCACCCTGGTTTTTATATACCATTCCGATATTTGTTAATACGGTTGCAATGCTGATACTATCCTTACATTGCTCATTACTTTTCAATGATCTGTAATAATACTCAAGAGCTTTAGCAACATAACCGTGGTTATCATATAAACCACCAATATTATTTAAAAAATAACCAATTGCTTTTTTGTCGCCTGCTTCTTCCGAGAGTTTTACCGCTTTTTCGTAATATTCCAATGCTTTATCAAAGTTGCCAGCCCGGCTGTAAATAGCACCAATATTATTAATGGTTGGAGCCATATCTTTCTTTCTGCCTAAGGTCTCATATATTTTCAAAGCTCTTAGGTTTTTATTCAAAGCTTCTTTTGTATTACCATTAAGATCATCCAAAAAGGCAATGTTGTATAGGGCATCTGCCTTACATCTTAGAAATAGATTCCTTTCATTTCCGGAGGTTTTTGCAATATTTTTTTCTGCGATCTTAAGTAATTCAATGTTATAGGTCAACCATGGATCGTTTTCCTGTTCCAGGTCGATCAGATATTCTAATATTTCACACTTAACGGTATCATGCTTTGCATTTTTGAATGCCAGTTTCAAAGAGTCAACCGTTCGATCCTGTGCTGAAAGCAAAAGCGGAAAAATAAGTATGAAGAAAAATAGCCGGTTCACTAATCAAACTTAATAAAAAAGTTTGACACTTATTTTATTCCTTTTGCCGGGTAAAGCATTTTAAACGCATTGAAAATGGCCTGGTGAGAAATAGTAGCGTGATCTTCATCCGGTAGGTAATCAAAGTGTACTGTCACGTTCGTGCTTTTGGTAACCCTGATCTTTTGAGCCAGTAGATTAGCATCTACTTCCATTACACGCGCAGGTTCGGTTGGAGTTAGTCCTTCTTTTCCCACTCCAATGTATACATCTGTTTTTTGTATGAATGTTTCATGTAACAGATCAGATGATGCACTGAACAATGAACCATTGTCCCACCACATGCTCGGACTGATGATGATGTATTTATTGAACAAGGTTGGTTTCTTTAAAAGGATCTCTGTGGCTACTAATCCTCCCAATGATTGCCCGATAAGCGTTTTTGAATGGTTTGTTCTATACTTCTTATCAATGTAGGGTTGTAATTCTTTTTCTATAAACGACATGAATTTGGCGGAACCGCCGGTTGTTGGATATTTCTTTTTATCAGTAGCAACGGTGGTAGGAAACGTAAAATCCCTTTTCCTGTCGACAGTAGCAATACCAACCACAATACTGTTTGGAATTCGCTGGATCCATGAAAAGGTATTGAACTGAACCAGGCCAACTACATGAATAAAATCTTCGTCAGCCGAACCATCCAGTAAATAGATCACTGAATAATGGGTGGTATCATCTGCGTTGTATCCTTCGGGTAAATAAATATTCAGGATCCGTTTTTCGGATAATTCTGTTGATTGGATCTCATCTATGTGACCGAGGACAAAAGGTTTAGTCTGGCTAAATAACGGACAATAAAAAACGAGAATAAATAAAATATAAATTAGTGTTTTCATGTTAGAAGTTCATTAACCAAACTTAATAAAAAAGGGTGATTAATTCAATTTGCTATGTTTTGAGATAAAATTAGTTAAAACCTGCAACGCTGTCGGAGTTCCATAAAACCCTGTTGTAGTTATCTAAATCCCTGTCGTAGTTTTCTAAATGCCTGTCAGAGTTATCCGAATGCCTGTGGTAGTTTTCTAAGTCCCTGTCAGAGTTATCCGAATGCCTGTCAGAGTTATCTAAATCCCTGCCGTAGTTTTCTAAATGCCTGTCAGAGTTATCCGAATGCCTGTCAGAGTTATCCGAATGCCTGTCGTAGTTATCTAAATCCCTGTCGTAGTTATCTAAATGCCTGTCAGAGATATCTGTTTCGGGTAACGCCCTCACCCCCGACCCTTTTGATGATAGTTAGTTATTTTTAGCAGGATCATCGAATCCTTCGGATTTCGCTTAGGAGAGGGGAGGTTGCGGATTATCTCTGATGTAGATTTCTGAAAATCAGTTAAATTATTGGTTTGATTAGTTCAGCTTAAAATAAGCTTTAGCCTGAGTAGCTATCTCATTCCCATAAGCCAACGAAGCGGTTGCTGCAGGAGACGGTGAATTGATGACGTGCATGGAATTGCCCGAGAATTCGATCTTAAAATCATCCAGCATGTTTCCTTCGCCACTTAAAGCCATGGCCCTGATGCCACAACGAGCAGGTTCAATGTCCTCCATTTGCAGATCAGGAATTAACTTACGTAAGCGATTTAAAAAATAGGTCTTGCTAAATGCACCACGGTATTCATCCAAACCAAAACGCCAGTGTTTTTTAAAGAACTTCCAGGTTCCCATAAAGCCAAAAGCGGCCAGTGTATCTCTTAAACTAAATGCTGTTTTGCTATAACCTTCCCTGTCGAACACAAAAACGGCATTAGGTCCACACTCTACCCCACCTTTGATCATACGGGTAAAATGTACGCCTAAGAAAGGGAACTCCGGATTTGGCACCGGGTAGATCAAATTCTTTACTTTCTTTCTTCCTTTTTCCGTCAGATCATAATAATCACCTCTGAATCCAACAATAGCAGAATCGGTTTTGACATGATCTTTTTTAGTAATTCTATCGGCCTGTAAGCCGGCACATGAAATAATGTATTTTCCGTTAAAGGTTCCTTTTTCGGTAACTACATCTGTACTATCTCCTTTTTTATTAAAGGCCGTTACTTTATGGTCGGTTAATACTTTACAACCATTATTTTTAGCGTGTATCAGCTCCACATATTTTCTGGCAACATCACTATAGTCGATAATACCGGTGCAGGGAACCCAAATGCCGGCAATACCTTTGCAATAGGGTTCTATTTCGCTGATGCGTTTAGCATCTATCATTTCAATGCCCTCTACGCCATTAGCAACGCCATTGGCAAATACTTTGTTCATGTGAGCCAATTCGCTTTCTTCGGTGGCAACAATAATTTTACCACACAGGTCGTGCGCAATATTATGTTCCTTTACAAAGCTCATCAGCTCTCTTCTACCCTCAACACATTTAATTGCTTTGTATGAACCCGGTTTGTAATAGATACCCGAATGAATAACACCCGAGTTATGACCTGTTTGATGGGCAGCTACTTCTTTTTCTTTTTCAAGGACCAGGATAGTTTTGGTTGGATTTTGAGATTGCAATTTGTAAGCCGTAGCTAAACCAACAATTCCTCCACCCACTATAATTATATCGTAATTTGTATTGCTCATTTGTAAATGATAGTAAATTTGTCAAAAATAAGATTAATTATTGAATTGTTGATTTGTAGAATTGTAGATTCAAACCAAATAGTTAACTCTTTAAATCTGTTATTCATTAACTCTATATCTGAATCTATGAAAATAATCTGCATAGGCCGTAATTACGCCGAACACGCCAAAGAATTAAAGAACGAGATTCCAACTGAGCCTGTTTTTTTTATGAAACCTGATACGGCTTTATTAAAAGACCGAGAAGCTTTTTATTATCCGGATATTACCAAAGACCTGCATCATGAAATTGAAGTAGTTCTTAAAATAAATAAAGTTGGTAAGCATATTGACGAACAATTTGCACATAAATATTATGATGAGATAGGCTTGGGTATTGACTTCACTGCCCGCGACTTACAAACCAAAGCCAAAGAAAAAGGTTTGCCCTGGGAAAAAGCAAAAGCTTTTGATGGCTCTGCTCCTATTGGCAAATTCATTTCAAAATCGCAGCTGGGCGATCTTTCGGATATTGGTTTTGAGTTAAAGGTAAACGGTCAATCGCGCCAGGTTGGTAACACAAAAGATCTGCTGTTTAGTTTTGACAAGATCATTGCTTACGTATCTAAATTTGTAACGCTTAAAGTTGGCGACTTAATATATACCGGAACTCCGGAAGGTGTTGGGGCTGTTACTATTGGGGATAAACTGCAGGGTTATCTTAAAGGCGATCTGTTTTTAGAGTTTGAAGTGAAGTAGTTTGTTATAAGATTTGGGCACGTTCGGCGGGAGCCGAACCGGGCTGTCACTTCAATCTTTTGCCGCACTTCGACTCCGCTAAGTGACCGGCAAAAGGATTTTCGTTTGCATCCCTCGTGCGGGGCTTGCGGTAAAACCGAAGCGTAAACTCCGATTTTTGAAAAGTGAATTCGCGTGAGGGATTGTAGTGGAAATCCTTTTTTGTGCCTCTTTTACAAAAAAGATTGAAACGGAAAGCCCGACGGCGCCTTGGTTACTGAGCGGAGTCGAAGTACATTGCGCCGGCACGCCCAAACTTTTTACTAATCTTTCTTACCTATAAACAACAAAACCCGCCAGATAGCAGGTTTCGTTGATATTAAACTAAAAAAAATTATTTTTCTATTACTATCTTCTTATTCAAAACAGTATTGCCAATGATCATTTTTACAATGTATGTACCACTATAAAGTGTACGTGTATCAAAATAAGCAATGGTACTTCCCTGGTAAATAACAGTTTTTTGAACCAGTTTTCCTATAACATCATACAACTCCACATTGATATTATCTTTATTTAAGTTGTTTATTTGGATTGCTACCAGATCACTTGCCGGATTTGGAAATACGGTCACATTTGTATTCTCTAATGCATTATCGGCAATTCCTGTAGCCGCAGTTCCTGTATAGGTAGTTACGGTTTCAGAAATTGAAGTTACTTTAGCGGCCACTTTGGTTCCATAAAATGTTGGTCCTACAACATATGGATAATACGAATTCCAGTGTTGATCAACCGTTGCAAAATAACAGTAAATACCATTTGGATATTCAGGTGTTACACAAAAACGTCCGTTATGTTCATCCAGATAATCGGGCGTTGCAGCTGATGTTGCATTGTATTGATAATCTTCTCTGAAAGTTCCTAAAGGATAAGTAGTGCTTACGTTAGGTCCGGCAGTTACCGAAGCACCCGATGCATAAGTATTTCTAACAGTAATACTTCTTAATGCATAACTCGATTTCATACGAACAATGCCGCCTGTACCATTTACATTTTTATAACCATAAGCTCCATAAATTGGAAAGCCATCGTAAGCATAACCGATCAATGGGGAATGAACGGTTGAGTCGATTGCATACAAACCATCAGACACATATAAATTACATACATTTGAAATAACGGTCAGATCTAAATTAAAAGCGCTCGGATTTTGATGATGATGATAGTTACCCATGGCAGGATGTCCTTTCGAACAATCAAAACCTCCTTTTTCTGCAACAATAGCATCTCTGTTCCAAATGCCATCACCCATTCCACCAAGTGGTCCGCCCTGCATTGTACTGCTTGAGTTTTTCCAGGATACACCATCACGGTAGTCAAATAAAGCGGCTCCGTTAATAAACACTCCAATATTTCCACCGGAGGTGTTGGTTAAAGTGCCTGTATTTTGAACCGGGTTTAAAGGAAATTTAAAGATCGCATTTTGATTGGTAGCCTGCGACGGATTACCATCCAGATATGGCCCGACAATATATGCCGGCACACCTTGTGTACTTACGTACACAAAATTGGTTGAGTACTGAACTGTTTGAACATTTGCCGATAAAGCGGCGTCTGTTATAGGCGTTGAGTTTCCTGAAACATAATGACGGCCGGTAATACCGGTTGTGTTTCTTAACCAGGCCGAAATTGCCGGGTTTGTTTGTGCTACGGCAGCAATGCTACCGGATAGCAAAAGTGAGGTAAGGATCGATCTGTTCATATAGGTTTTTATGTTTTTTAGTTTAGTATTTAAGTATTAGACGATCAAAAGATCTCAATCCTTCGGCCGGGATGAAATTATTTTTTTAGGAAAGGAATATTCAGGATTGAACAGGAATTTTCGGTCGGTTAAGGTCAATAAAAAAGCAGTCAGGTCAACCTTTTCGTTAGAGGATAACACAATTTTATTGGTTAGTGCCTTAGATAAGGTCTTACTTTGATGAATGCCGGATGTGTAATGTTTTAACACATCTGATAAGCGTTTAAATCTGCCATCGTGCATGTAAGGATAAGAAAACTCAATATTACGAAGAGTTGGTACCTTAAATTTCAAAGAATCGGCTTTGTTTTTGGTTATGTTCATTCTACCATGATCATGTAGTGTTGTATCAACGGGCAATCCGTTATTCTCGAATTGCAAATTGGTGAATAAAGGTTCTGCGTGACAGGAAGCACAATTTTTTTGGAACAAAGTATAGCCGTTCTTTTCCTGTATTGTAAATTGTGCTTGTTTGCGAATTACGCTATCGTATTTAGAATTAGCGCTAACCAGTGTGAGCATAAACTGCGACATGGCTTTTAATGTGCGTTCGCCCGTTGCCATACTATCACCAAATGCTTTAAAAAATAAAGAACGGTATTGTTTGGAGCGCTGTAACTTCAGTGTCACTGTTTCTATCTTCTCTCCCATTTCATCGGGATGGCTAATAGGCGCCAACGCCTGCATATCCAAATGATTGACCGCACCATCCCACATATAGGAAGAATGCCAGGCCAGGTTCATTAATGCCGGAGAATTTCGTGTACCTATCCTATCGTCAATACCGTGACTCAAACTATGGTCAACATGTGTAAAAGCGGTAAATTGAGAATGACAACTGGCACAGGAGATCATGTTGTTTTTTGAAAGTATGGGATCATAGAATAACACACGACCTAATTCAATTTTTGATCCGGATAAAGGATTTTTGGTAAAATCATATTTAGGCTTTGGCCAGTTCTTTGGAACTTCAAAAACCACGTCTTCCAGACTTTTAAAAGCCATGAATGACAAACAAATTATGGAAAACAGGATGATCTTATTTTTCATTCGGCTGAATGCTAAAGATCTTTGAAAGCCGTTCGGATAATACGTTAGCCTCGGCACATGGCGACATAATATGATGTTGTTGAGAAAGGTCAACTGTTCTTAAAAGCTGTTCAACATCCAGGGCGATCACGGCTTTTTCTGCGCTTGCAATATTTAAAGAAACAGTTCTTAAATTATTGAATGGTGCCTGGTATCCACCTAAATGCAATTGAAATTCATTACCTCTTGTTTTACAGATATTGCTTTTACCCTCGAGTTTAAAATTAATATAACCACTTTGCCATGCCCAATACATACCTTTTGTGGGATCAAGATCACCACCCAAAGCGCCGGATACATTGGTTGAACTGTCAATCCCGAGATTGAATTTGACTTGTGTAAAATGAATACCGGAAGGAATGAGTAAAGACAGATCTAAAGTTTTTTCATTAGCAAGATCTATTAAATGAAAACTGTTTGGTTCTATCCACGCTACTTTATCTTTTTCCTTTAACTCAATACCTGAAATATAAAACCGTAAAGATTCAATCATTACACTATCTACTCCCAGCTTATAATATTGTTCAAGCTTTAGATCTGATTTACCAAATAAAGGAATAAAAAACAAACCAACTGTTTTATTGGTTTGAGCCAATACCGAATTAGCGCAAATTACGAAACAAAATATGATAAAACCCGAACGCATTATTTTTTTCTGCCTTTAATAGGCGGATGAGCAAACAGTGCGGCTATTTCCTTTGTCATAGTGTTAAAAGCCGGTTGCTGATCGGGAGTACAAAGCTGCTTCATGTCCTCAAAATGTTTGTAATGAATAGTTTCTATCCTCAACTGTACTTTACCTAACTCATTGATCAACGAATCTTTTTTTGAGTTTTGAGAATCTGCGGCTAACGTACTATACAATTGATTTTTCAAGGTCATGACCTCTTTTTCAGTTTTAGTAATTTCATCCTGGTGCCAGGCAATGAGTTTATCATATGCTTTTACCTGAGCTTCATCAAAGCCTAGTTTTTCGATGATCTTATTTCTAGGTCCCAGGTGTTTTGGATGAGCGGGCTTATTACAGATCATAAAAATGATCAGCGCAATATTGGATATGAGTAATCCAATGGCAAGGATGCTTAAAAATTTTACTTTATTCATCGGTATAAATAATTATCAGGCATTAAATTCATAGATTGAGCTAGATTGCTTTCCTTTATAGAATTTTTGTTATAGTTAACAACAACTGCAATATTCAATACTATAATAAGTATAAATGAAACACTTAAGCCTAAAGCCATACGTGGCGAAAGTTTATTGAGATACTTATTATCAATCTTTTGCTGAATGCGGGTCAGTAAAAAAGGAGGCGCATCTACTTTTTGTATCTGATCCAACAGATCTAAATTAGGTATTTGGTGTTTGTTATTCATGTTCTTATAGTATTAGACGACATCATATTTACTTTCCTTCGCTTTGATTTAATTTTTTAGATAAATTTGTTTTGGCCCGTTGAACAAGAGATTCAACAGCTTTTGGACTCAGATCCATTACTTCTGCTATCTCATTCTGCGACTTTTGTTCCATTTTACTTAAGATCAAAGCTGTTCTTTGTTTATCAGGCAGCTGATTGATCTGTTCAAACAAATTCTTTAAACCTTCTTTATGTTCCATTAGCACTCCGGGATGATCAAAATGAGGTGCATTGTGTTTCACATCATTAGTGTCGTCGTAAAACAAAGAAGTTAAAAAACCAAAGCGTTTTTTTCGTTGTTTAGCTTTTACATAGTCAAGTGATCTATTGATCGTGATCCGGTAGATCCAGGTGCTAAGTTTGGAATTTTGGTTAAAAGAATCAATTGACTGGTGAATAGATACAAACACATCCTGGGTTATTTCTTCTGCATCTTCAGTATTCTGAACATATTGCAAAGCCAGGTTAAAAACCATGTTTTTATGTAAATGATATATCTCTTCAAATGTCACAATAAATGCAATAATTATAAAAATACATAAATATCAGGTTCGTTAAAAAAACAGCGGCTTAATTGTGTAATTTTGAGGTGTAAATTTACAAGTATGAAAAAAATGAATATTGCCATAAATGGTTTTGGAAGAATTGGAAGAGTATTCTTTAGAATTGCTTTTGCCAACCCAAACATCAATATAGTTGCCATTAATGATATTACAGATGCTAAAACCTTAGCTCATTTGTTAAAATACGATTCGGTTCACCGTAAGTTTGATGCGGAAGTAACCCATGATAAAGATCACTTATATGTGAACGGACAAGAGATCAAGATCTTTGCCGCAAAAGACCCTGAACAATTGCCCTGGAAAGCTTTGGATATTGATATTGTGGTTGAATCGACCGGTCATTTTTTAACAAGAGAACTAGCGCAAAAACATATAACAGCAGGCGCTAAAAAAGTAATTCTTTCGGCACCTGCAACAGACGATAGCATCAAAACCATTGTGTTGGGAGTAAATGATCACATCTTAAAATCAGAGGATACTATTATTTCAAATGCGTCCTGTACAACCAATTGTGCATCGCCCATGCTAAAGGTTTTAAAACAATGGGGAATTGAAGAAGCGTATGTAACAACTGTTCACTCTTACACCGGTGATCAGCGTTTACATGATGCCCCACATAAAGACCTTCGTCGTGCACGTGCTGCGGCCATGAGTATCATTCCTACAACTACCGGAGCCGCTAAGGCATTAGGAAAGATCTTTCCTGACCTGGAAGATAAACTAGGCGGTTGTGGTATGCGCGTTCCGGTGCCTGATGGTTCATTAACTGACATTACATGTGTATTAACAGATTATCCAAGTGTAGAACAAATCAACCTGGCATTTAAACAATCAGCTGCCGGCGACTTAAAAGGTATTTTGGAGTATACAGAAGATCCATTGGTATCAACTGACGTGATCGGCAATTCTCATTCTGTTGTATTTGATTCTGATTTTACCAGTGTTGTAGGTAACCTTGTAAAAGTTATTGGTTGGTATGATAACGAGTATGGTTACAGCAGCCGATTGGTTGATCTGATCATTAAAATGCAAACCATCTAACATCAGATTAATTGTATTTACTAATTAATGTTAAACGGTTATGGCCTTTTATCAGTAAAACCAACCGTTAACACGTCATTAACATTTACTTTAACTTTTTTTGTATTCTTTTGCTAAACATTGCGTTATAAACTTATCTATTTTCGCTTTAAGCAAAAACTATATGAAGAGATACCTACTCTGTTTTTTACTAATTAGTGCCGTCTCTTCTTTCTCACAGAAGTTAACGATATCCGGCAATTTACAAGATACCGCAGCTAAAGCCCCATTATCAAATGCCATTGTTATGGCTATCAAATTAATGGATTCGACATTAGTTGGATTTACTAGGTCTGACGACAACGGCTTTTTTAAATTGAAACCTGTTCCTATTGATACCTACCAGGTCATTATTTCTCACCCAAAATTTGCGGATATGGGTTATTTTATTTTTGGTGATAAAAAAAACCTGGAATATGATTTTGGAAAGATCATTCTGCAACCAAAAAATGTAACGCTAGATGAAGTAACCATTTTTGCATTTAAAGACCCTATCTATTATAAAGGAGATACGTTAGTATATACTGCAGATTCATTTAAAACAAAAGCTAACGCTACTGTAGAAGACCTGCTTAAAAAATTACCTGGTTTAAAAGTAGATAAGGACGGAAAGATCACCTCTCAGGGTAAAGCGGTTGATAAAGTATTGGTTGACGGTGATGAGTTTTTTGGCGCAGATCCGACCATGGCTACAAAAAATCTGGCAGCAAGTTCAATCGAATCGGTACAGGTATATGAAAAGAAAAGTGATGATGTTGCCAATTCATCAACCGGTGAAGAGACACAAAAAATATTGAATCTAAAATTAAAGGACGAAGCAAAAAAAGGATACTTTGGAAAAATAACCGGTGCCAGCGATTTTCAGCGATTTCATGAAGGCGAGGTGTTAGCTAATTATTTTAAGCGAAAATTAAAAATATCGGTGTTTGGCCTTGGAAGCAACACACCCAACTCAAGCTTTGATTGGGGTGATATGTATAAATACGGGTTAAGTAATGAATTTAATCGACAGGAAGGTGAAGACGGGGAAATGATGTATTATTCGAATAACCAGCAACCGCAGGGTATTCCACAAACCATAAAAACCGGATTCTACTTCACAGATAAGCTATCAAAAAACACCAAGCTTAATGTAAATTACACTTATAATAGTAGCGAAGTTGTTTCAAAGATCACAAAAAACTCACAGTACTTTTTAACTGACACCAGCTATAGTACTAATAATATAACCCAGGCTGTTCAAAAAAATGAAGCACATGCTATTAATTTCGGGATCGAACAACGCATTGATTCATTAAGCGATCTGTTCTTTACTTCCAAGATCAAGCTGATAAATACGAATTCTGCCAGTACTGATGAAACTGATTTTTTAACCAGCGATAATATCAGAACAAGGAATACTACTATCAATACTTCAAGCAAAAGCTTTGGTTATGATGTAGCTAACAATTTAAAATATTTAAAACGCTTTAAGAAAAAAGACAGGCTGTTAACTTTAACTTATAGTAATACCTTTTCTCAGAGCAACTCGGATGGTATTTTAAAGACAGATAATTACTCTTATGCTGATAGTGCTGAATTCCTGACTTCTGTTAACCAGAAAAAGAAAGGTTTTACTGATAATCAAAGTCATTTAGGTGGTGTTTCGTTTATTGAACCAATAACTAAAAAAATAAAGATAGAGGCATCTTATGATTTCATGTACTATAATAGTAAACAGGATAAGAAAGCTTTAAATAATATTGGTGGCGAGTATAACGAGGTGGATTCATCCCTAACCAATAATTTTGAGAACATCAAACAAATTAACCGTGCAGGACTAAAATTTATTTATGAAGTAAAAAAAATGCGCTTTACAATTGGTACTAAAGCCCGGAATGTATATGTAAAAAATGATAACATTTTTAAGGATCAACACATTACTCAGAACTTTAATAATATCCTACCCTTCTCTACGATCCGCTATAAATTTTCCGAAAACAAGTCGCTTGACGTAAGGTATACTACAAGCTCTCAAAACCCTACAATTAGTCAGTTGCAACCGGTAAGAGATAATACCAACCCTAATTTCATCAACATTGGAAATCCTAATTTATTGCCAACGTTCCAACACGCTGTTAATTTGAATTTTAATTCATGGAAATCGGTTAGCGGTAAATATACCTGGATGGGCTTTAACTATAACTATACTAACAACGACATCGTAAACTCTACTACTTATGATAGTATTGGACGAACTATTTCAAAAGCTGTGAATGTAAATGGCAATTATAATATGAGTGGTTATATTGGAACCAGCATGCCATTCTTTTCAAAGAAATTTGAAGTTGGGCCAAATTTTTGGGCATCCTATAACGAAAACAAATCGTTTATTAATGAACTTGAAAATAAAACACAGGATATCAGAAGTAGCTTACAGTTAGAATTAAGATTAAATCTTGAAAAAGTAGAAGCTGCTATCTCAGGATATTATAATTACAACTATGTTAATTCAAGTTTAAATTCAAATAGCAGCAAGCCTTATTCAACACAAGGTATGTCGGCAAGAATTGGCATTGAATTACCGGCAAAATTCAGACTGGAAAGCAATGCCGATTATACGATCAATTCGCAAAGAAGCAGTGGATATAACATTAACTATCTGGTTTGGAATGCAAATTTATCGAAGAAATTCTTTAAGAATGAAAACTTTATATTGGGCCTATATGCTTATGACATTTTAAATCAAAATATTAGCGTAGATCGTGACATAAGCAGTAACGTGATCACGGATATCAAGACGAACATCATCTCACGCTACTTTTTATTGAAAGCCACATTTAAGTTCAACAGTAATAAAACAAAAGAAGAAAATGATTTTTAGAAAACACATAACTTTTATCTGTTGTTTGATGATGTTGCTGAACTCAGTTTCTGCGCAAATAACCTATGGTAAAATTACCTATGAACGTAGGACCAATCTCTACAAAAAATTCAAAAATAACGGCGACGTTAAAGAGTGGTTGAAAGAAGAAGACAAGAATAAAATAGATATGTTTGAATTGTATTTTAATGATTCTTTATCCGTTTTTAAACCACAGGAAAGCGATCTTGTTGAACGCATGAGCTGGTCGACCACAAAAAATGTAGTGTACCAAAATTATAAAACAGAATACCGCCTAACCGAAAAAAAGATCTGGGGAGAGCAATTTTTAGTAGCAGATTCGGTTAGAGAATTTAACTGGAAAATAACAGAGAGTAAGCGTTCTATTTGTGGTTATCAATGTCGTAAGGCTATTTGGCAGGCAAATGACAGTACACGGCTGTATGCCTGGTTTTGTACAGAAGTAAATCCTTCGATTGGCCCCGAAAGTTTTGTGGGTCTGCCAGGCGCAATATTGGGTTTAGCTACCGAAGACGGCGGTGTGATCTACTTTGCAAAAAGTGTAGAGGTTGTTAAACCTGAAGCAGTAACCTTGATACCAAAAAAATCAAAACAAAAGATCTACAAGGCTTCTGAATTAAAAGCACAGCTTGAAAAGGATTTCGGGAAAGAGAAATGGGGTAAAGCCATGATCTACAATAATTTCTCGATTTGGTAGTAGAAATAACCTTTCAAAATTAACCACATAGATACATAGGTTTATATCTGTTTAAGGATTAGCAATAGGTTAAGCTTCGCTTTTTTACATAGGATACTATGATTAAAACGAAGTTTCTATCCTTTACTTCAAAACCAATTTAACATTCTATGTTTCTATGTGGTTCAAAAACCTAATGTAATTCCACATTTCTTCATTATATTTGTAATAATGAAAAGGTCCTTTTTTTATATTCTTTTTGCAGTCATTTCAATCCAAAGCAACTTTGCTCAATTAATCGTAAATGCCGGTACTGATATTACCGTTTGCTATAATGGAAGTGTTACTATTGGAGGTACTCCTAGTGCTAGTGGCGGGGCAACTCCCTACAAATTTTCATGGCAGCCTTCAACCTTTTTAAATTCTACAACTATTGCAAACCCTGTTGCATCAAATATTACAAGTGATATAACTTATACACTAACCGTTACTGATTTTGATACCACCATTGTTTTTGATGATATTCATTTAAATCTTGACAAGATCTTTACATTTAATGCCGGTATTGATACCGGTTACTGCTATAACCAATCAGGAGGAGTTACCATTGGTGCCGTAAATAATAACAACAACTGGCATAATTTTAACTGGGCACCAACAACCAATCTTAATAATGCATCAGATCCCAGACCATTAGCTAATCCTTCGGTTACTACTATATATACATTAACCGTGTCAGATAATAATTGCCCCGATCACGTAACTATGGTTACGGTTTCGCCTTTTCAACCACCTTTTGTATTTGCCGGCAGAGATACCACCATTGATGAGGGACAATCCATCAGTTTACCAGGAGTAGGTGGTACGATCTATTGGTGGAGCCCGGATTATAATATCAGATACAGATCAACCCATAATCCTGATGTTTGGCCCTTAACAACTACAGAGTACACCTTGTCGACACAGGACCAGCATGGTTGCTATGCAGAAGACTATGTGCTTGTTACTGTTATTAACGGCGATCAATTATTTTTTTATAATACGTTCACACCCAACAACGATGGTGAAAATGATTTTTTCTATATCGGTAATTTAGAAAAATATCCGGACAATGATCTCAAGATCTATAACCGTTATGGCAAGCAAATTTACAGCGCTACCAATTATGATAATTTATGGGATGGTACCTATCTTGGAAATAAGGTTCCTACGGGAACTTATTTTTATATTTTGAATGATGGGAAGGACAAACAATACAAAGGTTCGGTCACTATTTTAAGGTAGTTGTTTTGGATTGTCAATAACTCGTTACTTAATATTTTCATCTTTTTAAAGGCTTAATCAAAAAAAATCCTAAGTTTATAGGCTTATTTTTTTGAATAGTGGAAACCGAAGAAACCATATCAACCCGTCAGTTATATCCTTACCAGCAAGAAGCTGTTAATACTATTTTCAATAAGCTTAAAGATGCCAAGCCTAATGAAAATATACTATTTCAATTACCAACAGGCGGTGGTAAAACTATCATTTTCTCTGAAATAGCTAAACGTTACATCAATCACTTTAATCGTAAAGTATTGATCTTAACTCATCGTATCGAGTTAAGTAAACAAACCTCGGATGTACTGGTTGGCATTGGTATTAAAAACAAGGTCATTAATTCTGAAGTAAAGAACCTGGCCCAACAAACCGATTATCAAAGTTTCACTGCTTTGGTAGAAACCTTAAATAACCGTTTACAGGAAGATGAACAGTTTTTAGAAGACATAGGTTTGGTAATTGTGGATGAGGCTCATTACAATTCATTCCGTAAAATATTTCATTATTTTGAGAACGTTAATATTTTAGGCGTTACAGCAACTCCCTTAAGCAGCAATAAAAAACTACCCTTATATCAAACCTATAAAGAGATCATTGTTGGTGAGAGTATTGCGTCATTGATCGATCAGGGCTTTTTAGCTGAAGGCGTTACCTACTCCAATGATGTAAATATCAGCACACTTAAAGTTGGTAATAACGGTGAGTTTACAACCGGCTCACACGAGATCCTTTATTCCCAGGCAATGATGCAGGGTAAATTACTGGATGCTTATGAAGAGATAGGTAAAGGCACAAAAACATTAATTTTCAATGCCGGTATCTTAACCAGCATTGCAGTATATAATCTGTTCAAATCAAAAGGCTATCCTATCCGTTATCTGGACAGTACGTTTAGCGACAGAGACAGGGCAGAAACACTGGATTGGTTCAGAAATACCAAGGACGGTATCTTAAGTTCGGTAAGTATTTTAACTACAGGTTTTGATGAGCCGGAAGTAGAAACCATTATTCTGAACAGAGCAACCAAATCGCTCACCCTTTATCGCCAAATGATAGGTCGTGGATCACGTGTATTGCCTAA
>JAZKGE010000023.1:0-17822 GCA_040386075.1 Bacteroidota bacterium
ACCATTTCCCGCACCTATCTCCAATAAAGTTAATTCCTTGAAATCACTGAACTCATTCTTTAAAAGATCAGTAATTCCCTTAGCGATTCCGTTTTCAACGTACATATTATAAAACCCACCCGAATACACATTTGCAGATGCGTTTCGTTTACTGTATTGATCACGTATGTCTTTTTCTAAACTCATATCTTTTGAAGGTTTTGATAAAAGCTACTGGCAATAACATCTCTGTTGAAATTCTGCTCAACATACATTCTTCCTTTTGCTCCCAGTTGTATTCTCAACACAGGATCATTTGCCAGTAACAAAACATTCTTCACGAGGTCTTCGGTATTTTCAGGTTCAGAATATAAGGCGCATTGTCCCTGGTTAACGAACAATTCTCTTGCCTCTCCGTCAACGCCAAGTATAACTGCCTTTTCCATAGCCAGGTTCTCAAATATTTTGGAAGGAATAGCGCCTAAAAACAATTCCAGTTTTCGTAAGGGAATAACCGACACGTCGCTTGCCTGAACTATTTGTGGCATGTGAGTTTTAGAAACGGCATCAAAAAAGAACACATTGGAAAGTTGTTTTTCGGATCGGATGGCTTGAAGCTTTTCTTTTTCGGGTCCGCTACCTAACAAAATAAATTTGATATGGGTCTGATCCTTCAATTTGTCTGCCGCTTGTAATATAATTTCCAGTCCTTGTGCTAATCCAATGATACCGGCATATAAGAACAAAATATCGTTTTCTTTAAAACCGTTATCATCTCTCCAATTCCCCTTTACGGTTGATGGATCATAATAAGAAACATCAACGCCATTTGGCAGCCAAAATGTTTTTACTGAAGGAAATCGTTCGTTAATATTTTTACAAATACCCTGAGTTTGGCCAGTTACTAAAACCGATCTTTTGTATAGTTTTTCTTCCAGGTTATAAGCCAGTTTCAGCATTTGCTTATTGGTTACAACGCCTAATTTCTCCGCACTTTCTGGCCAAAGATCAGACACATTAAAGATCAGCTTGGCTTTTTTTATTCGGTTTAAATACAAGGCTGAATAACCTAAAAATAAAGGTGGCGATTCGCACATGATCACATCTACATCCCCCACTTTATTCTTTCCAACACGCGTAGATGAATACACGAAAGAAAAATAATTTAATAGGCGTTGAACAATGGATTTACTTTTAGGCAAATAAATAGATGCCCTGTGAACCGGAATGCCTTCTATCTCTTCGTATATATAATCCTTTCCTTCATATCCTTCATAGATCTTCATTTGAGGATAATTTGGCATGGCGGTTAATACAGACACATCAACGCCCAGTTTTTTCAAGCGTACCGCCAGCTCAAACAAGCGATTTTGAGGGGCACCAACTTCGGGCGGAAAATATTGTGTGAGTATTAAAAGTTTCAAGTGCCTTGTTTTTAATCGTTTCTCGACTTCGCTCGAAGTTACATGGTTTTATTTTTCTAACTCTTTAACTGCTTGTTTAAAATTAACAAACTCTATGTTTTGTTTTGCCAAATATTCAATCAGCCACATATACCAGTCTTTCCAGGTTTTGTGAGCATCCGAAAAATAGCGGTCATGGAAATCAATCCCCAGATATGGCAAATTGAGATCAACTACTTTATCAATGATCTTTTTAGTTTCATCACAGCTTTGAGCAAAATTTTTGCTTTGCCATTGCTTTGGTTTTTCAATAATATAACCATCCATGATCTGAAAAGGGAATTCCCACATTGTTCCGATCTTATAGGGTGCCTTAAAGCTCATTTCGCTGCTATCAAACTGATAACCTGATTTGGCCATATTCGTAAACGTATGTTCATTTTTTCGGATATAATGCATACGGGTTCCAAATACTTGTTGGTTAGATATTTCTTTAAACGACCTATACTCTGTATTTATCTTTTCAAAATTTTCAAATTCAATACCATGTACACCAACATCACAACCCATTTGCAGCATTTTATGGATCCAGAAAGCGGATCTCTCTTTTGAATAATTCAAACCTACGCCATTATTTACTCCAATAAAATAGGTAGTTGGCACTCCATGTTTTGTATTGAATTGATGCAACGCTTCAATATGTTGCCATTGATCTTTAAAAATATCTCCTACTCTTAAAAAAAATTCTTTTGCAGAGATCTTGCCTGTAAACCATTCGATTTTTGTTCTTGCGAAATATTTCGGCACGATCAAATCCTTCAGATAATGTTCTGAAAGAGTTAAATGATCAATGTCGTGAGATACAATAGCCTTCATTTTCACCCTAAAAATAGCAAAAAAGCGGCGGTTACTTTTTGTTTTTCAGGATTTTAATTAACCGTGGGAGTTTATTAACTTGTAAAAAACTATAGGTCATGGTACGGCCGCCAAATCCCATGTAAAAATTGGCCAGTCCCTGCTTTGAGCCGCCACCGAAATCGAAAAAAGTTGATCTGTCGGCAAAGAACTCAATGGCATGTTTCATAAGCAAATGCATACTTCCAGAATTGTCGGCTTTGTCGAAATTAGTGCCTTTTAAATACAAGGTATGTTCGCCATTACTGATAAAATGCCCTAAAGCCTTAATAGTATTATCTTTATCTACCACTTTAAACGTGAACAACTGCCCTACCTGTATGGCGTTTTTCAAAAGATCATCCATTAATAAGACAGTTGTCCTGGCTAACCCTACTTCGTTCTCCAAAAAAGGATTCAATAATTTTTGAGATAATGGAACGATGTCCGCAGAGACTACCTGCTCTACTGAAAACAATTCCAAGGCCCTTGCGATGTTTCTTCGTGTATTCTGATTGAACTTATAACCGTCCTGATAACTGAACGCATACGTATTTTTAGGAGATATAAATGGTGATCGTATCTGATTGGTTACGTTCAACTCCAGATCGATCAATTTATAATGCTCTAAAATATAATCAAAAAACAACTGTTCTATTTCGGGAGTGATCTTTCCGTAAGTTCCTAACTGTGATGTAAAAGGCGGCTGCGGCAAATACCTGAACCCAAACTTTGTTTTGGAAGTAATTGGAAACACAGATTCGTAATCTCCTATGATCAAAGCGTCCCAGGTTGGACAGGTAGCATTTAAATAAAAGGATTGCGCAAAAACAAAAGCTATCTCGGAATTCAAAATGGTTTTATCCCATTTTTTAAGATCTATATCCTGGTGTTTAATGTATCGTAAGCCGGCCATTAAAACAATTCTCTTTTTTTAAATTTCAAAAGGATCTCTAGTGGCAAACTTGCTTTATTAACCGTAAAATAGGGTACCAATTCAGGCCCAAAACTGCGAAAAAATTTCTCAACACCCTTCAGCATGGAGCCTTCAAAATCAAAGGTTTTACAACCTAATTCTTTGGCTTTTTCAATGCTTTTTTGAACCAGTATATTATTCACACCCTGCACTCCTGATTTTTTGTTAACGCCTCCCAACAAATAATAGCAGGTATTTTTATCGTACACACAAAACACATTTCCTAATAGCTCATTTCCTTTGCGGGCTGTAACGCTAAAGGAGTTAGTGTCGTCAGAGAACTTCATGAAAACATTCCTTAGTTCTGTTTCATAAATATTTGCATCTGTTGTGTTCAGTGAATCCATAAAGAATTTGAACAGTTCATCCTTACCTAGGGTATTTTCTGTAACAATAACATCTTCTTTAGTAGCTTTATTGATAACATTTCTGTTCTTGGAATCAAAGTTGGATTTAATGTCCTCCATTGATCTTTCCAGGTCAATGCGATAAGTATAATTAGGAATAACCTTATATTTTTCCCAGATGAAAGGCTGAAAATCGATAATATTGGAGGGGAAAGCCAGTACTGTTAATGCACTTTTCTGATCTGTAAAAAACGTACATACCTCATTCATTACTTCTTTAGAGAAATTATTAACCGATGAATTATTCTTGCTATCAGATGTAAAAAACAAACCGCAATGCGGTGTATATGGAGGCAACTTTATAAAAGTAAAGCTGTACTTTTTAGTATTTAAAAAATAAAAACCACCGATCAGCTGATGCTCGTCCTTATAAATTCCAATTAAGGTTAAAGCATTACCGTAAACAGATAGCCATTTTTTACTGGCAAATACACCAATTGCAGGTTCTGCCTTCTCGCAAAATATATCTAAATTATCAATTGGTTTTAAGATCACTTTATCTTTATTTTTTTAGCAATTGATCATAAACGCTGATCATCTGCTTAATATTATTATCCCAGTTATATTTTTGAACTACTTTTTCTCTTGCCGCTTTTCCTATAGTTTGTTTAAGTGTTTCATCCAACATGTATCTTTCAATTTCAGCAGCGGTTTGTTCCACATTTCCAACTTCTACCAGGCTTCCAAAGTTACTATTTTCTATGATCTCTTTTAACCCACCAGTATTGGTTGCAATTACCGGCTTTTCGCAAGCCATGGCTTCTATCACAGATACGCCAAAGCTTTCATAATTACTGATATTTACCAATACATCCAACATATTGAAATAATTGGAAACTTCAGAAAAAGTGATCCTACCGGTAAAGATCACATCATTTTCAACATACAATTCCTGGCTCAGTTTTTTAAGGCCCTCCATTTGTGTACCCTCGCCAATGATCATCAATTTTAATTTTCGCTCAGGATATTTTGATGCTAAATAAGCAAATGCTTTGATCAATACATCTGTGTTATATAATTCTTCCAATGGCTTAATACTACCTATCACAAAAGTGTTGGTAGCAAAAAAGCCTTTAACTTCTTTTTTACTGAACTCATTTACATCTACTCCAAAGGGAATAACCTGTACGGGTTTATTAGTGACCGGTTTTAAAAAATCTTTGATAGTATTGGATGTAGCACAAATAACATCTGCCTTTCTTAGATTATATTTTAAAATAGTCTTATTTATGATATTCTTTTGTGGGAATTTCATCACATCTGTTCCCCATGCCGAAATAATATAAGGATGAAACTTGCTCAGTGCTCCTATCAATCCGTAACTGGTAGCATAGTGAGCATGCACTATATCGGGTTTAAATTGGGTAATTGCTTTTTTTAAAGGACCAAGGAATTTCAAATAGGATAACTTACCTGAAGTATCTAACTTTTCATTTGGTTCAAACAAGAGCGAAATATTTTTTTTATCCTGATACCAAGGATAAGACGCTTTATTGAAACTAAATAAGCCAACCTCTACTCCACACAATGCCAAACCCAAAGCCCACTTTTCGGTATGCTCAGAATAAGTATCGGATAAAAGTAAAATTCTCATTTTCGTGGAAATAACAAGTGTTTAAACAATCTTAATCTCGAAAAACCTGTCAGGTAATGAAACCATTTACGGCCATACTCCCTGCTGATCTCTAACTGTTCCCTGATAAAAACAGGTGTGATGCTTCCAGTTTTGGAGGTTTTATAATATCTGAATTGAGAAACGGGAAAATTGCACATGTGAATTACTGCCTTGTTTTTCAGACACCTTAAAATATATTCATAATCAAAACAGCACTGGTATGGTCTCAGTAATCCAATGTTGTCGGTAAAAGATTTCTTAAAGAAAGATCCCGGTTGAAAGATGGCAGGCTCTTTGGTTATCAATTGCTCCAATGATAATGCCCAGGTATCAACTGTTTTTATTTGCTTACCCGATTCATCTATATAAGTCACGCCGCCATAGATATAATCAATTGACGTATCTTTTTTCAACACATCTACTAACTTAAAAAAGCCATCTATGTCCAACAGATCATCGGTATTTAACCAGGTCCAGTAATCGCCCGTGCATTTTGTAATACCTTTATTGATAGCATCATACTGGCCATTATCCTTCTTCACTTCCAAAAAATCGATCACTTCTTTATGCTCATTCATGATCTTCTGAACCGAAGAATTAGACTCTGAATCAAAAACCAGAATTTCAATTTTAATTCCTTTATCACTGGCTTTTGATTTGATCTCAGCCAAATTCTTTAAAGTATAACCAATAAACTCATCCTGATTATAAGAAGGGACTATGATGGATAACTTCATATTGGCCAAAAGAATTATATTAAAATATATTGTAAATTTAACATTTTAGTTCAAATCATTCGACCACTAAAAGAAGAGATATACACTACTGAACATTGAAAACCATAAAGGAAATAACTGTTTTTTCGATTGGAGATTCCAATGAAATAAAAACATGGTCAAATGTACCTTATTTCTTTACTAAAAGCCTCGAAGAAAAGCATATCAAGGTAAACAGGGTAAATATTGAAGAAAATTCATTTTTAAAGTCGATCTACAAATACAGCATTTTTGCCCTTTTAAAGCTCCTTAACAAAAACTCTGATCATACCTATTTCCGTTCAGGCTTGAATCATTTTCTGACGAACAGAAAAATACAGGCCGCTATTAAACACTATTCAAATGCCGATGTTCAGTTATTTTTAACTTATAGTTTTAGCACAGACAAATTCAACGCCAAAAAAGTTGTACTATTCAGCGACTGGAGCTATTTGTATTTTATAAAAAACTTTTTGAAACGGGAGCCGGCCTGGTTTGAAAAGAAAGCGCTATCGCGTGAAAAACAAAACATTGAAGAAGCAGATATTGTGCTCAGTCTATTTCCAAAATCCCTGGAATTTAACACAATACATTATAAAAGCAAGCATTTACATTATTTGGGTAATGTTATCAATGGAAATTATCCTTTAGACATTAAACAATTGATCTATCAAAAGTTAAAAAGCAATAAACTCCTGTTCATTGGTAATAAAAAATACATTAATGGTGCTTTGGGTCTAATCAAGGCTTTTAAATCTATTTCTGAAAAAAGAAAGGTCAAATCCGAACTACACATCATCGGCTTAACTGAAGAGCAGATCGGCATTAAAATCCCTGGCTTGTTTTACTATGGATATTTAGATAAAGGTATTGAAACACAGAATGAACAATACTATAAACTTGTTTCGGAAGCAAGAGCAATCATAAATACCAATCCCGATTGGGGAGCATTTTCGGCCATGACAGAAGCCATGTATTATTTTACGCCGGTAATTACAAGTCCTTATCCTGAATTTACAGAAACCTATGGCCATGAAATTGATTTTGGATATTATGTGAACAGTAATTCCCCGGAAGAGTTAGTATTAAAAATAGAAACCATTCTGAGTGATTCATCTGATAAGCAGATCGAACTCATGAATGCCGCCCATCAAAAAGTAAAAGATTTTACCTGGAGCACATATACAGACAAGGTATTGGATCTGATCAGCGAATAGCCGCTAATAATCTTATCCAAATATTCCCTTTCTTATATTCCAGAATTTTTCGATGTTCCGTATTATTTTCAGAAAACAAGTAATGCTTTCTTTCTTCTTTATTGTTCATTGAATAGGCTTTATAAGCTTTCAACTTAAAATAGAGCTTTAATTTGAAACGTTGCGAAAAATTCAAATTCGATCTGAACGCTGCAAAATTTTGACTGTACAAAAGCTCATACGAAAACAACAACGGCTCAATATAATGCAGTTCATAATACTTGCTGTCAACATTATTGCTGGTTGTAGATTCGCCATGAATTCTAAAGGCACACAACTTTTCGGGCACATACTTTAAGCCATATTTGCTTGCTATTTTAAGTGCGAACTCCAGATCACATATTTGTTTCAAAGAAAAATTAAAGGGTCCTAACTCATTAACAACACTTTTCTTAAAAAATATAAGGCTTGGCTCTCCAATAAAATTCATGCACATGTTCTCTATTGCAATTTTAGAAATGAGTTGAGGCGGGAATACATTTGCTTTGCTATCAGAAGTGTTTTCTAATGTTCTAACTACATTGGTATAATAATTTACAACATCCAAACCGGCATTTTCGGGCAAAATAAAATGACGTTTGCATACTACAAGCTGCGTATGCTCATCTATCTGATCAACAAATTTTTGAAGGCAATCATTCGTTATGTAATCATCCTGAAAAACAAACTTGATCCATTTCCCTGAACTTAGTTCCAGGCACCTGTTCCAGTTACCAACTAATCCTAAATTTTGTTCGCCTTTGTAAAATTTAATTGAAGGATATTTAGAAACGTATTCTTCAATGATTGAAAGTGTCTTATCGGATGAACAATCATCAGAAATAATGATCTCATAATCCTTAAATAACTGATCGACACATGAATTCAAACACTCTCTCAAGTATTTATCACCATTATAGGTAGGAATACATATACTTACCTGTGGCTTAGTCATGACGCTTCCCCTTTAGTTTTCTATAGGTCAGAATAAAATTACGTTTAGCATTATAAATCAACCGGTCCAACATATTCATACCTGTTGCCTGATCTTTTTTAACTTTTTCAAAATCAATGATCGGTTCTTTTGTGATCTGTTTTATCAGGTCCACGTAATGACCGGCATTAATATTAAAGTTCATTCTTGCCAAAGTAAATAATTCAGGCTTGCGGTAAGAAGCAAACACTATCTTCTTCTTGATCATTGGCATTCCTGATCTCAATAATCTTTCTGCCAGGTAAAATGTCGGGCTAAACTCTCCATGATAATCTTTAGAAGAATAACAGGCGTCCAGTTTAAGCCCTTTATTTAAAAGCTCTTTACTCAATCCAACTTCATAGGTTTCAATCACATCGCCAACATCCTTCAGTAGTTTATGCTCTTTGAAATAATTTACCATTTGCGGAATGGCTTTTTGATTGAATACTAAAAAATAGGATTGTAAATGATAACCGATAGCATTGGAATCAGTAACGCTACATACATCTGCATCCGATCGTCTTAACCATTCAAAGAATTGAGTTGGCTGTTTAAAAAGAATGCAAGAATCATTCACTAATGCAATTTGCTGATACTGGCTTGTATCCATTTGCGCCAAGGCTTTGTACCACATACCAAAATCCCAACCTTCATTATCAACTTTTAACAAGGAAATATTATTGACATTTAAAAAGTACCTGGAATCCTCATCAAGTTCTTTTTCGTTTGTAATGAATATTGTTTCAGAAAAATAGGGAATGATATTTTCGAGGTAAAACCTTACATAATAAGGTATACCAGGCTGATCAAAATAAGAGCTATACAAACAGATCGACCTCATTTTATTTGTGAAGCATTTTTTTTAGCAAATTTACCGGAGAAGCCAGCGCTTTTCCGATCTTATAGGTTAATGAATGTGCTATTGATTCGTATTTTTGATTTAACACGTAATTATTATATAACAACTCGGGAATCGAAAAAAAACGATGATACAGCTCTTTATGATTATTATAGATCTGCATTCTCAATCTTAATTGCTTTTCCTGGTCTAAAACACTGTTGCGGGAATTTTCTTTGATGCGATAATAAAAAAGTGGCTCTTGTATTTTCACTACTTTTTTATCATGCGCCAAAAACTTGATCCAAAAATCCCAGTCTTCAAATCCCTCTACCATGTTTACATTGTAACCACCTGCAGTTTCAAATTCAGTTTTCCTGAATAATGCAGAACAAAAGATCGAATTTTCGATCAAAAGATCCCTGTAATTGTAGTCCGGCAATATCCATTTCTTATTAACTGCACCAAACAAAATAGCATCGCAATACACCAAACTAATGCCTGGGTTATTATCCAAAACCCTTACAGCTTTATCTACAAAAGTACTATCGATCTTATCATCGGCATCCAGGGGTAAAATATATTTACCCTGACTGATGGTCGCTGCATAGTTTCTTGCAAATGATACTCCTTTTTGATCTGTATAATGATACTTAATACGGTCATCTTTAACTGCATATTTTTTCACAACTTCCGCTGTATTATCTGTTGACCCATTATCAACAACGATGCACTCCCAATCCTTTGCGCTTTGAGACAGAACACTATCCAAACATTCTCCTATGTAACCAGCATAATTATACGCAGGAATTATGATCGAAACCACTGGTAACCGGCTTTCATTTATCATGGCTGTAAGAGGATTTGATATGAATTAAAAAACTGTTCTTTATTAAATGTTCTAATAGCATAATTATGCGTATTCAAAGATAACAATTCGAGTTCAACTCTATTTGAGTTGTAATATATAATTTGCTCCACAAATTGAGCTACAATATCGTCATCGTTACCTTCATTAATTAAGATCCCATTTTTTTTATGCGATATGTGATCCGGAATTCCACCCACACCGGTTGAAACAGGAACTACACCCTGCATCATTGCCTCCATGATAACCATGGGGAATCCTTCTCTCGACGATGCTATGATCAGCATATGCGCTTCTTTGTAAAGCTCGTCAACCTTCTTTTGATCAATTGTTCCATGCAATATACAGGCACCGGCATATTGTTCCGGAATAAACTGTGTTACATTACCGGCAAAATGAAATTCTATAGGCAACTTTTTGAGTTTGATCACATGAGCAACTTTTGCAATAATGGGCAAACGCTTTTCGGTAGACCCGCGCCCAACATACAGAACTTTTAAAATTTCATTGTTGCTTTTTGATGGCAGTGGTCTTGCGTCCACAAAATTTGGAATAAAAATGATCCTTGACACATACTTAGGATCAATATTTCTGGCTCTGTAAAAGTAATCGAAATTTGCAAGCGTGTTTTTATCAATAACAACTCTCGCATGTAATCTGTCTATTACAGGCAGGCTCCATTTTTCAGGTCCCGGTTCATGCAGATGAACAAAGGCATGGATCAGATCCACAAATTTTATATGGTGTGGCAGTGAAGGGATCATTTCATAAAAGAAATAAGAATTGCAGCCCATGATAGTTAATGGTCTTTTGTTGGAGGCATGAGTCCCTATTTCATTAATTAACCATTTTCTAAAAAAACTCAGTTTCATTAAATAATTAACTTCAACAACATTCGAAAAACGGTTAAACGTTTCCTTAAAAGCATCATCTTCTGACTGGCCGGTTATAAATACGATAGAATTTTTATTGTTAACTGCTTCCAGGATCGAAGCATGCACTTTATCTGCTCCTCCTGTTTGATAATAAGGGAATACGTATATCTGATCGGCTTTGAAATGAAATGATCTTAACCTATTCTTTACTTTAAAGAACTGCAAAAATATAGAGAAAAAAGGTGTTTTTAAAATAGCTATAAGTGGGCTCAATACCGGTTTTACTATAAGTTTTAAAACGTCTCTCATCCATGAACTCAGCACTTTCCAATCGGTGTTTTGAAAGCTGCGTGCTCCTATCTTACCTAACATATAAGCCTGTTTAAACCGGATCACCTTTTTTTCGATCCCGTTTTTATTAGCACTAACAGTTGTACTTTTGTTATGAACCCTATACTGCAACAATACTTCATCCAATTTAGCAATTACAAATCCTTTAGAAAGTAAATTCAACCATAAGCCCCAATCTTCCGAGTTCTTAAGCTTACTGCTGTAATTAAAAGCTCTCAGGCATTCTGCGCGCATCATAACCGTAGGATGACCGATACAATTTGATTTAGGCAGTAATTGCTTTATTTCGTCAGTCGAACGGGCTAAAAGATCTTCCTTCCAGTTATCAACCTCAAAACCATTTTCATTTATAATTACCAACCTAGTTGCAAGAACAGCCGTTGTTTTATGTTCATCGAGGTATGCAACCTGCTTTTCAAATCGTGATGGAAGACTGATATCGTCATCATCCATTCTGGCAATATACTCCCCTTTTGCCAGACTTAATCCCTTATTGAGAGAGGCGATCAAGCCCAGGTTCACTTTATTGTCAATGTATCTTATTCTCTCATCCTTAAACTCAAGTATTATTTTTTCGCTTTCATCACTGGAACCATCATTAATAATGATAAATTCAAAATCAGAAAAACTTTGAGCCAGTATGCTTTCAATGGAACGCCTAACAAAATGCGCTCCATTGTAAACAGACATGATGACAGATACCTTTGGACTCATAGCGTTAACCAGTTTTTAGGATATAGATCTTTTGTATCAATTGAACTATCAACAAACCACTTTTTTGGGGCGATCACCACTTTATCTTTATAATTATTTAACCAGGCACCCCACCAGCTAAAACTACTGTTAGCAATAATATTATGCTTACACAAACTCATTAAATGCATATCCAGATAACTGTTAGCGCCTGTATTGTGTGAAATAAAACACGTGTCGCCTGGAATATTCAAATTTGCCCTGCACCATTCAATATCATCC
Source organism: Bacteroidota bacterium (assembly GCA_040386075.1). Classification (GTDB taxonomy): domain Bacteria; phylum Bacteroidota; class Bacteroidia; order B-17B0; family Aurantibacillaceae; genus UBA4416. The sequence goes on from JAZKGE010000023.1 coordinate 12,148, forward strand.
GAAAAAACAAAGAAACGCAGATCTGTGTACAGATCCGTTAATGTTTTAATGGCTTGCTTATAATATTCTGGGCTACAAAGACCATGGTATGAACCCGCGATCTGGCTACTAACATAATCACCTCTTCTAACATGCAAACTAACTGAGTGAGAGCTATCGATCTTATTCTTTACCAAAAGATTTTCACCTGACAGATCATTTTTAAAAGTAAATGATCTTCGAATGACCTCTTCTACACCAATAAAATATATCTCTTTTTGAAAATAGCCATTGATAATTATTTTAGAAGCCTGTGTTTTTAGTATATCTTCTAAAGGGTCATTGTCTGTACATACGACATCGCTTTTAAACTTTTTTATAAACGGATCTGCGAATTTATTCACTCTGTAAGGAAAGACTTTTCCAAGGCCAAAACCATGATCAAAAATCGTTGGTTCTTCAGTAATTGAAAAAACCGATAGTTCATAATCACGGGGCGTTACACCGGGATTGTTTCGATGCTCCAAAAGAAAACTTTTATCTAAAATAAGTTTTTTATGTAAAGTCAAAGAAAGGTACTTACCAAATGCATATTGAAACATTTGATTTCCAAGACCTCCCATCAGATTAACAATTATCATGACCTTTGTTTAATTAATTGCTGGTATAAATTGACATAATCACTGCTTATTTTCTCCCATGTAAATTTCAACTTCCAATTCTTATACCCATTTTGGCCAAATCTAATACGTTTACTTTTATTCAGATAAATCTCTTCCAATTGTTTAACCGACGCGTCAATATCGGCTATTACAAATCCATCGTTCTTTTTTATCGTCTTTAATGCTTCTCCGCCTTCCGTCCATTTTATGATCTCTGCTGCGTTTCCGCATTCCGTTGTTAAAAAAGGTAGTTTAGCGGCCGCAGACTCAAATAGCACAATTGGAGAGCACTCGATATTGGATGGAAATAAAAACAGATCAGCTTGCTGATAAGCTGCTACTGTAAATGGTCTTGGAAAGTAGCTAAAAATGATCTCTTTATTATCTTTGTATCTTGCTAAGACCTTACGCAGAAAAAACATTAACGAAAATTTATTATGCTTTTTAAATGCCTCATAATTATTACCGATCATTAAAAAAGTTGTCTTCTTTAAATTAGATCTGTAAAATATCTCCATCGCTTCGTTATGTCCTTTTGCGCCTGTATATGAACCAACATGCAAGATCAAAAAATGATCATCAGGAATGCCCAGTTCTTTTTTGACATCGATGGTTGACTTATTATCAAATTCTTCCTCAGAAGCGCCATTGGGTATAAGCATCATTTTACTAACGCCGCAAGACCTTGCAAAATTTATATCCCTGTAATCGTCCGATAAATAAACGTTCATATCAAAATTGTGTATCCAACGTTTCATATCCTCAAAATATGCTTTGTATTCTGGCAAATATAAACCTGAATACCCTGTAGGAACACATACCTTTCTTGCCTTTATCTTATCCAATAGTGGTAGCGCAATATCTGTTGCCCATTGCTGCGCTGCAAAAAAAACGATCACATCAAAATCATTATTCAGTAATAACTGCTCGTATTTATCCTTTTCGCCGATAATCCCGTTCACCATATTTCCTGAAATATCAAAATCAATGATCTTAACACCACTCTTTTCAGAGAAATCGCGTGCTTCATGTTTTCTGGTGGCTACGGTCACATCAAAACCGTGCTCAGCCATTCGCTCACTCAGCTGCTTTACAACTTCCTGCATGCCACCAACGGCTGGAAAATATGATTCTACGGCGTGAAGTATTTTCATAATAGCTTACCTATTGTACAAAACTCTAATTTAATAAATTCTGATCATTTAATTGCGAGGTTATAAATACAGGTATTAACTGTTATACCTGGTTTTAATTTTCAATTTATTGCTCAACTTCCTAAAGAACTCATCAAGGTAGGTTGGAATTCCTTTTTGTTTGATCCTTTTCATTATTTTTTTAAATTCAATCTTTTCTTCACCACCCAAGCGTATTTTATGCTGAGATAACCACTCCCTAAAATCGCTGAAAATAACATCAAACATTTCCCATTCATCTTTATGCGTGCTTTCTGACCGGTAAGATACTTCAACGTTATCCGTGTAATTTATAAGACATTCATTAATAAAAACAAAATCTGTGCTGGTAGATAACCTAAGCCATAGTACATAATCTTCAGCGATAAATTTTTTATCTTCAGGAAATAATGAAATATCGGCTAATAATTTTCTCTCCACTAAAACCGAGCTGCAGATGATCGAATTTACAGACATCAGATCTTTCAATTTTATAAATTGAGTATTATATTGCAGATATGGGCCTTTATTTTCTCCGAATCTTATCCTCGACGCATTTGTACTACATGCTTTAACACCATGTGCTTTAATTGCATTTATTTGTTTCTCAATCTTATCAAAATGCCATTCGTCATCACTATCCAAAAAAGCTATCCAATTTCCTTTACTTCGTTTTATCCCTATGTTTCTAGGAATAGCCGGCCCTCCATTTTTCCCGCAATCTATCCATTGAACGATCGGATTTTTTAATGCATGGACAAGTTCTTTGGATCGATCGCTTGAACCATCGTCACAAACCAATATTTCCAATACCGGATAACTTTGTTTTAAAACACTATTGATGGCAACTATTAAATCGTTGGCGCGATTATAAGTAGGAATAACAACTGATATGAGTTCTTTGCTTTGCAAATTGGCTTGTTCTTATCTGTTAAAAAAATCTACCAGGGCTTTAGCGCATACTTTATCTGTAAAGTGTTCCAATACAACAGCTCTGGGTGTAAAATTAAACTCGTTATTCTTATCTCTGATTAAGAGTGTTTTCAATTCATCTATTGTCTTAAAAAATGATCCTGTTTTTTCGTTCAGATAAGGCGCGGAACTAAACTGATTGAACTTTTTTCCTTTTATGGTCAATTCCTGCGGTTGCCAAACAAAAGTGGGAACATTCATACTCCATGCTTCCTGCAAAGCAATACCCTGGCTCTCGCTTGTGCTGCAAAAAATGGCCATTGAAGTAGCCTTTAATTTATCAATATATTCGGTTTGCGTGTAGTGTCCGTATTTTAAAACCACATAATTTATTTGCTGTTCCTTCAATACTTTTTCAATTTGCATCAATAAATCCTCGGGCCCTGTTTTCCAATAAACTAAAATATTTCGCAATCTATTTGCTTCTTTGGGCTGAAATAACTCAGCATCAACTCCACAAGGCCAGATAATGATCTTATCTTTAATAACCGGCAGATCTTCTATATAAGCGATTTTAACCCATTCTGAAGGAACGACAATTTTATCAATACCCGGATGAGCTAATATTTGATCATACTCGTTAGATCTAACCATTAAATTTGGCCCGGCCAGTAATTGCTTTATCTTTCCCTGTACTTTAAGATCTATAGCTATTTTTAATGTATCCACATCGGAAAGAACGATAACATGTTCGTTCACTGAAGAACTATTAGGAGGATTATAATTATAATTCATGCCTATCTGCTTCAATCCTTCGCAAAGACTTCTTGTAACTGCGTAATGTCCTGTATAAGGCTTTTTTGCAAACAAATTAGCTAAGGATTTCTTTAAATGTTCAAATCCATTTACTTTAGTTTTGTACAAAAATAGTTTTATGGAATGAAGAAAGTAACCAAGTCCATTAATAACGCTAACTTTTTCGGTTAATACGGTTAACTTCATTTCTCAGAATAAATTTTCACATTTTGCAAAATAACATTTCCCAGTTCTTTTGAAGAATCTATAAAAATAGTTGAGTCCTTTGGTTTGCAATGATCTATTTCAAAACTAACTTCATCCCAAAAATTATCAACGTGGTATTTGTTCCAGTCATTACAAATAATATCAACCAGGTATCTATCCTGGGTAAAATTATTACTATCCAGTTCCACAATAATAACTTCACCGGGAGTATATAATACTTTTTCACTATCATTGATCCAGCTATTAAAAAAACCGATGGGTTGGAACTGGGCATTTTTTATTTTAATGGTGAGGCCAAATTTTTGGTCAGAGGCCAGCGGATTTGTTTTTATTTTTAAAAAGATCTTATCTCCATAATTGAAATTGCGTTTTGTCTTCAGGTCTTTATCCAGCAACTCTACCGAAGAAACCAGGTGTTTGTGTTCATCATACTCAGGCCTTACAAAAAGGCCGATAGAATTTCTGTTTCCGGAAAAATTGTATTCATTTACAACACTTGTGATATCGCCATCCATTTTAACAGTGCCTTTCTCCATTAATAGTCCTTTATTACAAAGAGAAATAACACTTGCAATATTATGGCTCACAAACAGGATAGTTCTTCCTTCGGAAGATACATCCTGCATTTTACCTAAACATTTTCGTTGAAATTCAGCATCGCCAACGGCCAGTACCTCATCTACAATCAATATTTCGGGTTCCAGGTGCGCGGCTATAGCGAAAGCCAGTCTCACATACATACCACTACTATACCGTTTTACCGGGGTATCCAAAAACTTTTCTATTTCGGAGAAGTCTACAATTTCATCAAATTTTTTATCTATTTCATGTTTGTTCATACCTAGTATGGACCCATTTAAATAGATATTTTCCCTGCCGGAAAGATCGCCGTGAAATCCGGTACCAACTTCCAATAAAGAGGCTAATCTTCCGTTTATTTCTACCCGCCCACTTGTGGGTGGTGTAATACGGGATAATATTTTCAATAAAGTTGATTTACCGGCTCCGTTCCTTCCAATAACACCAACCCGATCGCCTTGCTGTACATTAAAAGATACGTCTTTTAATGCCCAGAACTCTTGCATCTCTTTTTTCTGAGAAATATTCTTAACATTCTTCAACCCATTAATGAAACTGCCAAATAGCGTGTCACTTTTTTCGGAAGCATTTTTATTAAGTAAATACTTTTTACTTAATCCTTCTACTTTTATGATTGAATTGTTATCCATTAAATATAATCAACAAAACTGCGTTCGAACTTATAAAAATATTTGATGCCTATAAATAAAAACAGAAAAGAAACACAGAGAGAAACAATAAAATAATTCATATCATAAATAGCCTCACCGCCAAATAATGCATACTTAAATCCATCAATGGCTCCAACCATAGGATTTAAACAAAATAACCAATGCGACCATTCTGGTAATCTTTCGAGGTAATAACGTGTGTTGAAAATAACAGGAGTTACATACATTCCAAACTGCAAAATAACCGGCACAATAAACTTTACGTCCCTGTACTTTACATTAACAGTTGCAAAATACAACCCTATTCCAAATCCGTTGATCACAGTAAGTATTACAAATAATGGAGCTAAAACAATATGCCAATGAACACTTTGACCCGAAATGATAAATAATACAACAAGAATAAGTAAAGAGATAAAAAAATCAACAAGACAAACCAATATTGTACTGAGCGGAATAATGATTTTTGGAAAATAAACTTTAGCAAATAAATTGGAGTTACTGATAATGGAATTACTTACTTCGTTAAAAATGCTTGAAAATAATTGCCATAATAACATTGCAGATCCTACATAAACAAAGTTTATAGCTGTATTTTCTGTGTCATTTATTTTACTGGAAATATAACCAAAGATCAAAATACTAATAAGCGGCTTTACAATAGCCCACATAATTCC